>NZ_PKIZ01000004.1:7505-128610 GCF_002847825.1 Kytococcus schroeteri | reverse complement strand
GATCCGAGGGGGTAGAAGTCCTCAGATCATGCCCGGGACCTCGACCCCTACCCCCAAGCACCCACGCTCAACTCCGAAGAGCCCCTATCGTGGACAGGAGGTACTTCGGCTGGTTGCATTGCCCGGCCGACCTCCGCACGTTGTCCTCCAGCTTCGCCACCGCGGCCCGCCAGGTCTGCTCGCTCACGATGGGCGGGAACATCCCATCCTGCACCGGGTAGAACTCGCCCGAGGCGTAGTGCTTGATGTAGCCAGCGTAGAGCGGGTTCGCCAGCAGGTACCGCACGGCATCGACGGAGAACTCCGACCCGCGTGCGGTGAGGTGTCCGGCCTTGTTCAAGTCCTCGCGGATGCGCCGGATCGACAGAGACGGTTCGCCGAGGAACGCGTCGAACGCCCGCCGGACCGCCTCGGCCCCCTCGGGGATCACCTGGCCATCACGCGTCCAGCCGAACGCCTTCCGGGCCGACGTGGGGATTCCCTCGACCCGGCCGCGCCGGGGGGGGGCTTGCTGCGATTCATTCCGCGCCGAGGGCGCCCCACCGGCAGGGCACTCCGCCCGTCCACGAGGCGGCCGAGTCAGACAGCGGTGGGTGAGGACGTCGACCTTACCGCCACGAGTCCATGACTCACGGCAACGTGACGCACCACTCGAGGACGAACCCCTCGTCGGAGACTCTCGTGTGCTGACGCACACAGGAGGGGTCCGCGCCTGATTCCTCCGCCACCACGGCCAGCGCGATCGCGGCAGGCTGCGGGAGGGGGCCGCCGGCGAGCCGTGCCTCGGACCCGTCCGGATCACCGGAGCCGCCCGGGGCAGGGACCTCCGTGGTGACGAATGCCTCAACACGGTCGGGCAGCTCCCCGGTGAGCACCTGGTGCCCGTCGAGGGTGAGGTCCGGCTGCACCGGGGCGTGGACGGCGATGCAGGACACGACCTCGATCACACTCGCGCGGGCCGGGTCGCTGCGAAGCTCGATCCAGGCACGGCCCTCCCCCTCCAGTGGTCCAGCCACGCCCCGGGAGGAGAGCTCGGCGTGGAGCTGCGCTGACAGCTCCTCCAGACGCCCCATGCACTCCGCGGCCGACGCCTCCCCCTCCACGTCATCGGACACCGCCCTGAGGTCGAGGGACACGGCGACACCAGCCCAGCGCTGTGCCGCACGGTCGCGGGTCTGCACCACGCTCGCATCGGTGCTCTGCCACCGCTGGACCTCACCCAGCGCCCAGTCCTCGAGCTCCCGCTGAACGGCCAGCTCGGCCCGTCGCCGGGCGATCAACCCATCGGTCTCGTGTGGATGGGTGAGGGCCTTCCTCATCTCATCGACCCCCATGCCGGAGGCACGCAGCACCCGGAGCAGGGTGGCCTCACGCAACTGCGATCCCCGGTAGGTGCGGTAGCCGTTGAACGGGTCGACCTCTGCGGCCGGGAGCAGACCGATCTCGTCGTAGTACCGGAGGGTCTTCACGCTCAACCCGGTGCTGTAGGCGAACTGGCCGATGCTCATCATGGCGGACTCCTTCTGTCACGTCGTCAGCTCCTGCTGACATCACGACGGTGAGGCATCCAGCGACGGGAGGGTCAACTGCGCCGGCGCACCGCCAGGGGCCACGCTCCGCCTGACGGACGGTCGAGGATCAGACGTTGAAGCGGAACTCCACCACGTCACCGTCGGCCATGACGTAGTCCTTGCCCTCCATGCGGACTCGGCCGGCCTCCTTGGCGGCGTTCATCGAACCGTACTGGTCGAGATCCTCGAAGGACACGACCTCGGCCTTGATGAAGCCCTTCTCGAAGTCCGTGTGGATCACACCGGCGGCCTGCGGGGCGGTCCAGCCCTGGTGGATCGTCCACGCACGGGCCTCCTTGGGCCCGGCCGTCAGGTAGGTCTGCAGGCCCAGGGTGTTGAAGCCCTTGCGTGCCAGCTGGTGCAGGCCCGGCTCGTCGATGCCGACGCTCTCCAGCAGCTCGGCGGCCTCCTCGGCGTCGAGCTCGGCCAGCTCGGACTCCAGCTGCGCGTTGAGGAAGATCGCGTCGGCCGGGGCCACCAGCTCGGACATGCGGCTGCGGAAGTCCTCGTCGGCCACCTGGTTCTCGTCCACGTTGAACACGTAGATGAACGGCTTGGTGGTGAGCAGGCCCAGCTGGGCGGCCAGGTCCATGTCCACGCCCGCGGCGGCCCCCTTGGCGAAGAGCGTGTCGCCGTCCTCCAGCACCTTCTGCGCGGCCAGGGCGGTGTCGAGGACCTCCTTGTCGGTCTTCTTGCCCTTGACCTCCTTCTCCAGGCGCGGGATCGCGTTCTCCAGCGTCTGCAGGTCGGCCAGCACCAGCTCGGTGTTGATGGTCTCCAGGTCACCGGAGGGGTCCACGCGGCCGTCCACGTGGTGCACGTCGTCGTCCTCGAAGGCGCGGACCACCTGGCAGATGGCGTCGGCCTCGCGGATGTTGGCGAGGAACTTGTTGCCCAGGCCCTCACCCTCGGAGGCGCCGCGCACGATGCCGGCGATGTCGACGAAGCTCACCGTGGCCGGCAGGATGCGGGCCGATCCGAAGATCTCGGCGAGGCGCTCCAGACGCTCGTCCGGCAGCGGGACCACGCCCACGTTCGGCTCGATCGTCGCGAACGGGTAGTTCGCGGCGAGCACGTTGTTCTTGGTCAGCGCGTTGAACATGGTCGACTTGCCGACGTTGGGGAGACCGACGATTCCGATGGTGAGTGCCACGGGCGCGGAGTCTACGCGAGCGACCCCGGCGGCCGGCCCGGCACGCTGCCCCCGGTGGCGCCCCCGACGAGGGCCCGCGAGGTTGTCGGAGCCGGGTGGCAGGGTGCGCGCCATGGACTCCGCCACCACCTCCGGCCTCTCCCCCTGGCTCGCCGCGCTGCTGGCCGCACTCGCCCTCGTGGTGGGCGTGGCACTCGGTTGGGCGGCAGCGCGGTCACGCGGCGGCACGGAGCTCGCCCTCGCCCGTCAGCGCGCCGGCTCGATGGCGGAGCGCGCCGACCGCGCCGAGGCCGAGGCCGAGCGGGCACGCGCCCAGGCCGACGAGCTGCAGACCGAGGCGCGCCGCCGCGCCCTCGCCGAGCGCGACACCGCCACCACCCTGGGCCCCCTGCGGGCCTCGCTCGAGCGGGTGGAGAAGCAGGTCACCGCCCTGGAGCGCGACCGCGTGGAGCAGTTCGGCGAGCTCGGCGAGCGTCTGCTGCAGGTGGCGGCCTCCACCGAGCGGCTCGACGCCTCGACCACCTCGCTCGCCGGCTCGCTGGCGGCCAGCGGCGTGCGCGGCACCTGGGGCGAGACGCAGCTGCGGCGCCTGGTGGAGCACGCCGGCCTGGTGCGTCAGGTGGACTTCGACGAGCAGGTGCGCGCCACGAGCCAGCACGACAAGCAGGTGCGGCCGGACATGGTGGTGCGCCTGCCCGGGGAGCGCGTGGTGGTGCTGGACGCCAAGGCCCCGATGACGGCCTTCCTCGCCGCGCAGGACGTGGACGACGCCGACCGACCCGAGCTGCTCGCCCGCCACGCCCGGGCACTGCGCACGCACGTGGACACCCTGGCCGGCAAGGCCTACTGGTCGGCCTTCACACGCTCACCGCAGTTCGTCGTGTGCTTCGTGCCCACCGACGCCACGCTCGCGGCCGCCCTGCAGCACGACGCCGCCCTCTTCGACGACGCGCTGCGCCGCCACGTACTGCTGGCCTCCCCCACCACCACCATGGCCCTGCTGCGCACCGTGGCCCTGGTGTGGCAGCACGAGCAGGTGGGGCAGAACGCCGAGGAGGTGCTGGCCCTGGGACGCGAGCTGCACGACCGCATCGCCACCTCCGCCGGGCACCTGCAGTCCATGGGTCGTCAGCTGACGCGCACCGTGGAGTCCTACAACGCGCTCGTGGGCAGCTTGGAGTCACGTGTGCTGGTGAGCGCCCGCCGCTTCCACGACCTCGGCCTCACCCACGACGACCTCGGGGGCGGCGAGGGGGTCACGGCCTCGCCGCGCCCGCTCACCGCCCCCGAGCTCACCGGGTCAGGCCCCCGGGGTGAGCGGGGGTCTGAACCCGGGCCGACCGGCGAGGCCGGCTGACCGCACCGCCTGCCCGCCCAGCCACCGACCGGCCTGCTCCAGGGCGCCCGGCGGCTGGCCGGAGATCGCCGGTGGCATGACCACCACGGGGCAGCGGGCGTCGGCCAGCAGCCGCTGGGCGAAGAGCGGCTCACCGGTCATCCGGCGCGGGGCGTCGATCACCAGCAGGTCGGCGCCCTCGGCCTGGTCGAGCAGCACGCGCCGGTGACCACCGCGCACGAGGCGCACCTCGGCACCGTGGTCGGGCCCCAGCACCTCGGCCACGTCGGCCTCCAGCGCCAGCTGGGCCCGGGCCAGCACCTGCTCCTCGTTGGAGCCCACCCGGGCGGCCACCACACCGGTGGTGGTGCCGGTGGTGGTCGCGGCCGGCAGCGCGCGGACGGCCACGAGCCGCCCGGCGTTCTGCGCGGCCTGGGCCGCTGCCCACCGCAGGGCGGTGGGTGACTTGGACGTCTCGCTGACGCCCACCACCACGGTGTACGGGTCCTGCACCTGGTCGTCCACGGCGTCTCCTCTCACACCGGCAGCTTGACGGTCTCGTTGCCGTGCTCGTCGAAGCTCGAGAGCGGCGGGGCGATCTCCTCCAGGGACTTGCCCTCGGCGTCCACACCCCAGACGGCGGCCACCAGGGCACCCAGGGCCATGACGGCCGACCCGATGAGGTAGCCGTAGAACATCGGCGCACGGTCGGTGCCGTCACCGATCAGCCAGCCGTAGAACACCGGACCGGTGGCCCCGCAGACCTGCGCGATGGCGAAGAAGTACGAGATCGCCTGACCGCGCACCTCCATCGGGAAGATCTCCGAGACGGTGAGATAACCCGCCGAGGCACCGGCCGAGGCGAAGAAGAACGCCACGCACCAGAAGACGGTGTGCGTGGTGGCCGTGAGCGCCCCGGCGTTGAACAGGAAGGCCGAGACGGTCAGCACGCTCGCGGCCAGGAAGTAGCAGCCACCGATCATCTTGCGGCGCCCGACGGTGTCGAACAACGGTCCCAGCAGGAGCGGGCCGAGCAGGTTGCCCAGCGCGAACGGGAAGAAGTACAGCGCCGCACTGGAGGCGGTCTCCCCGTAGAAGTTCTGCAGCACCAGCGAGTACGTGAAGAAGATGGCGTTGTAGAGGAAGCTCTGCGTGATCATCAGCGTGGCGCCCAGCACGGTGCGCGTCGGGTAGAGCTGGAAGAACACGTAGGCCAGCTGCCGCGGGGTGAGCCCCTCGCGGGCCTTGATCCACATGCCGTCGCGCTTCTCGTCCAGCTGCGGCAGCGTCTTGCCCTCGGCGCGGGCGGTCTCCTCGATGCCCGAGACGACCTCCTCGGCCTCCTGCTGCCTGCCGTGGGTCACCATCCAGCGCGGCGACTCCGGGATGTGACGGCGCAGGTAGATGATCGACAGACCCAGCACCGGGCCCACGAGGAAGGCGATGCGCCAGCCGATGTTCTCCCCGAGGTAGTCCGGGTTGAGCAGGTAGTAGCTGGCGAAGGCGCCGATGCCGGCACCCAGCCAGTAGGTGCCGTTGATGGCCAGGTCCACGCGCCCGCGGTAGCGGCCAGGGATGAGCTCGTCGACGGCCGAGTTCACCGCCGAGTACTCACCACCGATGCCCATGCCTGCCACGAAGCGCAGGGCCAGAAAGACCCACATGTTGGGCGAGAAGGCCGCCAGCCCGGAGGCCGCGAGGTAGACGAACAGCGTGGTGGTGAACATCTTCTTGCGGCCCCACGAGTCCGTGAGCCGGCCGAAGAAGAGGGCACCGACCACCTCGCCCACGAGGTACACGGTGCCCGCCATGCCCACCTGCGCGGGCGACATGTGCAAGGACTTCTCGAAGCCCCCGGCGGCCACCATCTGGATCTCGAGGCCGTCGAGGATCCACGCGGTACCGAGGCCGAAGATCACCATCCAGTGGAAGCGGGTCCACGGCATGTCGTGCATGCGCGCCGGGATGAGACTCCGGATGGGCTTGTCGTCCGGGGCGACGGCTGTGCTCACGGGCACCTCCTGAGGGGTCGTGCCGGACGCGCTCGCCCGGCCTGTCCCTCAGGACACTACGCCGCACCGGGCCGGCGCGCAGGTGGTCCGCGCCCCTGGAGCGGGATCGGCTCCCGCGCCGTCGCTCAGGGCAGCGCGCCGGCGTCGTGCCGGATCTCGGTGGAGGTGTCGTCCATGCCCCGGGCGCGCAGGTCGCGGCGCAGGTCGCCGGGCAGCTGGAAGAGCATCTTCTCCTCGGCCGCGGTCACCACCTGCACGTCGGCGTACCCCCGCGCGGCGAGGTCGTCGAGCAGCTCGCGCACGAGGATCTCCGGCACCGAGGCACCGGAGGAGACGCCCACGGACTCCACGCCCTCGAACCACTCGTCCTGCACCTCGGCGGCGTAGTCCACGAGGTAGCCGTCGCGGGCACCGTGCTCCAGGGCCACCTCCACCAGGCGGCGGGAGTTCGAGGAGTTGCGCGAGCCCACCACGAGCATGAGGTCCAGGTCCGGCGCCATCTGCTTGACGGCGAGCTGCCGGTTCTGGGTGGCGTAGCAGATGTCGTCGCTCGGCGGGTCCTGCAGCGCGGGGAAGCGCTCGCGCAGCAGGCGCACGGTCTCCATCGTCTCGTCGACGCTGAGGGTGGTCTGGCTGAGCCACACCACCTTCTCCGGGTCGCGCACCTGCACGTCGGCCACCGCCTCGGGGCCGTCCACGAGCACCACGTGCTCGGGCGCCTCACCCGAGGTGCCCACCACCTCCTCGTGCCCCTCGTGGCCGATGAGGAGGATGTCGTAGTCGTCGGCAGCGAAGCGCACGGCCTCGCGGTGCACCTTGGTCACCAGCGGGCAGGTCGCGTCGATGGAGCGCAGACTGCGGGCGGCGGCCTCCTCGTGGACGACCGGGGCCACACCGTGCGCGGAGAAGATCACGGTGGCGCCCTCGGGGACCTCCTCGGTCTCCTCCACGAAGACGGCCCCGCGGCGGCGGAGGGTCTCCACCACGTGCTTGTTGTGCACGATCTCCTTGCGCACGTACACCGGGGCGCCGTAGAGCTCGAGGGCCTTCTCGACCGTCACCACAGCCCGGTCGACGCCGGCGCAGTAGCCGCGGGGGGCGGCCAGCAGGACGCGCTTGGTCTCGGGGGTCGTCTGGGTATCCACACCCTGATTCTAGGCGTCGCCCCGGTGCGCCGACAGTCCACCGGCCGCCGCGGTGCGGTGACCGGCCGGCGAGGACCTGCGGCCTAGGGTGGCCGCCATGAGCCAGCCCCCGCAGGCGCTGCCGGAGAAGGCCGCCCAGACCACGCCCGACCAGCCGTGGCCGCTGCGCACCCTGTCGCGCAAGGTCGACGAGTACGTCGACCGGATGTCGCCACTGTGGGTCGAGGGTCAGCTCGTGGAGCTGTCTCGCCGGCAGGGCGCCAAGCTGGTGTGGATGACCCTGCGCGACGTGGACGCAGACCTCTCGATGCGTGTCATGGCCCCCGTGGGCGTGGTCGATGCGGTGCAACCGGCGCTGCAGCAGGGGGCTCGCGTGGTCATGCACGCCAAGCCGCGCTTCTACCCCAAGAACGGCTCGCTCAGCCTGTTCTGCAAGAGCATCCGCCACGTGGGCGTGGGCGAGTTGCTGGCACGGGTGGAGCGGCTGAAGCAACAGCTCACCGCCGAGGGCGTCTTCGATGCCGGCCGCAAGCGCCCGCTGCCCTTCCTCCCCCGCCGCGTCGGCCTGGTGTGCGGGCGCAACTCCGCCGCGGAGAAGGACGTGGTGGAGAACGCGCGGCGCCGCTGGCCCACCGTGCAGTTCGTCATCCAGAACGTGCCGGTGCAGGGGCCGCAGGCGGTCACGGCCGTCATCGCCGCCCTGGAGGAGCTGCAGCGCACGCCGCAGGTGGACGTCGTCGTCATCGCCCGCGGTGGTGGCTCGTTCGAGGACCTGCTGCCGTTCAGCAACGAGGCCATGGTGCGTGCGGTGGCCGCCTGCCCCGTGCCCACGGTGAGCGCCATCGGGCACGACGTGGACAACCCCCTGCTCGACCTCGTGGCCGACGTGCGCGCCTCCACCCCCACCGACGCCGCCAAGCTGGTGGTGCCCGACGCGGCGCACGAGCGCCAGGGCGTCACCCAGGGACGCGAGCGCCTGCGCCGCGCGCTGACCGGCCGGTTGCAGCGGGAACGGCACGGCCTGGAGGCCACGCGCGCCCGCCCGGTGCTGGCCGACCCCATCACCATGGTGAGCCGCCCGCGCGCCGAGCTCGAGGCCGTCGGCGAGCGGGGACGGGCCGCGGTGCGCCGGCGGCTGGCCTCGGAGGAGCAGCGCATCACCTCCACCCGCGGCCACCTCCGGGCGCTGAGCCCACTGGGCACCCTCGAGCGCGGCTACTCGGTGCTGCGCACGCAGGACGGCCGTGTGGTCACCTCGCGCGAGGAGGTGGAGGCCGACCAGCTGCTGCGCGTCACCGTGGCCGACGGCGACTTCGCCGCCCGGGTGGTCGGTGGATGACACCACCGGACGACACCCGCCCCACACCCCGTCCCGGGGCCACGCCCCTGTACGACCCGACGACCACGCACCCCACCCCGCCAGGAGGCACCCGATGAGCCCGACCGAGACCCCCGAGACCGACGGCACCCCCACCGAGGACGCACGCCCCGAGGTGTCCTCCCTCACCTACGAGCAGGCCCGCGAGGAGCTCGTGGGCATCGTGGCCACCCTCGAGCGCGGCGAGCGCCCGCTGGAGGAGGCCATGGAGCTGTGGGAGCGCGGCGAGGCACTGGCCGACCACTGCGCCTCGTGGCTCGACGCTGCCCAGCAGCGCATCACCGACCGGGTCGAGGCCCGGGAGGCCGCGCAGGCCGAGGACACCGGGGAGGCCCCGGCCGCAGGTGGCGCCGGTCAGTCGGAGGCCGACGCCGAGGACTGAGCCCGCGGGGCGCCGTCGAAGCGCAGCGCCTCCACGAGGGCCCGCAACTCGTCCTCCGAGGCGTCGCCGCTGACCACCACGGCCGAGTCGTCCGGGGCGTCCAGCAGCACGGCACCACGCCGCTCGGGGTCCGGGCGCAGCGTGGTACGCCAGGTGCGGCCGTCGGCCTCGATCTCCCCCTGGTACTCGCCGGTGCCGGTCTTGCCCTCGGCCCACGGCACCAGGCCGGCGCGCTCCCCCTCAGGGCCGAGCAGGCGCTGGTCGAGGCTCAGGTGACGCCCCTGCGGGGTGCTGAAGGTCACGTGCCAGGTCTTGTCGGTGCCGTCTGTGCGCAGCTGGGCGTGCGTGGCGCGCCACTCCCCGGACAGCCCCACGGCCTCCACGATGTCGCGGCCGGTCTCGCGCTCTGTGGTGGCGGTCTGCTGCCGCACGTCCACGGTCCGCTCGGGCACCCGGTCGGGCATGGCCACCATCGCCCACCAGACGAGCACGATGGCCACCACGATGAGCGAGGACCACAGCATGCTGCGCCAGGACCCCATCCCACGACGACGAGGAGGGGGCGAGGGCTGCACGGCGGGGTCGGTCATGCCGCGCATTCTCCCACCGCTGACGCGTTAGGCTCACGGGGCCCCGGGTCACCGCCGACGCGTGGGTGACGACGTCCCAGGAGAGTTCATGACCACCACGTCCACGTCCCCGCTGCGCGCCGACCGCAACCTGGCCATGGAGCTGGTCCGCGTCACCGAGGCGGCCTCCATCGCCGGCGCCCGCTGGGTGGGCCGCGGCGAGAAGAACACCGCCGACGGCGCCGCCGTGGCCGCCATGCGCGAGATGATCGCGACCGTCTCGATGAATGGCGTGGTCGTCATCGGCGAGGGCGAGAAGGACAACGCCCCCATGCTCTACAACGGCGAGCGCGTGGGCGACGGCTCCGGCGCCGAGGTGGACGTGGCCGTGGACCCCATCGACGGCACCACGCTGACCGCCAAGGGCATGCCCAACGCGGTGTCCGTGCTGGCCGTGGCCGAGCGCGGCGCGATGTACGACCCGAGCGCCGTGTTCTACATGGAGAAGATCGCCGTCGGCCCGCAGGCCAAGGGGTCCATCGACATCACCGCCTCCACCGGCGACAACGTGCGCGCCGTGGCCAGGGCCCTGGGAAAGCAGGTCGAGGACGTCACCGTGGTGGTGCTCGACCGCCCCCGCCACGACCAGCTCGTGGCCGAGATCCGCGAGGCCGGTGCCCGCATCCGCTTCATCTCCGACGGCGACGTGGCCGGCGCCATCATGGCCGCCCGCCCCGAGTCCGGCATCGACCTGCTCATGGGCATTGGCGGCACCCCGGAGGGCATCATCGCCGCGTGCGCCATGAAGTGCATGGGTGGCGAGATCCAGGGCCGCCTGTGGCCGCAGGACGACGCCGAGCGCCAGAAGGCCCTCGACGCCGGCCTCGACCTGGACGCCGTGCTCACCACCGAGCAGCTGGTCACCGGGGACTGCTACTTCGTCGCCACCGGCATCACCGACGGCGAGCTGCTGGACGGCGTCCGCTTCGGCACCGACGGCGCCCGCACCCACTCCCTGGTGATGCGCTCGGCCTCCGGCACCCTGCGCGAGGTCGTGGGCGACCACCGCCTGCAGAAGGTCGCCGAGGTCCTCTGACGCAGGCCCCGGGGCCCGACGCCGGGCCCCGAGCGCGACTCCTCCCAGCATCGCGTGGTGGGATGACCCCCATGCGCATCGACGACCCGACTCCCGCCCAGGCGTGGAAGATCATGCTCGAGGGCAACGCCCGCTTCGTGGCCGACTCGCCCCTGCACCCCAACCAGGACGCCGCGCGGCGCGCCACGCAGAGCCACGGGCAGGCCCCCTTCGCCACCGTCTTCGGCTGCGCGGACTCCCGGGTGGCCGCGGAGATGATCTTCGACCGCGGCATCGGCGACCTCTTCGTCACGCGCACCGCGGGCCAGATCCTCGACTCCTCGGTGCTGGGCACCCTCGAGTTCGGCAGCCACGTGCTGGACATCCCCCTCATCGTGGTGCTCGGGCACGACTCGTGCGGCGCGGTGAAGGCCGCCATGACCGCGCACGCCAGCGGCGACATGCCCCCCGGCCACCTCTCCGACGTGGTGCAGAAGGTGACCCCGAGCGTGCTGACGGCCCACCGCCAGCAGGTCACCGACGCGCGCGGGATCATGGAGCAGCACGTGGCCGCCACGGTGGACCTGCTGCCCGAGCGTTCCCGCCTCATCGGCGAGCGCCTGGAGTCCGGCACCCTAGGCATCGTCGGGGCGGCCTACGACCTGGCCAACGGCACGGTCCGCGTGGTGGCCCAGCACGGTCTCTGAGAAGGGACCGTGGAACGAGTGAGCCCCCTCCACCCAGTGGGTGGAGGGGGCTCACTCGTGCGGGATCTGACTCAGAAGCCCTTGCCGTTGTTGTCGTACACCGCGAGGTTGTTGTCGGTTTTCGGGCCCACCACGCCACCGAGGGACTCCACACGGATGGAGACGCTGTCACGCTCGGCGGGAGCGAACCAGTGGGCGTCGGACCAGATGAAGTCGGCGTTCGCCCACGCGGCCATCGGACGGGTCAGGGTGATGCGGTAGACACCACACCCGCAGAACACGTACTCGCCCCCGAAGGGGTCGAATATGATCCGAGACACGCGCCATGGTGGTGAAATCCCTTGCGCGCGTGAGTGACACGTCACGACGGGTGGCGCGGTGGATGCAGGGGCGCACCGGTCGCGACGGGGACCGGTGCACCCCTGTCGACGACCCGGATCAGAGGGCGAGCGCGCTGCGCACCACGTCCGCGAGCTGCTCGGCCTTGGCCGCAGCGAGGTCCTGCGTGGGTGCCTCCACCATCACCCGGACCACGGGCTCGGTGCCGGACTTTCGCAGCAGCACACGCCCGCCGGCGCCCAGCTCGGCCTCCACCTCGGCCACGGCGGCAGCGACCGTGGGGTCACCCTCGAGGCGCTCCTTGTCCACGCCCTGCACGTTGATGAGCGTCTGCGGCAGCAGCTGCATGCACGCGGCCAGCTCGGCCAGCGGCGTGCGCGTCTCGGCCACCCGCGCCGCCAGCATGAGCCCGGTCAGCACACCGTCACCCGTGGTGCCGTGGTCGAGCAGGATCACGTGGCCGGACTGCTCACCGCCCAGGGTGTGCCCACCGGCACGCATGTCCTCCAGCACGTAGCGGTCCCCCACCTTGGAGCGCACCACCTGGATGCCGGCGGCCTCCATGGCCTGCACCAGCCCCTGGTTGCTCATGACGGTGGCCACGAGGGTGTCGTTGGCCAGCGCACCGCGGTCCTTCAGGGACAGCGCCAGCAGCGCCATCACCTGGTCGCCGGTCACCTCGTTGCCCTCGGCGTCCACGGCCAGGCAGCGGTCGGCGTCCCCGTCGAAGGCCACACCGAAGTCGGCGCCGTAGGCGGGCACGGCGGCCTGCAGCGGGCCCAGGTGGGTGGACCCGCAGCCGTCGTTGATGTTCAGGCCGTCCGGGGCGTTGCCGATGACGGTCACCTTGGCCCCGGCCTCACGGAAGGCGCGGGGGCCGACCTCGCTGGCCGCACCGTTGGCTGCGTCGATCACCACGTGCAGGCCGTCGAGGCGGTTGGGCAGGGCTGCCAGCAGGTGCTCCACGTAGGCGTCGGCGCCGCGCTCGTAGGGCAGCACGCGCCCCACGCGGGCCCCGGTGGGGCGGTCCCACTGCTCGCCCATGCCCGCCTCGATGCGGTCCTCCATCTCGTCGGGGAGCTTGTAGCCGCCCTCGGCGAAGAACTTGATGCCGTTGTCCGGCATCGGGTTGTGGGAGGCCGACAGCATGGCCCCCAGGGAGGCGTGCGTGGTCTTGGTGAGGAAGGCGATGGCCGGGGTGGGCAGCACGCCGGCGTCGTACACGTCCAGGCCCGCCGAGGCGAGGCCGGCGACCGTGGCCGCGCTCAGGAACTCGCCGCTGGCACGCGGGTCGCGCCCCACGATGGCGTGGGCGCGCACCGAGTGCTCGGGGTCCTCCGCGGCGCTGGCGGCAGGCACCGAGGGGCCGGAGGCATCCGCCGAGGAGAGGACCTCCCGGGCCGCGGAGAGGGACAGGCCGAGGGCGAGCTCGGGCGTGATGTCGGCGTTCGCCAGTCCGCGAGCGCCGTCGGTTCCGAAGAGTCGAGGCATGTCCGGCACTGTACCGACGCGAGCAGGCAGTTCACGGTCCACCAGCCCGTGGCGGGCTTCACAGGCAGGGGGTACGCAGGCACGACGAAGGGCCCCCACCGCAGCGGAGGCCCTTCGAGGTGGTGCCGGGTGGTCAGCGCTTGCTGAACTGCGAGGCCTTGCGGGCCTTCTTGAGACCGGCCTTCTTGCGCTCGGTCGCACGCGGGTCACGCGTGAGGAAGCCGGCCTTCTTGAGGGCCGGGCGGTTGAGCTCGGTGTCGATCTCGTTCAGCGCGCGGGCCACACCCAGACGGACGGCGCCGGCCTGGCCGGACTTGCCGCCGCCGTGGACGCGCACCATCACGTCGAACTGACCGGCGAGCTCCAGCAGGGTCAGCGGGTCGTTGACCTCCTGCTGGTGCAGCTTGTTGGGGAAGTACTCCTCCAGGGAGGAGCCGTTCACGGTCCACTGGCCGGAGCCCGGCACGAGGCGCACGCGGGCCACGGCCTGCTTGCGTCGGCCCAGGCCGGCGCCGGGGCCGGAGGCCATCGGACGGCGCTCGGCACCCTCCTCGGTGGCCACCGGGGCGGACTCGGAGGTGTAGGACGTCATCGGGGCCTCGTCGGCCTCGACGGCGGTGTTCTCGGTGGTGTTCTCAGCCACGGGTTTCTCCTTGGTCGCTTCTCTGCGCAGGGCCCGTGGCCTTACTGCGCAACCTGGGTGATCTCGAAGGGCTGGGGCTGCTGGGCGGCGTGCGGGTGCTCGGCGCCGGCGTAGACCTTCAGCTTGGTGAGCTGCTGACGGCCCAGACGGTTCTTCGGCAGCATGCCGCGCACGGCCTTCTCCACCGCGCGGGTGGGGTGCTTCTCCAGCATCTCGGCGTAGGTCTCCGAGCGCAGACCACCCGGGAAGCCGGAGTGGCGGTAGGCACGCTTCTGGGCGAGCTTGGCGCCGGTCAGGGCCACCTTCTCGGCGTTGATGATGATGACGAAGTCGCCGGTGTCGACGTGGGGCGCGAAGTTCGCCTTGTGCTTGCCGCGCAGCAGCGCTGCGGTGTGGCTCGCGAGGCGGCCGAGCACCACGTCGGTGGCGTCGATGACGTGCCAGACGCGGCCGTCCAGGATCTCCGCCTGCTTCGGGGTGTGGGTACGCATGAATCGCACTTTCTCGAGGGTCGTACAGGGGGTCGCGCGCTGACGGGTGCCGGCCACAGTGGGTCTCGTCCACCTGGTGAGGTGACGGACAGCGTCGTGGTGATGCTCCCGGCGCAGCGCCGACCCCCTAGTTTACGGGCCTCTCCGCCAGCGCCCAAGTCGCTGCCGCCGGGGCTCGAATCGTTGGAACGATGCGGCGTACGGCCGCCTCGACGGGTCCCGCACCGAGCTGTGCACACATGCTGTGCACAGGTATTGTGCACAGCATGGCTCCTCCTCATCCTCCCGCTGGGACCGGCCGCGCCGACCCCCGCGCGCTCGCGCACCCGATGCGGACCCGCCTCGTCACCGAGCTGCGGCTGCACGGCACCGCCACGTCCGCCGACCTCGCGCGGCGACTGGACACGAACACCGGGGTGACCAGTTACCACCTGCGCGCACTCGAGGCCGCCGGGTTCGTCACCGTCGAGGACGGCCCCGGCCGCCGGCGCTTCTGGTCCGCGGTCCAGGACTCCTGGACCCCGGCCGGGGAGCCGGGAGATGCGGGGGAGGCTGACGAGACGGAGGCAGCACTGTCGACCTGGCTCGACCACGACCTGGTGGACCTCTTCACCCGGCGGGCGCACACCCACATCGACACCGCGACCGAGGACCCCACCTGGGCTGCGGCGACCGGCCTGCAGGACGCCACCGTCCTGGTCAGCGCGGATCAGGCCGTGGCCCTCCGCGCCGAGCTGGACGCCGTGCTGGCGCGGTACCGCCGCATCGGGCAGGGGACCCCGGGCGCCCAGCGCGTGGTGGCCTGGACGGCCCTGCTCCCCGTGGATTGAGCGGCCGGCCCCCGCGGGCGGCGGCGCCGCCGAGCGGGTGATGAGACCGAAAACGCCGCAGGGGCGCACGGACCGAAGCGGTCCATGCGCCCCTGCGGGCGGTTGCGCGGATCAGGCGCAGGGGTCCACCGGGCTGGCGGAGGACACAAACGGGGCGATGAGGCCAGAGGCCTCAGCCTTGGCGCGGCCGACGTTGTAGCAGTAGTTCAGCCAGATGTCGGAGTCCGTCGAGGTCAGCGTAAGGCCGTTGTAGAACTCGATCGTCACCGGGATGGAGGCGGACGCCAGACGGTTGGCATCCACACTGGTCCAGGAGTAGGGGATGGTGGTGTGGAGGTAGGCGTCCACACCGGACGGGGCGCCGATCGGCATGACGTCGTTGGCGCTGAAGCCGCGGACATCAGCGGTGCCCTCGGTCCCGGACAGCGTGCGGACAACGGCGTCATCCATGTGGCGGATGCGGAAGCCGGTGGCGCCGGCCGGGGCCACACCGCTGAAGTCCAGACGGCCCAGACGCGCGGTGAAGACGGTGCCATCGATGGCGCCCGGGGTCGGGGCGCCCGGCCAGTCAGCCGGAACCGGCTCGACATAAGCGGAAGCGGTGTAGGTCCAGCCCGCGTCGTTCGGCGTGACGATGTCCGGGTAGGACGTGGTGGTGAGCGGACCGCAGGTGTTCGCGGGACCCTCGGAGAAGCTGAAGCCCTGCAGGCCGTTCTCCAGACCGGTGGCGCTCAGGTAGTAGCCGGTGTCGCCGTCGTAGCAGTAGTTCGCGTACACGGTCACAGGCGGGCAGGCGGCGCCGGTGGTCGGGTCCACGATCGGCTCGAGGCCCTGGGTGAACTGGATGTTCAGCGGCACGGACAGGGAGGCCAGCTTGTTGCCGTCCTCGCGGCCACCGGTACCGGTGGCCTCCACCCACGGGATGGTGGTCTGGATGTACATGTCGGTGTTCACCGGGGCGGTCAGCAGCTGGACGGTGTTCACGGCGTAACCGGTGACGGTCGCCTGACCCTCGACACCGTTCAGGGTGCGAATGATGGCGGTGGCCGGGTCGTCAACGATCTTGAAACCGGTGGCACCCTCGGGCGCGGCGTTGCGCAGGTCCAGGCGGCCGATGCGGATGGTGTAGTGCGTACCGGCGTTGCGGGCGTCCGCGTCCGCACCCCAGTAGGCGGTGTCCGCCCGGAAGCTCGGGTTGGTGGACGCGGAACCGGTGTAGCCAGCACCGGTGTGCACGAACAGCGAACCGGTCGCGGCAATGGAAGCTGCGGTGGGGCAGACGGCAGGAGAGGCGGCGATGGCGGGAGCCTGGGCCGCAATGGCAACAGCCGGAGCGGTCCACGCGGCGCCACGCACCACGGAACGACGGGAGATGGTCATGGGAAGTCCTTTCGAGAACGGGGGAGGCAGCGCCAGTCACGCGACCTCGCGCCCGAAGGTAGCATGCCCCATGGGCGCATCAGCCCCCAACACCGTTCCCCTCCTATTGGAAAAGCTCAGGGCTCCAATTCTCTCCCCATGGAAATCATTTGGGCCTCCATGCGACACAGGCACTTCACCATTCCGTGACATGCGGGGTCGCCGCAGTCGTCACAAAGTGTGAAATGGCTCACCCACAACGACCGCCGAGGCTGGCGGCCAGCCCGGCCCGATCACCCCGGTGCGATCTCCCTCACAGAACGTCTTCCCGCTCGGCACTCTCACAACTTTGTCGCTGAATGCCACTGTGCGCCAAGCCGATCCCACATCCTGTTGCACTTCACCTCATGTTCACTTATTTGGCGCCCAAGGCACCCCTCGTGAGGTTCTGTTTTCCCATGTGGCAAGCGCCACGACATGACTTCCAAGGAGATCCCCATGAACACCACCCCGAACGGCATCTCGCGCCGCTCGCTGGCCAAGGGTGCGGCCTGGGCCGCCGCGGCCCCGATGGTCGTGGCGGTCGACGTCCGCAACAACAATGTCGTCACCAACTCGGACTTCCGCGACATCATGGACCGCGCCACCTCGTGGAGCACGGTCTCCAGCTGGGCCGAGGACCCGGTGATGCGCACCGCCCCGGTCGGTTCGTCGCAGGGCACCATCACCTGGAACATGTCCGGCACGCTGCCCGCCAACGGCGCCGACGAGGCGGACCTGCGCATCGGTAGTGGTGACGGCATCTCGGGCCCCCAGCGCTGGAACAACTACTTCACCGTGACCGCCACCTTCCCGAACCTCCCGGTCATCCCGACCCTGGAGAGCATCCTGGCCGGCGACACCAAGCGTGCGTGCACCGGCGTCGACGCCGGCAACGCGAGCCGCGACGGCATCTGGTGATCCCGGACGGTTGCAGTCAGGCCGCCTGACCGCAACCGTCCACCACGAGCAGAGCGCTCGAGCCCTCCGGGTTCGAGCGCTCTGCTCGTCGCCGTCGTCAGGGGCAGCCCCCGAGACCCTCCCGTCAGGCGAGCAATGGACCCTACCCCCTCACGCCAGGGCGTCGCGGGTCGAGCGTGCCTCGGCCTGTCGAGCCGCCCACTGGTCCGCTGGCGGGTAGTCCACCTGCTCCAGCGTGAGGCCGTGGGCTGGCATGACCGTCACGGCCCCGATGCGCTCTCGCCCCTCGAGCACCTCCCGCGGCCACCCCACCTCTCGACGCCCCTCCCCGACGGGCACCACCCCACCCACCAGGGCACGCACCATCGAGTGACAGAAGGCGTCGGCGACCACCGTGCCCTCAATCACCCCATCCGTCCGGCGGGACCATGCGAAGTGCTCCAGTGTGCGCACGGTGGTGGCCCCCTCCCGCCTCTTGCAGAAGGCCGCGAAGTCGTTGAGTCCCTCCAGACGACGAGCTGCGGCGTCCATTGCCTCCACATCGAGCTCGCGGCGATGCCGGACCACAAGCCCCCGCAGGCGTGGGTCCACGTGCTCGGTGCGATCCCACAACAGGTAGCGGTAGTGGCGGCGCAGTGCGCTGAATCGAGCGTCGAAGTCTGCTCCCACCCCCTGCACGCGGTGCACGACCAGGTCCACGGGCAGCACGCCGGCCAGCCGAACCACGAGGGCCTCCTCGGGGGTGCGGTCCGAGCGGCCCGGCACGGCGTCCCAGGCAGCCTGATCCACGTCCACGTGGCACACCGACCCCGTGGCGTGCACCCCGGCATCGGTGCGGCCGGCCACGGTCAACGCCAACGAGTCGGCCCGCAGCACCATGCACAGGGCCTCCTGGAGCTCCTGCTCCACCGTCCGCAGGCCCGGCTGGGCGGCCCATCCGTGGAAGTCGCGGCCGTCATAGGCAAAGTCCAGGCGGAGTCGGGGCATGAGCGCAGGGTAGTGGTTCCGGCGACGCCCGGACCCACGGCGAAGGGGCGCTCCGGCTGAGCCGGAGCGCCCCTTCGACTGACGCTCGCCCGAGGTCAGACCTCAGCGCGAGTGGTCGCTCAGTAGCTGATGAACTGGGCGCCCGTCATCTGCCGAATGGCACCGGAGGTCAGACCCTCGGTCAGCGTGTACTGCAGGGCCACCATGCAGGTGTGCACCGAACCGTCGGGGGCGGTGTAGCTGAGCTCCATGGGGACGGTGATCAGCGCACCCTCCCACGGGTCCGGGGTGACGTTGGTCCCGGCGGAGTCCTCCCAGCGGATGTTGAAGCTGGAGTCCCAACCAACCTGCGCGATCCCAGTGAGGACATTCCCCAACGTGGCAGCACCGGTGAACTCCCGGCCGTCCGCCAACTGCGCCGTCGGAGCCGGGATGTAAGCCTCACCGGAGTTGTTGTGGATCTTGAAGGTCACCGAACCGGTGTAGTTGCAGTCGGACCGCAGGCCGATGTTGTTCGCCTGGTTCACGCGGGTGATCGAACCGCCACCGGTGGTCGAGTAGGTGTGGTTGTCCGTGACGAACCAGCTGGCAGCGGTCTGCGAGCAGTCACCCGCATTGAGCTGCTCATCGGTGAGCTCGCAGGTGGTCGACGCAGCGAGCGTCGGGGCCTGCGAGGCCACGGCCACGGCGGGCGCGGACCAAGCGGCGCCCTTGACGACGGAACGGCGAGTGATCTGGGTCATGGGATCGACTCCTTCTGATGTGGCCGGCAGTGCCGGCAAGGTCTTGGCTCTGGCACCACATTGAACGGTGACAGCGAACGCTATTTCCAACCGTGACAGCGATTTCCACTCCACGGATGTCGAAGCGAGGCGGAGGTGCAGGCGCTGTTCAGCCGCGTGAACAACACTTGCCCGAGCGCCTAGGCTCACCCCCATGCCTTCCCTGCCCGACCTCACGACCCTCAAGGCCGTCCTGTTCGACCTGGATGGCGTTCTCACACCGACCGCCGAGGTGCACCAGCGCGCTTGGGCTGACCTGTTCTCCGCCTTCCTCGCCGAGTACGCCGAGTCGATCGGCACCGAGCAGGCCGCGTGGACCCGGCAGGACTACTTCGACCACCTCGACGGCCGCCCGCGCCTCGACGGCGTGCGTACCGTCCTGAAGGCGCGGGGCATCGACCTCCCGGAGGGGGACGCCTCCGACGGCCCGGACGCCCAGACCGTGCACGGCCTCGCCGCGCGCAAGAACTCCGCCTTCACCACGGCGCTCGAGCGTGACGGCGTGCAGGCCTACCCGGGGTCGGTGCGTCTCCTCGAGCACCTGGCCGCCGCCGGGACCCCGATGGCGGTCGTGTCCTCCTCGGCCAATGCCCCCGCGGTGATGGCAACCGCCGGCATCGACCACTTCTTCGCCGAGGTGGTGGACGGGGCCGTCGCGGCTGCCGAGAAGCTCGCCGGCAAGCCCGCCCCGGACACCTTCCTGCACGCCGCCGAGCGTCTGGGCGCGACCGCGGCGACGTCCGCCGTGCTCGAGGACGCCACCTCCGGCGTGGCCGCCGGCGCGGCCGGGCACTTCGCCCACGTCATCGGTGTGAACCGGGGGGCCGGGCGCCAGGCGCTGCTGGACTCCGGCGCCACCATCGTCGTCGACGACCTCGAGGAGCTGCTGCCGTGAGCCGTTCGCCCGCCGCCACCCTGGACCTGACCCGCTTCCCCACCGACCCGTGGGCGCTGGTGGAGACCCGTCACGACGACGAGGACCTCGGCGTCACCGAGACGCTGTTCGCCGTCGGCAACGGATACCTCGGCATGCGCGGGAACCCCGAGGAGGGCCGCGAGGCCCACGTCCACGGCACCTTCGTCAACGGCTTCCACGAGACCTGGCGGATCAAGCACGCCGAGGAGGCCTTCGGCTTCGCCCGCGAGGGGCAGACGATCGTCAACGCCCCGGACGCCAAGCTCATGAAGCTCTACGTCGACGACGAGCCGTTCATCGTGGCCACCGCCGACCTCGAGGGCTACGAGCGCCGGCTCGACCTGCGCGAGGGCGTGCTGCGCCGGGAGGTCGTGTGGCGCACGGCCGCCGGCAAACGGGTGCGGGTGCGCTCCGAGCGCATGGTCTCCTTCGCCGAGCGCCACGTGGCCCTGATGCGGCTGGAGGTCGAGATGCTCTCCGGCGAGGCCGCGATCACCGTCTCCAGTCAGGTGCTGAACCGGCAGGACGGCACCGACGAGTACCACGTCGACGCCGAGGCGATGGGGGGCGGCTTCGACCCCCGCAAGAGCACGGTCTTCACCCACCGCGTGCTGCAGCCCCAGTCGCAGGAGTCCACGCAGCGTCGTCTCCTGCAGGGGTGGCGCACCGCGTCCTCGGGCATGACGCTCGGGGTGGGCGTGGAGCACCACCACCGGTGCGACGCCGACGTGCAGGTGGGCCAGGTGCTGGATGCCGACCAGTCCAAGCAGGTGTACACCGTGCGGCTGGCCGAGGGGCAGTCCCTGACGGTGGACAAGTGGGCAGTGTACCACTCCTCCACCGGGGTGCCGTGTGGCGAGCTGCTCGACCGCTGCCACCGCACCCTCGACCGGGTCACCGCCGACGGCTACGAGGCCGTGCAGGCCGCCCAGACCGCGTGGCTGGCGGACTTCTGGGAGAACTGCGACGTCGAGCTGCCCGGCCAGCCCGAGTTGCAGCAGGCCGTGCGCTTCACCCTCTTCTCCCTGGCCCAGGCCGCCGGCCGGGCCGACCGGGAGGGCGTGCCGGCCAAGGGCGTCACCGGCAGCGGCTACGAGGGCCACTACTTCTGGGACACCGAGGCGTACGTCGTGCCCTTCCTCACCTACACGATGCCACACCTGGCCCGCAACGCGCTGCAGTTCCGCGCGCGGATGCTGCCCGCCGCCCGCCGCCGGGCGCAGGAGATGGCCTTGGAGGGCGCCCTCTTCCCCTGGCGCACCATCAACGGCGAGGAGGCCAGCGCCTACTACGCGGCCGGCACCGCGCAGTACCACATCGACGCCGACGTCGCCTACGCCCTGAGCAAGTACCTGGACGCCACCGGTGACGACGCCTTCGCCCACGGCGACGCCCTGGACCTGCTGGTGGAGACCGCCCGCATGTGGGCCGACCTGGGCTTCTGGCGCGACGGCGCCGAGCCGAGCTTCCACATCCACGGCGTCACCGGGCCGGACGAGTACACCACCGTGGTGAACAACAACCTGTTCACCAACGTGATGGCCCGGTACAACCTGGAGCGGGCCGCCGCGGCGCTGGAGCACCTGGCGACCCACGCGCCGCAGGCCCACGCGGTGGCCATGCAGCGCCTGGACGTGCACCCCGACGAGCCGGCCGAGTGGACCCGGGCCGCGGCGGCCATGCACATCCCGTACGACGAGGGCCTGGGCATCCACCCCCAGGATGAGCACTTCCTGGACCGCGAGGTGTGGGACCTGGCCGCCACCCCGCCGGAGAAGCACCCGCTGCTGCTGAACTACCACCCGCTGGTGATCTACCGCTACCAGGTGCTCAAGCAGGCGGACGTCGTTCTGGCCCTGTTCCTGCAAGGTGACCGGTTCACCGCCCAGGAGAAGCGGGCCGACTTCGACTACTACGACCCCATCACCACCGGTGACTCGACCCTGTCGGCGGTCGTGCAGTCCATCGTCGCCGCCGAGGTGGGCCACCGCGAGCTGGCGCTGGACTACTTCCACCGCGCCCTGATGGTCGACCTGACCGACGCCCACGCCAACACCGTGGACGGCATGCACATCGCCTCCTCCGGCGGGGTGTGGACCGGGCTGGTGTTCGGCTTCGGCGGGATGCGAGCACAGGACGACGGCCTGCACTTTGACCCGCGCCTGCCCCGGGAGTGGCCCGAGCTCGTGTTTCGCGTCCGGTGGCGGGGTTCCCGAATGCGGTGCCGGGTGCTGCCGCAGGCGATGGAGTTCCACGCCGAGGACGGCCCGGCCACCGAGGGACAGCCGGTCACGGTCCACGTGCGCGGCCACGCCGTGGAGGTCGGCGCCGAGGCGGTCACCGTGCCACTGGACGGTCAGGGTCCGGTGGTCTCGGACGTGCTGCGCCCCGGCGACCACTCCGGGCTGCAGCGCGCCGACGGATCGACGATGACGGTGAGCACCCCGGACACCCCGGTGGCCTCCCGGGACCGCTCGGCGGACTGACCGCCCCCCGACGAGGACCCACGCCCGCACGACGAAGCCCCCCACCAGTCGGTGGGGGGCTTCCTCGTGCGTCGAGCGGGGACTCAGGCCTTGTCGCCCTCGGCCTGGTCCTGCACCTCGGCGTCGGCGGCCACGGCGGCGTCCGCGGCATCCACGGTCTCGGTGGTGGCCTCGGCCTGGACCTCGGGGGTCTCGGCGGTGTCCTCGACCGGCACGGCGGCCGACGCGGCATCCACCTCGGCGGCCTGTTCGTCGGCGGACGCGGCGTCCTTGCGGGCGGCGTTCTCCGTCGCCCGGGTCGCCTCGGTCACGACGGCCTTGCGGGCCACCGGCTCGCGCACGAGCTCGATGACGGCCATCGGGGCCTTGTCGCCGTTGCGCGGGGCCAGCTTGACGATGCGGGTGTAGCCACCCTCACGGTCGGCCACGTCCGGGGCGATCTCGGTGAACAGCTTGTGCACCACGGACTTGTCGCGGATGACGGTCATGACCTTGCGACGGTTGTGCAGGTCACCCTTCTTGGCGAAGGTGATCATCCGCTCGGCCAGCGGGCGCAGGCGCTTGGCCTTGGCCTCGGTGGTGGTGATGCGGTCGTGCTCGAACAGCTGGGTGGCCAGGCCGGCCAGCAGCAGCCGCTCGTGCGCCGGGCCGGAACCCAGGCGCGGGCCCTTCTTGGGGGTAGGCATGTGAATTCTCCTGTGCTTTCCACGTGTCAGCGACGCCCGCGGCGCGGTCGTCGGATGTCACTGCGGCGGACCGGTCAGTACTGCTCGTCCTCGAGCACCGCCTCGGCCTCCTCGTCGTCGTCCTCACGGTCGAGGACGATGGTCGAGGGGTCGAAGTCGGCGGGGGTGTCCTTCAGGGCCAGGCCGAGCTTGTGGAGCTCCACCTGCACCTCGTCGATGGACTTGTTGCCGAAGTTGCGGATGTCGAGCAGGTCCGCCTGGCTGCGCGCCACGAGCTCACCCACGGTGTGGATGCCCTCGCGCTTCAGGCAGTTGTAGGAACGCACCGACAGGTTGAGGTCCTCCACCGGCAGCGCCAGGTCGGCGGCCAGCGAGGCGTCCGTCTGCACGGTGCCCATCTCGATGCCCTCGGCCTCGACGTTGAGGTCGCGCGCCAGACCGAAGAGCTCCACCAGCGTCTTGCCGGCGGACGCCATGGCGTCGGCCGGGGACATGGAGTTCTTGGTCTCGACGTCGACGACCAGCTTGTCGAAGTCGGTGCGCTGCTCGACGCGGGTGGCCTCCACCTTGTAGGTGACGGACAGCACCGGCGAGTAGATGGAGTCGACCGGGATCCGGCCGATCTCCTGCTCGCCGCCCTTGTTCTGCTGCGCCGAGACGTAGCCGCGGCCACGCTCGATGGTGAGCTCGAGGTCGATCGCGCCCTCGTCGTTCAGCGAACCCAGGTACAGGTCGGGGTTGTGCACCTCGACGCCGGCCGGGCAGCTGATGTCGGCCGCGGTCATCTCGCCGGCCCCCTGCTTGCGCAGGTAGGCCACCACGGGCTCGTCGTGCTCCGAGGAGACGACCAGGCCCTTGATGTTGAGGATGAGCTCGGTGACGTCCTCCTTCACACCGGGGACGGTGGAGAACTCGTGCAGCACGCCGTCGATGCGGATGCTGGTCACCGCCGCACCGGGGATGCTCGAGAGCAGGGTGCGACGCAGGGAGTTGCCGAGGGTGTAGCCGAAGCCGGGCTCCAGCGGCTCGATGGTGAACCGGGAACGGGCCTCGGAGACCTTCTCCTCGGAGAGGGTGGGGCGCTGTGCAATGAGCACGTGTGTTCCTTTCCGCGCAGCGACCGCTATATGACGCTGCTCGCAGTGACACCCGACGCACGCGTCGGGCCGGGGGTGCCGGTGGCATCTGTCGACCACCGGCACCGGTGCACCGGGGCCGTGGGGACGGCCGGGGTGCGGAGGCGACCGGAGTCGCTGATCAGTTCTTGGAGTAGAGCTCCACGATGAGCTGCTCGTTCAGAACGGTGTCGATCTGCTCGCGCATGGGGCGGTCGAAGATCAGGATGCGCAGCGAGCCGGGGACGACCTTCATCCAGGCCGGGACCGGGCGCTCACCGAAGGTCTCGCGCGCGATCTCGAACGGCTGGGTCTCCACGGACTTCGGGCGCACGTCGATGATGTCGAACTTCGTCACCTGGATCGACGGCACGTCGACGCGCTGGCCGTTGACCAGGAAGTGACCGTGGGTCACCAGCTGGCGGGCGGCACGGCGGGTCGGCGCGAGGCCGGCGCGGTAGATGACGTTGTCCAGACGCGACTCGAGGATGGTCAGCAGGTTGTCACCGGTCTTGCCGGGGCGGCGGGCCGCCTCGGCGTAGTAGCGACGGAACTGCTTCTCCATGACGCCGTACATGAAGCGGGCCTTCTGCTTCTCCTGCAGCTGGGCCAGGTACTCCTTCTCCTGCGTCCGGCGACGCCCGTGCATGCCGGGCGGGTACGGACGCGCGTCGAAGCTCTTGTCGTCGCCGACGAGGTCGACCTTGAGACGGCGGGACTTCTTGGTGATGGGGCCGGTGTAGCGAGCCATGATTCAGTCCTTTCCTCTCAGAACCGACGACGCTTGGGCGGGCGGACACCGTTGTGCGCGATGGGCGTCACATCGGAGATGGAGCCGACCTCCAGGCCGGTCGCGGTGAGGGAGCGGATGGCGGTCTCGCGACCGGGGCCCGGGCCCTTCACGAACACGTCGACCTTCTTCATGCCGTGCTCCATGGCACGACGGGCAGCGGCCTCGGCGGCCATCTGCGCGGCGTAGGGGGTCGACTTGCGCGAGCCCTTGAAGCCGACCTGGCCGGCGGAGGCCCACGAGATCACGGCGCCGCTGGGGTCCGTGATCGAGATGATGGTGTTGTTGAACGTCGAGCGGATGTGCGCGTGGCCAGCCGCGACGTTCTTCTTGACACGACGGCGCGTGCGCGAGGCCGCGGCGCGGGTCTTGGGGGGCATGTGTACTCCTACCTAGAGCTGGGGGGTGAGGCCGAGCCGGGGCTCAGGCCTTCTTCTTGCCGGAGACGGTCTTCTTCGGGCCCTTGCGCGTGCGCGCGTTGGTCTTGGTGCGCTGACCACGCACCGGCAGACCACGACGGTGGCGCAGACCCTGGTAGCTGCCGATCTCGACCTTGCGGCGGATGTCGGCGGCCACCTCACGGCGGAGGTCACCCTCGAGCTGGAAGTTGCCCTCGAGGAAGTCACGCAGAGCGACGAGCTGCTCGTCGTTCAGGTCCTTCACCCGGGTGGAGCGGTCGATACCGCAGGCCTCGACGGCCTGCAGGGCGCGGGTGCGACCCACGCCGAAGATGTACGTGAGGCCGATCTCGACGCGCTTGTCGCGCGGGAGGTCGACACCGATGAGACGTGCCATCGTGTTCCTTCTGGTTGTCGTGGAGGTCTGGTGCACCACCAGCCCGGTGTGCCACTGCCTCGGATGATCCAGTGGTCCCGGTCCCCGGCCTCCACGCCGGGGGTGACGTCCCGCAGCTCTGCGGGGGTCGGGTGGTGCGAGTTGCTCAGTGCCTTCGCCCCCGGTGCGGGGGCGTGCGATCCGTGTCGCGTGCGGTGAGGTGCGTCAGCCCTGGCGCTGCTTGTGGCGCAGGTTGTCGCAGATCACCATGACCCGGCCGTTGCGGCGGATCACCTTGCACTTGTCACAGATCTTCTTGACGCTCGGCTGAACCTTCATGTGCCAGTGCCTTCGGATCGTGCGTGCACGCCCACCGGTGGGACCGGCAGGCGTGGACGGTGCGGATGGGGTGAGTGCTGAAGGGCCCGGAGACCCTCAGCGGTGGCGGAAGACGATGCGACCGCGGGACAGGTCGTACGGGCTGAGCTCCACCACCACACGGTCCTCGGGGAGGATCCGGATGTAGTGCTGTCGCATCTTGCCCGAGATGTGGGCGAGGACCACGTGACCGTTCGTCAGCTCCACGCGGAACATCGCGTTCGGCAGAGCCTCGACGATCGTGCCCTCAACCTCGATGACGCCGTCCTTCTTGGCCATGTCCTCCACTACTCACTTGGTCGGCCTCCCCCCTGCTGGGTTCGGCCATAGACGACGGGCTCGTGGGCCACTGGACGTGGACGCACGGGTGCCCGGCCGGTCAGCCTAACGCAGAACCCCGCCCGGAGACGAATCCGGGGCGGGGTCGGGCTGCGTGTGGCCGGCGGTCAGTCCCCCAGGGGTGCGTAGCGCGCACCGGCCTCGGCCAGGCCGGCCGCTCCCCCGTCGAGCTCGGTGAGCACCCAGAGCCCGTCGGCCGTCACGGCCACGGTGTTCTCCCAGTGCGCGGCGCGGGAGGCGTCGGTCGTCACCACGGTCCAGTCGTCGGACAGCGTGCGGGTGCGCGCCGATCCGAGCGTCACCATCGGCTCCACGGCCACGGTGAGGCCCTCGGAGACGCGATCGCTCGTGCCGCGGCTGCTGAACATCGGGATCCACGGGTCCATGTGCATCTCCCGCCCGATGCCGTGACCGCCGTAGTCCTCGACGAGCCCGTAGGTGAGTCCGCGCTCCTCCTCGCGCTCCTCGAGCAGGTCCTGGATCGCGTCGCCGATGTCGAACACGCGGCCCCCGGGACGCAGCGCCCCGATGCCGTGCCACATGGCCAGGCGGGTGTCCTCCACGAGGGCGTCGATCGCCGTGTCCGCGGGCGCCCCGGGCACCACCCACGACCGGGCGGCGTCACCGTGCCACCCGTCCAGGATGGCCCCGCAGTCCACGCTCACCAGGTCACCCGCCTCGAGGCGCCGTTCGCCGGGGATGCCGTGCACGACCTCCTCGTTGACACTCACGCACAGCGAGGCGGGGAAGCCCTGGTAGCCCTTGAAGCTGGGCACCGCACCGTCGCCGCGGATCAGGTCCTCGGCGACGGCGTCGAGCTCGGCGGTCGTGCGGCCGGGGGCCAGGGCCTGCCCCACGGCCTCGAGGGTGCGCGCCACCACCAGCCCGGCGCGGCGCATGGCCAGCACCTGCTCGGGCGTCTTGCCGGGCAGCCGTTTCCCCCGTCGGAGCACGTCAGGCCCTGCCGGTGGCCGCGTCGAGCGCCTCGTTGATGCGGGTGGCGACCTCGTCGACCTCGCCGAGACCGTCCACACGGCGCAGCAGGCCACGCTTCTCGTAGGCGTCGCTCAGCGGGGCGGTCTGCTCGGCGTACACGTCCATGCGGTGGCGGACCACCTCCTCGGTGTCGTCCACGCGGCCCTCGATCTCGGCACGCTTGAGCAGGCGCTGGACGACCTCCTCGGTGTCCACCACGAGCTCGAGCACGACGTCCAGCGACTGGCCGGTCGCGGAGAGCATCGTGTCCAGGGCCTCCACCTGGCCGAGGTTGCGGGGGTAGCCGTCCAGGAGGAAGCCCTCCTGCGCATCGGCCTGCGAGAGGCGGTCGGCGACGATGCGGTTGGTCAGCTCGTCGGGGACCAGGCCACCGGAGGCGGTGATCTCCTTGACCTGCTCCCCCAGCGGGGTGCCGGCCTTGATGTTGGCGCGGAAGATGTCGCCGGTGGAGATGGCCGGGATGCCGTAGCGCTCGGCGATGCCGGAGGCCTGGGTGCCCTTGCCGGCCCCGGGGGGGCCGAGGATGATCATGCGGGTCATCGGAGGAATCCTTCGTACTCGTGCTGCTGCAACTTCGACTCGATCTGCTTGACGGTCTGCAGACCCACGCCCACGACGATGAGCAGCGAGGCACCGCCGAACGGGAAGTCACCGATCGACCCGAGGCGGTCGAGGGCGAAGAGCGGGATGAGGGACAGGATGCCCAGGTACAGGGCGCCGGGCACCGTGATGCGGTTGAGCACGTAGCGCAGGTACTGTGCGGTCGGACGGCCCGCCCGGACACCCGGCACGAAGCCGCCGTAGCGCTTCATGGAGTCCGCGACGTCGTCCGGGTCGAACGTGATCGACGTGTAGAAGAACGTGAAGAAGATGATGAGCGTGACGTAGATGGCCACGTAGATCGGGTCGGTGCTCATCTGCAGGTGGCGCGACACCCACTCCACCCAGGCCGGCGGACGGGTGCCGTCGTTGGGCGTCTGGAACTGGGCCACCATCATCGGCAGCATGAGGATGGAGCTGGCGAAGATGATGGGGATGACGTTCGCCATGTTCATCTTCAGCGGGATGTAGGTGGAGGTGCCCCCGTACATGCGGCGACCCACCATCCGCTTGGCGTACTGCACCGGGATGCGGCGCGTGCACTGCTCGACGAACACCACGACGGTCAGGATCGCCAGGCCCAGCAGCAGCACCAGGACGAACTTGTCCCAGCCACGGTCCTTGATGGCCCACAGCGAGGCCGGGAAGCCGGCGGCGATGGACGTGAAGATGAGCAGCGACATGCCGTTGCCCACGCCCTTCTCGGTGATGAGCTCGCCCAGCCACATGATGAGGCCGGTGGCGGCGGTCAGCGTGAGCACCAGGAGGCTGACGCTCCACAGGGAGTCGTCGTGCATGACGGTCGGGCACTGCATGGGCGTGCCGCCGAAGAGCTGGCTGGGGTTGCGCGCGAAGCTGATGAGCGTGGTCGACTGCAGGACCGCCAGACCGATGGTGAGATAGCGCGTGTACTGCGTCATCTTGGCCTGGCCCGCCGCCCCCTCCTGCTTGAGGCGCTCGAAGTGCGGGATCACCACGGTGAGCAGCTGCACGATGATGCTCGCGGTGATGTAGGGCATGATCCCCAGCGCGAAGATCGACAGCTGCAGCAGCGCTCCACCGGAGAACATGTTGGTCAGCCCGAGCAACGAGTTGCTCCCCGACCCCAGAGACTGGCACTTCTGCACCAGCTGGTAGTCGATCCCCGGGGCCGGCACGTGCGAGCCCAGGCGGAAGAGGGCCATGATGCCCAGGGTGAACAGCAACTTGCCACGCAGGTCTGGCGTCAGGAACGCCCGACCGAATGAGCTGAGCACGAAACCTCCTGTGGGCCGACCCGCGGCGGCCGTCCGGTCGGGCGTGCCGGCGGGCACGACCTGCGGGTGACGTGGGCCGCCGTCCGGCGACGACCCCTGGGGCGCACGTGGCGCCAGAAGACCCTAACACCAGCAGGGCCCCGCACCGTCGGTGACGGTGCGGGGCCCTGTGCGTCGGGTCCGAGGACCTCAGCGGGTGGTGGTGGAACCGCCCGCGGCCACGATCTTCTGCTCGGCGGAGGCCGAGAACTTGTCGGCGGTCAGGTTGACCGCCACAGTGATCTCGCCGGTGCCCAGCACCTTGACGGGCTGGCCCTTGCGCACCAGACCGGCCTCGACCAGGGAGTCGACGGTGACGTCGCCGCCCTGCGGGAAGTGCGTGGCGATCTGGTCCACGTTCACGACCTGGTAGGTCACCTTGAACGGGTTCTTGAAGCCACGGAGCTTCGGCAGACGCATGTGCATCGGCGTCTGGCCACCCTCGAACCGCTCGGGCACCTGGTAACGAGCCTTCGTTCCCTTGGTACCGCGACCGGCGGTCTTGCCCTTCGAGGCCTCACCACGACCCACGCGGGTCTTGGCCTTCTTGGCACCGGGGGCCGGACGGAGGTCGTGGACCTTCAGCGGCGACTCGGTCGCCTCGGTGGTCTCCACCTCGACAGTGTTCTTGTCGGCCATCGTCAGTTCACCTCCTCCATCGTCACCAGGTGGGTGACGCTCTTGACCATGCCACGGATCTCCGGGCGGTCCTGCTTCTCGACCGTGTGGCCGATCCGCTTCAGGCCCAGGCTGCGCAGCGTCTCACGGTGCTGCGGCTTGGCGCCGATGGCGGAACGGACCTGGGTCACCTTGAGCGTGGCCATCAGGCCCCCTCTCCGGCAGCCGCGGCGCGGGCGCGCAGCAGGGCCGCGGGAGCGACGTCCTCGAGCGGCAGGCCACGGCGCGCGGCCACGGCCTCCGGCTGCTCGAGCTGCTTCAGCGCCTGCACCGTGGCGTGCACAATGTTGATCTGGTTGTCCGAACCCAGCGACTTGGTCAGCACGTCGTGGATGCCGGCGCACTCCAGCACGGCGCGGACCGGGCCACCGGCGATCACACCGGTACCGGGCGCGGCCGGGCGCAGCATGACGATGCCGGCGGCGTCCTCACCCTGGGTCGGGTGCGGGATGGTGCCACCGATGCGCGGGACGCGGAAGAAGTTCTTCTTCGCCTCCTCGACGCCCTTGGAGATCGCCAGCGGCACCTCCTTGGCCTTGCCGTAGCCGACGCCGACGTTGCCGTCGCCGTCACCCACCACGACCAGGGCGGTGAAGCTGAAGCGACGACCACCCTTCACGACCTTGGCGACACGGTTGATGGTGACGACGCGCTCGAGGTACTGGTTGCCCTCGTCGCGACCGCCGTCGCGGCCACCGCGCCCGCGGCCGCCGTCACGGCCACCACGGTCGTTGCGACCCTGACCGCGGCCACCGCGGTTGTTGCGGTCGTTGGACCGCTCGTTGGTGCGGTCACCGGCGGTGGTCTTCTGGGCCTCCGCGCCGGTGAGCTCGCCTCCCTGCTGAGTCTCAGCCATCAGAGGTCCTTTCCCTGGGTTGCACGGGTGTTCTCGGTCATCACAGCGTCAGACCACCCTCACGGGCACCGTCCGCGACGGCGGCGATTCGACCGGCGTAGCGGTTGCCACCACGGTCGAACACGACGGCCTCGACACCAGCGGCCTTGGCACGCTCGGCGACGAGCTCGCCGACCTTGCGGGCCTTGGCGGACTTGTCCATCTCGGCGCCACGCAGCTCGGTCTCCATGGTGGAGGCCGACGCCAGGGTCTTGCCCTGCACGTCGTCGATCACCTGGACGAACATGTGGCGGCTCGAGCGGTGCACCGCCAGGCGCGGACGCTCGGCGGTGCCGGAGACCTTCTTGCGCAGGCGGGCGTGGCGACGGTCGCGCGAGGCGACGGAGCCCTTGGGGCGCTTCACGATCTTTGCCATGGCTTACTTACCAGCCTTTCCGACCTTGCGGCGGATGTGCTCGCCCTCGTAGCGCACACCCTTGGCCTTGTACGGGTCGGGCTTGCGCAGCTTGCGGATGTTGGCGGCGACCTCACCCACGAGCTGCTTGTCGATACCGCTCACGGAGAACTTGGTGGGGCTCTCCACGGCGAAGGTGATGCCCTCGGGGGCCTTCACCAGGATCGGGTGCGAGTAGCCGAGCGCGAACTCGAGGTCCGAGCCCTTGGCCACCACGCGGTAACCGGTGCCGTTGATCTCGAGGGTCTTGGAGTAGCCCTCGGTCACGCCGGTCACCATGTTCTGCACCAGGCTGCGGCTCAGACCGTGACGGGCGCGGGAGTCGCGCTCGTCGTCCGGGCGGGACAGCTCCACAGCACCCTCGTCGTTCTTCGCGGCCGTGATCGGCGCAGGGATCGTGGTGGTCAGCTCGCCCTTCGGGCCCTTGACCTTCACGTCCTGGCCGTCGATGGTCACGTCGACACCACTGGGCACAGTGACGGGAAGACGTCCAATACGAGACATTCTCTAGTTCCTTCCTCGTCCTGGGCTCACCAGACGTAGGCGAGGACTTCCCCGCCCACGCCCTTGGCTGCAGCCTGCTTGTCGGTCAGAAGGCCCGAGGAGGTCGACAGGATCGCGATGCCCAGGCCACCCAGGACCTTCGGCAGGTTCGTCGACTTGGCGTACACACGGAGACCGGGCTTGGACACCCGGCGCACACCCGCGATGGAACGCTCACGGTTCGGGCCGTACTTCAGGGAGATGACGAGGGTCTTGCCGACCTCCGCCTCCTCCTCGCTCCACTCGCCGATGTAGCCCTCGGTCTTGAGGATGTCGGCGATGTGGGCCTTCAGCTTCGAGAACGGCATGCGGACCTCGTCGTGCTGCGCCGAGTTGGCGTTGCGCACGCGGGTCAGCATGTCCGCGATCGGATCAGTCATGGTCATGGGCAGTCGCGCCCTTCCTCATCCTGGTTTCGCCGGGTGGAACGGGGGTGCGTTCCCGCGGCGCCGCAGCGCACCCGGGGACCTGTGATGGAGTGGAGTGGATTCAGAACGTGGTCACCAAGAGGACTTGGTGACGCCCGGGAGCTGGCCGGCGTGGGCCATCTCGCGCAGGCAGATGCGGCACAGGCCGAACTTGCGGTACACGGAGTGCGGACGGCCGCACCGCTGGCACCGCGTGTAGGCACGCACGGCGAACTTCTGCTTCTTCGCGGCCTTGTTCTTCAGAGCGGTCTTCGCCACGTCAGTTCTCCTTGAACGGGAAGCCCAGAGCGCGCAGCAGCGCACGGCCCTCGTCGTCGGTCTCGGCGGTGGTCACGACCGTGATGTCCATGCCGCGGACGCGGTCGATCTTGTCCTGGTCGATCTCGTGGAACATGGACTGCTCCGTGAGACCGAAGGTGTAGTTGCCCTTGCCGTCGAACTGCTTCGGGGAGAGGCCGCGGAAGTCACGGATACGGGGCAGGGCCACCGACACCAGACGGTCCAGGAACTCCCACATGCGGTCGCCACGCAGGGTGACGTTCGCACCGATCGGCATGCCCTCACGCAGCTTGAACTGCGCGATGGACTTCTTGGCACGGTTCACGCGCGGCTTCTGACCGGTGATGGTGGTCAGGTCGCGGATGGCGCCGTCGATGAGCTTGGAGTCGCGGGCGGCCTCGCCCACGCCCATGTTCACGACGACCTTGGTGACGCCGGGGATCTGCATCACGTTGGCGTAGCCGAACTCGGACTTCAGCGCGTCGCGGATCTCGGAGCGGTAGCGCTCCTTCAGACGGGGCGCCGGGCGCTCGGCCGCGGTCTGCTCGGTCATCTCGGTGGTCTCACTCATGCCAGGTCCTTGCCCGAGCGCACGGACACGCGGGTCCGGGTGGCCTTGGTGCGGCCGTTGCGCTCGACGTTCTCGACACGCGTGCGGACGCGGGTCGGGGTGTTGGTCTCCGGGTCCACCAGCGCCACGTTGGACACGTGGATGGGGGCCTCGACGGTCTGGATGCCGCCGGCGCCGCCGCCCACACCGGCCTTGGTGTGCTTGGTGACGCGGTTGATGCCCTCCACGAGCACGCGGTTGCGCTCGGGGTAGACCTCGATCACGCGACCGGTCTTGCCGCGGTCACCGCCGTTCTCCTGCTTGCGGCCGGTCACCACCTGGACCAGGTCGTTCTTCTTGATCTTCATCTTCGCCAAGGCTCAGATCACCTCCGGGGCCAGCGACACGATGCGCATGAACTGGTTGTCACGCAGCTCGCGTCCGACCGGACCGAAGATGCGGGTGCCGCGGGGCTCCCCGTCGGCCTTGAGGATGACGGCAGCGTTCTCGTCGAAGGAGATGTAGCTGCCGTCGGGACGACGGCGCTCCTTCGTCGTGCGGACGATGACCGCCTTGACGACATCACCCTTCTTCACGTTGCCGCCGGGAATGGCGTCCTTCACCGACGCGACGATCGTGTCGCCGATGCCGGCGTAGCGACGGCCCGAACCGCCGAGAACACGGATGCAAAGGAGCTCCTTCGCACCGGTGTTGTCGGCGACGCGCAGTCGCGACTCCTGCTGGATCACTGCAAACTCCTGTCGTCGAGCAGGTTCTCACCCCGCCGTACGGGGGTGAGCCTTGCCGAACCGGATGGGCTGAAGGTGGGGCTGGGACCCGAGGTCCCACCGGCCTGGGGCCGGGCGGGACCTCGGGATCGGTCCCCACCATCGATGGGTCTTACTTGGCCTTCTCCACGACCTCGACCAGGCGCCAGCGCTTGGTCGCGGAGGTCGGGCGGGTCTCGGCGATGCGGACGAGATCGCCGACGCCGGCGGTGTTGTTCTCGTCGTGCGCCTTGACCTTCTTGGTCTTGCGGATGACCTTGCCGTACAGCGCGTGCTTCACGTGCTCCTCGAGGGCGACGGTGATGGTCTTCTCCATCTTGTCGCTCACGACGTAGCCGCGACGCTCCTTGCGGAACTGACGGCCACCGGGAGCCAGCAGCTTGCCGGACTCGGACACCTCGGGGGTGGTCTGCTCGGACATCAGGCCTCCTGGGCGGCGCGGCCGATGTTGAGCTCGCGCTCGCGCATCTCGGTGTAGATACGGGCGATGTCCTTGCGCACCGCGCGGAGGCGGCTGCTGTTGGACAGCTGACCCGTGGCGGACTGGAAACGCAGGTTGAACAGCTCCTGCTTCGCCTCGGCCAGGGCGTCACGCAGGGCCTGGTCGTCCAGGCCGCGCAGGTCGGTCATCGTCTTGTCGTCGGAGCCGAGCGCCATCAGGCGTCACCACCCTCACGTGCCACGATGCGGCACTTCATCGGAAGCTTGTGCATGGCCAGGCGGAGCGCCTCGCGAGCGACCTCGTCGGTCACACCCGAGAGCTCGAACATGATGCGGCCCGGCTTGACGTTGGCGACCCAGAACTCGACCGAACCCTTACCGGAACCCATGCGGACCTCGGCAGGCTTCTTGGTCAGCGGACGGTCGGGGTAGATGTTGATCCACACCTTTCCGCCTCGCTTGATGTAACGGGTCATCGCGATACGCGCGGACTCGATCTGGCGGTTGGTGACGTAGGCCGGCGTCAGGCACTGGATGCCGTACTCACCGAAGGCCAGCTGGGTGCCGCCCTTGGACGCGCCACCACGCTTGGGGTGGTGCTGCTTGCGGTGCTTCACACGACGCGGGATCAGCATCAGTTCTCGCCTCCCTCGGGCGCCTTGGTCTCAGCGGCCGGCGCGGACTGCGGGGCGTCGCGACGCGGGCCACGACCGCGGCCACGACCCGGACGGTCGCCACGGCCACGGCGCTGCTGCGGGGCGTTGGCCTGCTCGCGAGCGAGCTCCTTGTCGGTCATGTCGCCCTGGTAGATCCAGACCTTCACGCCGATGCGGCCGAACGTGGTGCGGGCCTCGTAGAAGCCGTAGTCGATGTTCGCGCGGAGGGTGTGCAGCGGCACGCGGCCCTCGCGGTAGAACTCGGTGCGGGACATCTCGGCGCCACCCAGGCGGCCGGAGCACTGGACACGGATGCCCTTGGCGCCGGCGCGCTGCGCGGACTGGATGCCCTTCTTCATGGCGCGACGGGTCGACACACGAGCAGAGAGCTGCTCGGCGATGCCCTGGGCCACGAGCTGGGCCACGGCCTCGGGGTTCTTCACCTCGAGGATGTTGAGCTGCACCTGCTTGCCGGTCAGCTTCTCCAGCTGGCCGCGCAGGCGGTCCGCCTCGGCGCCACGGCGACCGATGACGATGCCCGGGCGAGCGGTGTGGATGTCCACACGCACGCGGTCACGGGTGCGCTCGATCTCGACCTTGGCGATGCCCGCGCGCTCCATGCCGGTGGACAGCAGCCGACGGATGGCCACGTCCTCCTTCACGAAGTCTGCGTAGCGCTGGCCCTCGGCGGTCGAGTCGGCGAACCAACGGGTCTTGTGGTCGGTGGTGATGCCCAGACGGAAGCCGTGCGGGTTGATCTTCTGACCCATCAGCGGGTCCCTCCCTTGGCGTTCTCGTCGGTCTTCTGCGACACGAGCACGGTGATGTGGCTCGTGCGCTTCAGGATCTTGCTCGCCCGCCCCTGCGCACGGGGGCGGAAACGCTTCATGCTCGGACCCTCGTCGACGAAGGCCTCGCTGACGTACAGCGAGTTCTCGTCGAAGGCGGTCGCGTCGCGGTCGGCCATGAAACGGGCGTTCGCAATAGCGCTCTGCAGCACCTTCATCACCGGCTCGCTCGCACCCTGGGGGGCGAACTGCAGCACGGCCAGGGCCTCAGAGGCCTGCTTGCCACGGATCAGGTCCACGACGCGGCGAGCCTTCATGGGCGTCACGCGGACGTACCGCGCCTGCGCCTTGGCTTCCATGTCAGTCCCTCTTCAGTCGTTCTGGTGGTAAGTGGTGTGATCGCCGGTGGCGGTCACGGTGCTGTGGATCAGCGACGGGCCTTGCGGTCGTCCTTGACGTGACCACGGAAGGTCTTCGTCGGGGCGAACTCGCCGAGCTTGTGGCCGACCATCGACTCGGTCACGAAGACCGGGACGTGCTTGCGACCGTCGTGCACGGCCAGGGTGTGACCGAGCATGTCCGGGGTGATCATCGACCGGCGGGACCAGGTCTTGATCACGTTCTTGGTGCCGGCTTCGTTCTGGGCGTCCACCTTCTTGGCAAGGTGGTCGTCGACGAAGGGGCCCTTCTTGAGGCTACGAGGCATCTCAGGTGCTCCTATCAGCGCTTCTTGCCGGTGCGGCGACGGCGGACGATCATCTTGTCGCTGGCCTTGCCCTTCTGGCGGGTGCGGCCCTCCGGCTTGCCCCAGGGGCTGACCGGGTGGCGACCACCAGAGGTGCGTCCCTCACCACCACCGTGCGGGTGGTCGACCGGGTTCATGACCACACCACGGACGGTCGGGCGCTTGCCCTTCCAGCGCATGCGGCCGGCCTTGCCCCAGTTGATGTTGGACTGCTCGGCGTTGCCGACCTCACCGATGGAGGCGCGACAGCGGGCGTCGACATTGCGGATCTCGCCGGACGGCATGCGCAGCTGCGCGTAGGGGCCGTCCTTGGCGACGAGCTGCACGCGGGTACCCGCCGAACGCGCGATCTTGGCGCCGCCGCCGGGGCGGAGCTCGATCGCGTGGACGACGGTACCGACGGGGATGTTGCGCAGCGGCAGGTTGTTACCCGGCTTGATGTCGGCCGTCGGGCCGGACTCCACCAGGGCGCCCTGCGCCAGGTTCTTCGGCGCGATGATGTAGCGCTTCTCACCGTCGGCGTAGTGCAGCAGCGCGATGCGCGCGGTGCGGTTGGGGTCGTACTCGATGTGGGCGACCTTCGCCGGCACGCCGTCCTTGTCCGCACGACGGAAGTCGATCAGACGGTAGGCGCGCTTGTGGCCACCACCGATGTGGCGGGTGGTGATACGACCGGAGGCGTTGCGGCCACCGGACTTGGTCAGCGGGCGCACCAGGGACTTCTCCGGGGTGCTGCGCGTGACCTCGACGAAGTCCGCGGCGCTCGAGCCGCGGCGGCCCGGGGTCGTGGGCTTGTGCTTGCGGATTGCCATGTTGGGGTCCTAGCTCCGTACTCGTGTCTCGTGTCGACTTCTCAGCGGCTCAGTTGCCCGCGCCGAAGATGTCGATCGAGCCTTCCTTGAGCGTGACGATGGCGCGCTTGGTGTCCTTGCGACGGCCGATGCCGAAGCGAGTACGACGGGCCTTGCCCGGGCGGTTCATCGTGTGGACCGAGTCGACCTTGACGTCGAAGACCTTCTCGACGGCCAGCTTGATCTCGGTCTTGTTGGCACGCGGGTCGACCAGGAAGGTGTACTTGCCCTCGTCCAGCAGGGCATAGGACTTCTCGGAGACGACCGGCGCGAGGAGGACGTCGCGCGGGTCCTTGGCGACCTGGGTGCTCGACTGGTTCATCGGGGTGCTCACTGGGCAACCTCCTGCGTCGCAGCGTTCGTGTCGGCGGTGGCCTTCTGGCCACCGGCGATGAAGGCGTCCAGCGCACCAGCGGTGAAGAACACGTCGTCGGCGCACATGACGTCGTAGGTGTTCAGCTGGTCGGCGAAGAGCACGTGCACGTTCTGCAGGTTGCGCAGGCTGAGCAGGCCCAGCTCGTCGCCGCGCTGCAGCACGACCAGCAGGTTGCGACGGTCGGTGAGACCGCGCAGCAGGCCGTTGACCGCCTTGCTGGAGGGCTTGTCACCCTCGAGCACGGCGCTCAGCACGTGGATGCGGCCGTGACGCGCACGGTCGGACAGCGCACCGCGCAGGGCGGCGGCCTTCATCTTCTTGGGGGTCCGCTGGGCGTAGTCGCGCGGCTGCGGGCCGTGCACGACGCCACCACCGGCGAACTGCGGGGCGCGGGTCGAACCCTGGCGGGCGCGGCCGGTGCCCTTCTGGCGGTAGGGCTTGCGGCCACCACCGCGCACGTCGGCGCGGGTCTTGGTGGCGTGCGTGCCCTGGCGCGCAGCGGCCAGCTGGGCCACCACGACCTGGTGGATCAGCGGCACGTTGGCGTCCACGTCGAAGATCTCGGCGGGCAGCTCGACGGAACCGTCGGCCTTGCCAGCGGGGCTGATGATGTCGATCGTCGGCATGTCAGGCTCCCTTCGCGGCGGAGCGGACGAGGACCAGACCGCCACGGGCGCCGGGGACGGCACCCTTGATCAGCAGCAGACCCTTGTCGGCGTCCACGGCGTGGATGGTGAGGTTCTGGGTGGTCTGACGCTCGCCGCCCATGCGACCCGCCATGCGGGTGCCGCGGAAGACGCGACCGGGGGTGGCGCAGCCACCGATGGAACCGGGCTTGCGGTGGTTGCGGTGGGCACCGTGGGAGGCGCTCACGCCGGCGAAGCCGTGGCGCTTCATGACGCCCGCGAAGCCCTTGCCCTTGGTGGTGCCGGTGACGTCCACGACGGCGCCGGCCTCGAAGGTCTCCACGGTGAGCTCCTGGCCCAGCTCGTAGGAGGCCGCGTCAGCGGTGCGCAGCTCGGTCACGTGACGACGCGGGGTGACCCCGGCCTTCTCGAAGTGACCACGCAGGGGCTTGCTGACCTTGCGGGGGTCGATGTCGCCGGTGGCGATCTGCACGGCCCCGTAGCCGTCGGTGTCCTGGGTGCGGACCTGCGTCACCACGTTCGGGGCGATCTGCACGACGGTCACCGGAACGAGGCGGTTCTCCGCGTCCCAGACCTGGGTCATGCCGAGCTTGGTGCCCAGAACGCCGGCGACGGTGCGCTGCATGGTGTTCTCAGTCATGGTGGCGCTCACAGCTTGATCTCGATGTTCACGTCAGCCGGCAGGTCGAGACGCATCAGGGAGTCCACGGCCTTGGGGGTCGGGTCCACGATGTCGATCAGACGCTTGTGCGTCCGCATCTCGAAGTGCTCTCGGCTGTCCTTGTACTTGTGCGGGGACCGGATGACGCAGAAGACATTCTTCTCCGTCGGCAGGGGCACAGGGCCCACAACGGTCGCGCCCGCACGGGTCACGGTGTCCACGATCTTCCGCGCCGAGGAGTCGATGACCTCGTGGTCATACGACTTCAGCCGGATGCGGATCTTCTGTCCCGCCATCGGTTCGTTGACTCTCTCTCGTCGTACCGCTAATGGTCTTGGCGGTCATTCCCCGACCCACGCACTCGGGTGTGTCGCCCTTGCGGGCCGCACCACGGCTGCGTCAGCCGTTCCTGGGAGGGGGACCGGAGTTCCGTTCCCCGCATGACCGGGTTCGTGCTCCGGACGGGCAGTGACCTCCACACCGGGTGTGGAAGTGGAGCACGACTCCGCGGTCGGACCTGCCTCGTCCAGAAAGGCGATGTCCTGCGTCCGCGTCGGCGTCCCGCGGTTCCGGAGACCCGGCCTGGGGGACACTCGGTGGGGACACGCAGTGCCATCGCCCAACAAGCAACTTCCCAAGTGTGGCACACAGTGCCCCGGCAGCCAAATCGGCTCAGTCGGCCGCCAGCAGCCAGGCCCCCACCGGGGTCAGCACGAGGGCCGGCAGCAGCTCACCGACCGGCAGGCTCCGGATGCGCAGGAGGCCCAGCGCGATGCCCACGAGGAGCAGTCCGCCCACCGCCGTCATCGCGTCCACGGCGTAGACGGGGACCACTTCCCCGAGGGTCGCCCCCAGCAGGGTCAGCAGGCCCTGCACCACCAGCACCGAGACCGCCGAGAGCAGCACCCCCACCCCGAACGCCGACGCGAGGGCGAGGGCGGCAAAGAGGTCGAGCGCCGACGTCAGGGCCAGCTGGTCGATGCCGTTGCCCAAGCCGTCGTTCAGCGGCCCCGGGCCTCCCCCGTGCCCACGCGCCTGCCGGGCCTGCATCCCCCCGGCCAGCACCTCGAGCCGCGCCTCGAGGCGCAACAGGGAGCCCGATACGCCCCCGAGGAGCAGGGCCCCCAGCACCAGCAGGATCGGCACCCCCTCCCCCACGGCTGCCTCCAGCGCGCTCGACCCGACGGCGACCGCGGAGAGTCCCGCCATGAGCAGCGTCACCAGACCGAGCGCGTCGGTGACCAGGTCGTGCACGCGTTGCGGCAGCCGCGCCCCGAAGGCCATGCCGCAGGTCGCCCCCACGAGCACGGCCACGACGTTGATGAGGGTGCCCGCGCCCGGGAAGAGTCCATCCACGCGCAGAGGACACGTCCCCGTCGACGACTGCCCCGGCACGCACGAGACCCCCTGGTCCCGGTGGGGATCAGGGGGTCTCGGTGACGTGGCGGGCCACGTCGGCGATCAGTGCCCGAGTGGGCGCTGGATCAGTCCAGGATCTTGGTGACCTGGCCGGCGCCGACGGTGCGACCACCCTCACGGATGGCGAACTTCAGGCCCTCCTCCATGGCGACGGGCTGGATCAGCTCGACGCTCATCTCGGTGTTGTCACCAGGCATGACCATCTCGGTGCCCTCCGGCAGGTTCACCACACCGGTCACGTCGGTGGTGCGGAAGTAGAACTGCGGACGGTAGTTGTCGTAGAACGGGGTGTGACGGCCGCCCTCGTCCTTGGACAGGATGTAGACCGAGCCCTCGAACTTCTTGTGCGGGGTGATGGAGCCCGGCTTGCAGATGACCTGGCCGCGCTCGATGTCCTCGCGCTTGGTACCACGGAGCAGCAGACCGACGTTCTCACCGGCGCGGCCCTCGTCGAGCAGCTTGCGGAACATCTCGATGCCGGTGACGGTGGTCGTCTGCTTGTCGTCGCGGATACCGACGATCTCGACCTCGTCGTTCACGGCAAGCACACCGCGCTCGATGCGGCCGGTGGCCACGGTGCCGCGACCGGTGATGGTGAAGACGTCCTCCACCGGCATCAGGAACGGCTTGTCGATGTCGCGCTCCGGGTCCGGGATGGCCTCGTCGACGGCGGACATGAGCTCCATGAGCTTGTCGCCCCACTCCTGGTCGCCCTCGAGCGCCTTGAGAGCGGACACCTGGACCACCGGCACGTCGTCGCCCGGGAAGTCGTAGGAGGACAGCAGCTCGCGGACCTCCATCTCGACGAGCTCCATGATCTCCTCGTCGTCCACCATGTCGGCCTTGTTCAGGGCCACCACGATGTAGGGCACGCCGACCTGGCGGGCCAGGAGCACGTGCTCCTTGGTCTGCGGCATCGGACCGTCGGTCGCCGCGACCACGAGGATGGCGCCGTCCATCTGGGCAGCACCGGTGATCATGTTCTTCACGTAGTCAGCGTGACCGGGGCAGTCGACGTGGGCGTAGTGACGCGCCTCCGTCTGGTACTCGATGTGCGCGATCGAGATGGTGATACCGCGCTGCTTCTCCTCGGGCGCCTTGTCGATGGTGTCGAACGGCGACGCCTCGTTCAGCTCCGGGAAACGGTCGTGCAGAACCTTGGAGATGGCAGCCGTCAGCGTGGTCTTGCCGTGGTCGATGTGACCGATGGTGCCGATGTTGACGTGCGGCTTGCTCCGCTCGAACTTTGCCTTCGCCACTGGGGTCCTCCTGTTGGACTGTGGTGTTGTCACGCTGGGGTCACCGCGGGATTGCGGTGGTCAGTGCGTGAGTATTGCTGATTTTAGGGAACTGTTGCGAATCAGGCTGGAAGAGTCTACCCGCGAGGGTCACTCACCACGAACCTTCTTCACGATCTCCTCGGCGACGTTCTTGGGAACCTCACCGTAGGAGTCGAACTGCATCGAGTAGTTGGCGCGACCCTGGGTCTTGGACCGCAGGTCACCCACGTACCCGAACATCTCCGACAGCGGCACGGTGCCGCGGACGACCTTGGAGCCCGAGACGTCCTCCATGGACTGGATGGTGCCTCGACGCGAGTTGATGTCGCCGATGACGTCGCCCATGTACTCCTCGGGCGTACGCACTTCGACGGCCATCATCGGCTCGAGCAGGACCGGGTCGGCCTTGCGGACGGCCTCCTTGAGCGCCATCGAACCGGCGATCTTGAACGCCATCTCGCTGGAGTCGACGTCGTGGTAGGCGCCGTCCAGCAGCGTGGCCTTGATGCCCACCAGCGGGTAGCCGGCGAGCACACCCAGCTGCATGGCCTCCTGGATGCCCTGGTCCACGGACGGGATGTACTCCTTGGGCACGCGACCACCGGTGACGGCGTTCTCGAACTCGTAGAGCGCGGCCTCGCCGTCCTCGTCGGTGCCGGTCAGCGGCTCGAAGGACAGCTGCACCTTGGCGAACTGACCCGAACCACCGGTCTGCTTCTTGTGGGTGTAGTCGAGCTTCTCCACCGGGCGGCGGATGGTCTCGCGGTAGGCCACCTGCGGGGCGCCGACGTTGGCCTCGACCTTGAACTCGCGCTTCATGCGGTCCACGAGGATGTCCAGGTGGAGCTCGCCCATGCCGCCGATGACGGTCTGGCCGGTCTCCTCGTCCAGGTTGACCGTGAAGGTGGGGTCCTCCTCGGCCAGCTTCTGGATGGCGGTGGACAGCTTCTCCTGGTCGCCCTTGGTCTTCGGCTCGATGGCCACGTGGATCACCGGCGCCGGGAAGGTCATGGACTCCAGCACGACCGGGGACTCCGGCGCGCACAGGGTGTCACCGGTGGTGGTGTCCTTGAGGCCGATCACGGCGTAGATGTGACCAGCGGTCACCTTCTCCACCGGGTTCTCCTTGTTGGCGTGCATCTGGAACAGCTTGCCCAGACGCTCCTTCTTGCCCTTGGTGGCGTTCAGGACGGCAGCACCGGAGGCGATCTCACCGGAGTACACGCGGATGTAGGTCAGCGTGCCGAAGAAGGGGTGCGTGGCGATCTTGAAGGCCAGGGCCGCGAAGGGCTCGTCGGCCGACGGCGCGCGGGAGACGGTGGTCTCCTCGTCGTTCGGCAGGTGGCCATCGATCGGGGGCAGGTCCACAGGGGACGGCAGGTAGGCCACGATCGCGTCGAGCAGGGGCTGCACACCCTTGTTCTTGAACGCGGTACCGCAGAACACCGGGTTCACCTCGCCCGCGAGGGTCAGGGTGCGCACGCCGGCGTGGATCTCGTCCTCGGTCAGCTCCTCGCCACCCAGGTACTTCTCCATGAGCTCCTCGGAGCTCTCGGCGACGGTCTCGATGAGCTGGGTGCGGTACTCCTCGGCCTTGTCCTGCAGGTCGGCCGGGATCTCCTCGATCTCGTAGGCCTCGCCCAGCGGGGTCTCCTTGGACCAGGTGAAGGCCTTCATGGTGACCAGGTCGACCATGCCGATGAAGTCGGACTCGGCACCGATGGGCAGCTGCATGACCAGCGGGGTCGCGCCGAGGCGGTCCACCATAGTCTGCACGGAGTAGTAGAAGTCCGCGCCCATCTTGTCCATCTTGTTGATGAAGCACATGCGCGGGACGCCGTACTTGTCGGCCTGGCGCCACACGGTCTCGGACTGCGGCTCCACACCCTCCTTGCCGTCGAAGACGGCGACGGCGCCGTCCAGGACGCGGAGGTTGCGCTCGACCTCGACCGTGAAGTCGACGTGGCCGGGCGTGTCGATCAGGTTGATCTGGGTGCCCTTCCAGAAGGAGGTCACGGCGGCGGAGGTGATGGTGATACCACGCTCCTTCTCCTGCTCCATCCAGTCGGTCGTCGACGCACCGTCGTGGGTCTCACCCATCTTGTGGTTCACACCCGTGTAGAACAGGATGCGCTCGGTGGTCGTGGTCTTGCCGGCATCGATGTGCGCCATGATGCCGATGTTGCGGACCTGCTTGAGGTCCGTGAGGACGTCCTGTGCCACGGTCTCTCTTCTCGCTCGAGGGTGTGCTCTTCAGGGTGTGCTGCGGGTACCTGCCGGAACGGCAGACGGTCACCGATGGTGGCATGGGGCCACCACCGGTGACCAGTACATCACCAGCGGTAGTGGGCGAACGCCTTGTTGGCCTCGGCCATCTTGTGGGTGTCCTCGCGGCGCTTCACCGCGGCACCCAGGCCGTTGGAGGCGTCGAGGATCTCGTTCATGAGGCGCTCGGTCATGGTCTTCTCACGACGCTGGCGGGCGTAGCCCACGAGCCAGCGCAGGGAGAGGGTGGTCGCGCGGGCCGGCTTGACCTCGATCGGCACCTGGTAGGTCGCGCCACCGACACGGCGGGACTTGACCTCGAGGGCCGGACGGATGTTGTCCAGCGCACGCTTGAGGGTCTGGACGGGGTCGGTGCCGGTCTTCTCCTGGACGCCCTCGAGGGCGCCGTAGACGATGGACTCGGCGACGGACTTCTTGCCGTCCAGCAGGATCTTGTTCACCAGCTGGGTCACCAGCTGCGACCCGTGCACCGGGTCGACGGCCAGGGGGCGCTTGGGAGCGGGGCCCTTACGAGGCATTACTTCTTCTCCTTCTTGGCGCCGTAGTGGGAACGAGCCTGGTTGCGGTCCTTGACGCCCTGGGCGTCGAGGGCACCGCGGATGATCTTGTAGCGGACACCGGGGAGGTCCTTCACGCCGCCGCCACGCACGAGCACGATGGAGTGCTCCTGCAGGTTGTGGCCGACGCCGGGGATGTACGCGGTGACCTCGATGCCGCTGGTCAGGCGCACACGCGCGACCTTGCGGAGGGCCGAGTTCGGCTTCTTGGGGGTGGTGGTGTACACGCGGGTGCACACGCCACGACGCTGGGGCGAGCCCTTGAGGGCCGGGGCGTCAAACTTCTTGACCTTGTCCCGGCGGCCCTTGCGGACCAGCTGGTTGATGGTAGGCACTGATGAAACTCCGTGTTTCGTCGTTGTCGCCGCGGTGGCGGCTCCTGGATGAGTCGCGTGGCCCGTCCCGGGACCCGGCGGGGTGGGAACCCCCGCGGAGCCGGCGGCCGATGGCCACACGCTCCCCCACCTGCACTTCCGATCCACACCCGTGGCCGACTGCCGGCATCGATGGGATGTCGAGCACCGCCGGCGGCCTCGTGGAGGTCGACTGCCCGGTGGAGGGCGGCGCGGGCGAGCCCACGCCAATCGGCAACTTTATGGCAGATGCGGCGTGGCTCCAAATCCAGAAGGGGCGGACGGGGTACGGAACGCAGCGAGGGCCCCTCCCGGCGGGAGGGGCCCTCGCAGGACCGCACCGGTCACGGGGACCGGGTCAGCAGGTCACCAGCGGTACTCGCCGGTGTCCACCTCGTCGAGGGGCACGGCCTGGCCGGTGCCCTCGCCGAACTGGGCGAAGTCGAAGCCCTCGAAGTCGGTCATGGCGTACGCGGCCGCCTTGGCCTCCTCGGTGGGCTCCACCGTCACGTTGCGGTAGCGCTGCAGCCCGGTACCGGCCGGGATGAGCTTTCCGAGGATGACGTTCTCCTTGAGGCCCAGCAGCGGGTCGCCCTTGCCGTGCATCGCGGCCTCGGTGAGGACGCGGGTCGTCTCCTGGAAGGAGGCGGCCGACAGCCAGGACTCCGTGGCCAGCGAGGCCTTGGTGATGCCCATCAGCTCGGGACGACCGGAGGCGGGCTTGCTGCCCTCGGCCACCACACGGCGGTTCTCGGTCTCGAAACGGGAACGCTCCACCAGGTCACCGGCCAGGAGGGAGGTGTCCCCCTCCTCGATGATCGTGATGCGGCGCAGCATCTGCCGCACGATGACCTCGATGTGCTTCTGGTGGATGGACACACCCTGCTGGCGGTACACGCCCTGCACCTCGTCCACGAGGTGCTGCTGCACCGCGCGCGGGCCGAGGATGCGCAGGACCTGCTTGGGGTCGACGGCGCCGACCACGAGCTGCTCACCGGCCGGGACCGACTGGCCCTCCTCGACGAGCAGGCGCGTGCGCTTGCCGACCAGGTAGGCGTGCTCCTCCGTGCCGTCGTCCGGCACCAGGATGATGCGGCGCTGCTTGTCCGCGTCCTCGATGCGGATGCGGCCGGCGGCCTCGGCGATCGGGGCCACACCCTTGGGGGTGCGGGCCTCGAACAGCTCGACCACACGCGGCAGACCCTGCGTGATGTCGTCACCGGCCACACCACCGGTGTGGAAGGTACGCATCGTCAGCTGGGTACCGGGCTCACCGATCGACTGCGCGGCGACGATGCCGACGGCCTCGCCGATGTCGACCAGCTGGCCGGTGGCCAGCGAGCGGCCGTAGCACTTGGCGCAGGTGCCGACCGAGGACTCGCAGGTGAGCACGGAGCGCACCTTGACGGTCTCGACACCGGCGGCCACGAGCTCCTCGATGAGCACGTCACCCAGGTCGTCACCCGCGGTGGCGACCGTGGTGCCGTCCACGACGACGTCCTCGGCCACGGTGCGGGCGTAGGCGCTGGACTCGACCTCGTCGTCCACGACCACGGTGCCGTCGGCGCCGTGCTGGCCGATGGTGACCTTCACGCCACGACCGGTGCCGCAGTCGGACTCGCGGACGATGACGTCCTGCGACACGTCCACCAGACGACGGGTCAGGTAACCCGAGTCGGCGGTACGCAGGGCGGTGTCGGCCAGACCCTTGCGGGCACCGTGCGTCGAGATGAAGAACTCCAGCACCGTCAGGCCCTCGCGGAACGAGGCCTTGATCGGGCGCGGGATGATCTCGCCCTTCGGGTTGGCCATGAGGCCACGCATGCCGGCGATCTGGCGCAGCTGGAACCAGTTACCACGGGCACCGGAGGTGACCATGCGGTAGATCGGGTTGTCGGCCGGGAAGTTGGCCTCCATCGCCTTGGCGACCTCGTTGGTGGCCTGCGTCCAGATCTCGATGAGCTCCTGACGGCGCTCGTCGTCGGTGATCAGACCGCGCTCGTACTGCACCTGGACCTTGGCGGCCTTGCTCTCGTAGGCCTCGAGCAGCTCGGACTTGTTGTCCGGCACCACCACGTCGGAGATGGCCACCGTGGTGCCCGAGCGGGACGCCCAGTAGAAGCCGTTCTCCTTCAGCGCGTCCAGCGAGGCGGCGACGTCGACCTTGTCGTAGCGCTCGGCCAGGGCGTTGATGATGTTGGACAGGACCTTCTTGTCCACCGGGTTGTTGACGAACGGGAAGTTCTCCGGCAGGGACTCGTTGAAGATCGCCCGACCCAGCGTGGTCTGCAGCGTGAGCACCGGGGCGTAGCCCTTCTCGTCGAGCTCCACCTCGCCCTCGAAGTCGGCCGGCGGCACGACGCGCGGCAGGCGCATGACGACGGGGGTGCCCAGCTTGATCTCACCGCGGTCGAAGGCCAGGCGGGCCTCGGCCTGGCTGGTGAAGTGGCGCATCTCCTCCACCGGCGTGTCCTCGGTGCCGAGCACCTGGGAGGTCAGGTGGTACAGGCCGATGATCATGTCCTGGGTGGGCATGGTCACCGGGCGACCGTCCGCCGGCTTGAGGATGTTGTTGCTCGAGAGCATCAGGATGCGCGCCTCGGCCTGGGCCTCGGCGGACAGCGGCACGTGCACGGCCATCTGGTCACCGTCGAAGTCGGCGTTGAAGGCGGTGCAGACCAGCGGGTGGATCTGGATGGCCTTGCCCTCGACGAGCTGCGGCTCGAAGGCCTGGATGCCCAGACGGTGCAGCGTGGGTGCACGGTTCAGCAGCACCGGGTGCTCGGTGATGACCTCCTCGAGCACGTCCCACACCATCGGGTTGTGGCGCTCGACCATGCGCTTGGCCGACTTGATGTTCTGCGCGTGGTCGAGGTCGACCAGGCGCTTCATCACGAACGGCTTGAAGAGCTCCAGGGCCATCTGCTTGGGCAGACCGCACTGGTGCAGCTTGAGGGTCGGGCCGACCACGATGACCGAACGGCCCGAGTAGTCGACGCGCTTGCCGAGCAGGTTCTGGCGGAAGCGACCCTGCTTGCCCTTGAGCATGTCGGAGAGCGACTTCAGCGGGCGGTTGCCCGGACCGGTGACCGGACGACCGCGACGACCGTTGTCGAACAGGGAGTCCACGGACTCCTGCAGCATGCGCTTCTCGTTGTTGATGATGATCTCGGGGGCACCGAGGTCGAGAAGGCGCTTGAGGCGGTTGTTGCGGTTGATGACGCGGCGGTACAGGTCGTTGAGGTCGGAGGTCGCGAAGCGGCCACCGTCCAGCTGCACCATCGGACGCAGGTCCGGCGGGATCACCGGGACGGCATCCAGGACCATGCCCTGCGGCTCGTTGTCGGTGGTCAGGAAGGCCGTGACCACCTTGAGGCGCTTGAGGGCACGGGTCTTCTTCTGGCCCTTGCCGGTGGCGATGATCTCGCGGAGCTTCTCGGCCTCGGCCTCGAGGTCGAAGTCCTGCAGCAGCTTCTGCAGGGCCGCGGCACCCATGCCGCCCTCGAAGTACATGCCGAAGCGGTCGCGCATCTCGCGGAACAGCATCTCGTCGCCCTCGAGGTCCTGGACCTTGAGGTTCTTGAAGCGGTCCCACACCTGCTCCACGCGCTCGACCTGCTGGTCGGCACGCTTGCGGATCTGGTTCATCTCGCGCTCGGCGGAGTCGCGGACCTTGCGCTTGGCGTCGGACTTGGCGCCCTCGGCCTCGAGCGCGGCGATGTCCTGCTCCAGCTTCTTGGCGCGGGCCTCCACGTCGGCGTCGCGACGGTTCTCGGTGGCCTTGATCTCGGACTGGATCTCGGCCTCGAGGGACGGCAGGTCGTTGTGGCGACCCTCCTCGTCCACCGAGGTGATGACGTACGCGGCGAAGTAGATGACCTTCTCGAGGTCCTTCGGCGCCAGGTCCAGCAGGTAGCCCAGACGGCTGGGCACGCCCTTGAAGTACCAGATGTGCGTCACCGGGGCGGCCAGCTCGATGTGGCCCATGCGCTCACGGCGCACGGCCGAGCGGGTCACCTCGACGCCGCAGCGCTCACAGATGATGCCCTTGAAGCGCACGCGCTTGTACTTGCCGCAGTAGCACTCCCAGTCGCGGGTCGGACCGAAGATCTTCTCGCAGAAGAGTCCGTCCTTCTCGGGCTTCAGGGTGCGGTAGTTGATGGTCTCCGGCTTCTTGACCTCGCCGTGGCTCCACTGGCGGATGTCGTCGGCCGTGGCCTGGCCGATGCGAAGCTCGTCGAAGAAGTTGACGTCGAGCACAGGTGTCCTTCTCTCGTGTTCCGGGGGCTAGAGGGTTCGCTCGGGTCTTCTCAGACCTCTTCGACCGAGCTCGGCTCACGCCGGCTCAGGTCGATGCCGAGCTCCTCCGCCGCGCGGAAGACCTCCTGGTCCTGCTCTCGCAGGTCGATGTTCTGGCCGTCGGTCGAGAGGACCTCGACGTTCAGGCACAGGGACTGCATCTCCTTGATGAGCACCTTGAAGGACTCGGGGATGCCGGGCTCGGGGACGTTGTCGCCCTTGACGATGGACTCGTACACCTTGACGCGGCCGGTGACATCGTCGGACTTGATCGTCAGCAGCTCCTGCAGTGCGTAAGCGGCGCCGTAGGCCTCGAGGGCCCACACCTCCATCTCACCGAAGCGCTGACCACCGAACTGCGCCTTACCACCCAGCGGCTGCTGCGTGATCATCGAGTACGGGCCGGTGGAGCGGGCGTGGATCTTCTCGTCCACCAGGTGGTGGAGCTTGAGGATGTACATGTAGCCCACGGACACCGGGTCCGGGTACGGCTCACCGGTGCGGCCGTCGAACAGCTGCGCCTTGCCCGAACCGTCGATGAGGCGCTGGCCGTCGCGCGAGGGCAGCGTCGAGTCGAGCAGACCCGTGATCTCCTCCTCGCGGGCACCGTCGAACACCGGGGTGGCCACGCGGGTCCACGGACCGGCCTCCTGGTGCTCCTCGGCAAGGTTCTCGGCCCACTCCGGGGTGCCCTCGATCTTCCAGCCGTTGGCCGCGGCCCAGCCGAGGTGCAGCTCGAGCACCTGGCCGACGTTCATGCGGCTGGGCACACCCAGCGGGTTGAGCACGACGTCCACCGGGGTGCCGTCGGGCAGGAAGGGCATGTCCTCGACCGGCAGGATCTTGGAGATGACGCCCTTGTTGCCGTGACGGCCGGCGAGCTTGTCACCGTCAGTGATCTTGCGCTTGTTCGCCACGTGGACGCGCACCATCTGGTTCACGCCCGGGGGCAGCTCGTCGCCCTCCTCGCGGTCGAACACCTTGACGCCGATGACCGTGCCGGTCTCACCGTGGGGCACCTTCATGGAGGTGTCGCGCACCTCGCGGGCCTTCTCGCCGAAGATGGCGCGCAGCAGGCGCTCCTCCGGGGTCAGCTCGGTCTCACCCTTGGGGGTCACCTTGCCGACCAGCAGGTCGCCGTCGCGGACCTCGGCACCGATGCGGATGATGCCGCGCTCGTCCAGGTCGGCCAGCACGTCGTCGGAGACGTTCGGGATGTCCCGGGTGATCTCCTCCGGGCCCAGCTTGGTGTCGCGGGCGTCGATCTCGTGCTCCTCGATGTGGATCGAGGAGAGGGTGTCGTCCTGCACGAGGCGCTGCGACAGGATGATCGCGTCCTCGTAGTTGTAGCCCTCCCACGGCATGAAGGCCACGAGCAGGTTCTTGCCCAGGGCCATCTCGCCATTGTCGGTCGACGGACCGTCGGCGATGAGGTCGCCCTTCTCCACACGGTCGCCCGCCGAGACCACGACCCGCTGGTTGTAGCAGGTGCCCTGGTTGGAGCGGTTGAACTTGTCGATGGCGTAGTTCAGGTAGGTGCCGTCGTCGTTCGTGACCTGCACCAGGTCGGCCGAGACGGACTGCACCACACCGGCCTTGTCGGCGCGGACCACGTCACCGGTGTCCAGCGCGGCTCGGTGCTCGATGCCGGTGCCCACCAGCGGGGCCTCGGCCTGCACCAGCGGCACGCCCTGGCGCTGCATGTTGGCACCCATGAGCGCGCGGTTGGCGTCGTCGTGCTCGAGGAAGGGGATCATCGCGGTGGCCGCGGACACCATCTGGCGCGGGGAGACGTCCATGTAGTGGACCTCGTCGCGCGGCACGAACTCGACCTCGCCGCCCTTCGAGCGCACGAGCACGCGCTCCCCGGCGAACTGGCCATCCTCGGTGAGGGGCGCGTTCGCCTGGGCGATCACGTAGTCGTCCTCCTCGTCCGCGGTCAGGTACTCCACGTCATCGGTGACGTAGCCCTCCTTGACCTTGCGGTAGGGGGTCTCGACGAAGCCGAAGGGGTTGATGCGGCCGTAGGACGCCAGCGCACCGATCAGACCGATGTTCGGGCCTTCCGGCGTCTCGATGGGGCACATGCGGCCGTAGTGCGACGGGTGGACGTCGCGGACCTCCATGCCGGCGCGGTCACGGGACAGACCACCGGGGCCCAGCGCGGACAGGCGACGCTTGTGCGTCAGACCGGCCAGCGGGTTGTTCTGGTCCATGAACTGCGAGAGCTGGCTGGTGCCGAAGAACTCGCGGATCGCGGCGACCACCGGGCGGATGTTGATGAGCGTCTGCGGCGTGATGGCCTCGACGTCCTGGGTGGTCATGCGCTCACGGACGACGCGCTCCATGCGCGACAGGCCGGTGCGGACCTGGTTCTGGATCAGCTCGCCGACCGTGCGCAGGCGGCGGTTGCCGAAGTGGTCGATGTCATCGGTCTCGACGCGCAGGTCGACCGCCTCGCCGTGGCGCACGCCCTCCATCGTGGTCTCGCCGGCGTGCAGCGCGACGATGTACTTGATGGTGCGGACGATGTCGTCCACGCCCAGGGTGGAGTCGGTGAGCTCGGCGTCGATGCCCAGCTTCTTGTTGATCTTGTAGCGGCCGACCTTGGCCAGGTCGTAGCGCTTGCCGTTGAAGTAGAGGTTGTCCAGGAGGTTCTGGGCGGCCTCGACCGTCGGGGGCTCCCCCGGACGCAGCTTGCGGTAGATGTCCAGCAGGGCCTCGTCCTGGTTGGCCGTGTGGTCCTTCTCCAGCGTCGCGCGGATGGACTCGTACTGGCCGAACTCCTCGAGGATCTGCGCCTCGGTCCACCCCAGCGCCTTGAGCAGCACGGTCACGGACTGCTTGCGCTTGCGGTCGACACGGACACCGACCATGTCCTTCTTGTCGACCTCGAACTCCAGCCACGCACCACGGCTGGGGATGATCTTGGCGGAGTAGATCTCCTTGTCGGTCGCGCGGTCGAAGGAGCGCTCGAAGTAGACGCCCGGCGAACGCACGATCTGGGAGACGACGACACGCTCGGTGCCGTTGATGATGAAGGTGCCGCGCTTGGTCATGAGCGGGAAGTCGCCCATGAACACGGTCTGCGACTTGATCTCACCGGTCTCGCCGTTCATGAACTCGGCGGTGACGAACAGGGGCGCCGAGTAGGTCATGTCCCGCTCGATGCACTCGTCCTCGGTGTACTTGATCTCCTCGAAGCGGTGCTCGGAGAAGCTCAGCGACATGGTCTCCGAGAAGTCCTCGATGGGGGAGATCTCCTCGAAGATGTCCTCCAAGCCCGAGGTCAGGGAGATGTCGGTGCGGCCGGCGGCCTTCGCCTCGGCCACCCGCTCCTGCCATGCCTCGTTGCCGAGGAGCCAGTCGAAGCTCTCGGTCTGGAGCGCCAGGAGGTCCGGCACCTCCAGGGGCTCGTGGATGCGGGAGAACGACAGACGCCCGGAAGCGGTGCGTGCGGTCGAGACGTTCTGGTCAGCAGTGCGCGAGGCAGCCAAGGAGTGTCCTTCCTCAAGGCCGTGCATGTTCGGTGCGGTCACGCCACCGCGGGAACTCCTCCCCCGCACCGGTCGGCCTGCGCCCCCGCCGGGCGGTCACGGATCCCCACACGCGAGGCGGAGGTGTCGGCGGACGTCTGGCGCGCGGGCGTCGGGGGTGGGGTTGGAGACAAAGGGGCAGCGCAACGAGTCACAGTACACCCCTGTCAAGGGCCCGTCAAACGCCGACGACGTGCCGCCGCCTTCCCCCGGCGTCGGTCCGCGTCGTGGGACCGCCCCCGCCCCGACGAGCGGTTGAACTGTGCCCCACACCACCGGCCCCGGTCAATCCCGACACGCACCCGGGGCCTGGGTCCGGACCGCCCTGCCCGGCCCGGCCCGGACCCAGGTGCTCACCCCGCGAGGTGCCCCCACTGGCGCTCGAGCTCGCTCCACGGGCCGGTGGCCACCACGCGCCCGCCGCGGAGCACCGCCACCCGGTCCGCCCGCTGGAGGGCCGACCGCTTGGACGTGGCACCCACCACCGTGGTGCCCCCCGCGCGCAGGGCCTCCCAGAGCTCCACCTCGGTGCGGGCGTCCAGCGCCGACGAGACGTCGTCGGCCAGCACCAGCTGCGCGTCCGCCGCCAGTGCACGGGCCAGCGCCAGGCGCTGCACCTGGCCGCCGGAGAGGCGCACCCCGCGGTGGCCCACGAGGGCCTCGGAGCCGCCGGCCGCGGTGAGATCCGGGCCAAGGCGGGCCACGTCCACGGCCGCCTCGACCGCACGCTCGTGGTCGAGCCGGAGGTTCTCGGCGAAGCTGCCCGAGAGGACCCGCGGGACCTGCGCGACCCACGCCACCTGACCGGGGCGCAGGAAGGTCTCGGGGTCGTCGACGGCCCGGTCGTTCCAGCGCAGCGTGCCGCGGGTGTGCTCCAGGCCGGCCAGGCCCCGCAGGAGGCTGGACTTGCCGGAACCCACCGGTCCCACGAGGAGCACGAGCTCGCCGGCGTGCACCGTGAGGTCCACGCCCTCCACACCGACCGTGCCGTCGTCGTGGACGACGTCCAGCCCCTGGAGCGTCAGCGCCCGCAGCGGCTCCACCTCCACGGGTGCGGGACCGGGTGCCCGTCCGGACACGAGGTCCACGCCCTCGGGGAGGGACACCAGGTCGCGGCCACCGGCCATGCCGTGGGTGGCCTGCTGCCACGAGCGCACACCGGGGGCCTCGGTGATCACCGCACCGGCCACCTGCCCGAACCAGACGAACCCGAGCACGGTGCTGGCCACGAGCAGGGTGGTGGAGAGGTCCCAGTACCCCTGCTGGTGGGCCCACCAGGCGCCCACGGCGGCCAGCTGGAGCAGGATCGGCGGCAGGCCCTTGAGGCCTGCGGCCACGCGGTGCTCCAGGACCGCGGCCTCCACGCGGCGCCGGTCGAGTGACAGCAGGTGGCGGCGCACCTGGGGCATCCGCCCGGAGAGCTTCACCGTGCGCGCGGACTCCAGGGCGGAGCCGACCGCACGCCCGAACTCGGCCCGCAGGGCGGAGGCCGCCGTGGCCGACCGGCCGGCCAGGGGCCGCCCGAGGGCGGAGACCAGGGCCGATCCAGCGAGCACGGCCAGCAGCACCAGGCCGCTCGTGGCGTGCCCGGAGACGAGGGCGGTGAACAGCGCGATGAGCAGACCGTTGACGAGGTCCACCCACCGGTCGGTGTAGCGAATGTACCGCTCGCCGTCCATGGCCCGGGCCACCACCTCGCCGGGCGGCAGCTTCTCCGTGCGTCGTTGCTCGGTCTGCCCCACGAGCACGGCCATGCGGATGCGCAGCATGAGCTCCACCCACCACCGGGGGTAGCGCAGGATCGCCGCCCCCAGCAGCAGCGGGGCCGAGACCAGCAACACCACGATCGCCGTCACCCACCCCCACGGGGAGCCCCCGGAGGCGAGCACCTCGACGAGCCGACCCCAGGCCCAGGCCGTCCCCGCTCCGACGGCGCCGCTGAGCGAGAGCGCGAGGAACAGCGGGATGGACACCAGGCCCCAGGCCGGCCGCGCCGTGATGGCGCGCCAGACCGCACGGGCCAGCGACGGTGCGCGGCCGGCGTCGCGGGTGGGGGGGCGGCGTGGTGAGGCGACGGGCCGTACCCACCGCGTGCTGGGTGGCCTCGTCCTCGGTGGGGTCGGGCTCCTCCTGCGCGGCGTGGTCCCCGGCGGTGGCCGCGCGCAGGAGGTCGCGGAAGGCGCCGTCGTCGGCGGACAGCTGCGCGTGGGTGCCGTGCTGGAGCACGCGACCGTCCTGGAGCACGGCCACGAGGTCGGCCCGCTCGATCGTCCCGAGCCGGTGGGCCACGAGCACGCCGGTGCGCCCCGAGAGCAGGCGCTCGGAGGCGCGCACCACGCGTTGCTCGGTGACCGGGTCCATCCGGGCGGTGGCCTCGTCGAGCACCACCACCTGCACGTCACGGGCCAGCAAGCGCGCGAAGGCGAGCAGCTGCTCCTCCCCCGCCGAGAGCGTCAGGCCGCCCGGGCCGAGCAGGGTGTGCAGGCCGTCGGGCAGCGCGGCCACCCAGTCGGTGAGACCCAGCTCGTCGACGACGGCCTGCACGTGCTCGTCGCCGAGGTCCTCGAAGAGCGTGATGTTCTGCGCCAGCGTGCCGGCGAGCACCTCGGTGCGCTGGGTGACCGTGCCCACGCCCCCGCGGAGGGCCGCGAGGTCGGTGGTGCCCACGTCCTGCCCGCCGAGCAGCACGGTGCCGGCCGGGGGCTCGATGGCGCGCGTCACCATCGAGGCGAGGGTGGACTTGCCCGACCCGGTGCGCCCCACCAGGGCCAGCGTCTGGCCGGCCGGCACGTGGAGGTCGATGCCCCGCAGCGCGAAGGTGCCCTGCCCGTAGGAGAAGTCCAGGTCGGCGAAGCGCAGGTCGAGCGGCCCCTCGGGCAGCGGGTCACCCCCGACGGGCTCGGCCTCGGAGGCGATGGCCTGCCGCACGCGGATGACTGCTCCCATACCGGCCTGGAGCTCCGGCAGCTGTTCGGACAGCTGCGACATGACGCCGACGAAGCGGCTGCTCACGAGGAAGAGGGTGACCAGCGCGGAGATGCCCAGGTGCCCGCCCTCCACGGCCCAGGCACCCCCGACCACGAGCACCACCATGAGCAGCTGCAGCACCAGCCCGCTACGGAGGATGACCGCGACCTCCTGGCCCAGCACCGCCCGGAAGCGGCGGTGGACCTCGGCGGAGAGCTCGGCCAGGCGGCGCACGGCGAACGGCTGGCCGAGGCTGGTGCGCAGGTCGTCCCGGGCGGCGATGCCCTCCTCGAGGGCCGCGGCGTGCGCGGTGAACGCGGCCTCCTCGTGCACCTTGAGCTCGGCGATCCGGGGCAGCAACGGGCGCACCACGAGCAGGGTGGCGGCGCCGACCACCGGGAAGAGGAACCAGGCGGGCCACCAGGTGAGCCCGGCCACGACCCACATCGGCACAACGGCCACCAAGGTGGACAGGACGTTCCACAGCATGTCCCGGCTCAGCGAGCCGATCTCCGTGGCGTCGTCGTCGATGCGGTCGAGCAGCTCACCGACCGCCTGGTCGCCCAGGGCCGCCACCGGTTGCGCGGTCACGGCGGTCAACACGTCGCGGCGCAGCTCGCCCTCGGCGCGGTCGACCTCCCCCACCCACAGCAGGCGGCCCACGGCATCGAGCACCACGCCACCCACGAGGGCCAGGGCGAGCCACCCCACGAGGGGCGCCTGCGGGTCCTGAGCGAGGCGACCGGCCAGGACGGCCCCCACGGACTGGCCCACGCCGCCCACGGTCAGCACGGCCAGCGCCACGGCGGACGCCGGCGTGAGCAGGCGTCGCCAGGTGACGGGACGCGCGGTGGCGCCGGCCCGTTCGGCAGCGTGGACGGCGGTGGGGCGCGAGGGGTCGGGCATGGGGTCAGCCTATGCCCCGGCACCGACGAGCTCACCTGGTTTTCCGCACCCTCCGGACATGCGACAGCGGGCCCCACCGTGACGGTGGGGCCCGCTGTGACCGCAGTGCGGCGAGGGGGTCAGTGACCCCCGGAGATCACTTGATCTCGACGGTGGCGCCGGCGCCCTCGAGGGCCTCCTTGGCCTTGTCGGCCTCCTCCTTGGAGACACCCTCCAGGACGGGCTTGGGGGCGCCGTCCACGAGGTCCTTGGCCTCCTTCAGACCCAGGGAGGTCAGACCGCGCACCTCCTTGATGACGCCGATCTTCTTGTCACCGGCGGCAGCCAGGATGACGTCGAACTCGGTCTTCTCCTCGGCGGCGGCGCCGGCGTCGCCGCCAGCGGCCGGGGCCGCACCGGCAACCGCGACGGGGGCGGCGGCGGTGACCTCGAAGACCTCCTCGAACTGCTTCACGAACTCGGAGAGCTCGATCAGCGTCATCTCCTTGAACTGCTCGATGAGCTCGTCGTTGCTGAGCTTGGCCATGGTGGCTTCCTTTCGTTACTGCCGTGAGTGGCGTGCCCGGCGGGCCGGGCGAGTTGTGGTGGCTGGTCGCTGGGCGGGAGCCCGGGCGATCAGTTGTCGTCGCCACCCTCGGCGACGTCGGTGGTGGACTCCTCGGAGTCCGCGGCAGCGTCCTCGGCGGGCGCGTCCGCAGCGGCCGGGGCGCCGGACACCGGGCCCTCGGTCTCGACCTTCTGACGCAGGGCCTCGGCCAGACGTGCCATCTGGGCCGGGGCGCCGTTGAGCAGAGCGGCGGTGTTGGCCATCGGAGCCTTCATCGCACCGGCCAGCTTGGCCAGCAGCGTCTCGCGGCTCTCCAGGCTGGCGAGCTTCTCGATGTCGGCGGCGCTGAACGCCTGGCCGTCGACGAGACCAGCCTTGAGGACCAGGGCCTCGTTCTCCTTGGCGAAGTCACGCAGGCCCTTGGCCACCTCGACCGGGTCACCGGTGACGAAGGCGATGGCGGTGGGGCCGGACAGGTGACCGTCGAACGCGTCGACGCCCACCTCGGCCGCCGCACGGGCGGTCAGCGTGTTCTTCACCACGGAGTACGTCGCGTTGCCGCGCAGCTTGGAGCGGAGCTCCGCCATCTGCGCGACGGTCAGGCCGCGGTACTCGGTCAGCACGGCCGCGTTCGAGTCGCGAAGCTGAGCCGCGATCTCGGCGATGACGGCATCCTTCTCGGGATTCGCCATGTGGGCCTCCTTACAGTGGTGGTGCCGGGCCCCACGAACGAAAAAACCCCGTGCGCAGGCACGGGGCAAACTCCTCGACACCCCGCGTCGACACCCTCACGGGCGGACGCAGCGGTCCGGGAACTCGTCTCACACCTACGCGGGCCGTCCGTCGAGCGGAACCTTCGGTGGTGCTCCCACTCCGTCTCCGGCGTGCGGGCACCAACGACCGGCGGTCATTGGTCAGGCAAGAGTAGCGGAGGCCCACGCCGCGCACCAACTCGGCAACGGTGAGGCCGCTCACCCCGTCCCATGACGGATGTCATGCCCCACGAGCCCGCCCCCGCTCAAGACTGGGGCCATGCGAACCCCGCTCCTCTGGACCCTGACCCTCGGCACCGTGCTCACCCTCGGCCTGGCCGTCCACCGTGTCGACGCCCTGACCGTCGAGTCGGCCCTGCCCGCACTGCTCGTGAGCGCGCTCAGCAGCCTGGCGCTCATGGTGGCCGCGTGGTTCGCGCCGCTGAAGGGCGCCCGCAGCACCGCCGGCACGCCGCTCGCCCCGTGGGACACCCGCTGGAACGAGCGCAAGGTGCAGCAGCTCGGCGCCGCGACCGCCGCGACGCTCGGCCTCACCTGGCTCAACGTCCTCGACCCCGGCATGGCGCTGGTGACGGGGATCGTCGTCGCCTTGCTGTTCGGGTTCATGACGGGGCGTTCCGAGGAGGAGCCCCAGCACGAGGCCGACACCCCGGACGGACAGGGCGCCTGACACGGCCCGCCACCACCGGACACCCCGGGACCGACGACGCCGAAGGGCCCCTCCCGAGCGGGAGGGGCCCTTCGCGGTGCTCACGGCCGCGGCGAGACCGTCACGGGGTGGCTCAGGCGTCGGCCTTGGCACCCAGGTCCAGCGGGATGCCGGGACCCATCGTGGTGGAGAGCACCGAACGGGTGATGTAGCGACCCTTGGCGGCGTTCGGCTTCAGGCGCATGACCTCGTCCATCGCGGCGTTGAAGTTCTCCACCAGCTGGTCGGTCGAGAACGACGCCTTGCCGATGATGAACTGCACGTTGGCGTGCTTGTCGTTGCGGAACTCGATCTTGCCGCCCTTGATGTCGGTGACGGCCTTGGCCACGTCCATGGTCACGGTGCCGGTCTTCGGGTTCGGCATGAGGCCACGCGGACCCAGCACCTTGCCCAGACGGCCGACCTTGCCCATGAGGTCCGGGGTGGCGACGACGGCGTCGAAGTCGAGCCAGCCGCCGGCGATCTTCTCGACGAGCTCGTCGGAGCCGACGTGGTCGGCACCCGCCTCGCGAGCGGCCTCGGCCTTGTCACCGTTGGCCAGCACGACCACGCGGGCGGTCTTACCGGTGCCGTTCGGCAGGTTCACGGTGCCGCGGACCATCTGGTCGGCCTTGCGCGGGTCGATGCCCAGACGCAGGGAGACGTCGACGGTGGAGTCCCACTTGGTGGTGGCGATCTCCTGGGCCAGGGCGATGGCCTCACGGGGGGTGTAGGCCTTGCCGGCCTCGATCTTCTCCGCTGCGGCGCGGTAGTTCTTGCTGCGCTTCATGGTTCTCTCCTCGGGAAAGGGGTGGGAGTCGTGGTCGTGCGGGCCAGCGCCGGCCCTACCACTGGGGCGCGGTGACGGCGGGTGCCGTCACCGCAGGGGGCCTCAGCCCTCGACGGTGATGCCCATGGAACGGGCGGTGCCGGCGATGATGCGCTTGGCCATGTCGAGGTCGTTGGCGTTGAGGTCCTTCATCTTGGTCTCGGCGATCTCGGCCACCTGGGCGTCCGTGATCTTGCCGACCTTGTTCACGTGCGGCTCGCCGGAACCCTTGGGCACGCCGGCAGCCTTCTTGATGAGCTGGGCGGCCGGCGGGGTCTTGGTGATGAAGGTGAAGGAGCGGTCCTCGTAGACCGTGATCTCCACCGGGATGATGTTGCCGCGCTGCGACTCCGTGGCGGCGTTGTACGCCTTGACGAAGTCCATGATGTTGACACCGGCGGCACCGAGCGCGGGACCGACCGGGGGCGCCGGGGTGGCGGCGCCGGCCTCGATCTGCAGCTTGATGAAGCTGGCGACCTTCTTCTTGGGGGCCATGTTGTTGCTCCTTGGTCGTGGGCCGACGCCGTGGGCGATGACCCGGTTGCATCGCCACCGCCGGGCGGTGGCAGGTCAGGACCCCGAGGGGTCCGGGTGCGGGGCCGCGGCCCCGCCGCGCATCAGATCTTGGAGACCTGGTTGAACGCGAGCTCGACCGGGGTCTCCCGGCCGAAGATCGAGACCAGCACCTGCACCTTGCGGGCTTCGACGTTGATCTCGGAGATCGTGGCAGGAAGGGTCTCGAACGGACCCTCCATGACGGTGACGGCCTCGCCGACCTCGAAGTCGACGAGCGGCATCTGCGGGGTGCCTGCCTGCGGCTCGACCGTGGTGGCGCCCTCCTGCGAGCCGGCGGCCGCCTCGGCCTGGGACTCGAAGTCGGGGGCCATCATGTCGAAGACCTCGTCCAGGCTCAGCGGCACCGGGTCGGTGGCGTTGCCCACGAAGCCGGTGACGCCCGGGGTGTTGCGGACGGTGCCCCAGGAGGCGTTGGTGAGGTCCATGCGCACCAGGCAGTAGCCGGGCATGCGCACGCGCTCGACCGTCTTCTTCTGGTTGTTCTTGATCTCGGTGACCGTCTCCATGGGCACCTCGGCCTGGAAGATGTAGTCCTCCATGTTCATGGAGACCGCACGCTGCTCCAGGTTGGCCTTCACGCGCTTCTCGTAGCCGGCGTAGGTGTGGAGCACGTACCAGTCACCGAACTGGTCGCGCAGCATGGCGCGGAACTCCTCGGCCTGGTCCTCGGCGGTGGGGGCGGCGTCCTCCTCGGACACCTCGGCGGCGTCGTCCGCGGCCTCGGCCTGCTCACCCTCGACGGTGGCGTCGGCCTCCGGGGCCTCGACCTCGTCGGCCACAGCGGACTCCTCGACGGCCTGGTCGGCCTCGAGCTCGGTCGCCTGGTCGGGCGTCTCCTCGGACATGCTCTGGTTCCTCCACGTGTGCTGGTTGCCGGTGCTGGGGCGGGCCTCGTCGGCCACGGGCGCGGGGCCCGTCGGCATCGACCCCGGGGGTCCTGCGCCGGGCCTCAGCCGAAGACGAGGTCGATCAGGCGCGAGAACAGCTGGTCGAGTCCGAAGACGAAGGCCATCATCGCCCCCACGAAGACGAGCACCACCAGCGTGTAGCTGACGAGCTCCTCGCGCGTGGGACGCACGACCTTGCTCAACTCGTCCGCGATCTGCTGCAGGAACAGCACGATGGAGTTGAAGAAGCGGGAGACCGGGTTGCTCCCCTGGGCCTTCCGCTCACGCAGGGGGACCTCGGAGTGGTCGGCCGGGGCCGTGCTGCGCTCGGCTGCTGCCGCGCTGGGCTCGGTCACGCTCACTCCTTCACGTGCTGGTTCCGCGGGGACGGACTGCGCAGGGCATGAGGGACTCGAACCCCCAACCCCCGGTTTTGGAGACCGGTGCTCTACCAATTGAGCTAATGCCCTTCGGCGGCCGGTGGGTCGACCGCCGTGGTCGGCGCACGGTGGTGCACCGACCGGGCACTCTACTGCAGGGCGGCACCTGATTTCCACCCGAGGCCCCTGCCGCCCCCTCGGCGGTGGTTCCGCGCCCCGGCCGGCACCCCCACGGGGCCCCGGCCGTGCGGGGCCGGCTGCCAGAATGGCGGGCATGACAAGCGACCAGTCCCCCGCCCAGCAGCCCGCCCGAGTGTCCCGCCGCCTGGCCGCGATCGCCGAGTCCGCGACCCTGGCCGTCACCGCGAAGGCCAAGGAGCTCAAGGCCCAGGGCCGACCGGTCATCGGCTTCGGCGCCGGCGAGCCGGACTTCCCGACCCCCGCCCACGTGGTGGAGGCCGCCGCGGCCGCCTGCCACGACCCGGCCAACCACCGGTACACCGCCGCCGGCGGCCTGCCCGAGCTCAAGCAGGCCATCGTGGAGGCCACCGCCCGCCACACGGGCCTGGAGCTGACCCCCCAGCAGGTGCTCGTGACCAACGGTGGCAAGCAGGCCGTGTACAACACCTTCGCCGCCCTGCTCGACCCGGGCGACGAGGTGCTCCTGCCCGCCCCCTACTGGACCACCTACCCCGAGGCCATCGCCCTGGCCGGCGGCACGTCCGTGGAGGTCTTCGCCGACGAGACCCAGGAGTACAAGGTCACCGTCGAGCAGCTCGAGGCCGCCCGCACCGAGCGCACCAAGGTGCTGCTCTTCGTCTCCCCCTCCAACCCCACCGGCGCGGTCTACTCCCGCGACGAGGTCGAGGCCATCGGCCGCTGGGCGGTGGAGCACGGCATCTGGGTGGTCACCGACGAGATCTACGAGTACCTCGTGTACGGCGACGCGGAGTTCCACTCGATGCCGGTGGTGGTCCCGGAGCTGGCCGACACCTGCGTGGTGCTCAACGGCGTGGCCAAGACGTACGCCATGACCGGCTGGCGCGTGGGCTGGATGGCCGGCCCCGTGGACGTCATCAAGGCCGCCACCAACCTGCAGTCGCACGCCACCTCCAACGTGGCCAACGTCTCGCAGCGCGCCGCCGTCGCGGCCCTGAACGGTGGCATGGAGGACGTGGAGCGCATGCACGAGGCGTTCGACCGCCGCCGCCGGACCATCGTGAGGATGCTCAACGAGATCGAGGGCGTGGAGTGCCCGATGCCGGAGGGCGCGTTCTACGCCTACCCCTCGGTCAAGGGCGTGCTCGGCAAGGAGATCCGCGGGAAGCGCCCGCAGACCTCCCTGGAGCTGGCCGCGCTCATCCTCGAGGAGGCCGAGGTGGCCGTGGTGCCCGGTGAGGCCTTCGGCCCCTCGGGCTACCTGCGCCTCTCCTACGCCCTGGGCGACGAGGACCTGGAGGAGGGCGTGGGCCGCATCCAGAAGCTGCTGGCCGAGGCCCGCGACTGACACGGCACCGCACCGATGCCGCAGGGGCCGCCCACCACGCACGTGGTGGGCGGCCCCGCCGCGTGGCGCGACGGACCCCGCCGGGTGGACGACCGCCGGGCACGGGCGGAGACTGGGCCTGACGCCCCGCCCGCAGCGGGCCGACCCGGTGGACACGACCCAGGAGACCCCCATGAGCCAGGACTTCCCCCGCACCGCCTCCGATCTCGACGCCGTGGACGACCTCGTGGACCCCGACCAGGAGTTCAGCGGGGACGGCACGCTCAGCTATGACGACGAGCCGGACGGCCCCGCCGAGGAGGTGGACGCCCAGCAGGAGTACGGCGAGGTGACCGCCGAGGACCTGGGCACCGACGACCTCGTGCAGGACGGCAGCGAGGTGGTCGAGGACGCGGGGCGGGAGGCCGACGGGGCGCTGGCCGGCATCGACCCTGCCCAGCCCGCGACCGACCGCCTGGCCCGCGAGCAGGACACCAACGGCATCGAGGACGAGGGCGAGGGGGCGATGAGCGACCCGGCCGTGGACCACGTGGTCGACGCCGACGACGCCTGAGGAGGCAGCTCGAGCCCGGGTGGCAGACTCCGGACATGGACGCCGGCACCGCCACCCCCCGCACCGACGACCTCGTCACGGGCGCCCTGCTCCAGCCCGGTGACAGGGTCGTGGACCTGCCCAAGGCGCACCTGCACCTGCACTTCACGGGGTCGATGCGGATCAGCACCCTGCGCGAGCTGGCCGCGCAGAAGGGCCTGCGGCTGCCGAGCGCGCTCGTGGACGACTGGCCGCCGGTGCTGCGTGCCACCGACGAGCGCGGCTGGTTCCGCTTCCAGCGCCTCTACGACGCCGCCAGGGCGTGCGTGACGACCGAGACCGACATGCGCCGCATCGTGCGCGAGGCCGCGCAGGACGACGCCGCCGAGGGGTCGCGCTGGCTGGAGATCCAGGTGGACCCCACGAGCTACGCCCCGCACGTCGGGGGCATCACGCCCGCGCTGGAGATCGTCCTCGACGAGGCGCGCCGGGCATCGGCCGAGGAGGGCATCGGCGTGGCCGTGGTGGTGGCGGCGAGCCGCACCCGGCACCCCTACGACGCCCGCGCTCTGGCCCGTCTGGCCGCCCAGCACGCCGGGGACGGCCCGGGGACGGTGGTGGGCTTCGGACTCTCCAACGACGAGCGCCGCGGGGACACCGCGGAGTTCGCCAAGGCGTTCTCCATCGCGCGTCGGGCGGGGCTCGCCTCGGTGCCGCACGCCGGGGAGCTGCTCGGTCCCCGCCACGTGGCCGACGCACTGGACGCCCTGGCGCCGGACCGGCTGGGCCACGGGGTGCGGGCCAGCGAGGACCCCGAGCTGCTGGCGGAGGTGGTGCGCCGCGGCATCGCGCTGGAGGTGTGCCCGGGCAGCAACGTGGCCCTGGGCGTGTACTCCGCCCTGGACCAGGTGCCCCTGCGGGCCCTGCTCGACGCCGGGGCGACGGTGGCGCTCGGCGCGGACGACCCGCTGCTCTTCGGCTCCCGGCTGGCCGACCAGTACGTGGCCGCACGCGACGTGCACGGGCTGGACGCCGCCGCCCTCGGGGACCTCGCGCGGGCCTCCTTCGCCGCGAGCCGGGCCCCGCGCGAGGTGGTCGAGGCCGCCGAGCGGGACATCGTCGCGTGGGTGGCCGCCGGCTGAGCGCCACCGGGCCGTCACCCGGCGGCCACCCCGGGGTCACCCGCGAGGGCCACGGTGGGGCCATGCACACACGCACCCCCCTGGCCCTGTCCCTGTCCCTGTCCGCCTCCGTCGCCGCCCTGGCCGCCCTCGCCGTCGGGGCACCGGCCACGGCCTCGGCACCCGACGACGTGGCCCACGTGGCCGTGCTCGGCGACACCCCCTACGGCCCCGAGCAGACCGAGCAGTTCCCCGCCCTCGTGGACGACGTCAACGCCCACGGGTTCGACTGGGTCCTCCACGCCGGCGACGTGAAGAGCGGGTCCACCCCCTGCTCCGACGAGCTGCTGGCCACCTCCCGCGCGCTGTACGACACCTTCGAGGCGCCGTTCGTGCTCACCCCGGGCGACAACGAGTGGACCGACTGCCACCGCGAGAAGGCCGGGCAGTACCTGCCCACCGAGCGCCTGGAGCACACCCGCGCGCTCTTCTACCCGAACCCCCGCGGCACCATCGGGGGGCGGTCGATGGAGGTGGTTCCCCAGTCGGCCGAGCAGCCCGAGCACGCACAGTCGGTGGAGAACGTGCGCTTCCACGCCGCCGGCACCACCTTCGCCACCGTGCACGTGGTGGGCAGCCAGAACGGCGAGGCCCCCTGGGACGAGCTGGCCGAGGGCGACCACCCGGCCGAGCGGATGGCCGAGGTGCGCCAGCGCCGCGCGGCGAACCTGGACTGGATCGACGCCGCCTTCGACACCGCGCAGGAGCGGGGCGACGCCGCCGTGGCGATCATGATGCAGGCCGAGCCGGTGGCCGGCGAGCCCGGTTACGCCGCCGAGCGAGCGCTGCTGCTGGAGCGCGCCGCCGCCTTCGACGGCCCGGTGCTCCTGCTGCACGGCGACGAGCACCAGCACGAGGAGGAGGCGCACTACGGCGGGGTGCAGAACCTGACGCGCGTGGAGACCTTCGGCGACACGGCCACGCAGTGGCTGAGCATGACCGTGGACCCCTCCACCGAGGAGGTCTTCTCGTTCCGGACCCACGAGGTGGGCCAGGACGGGCCGATCGTGGACACCGGTGTGGCGAGCGGCCCGGACGCCTCGCCCTGGGCCGGCCTGGCGGGGCTGGGCCTGGTGGCGGCCGGTGGCACGCTCGTGGCCCGCAACCGCCGCGCCTGAGCCACCGCACGCGCGAAGGGACCCCGCCCGCCGGACGGGGTCCCCTCGGCGTCGGCGCGGCCGGCCCGCGGGCGCGTCCTCAGAGCTGGTGGCCGACGAAGACGGGCTCGTTGACCAGGCGCACCCCGAAGGCCTCCTCGACCCCGAGGCGCACCTCGCGGGCCAGCGCGGCCACGTCGGCCGCCGTCGCCGAGCCCCGGTTGGTGATGGCCAGCGGGTGCTTGGTGGACAGCGCGGCCGGCCCCGGCATCGCATAGCCCTTGCCGTACCCGGCCTTGTCGATGAGCCAGGCCGCACTCGTCTTGACCATCCCGTCGCCCGCCGGGAACTCCGGCGGCTCCGGGGCGGTGGGGCCGAAGCGCTCCACCACGTGGGCCCGCACCTCGTCCATCTGGGCGGCGGTGATGATCGGGTTGGTGAAGAAGGACCCGCACGACCAGGTGTCGTGGTCGTCGGCGTCCCAGACCATGCCGCGCTGCCGGCGCTGGGCCAGGACGGCCTCGCGGGCGTCGGCCAGGGCGACGCGCTCCCCCATCTCCACGCCGAGGCCCTGTGCGAGGGCGGCGTAGCCCACCGGCTGGGAGCGGTCGGTGGCCTCCAGCAGGAAGGTCACCGCGAGCACGACGTAGCGGCCCGTGGAGCCCTTCTGGGTGCGCTTGAACAGCGAGTCCCGGTAGGCGAAGGCGCACTCGGCGGCGGACATCTCCTGCACCTCGCCGGTCTCACGGTCGAGCACGCGCACGGACTCCACCGTCTGCGAGACGTCCTGCCCGTAGGCGCCCACGTTCTGGATGGGGGTGGAGCCCACGCACCCGGGGATGCCCGACAGGGCCTCGATGCCGCTCCAGCCGTTCTGCACGGCGTGGGCGACGAAGGCGTCCCAGGGCTCGCCGGCGGCGGCGCGCACGCGCACCCGCCCGTCCCCGGCGTCCTCGACCTCGATGCCGCGCGTGGCCACCTGCACGACGGTGCCGGGGAACCCCGCATCGCTGATGACGAGGTTGGAGCCGCCGGAGACCAGCAGGAGGTCCTCCCCCGCGGCGTCGGCGGCGCGCACGGCGGCCACGAGGTCGTCGGTGGTGGCGGCACGCACGAGGGTCCGGGCGGGGCCGCCGACGCGCAGCGTGGTGAGCGGGGCCAGCGGGGCGTCGTGCTCGGTGCGGGAGGCCTCGGAGAGCGGAGGGGTGCTCACGCGTCCTCCCCGGAGAGGTCGACCGTGGCGGTGGCCCGGCCGAGCACCGGCTTGGGGGCGCCCTCCTGGGTGACCGCCAGCGCCAGGGTGACGGTGTCGCCCTCGACCTGCTTGACGGTGCCGGTCACCGTGAGCACGGCCTCACCCGGGTCGGGCACCACGACCGGCGCGGAGAAGCGGGTGGAGAGGCCCAGGACGCGGGCGGGGTCGCCGGCCCAGTCCCCGACGCAGGTGGCCGCGCGCCCCATCGTGAGCATGCCGTGGGCCAGCACGCCGGGCAGGCCCACCTCAGCGGCGACGCGGTCGCTCCAGTGGATGGGGTTGTGGTCGCCGGAGGCGCCGGCGTAGGAGACGAGGTCGGCGCGGGTGAGGCGGACCTCGCGCTCGAAGGCGACGTCGCCGATGGTGAGCGACGCGACGTCGGGGGCGGCGGTGGGCTGCTGCGGGGTCTGGTCGGACATCAGGCCTCCTGCGCCGGGGCGGTCGAGATGACGAGGGTGGAGGTGCCGGTGGCCACGAGGTCCTCGGACTCGTCCAGCACCGTGGTGCGCAGCGCGAGCATGCACGTGGAGCCCATCATCTTGGCGCTGGTGACCTCGGTGGTGGCGGTGAGCTCGTCACCGGCCACCACGGGGCGCTCGTGGGTGAAGGACTGCTCGCCGTGCACGACGTTCTGCAGCGCGATGCCCAGGTCCGGGTCGGACAGCAGGAGGAAGTCGGCCGCCTGCGTGACCTTGACGACGAAGGTGGGGGGTGCCACGAGGTCGGCGTACCCGGCCTCGGCGGCAACCGCCACGTCGTGGTGCACGGGGTGCTCCGCGCCGACCGCGCGGGCGAACTCGCGCACGGCGGGGCGGGCCACCTGGTAGGGCTCCTGCAGGGTCCAGTTGCGGCCGGTGACCCGCTCGGCGAGCGTGCCGGCGGCGGCCTGGGTGTCGGCGGACGTCATGCCGCGAGCCTATGCGACACCCCGCACGCACGGAGGAGGGCCGCCCCGTGCGGGGCGGCCCTCCTCGTGGTCTGGTGTGCGGACCTCAGCGGGTCTCGCGGTGCGCGGTGTGGGACTGGCAGCGCGCGCAGAACTTCTTCAGCTCAAGACGGTCGGGGTTGTTCCGACGGTTCTTCTTGGTGATGTAGTTGCGCTCCTTGCAGTCCGTGCACGCCAGAGTGATCTTCGGGCGGACGTCAGCGCTCTTGCTGGCCATGGGGCAACCTGCTCTCGGACGGATTGTTCGTGGTGCGCCCCGATGGGGCACGGCGGCGGGTCCACTGGGTGGACCGTCTGCCAGTAGCGGGGAGGGGGCTCGATCCCCTGACCTCACGATTATGAGTCGTGCGCTCTAACCAGCTGAGCTACCCCGCCTCGGCGGGTGGGCCGACCCGAAGGCCGGCCACCACCAGAGCCCCCAAGCGGAATCGAACCGCTGACCTTCTCCTTACCATGGAGACGCTCTACCGACTGAGCTATAGGGGCGTCGCGGCCGTGACCGCTCGGAGAACAATACACACAGCTTCTGGAATGTGCAAAAACGGCGCGGTGGCGCGGATTCCCGGCCTCGGTGGAACCCGCGCCACCTGCCTCAGAGGGCCCTCAGCGTCCCCGTCATGTGCACGACCGAGGGGTCCGTGGCCCGGACGGCGACCTGCTGCACACCCCGGCGGCCCGACGGGTCGGCGCCGCCACCCGTCCGGCCCGTGGCCAGGACCACGGTGGACGGCAGGTGGAGCGGCTTGGCAAAGGCCACGTCGTAGGCGTACGCGTCCGGGACGTGCGGCTCCAGGGCGGCCAACGACCGCGCGGCGGTGTACATGCCGTGGGCGATGGCGCGCTTGAACCCGAAGGCCCGGGCCGTCAGGGCCGAGAGGTGGATGGGGTTGGCGTCGCCCGCCACCGCGGCGTAGCGCCGGCCGGTGTCGGCCGCCAGACGCCACCGGGCACGCTCCGGCAGGGCCGCGGCGTCCACGGCGGACGCGGGACCGGCAGCCTCAGCGGGGTCGCGGGAACCACCGGAGGGCGCGCCCTCCGAGGCACCGGTGACCTCCACGCCACGGGCCAGGTACTCGCTCCAGCCCTCCCAGACCCGTTGACCGTCCACCTCGGCCGTGGCCGCCAGCGTCACCAGGGCGCCCTTGGGGTGGGGCACGAGGCGGTCTGCCCAGAGCGTCACGGCCGGCACCGCATCGGGCGCCACCGGGGCGTGGACACGCCACCGGTTGGCCAGGTGCACCAGGCCGAGCACCTTCAGCGGGAAGTCCGGGGCGGTCATGAGCTGCATCTGCAGGCCGAAGGTGCGCACGTGGAGCCAGGTGGCCGACACCGGCGCGCCGTAGCGGAAGCCACAGAGGCGGGAGTAGGCGGCGAGCTCCCCGGGGGTCCACCCGGCCTCGGCCACCACGAGGCGGCGGGAGGGCAGGTCGTCCGCGCAGACGGTGGAGCGTCCGCGGGCCCGCACGGCGCGCCCGAAGAGCGACACGGGGCTGGGCACCGCGTCGAGGAGCTCGACGTCGACGTCCGGGACCGCCTGCTCGCCGACGGCCGGGGGCGACGAGGGGGTCGGCAGGTTCATGCGCGTGGCCACCTCATGCCCCCAGCTGGCTCTGGCCGCAGACGCGCAGCACCTGGCCGGTGACGCCGCCGTTGGCGGGACGGGCGAGGAAGGCGATGGCCTCGGCGACGTCCACCGGCAGCCCGCCCTGCGCCATCGCGTTGATGCGGCGCCCCACCTCGCGGGTGAGGGCCGGCATGCGGCCGGTCATCTCGGTCTCGATGAAGCCCGGTGCCACGGCGTTGACCGTGATGCCGCGCCCGGCCAGCTGCGGGGCGAGCGAACGCACCGCGCCGATGACGCCGGCCTTGGAGGCCGCGTAGTTGGACTGGCCGCGGTTGCCGCCGATGCCGGAGGTGGAGGCCACCCCCACGACGGAACTGCCCTCGCCGAGGCCGCCCGGGACGCCGGAGAGCAGCACCTCGTTGATGCGCAGCTGGGCCGCGAGGTTCACCTCGAGCACCGAGCGCCACCGGTCGGCATCGGTGTTGACGAGCAGCTTGTCGCGGGTGATGCCGGCGTTGTGGACCACCGCGTGCAGCTGCTCGGCGCCGGTGGCGGCCACGGCGGCGGCGATGCGCTGCCCGGCGTCCGGCGTGGTGATGTCGAGCTGCAGGGCCACGCCCCCGACCTCGTTGGCCACGGCGGCCAGGGACTCGCCCGCCTGCGGCACGTCCACGGCGACGACCCGTGCGCCGTCGCGGGCGAAGGTGCGGGCGATGTCGGCCCCGATGCCGCGGGCTGCCCCGGTGACCACCACGGTGGTGCCGGCGAACGCGCACTCCTGGGCCTCGACGGGGTGGAGCCAGCCGAGGGACTCCTCGGCCCGGCTGCGGTCGGCCTCGCGGACGCGCAGCGGCTGGCCGGACACGTAGGCGGAGCGGGCCGAGAGCAGGAAGGTGAGCGGCTCCACGAGCTCGGGCGCGACGGCGGCCCCGGTGGCGGCGACCTCGCGGTCCCGGCCCACGGCGGGGTCGAGCCAGAGCAGGTTGGCCGTGGCCCCGCGGCGCAGCTCCTTGCCGATGGAGCGCACCACGCCCTCGAGCGCCTGCGCGGCGGCCACCTGCTCGGTGGGGGCGCCAGCGGCCACGAGGACCTCCGGGGTGGTGCCGAGCACGACCACCCGGCCGCTGGGGGCCAGCCGCCTGAGCGTGGCCCGGGCGGCCCGGCGCAGCAGGTCGAGATCCGCCAGCGTGGTGGCGGCGGTCATGTCCACCACGAGGGCGGAGGCGGCGAGGTCACCGGCCTCGTCCGGGGTCAGCGGCAGCTCCGGGCGCTCCGACGCGATGCCGTGGCCCACGAGGAGCGCCTCGACCTGGCCGAGGACCGGGGCGGCCCCGGCACCGGCGAGCGCGACGGGGCCCTCCAGCATCGGCTGACCGGGGGTGTAGCGGCGCAGCGGGACCGGCCGGGGCAGGCCGAGCGAGCCGGCCAGGCGGGCGCCCAGCGGGGTGTTCACGAAGCCGAGCCAGCCGTCCTGCGACCGCGTGCTCGCCGCGGGGCGCTTCTCGCCAGTGGTCGGGGCGGCCTGGTCAGTGGGGTTCGGGGTGGGCTGGTTCATCACACGGCCTCCAGGATCGCGACGACGCCCTGCCCGCCGGCAGCGCAGATGGAGATGAGGCCCCGGCCGCTGCCCTTCCGGTGCAGCAGCGAGGCGAGGGTTCCGACGATGCGCCCACCGGTGGCGGCGAACGGGTGACCGGCGGCCAGCGAGGAACCCTTGACGTTGAGGCGCTCGCGGTCGACGGGGCCGAGCGCACCCCGCAGCCCCAGACGGGTGCGGCAGAACTCCTCGTCCTCCCAGGCCTTCAGCGTGACCTCCACGGTGGAGGCGAATGCCTCGTGGATCTCGTAGAAGTCGAAGTCCTGCAGCGAGAGGCCGTGGCGCTCCAGCAGGCGGGGCACGGCGAAGACCGGTGCGGTGAGCAGGCCCTCCCCGGTGTGGACGTGGTCCACCGCGGCCACCTCGGCGTCGACGAAACGCGCCAGCGGGGTGAGGTGGTGCGCGGCCGCCCACTCCGGCGAGGAGAGCAGCACCGCCGACGCGCCGTCGGTGAGCGGGGTGGAGTTGCCGGCGGTGAGGGTGCCCGGCTGGCCGGCCCAGCCGTCCTTGCCGAAGACGACCTTGAGGCCGGCGAGCTTCTCCTCGGAGGTGTCGGGGCGGAGGAACTCGTCCCGGGTCAGGCCGAGGAAGGGGGTGACGAGGTCGTCGAAGAAGCCCTCGTCCCAGGCGGCCGCCAGGCGGTGGTGGCTGCGGGCGGCCAGCGCGTCCTGGGCCTCGCGGGAGATCCTCCACTCGGCAGCCGTGCGGGCCATGTGCTCCCCCATCGACAGACCGGTGCGGGGCTCGGCGTTCTGCGGGGCCTCGGGCGCGAGGTCACCGGGGCGGATGCGGGCGAGGGCCCGGAGGCGGGCCGGGGCGGACCTGGCGCGCGAGGCCTCCAGCAGCGCGCGGCGCAGCCCGTCACCGAGGGCCAGCGGCGCGTCCGAGGCCGTGTCGACCCCGGCCCCGATGCCGGCCTCGACCTGCCCGAGGGCGATCTTGTTGGCCACCTGGACGACGGTCTCCAGCCCCGTCCCACAGGCCTGCTGCAGGTCGTAGGCAGGGGTGCGAGCGTCCAGCGCGGAGCCGAGGACGGCCTCACGCGTGAGGTTGAAGTCGCGGGCGTGCTTGAGCACGGCACCGGCCGCCACCTCGCCCAGGCGCTCGCCCTGCAGCCCGTGGCGGGCGACGAGGCCGTCCAGGGTGGCGGTGAGCATGTCCTGGTTGGAGGCCTGCGCGTAGCGGCCGCCGGCCTTGGCGAAGGGGATGCGGTTGGCGCCCACCACCAGGGCGCTGCGGGGGCGGGGGGAACGCGGGTCGGCCATGGAGCCCTCCTGGGTGCGGACCGCGGGGTCCGTCTCGGTCTGGCGGGGTCCGGGGCCGTGGCACCGGGTGGAGCCGGCCCCGAAGTTACAGGTACGCAGTGTTCCACATACTGTCGATCCGGTCTACAGTGTGGCCATGGATCCCGTGCAGCAGATCGCAGGCCGCCGCGTGGACGGGCGCACGACCCGCTGGGAGGCGCACCGGGCCCGCCGCCGCGCCGAGCTCACGCAAGCAGCCCTGCGCGCCCTGCGCAAGCACGGCCCCGGCATCGGCATGGAGGAGATCGCCGCCGAGGCCGGCACCTCCCGCACGGTGCTCTACCGCCACCTGGGCGACCGCGCCGGCGCCTGGCGCGCCGTCATCGAGTCCGTGGACGCCAACATCTGGGGCGACCTGGCCCGCGCCAGCGAGAAGACCGCGCAGACCACGCCCCGCACCGTCATCGCCGCCGTCACCGACTCCTACCTGGCCCTCGTGGAGCGCGACCCGGAGATCTACCGCTTCGTGGTGACCCGTCCGCTCAACGACACCGACGGGGAGGACCCCGTGGCCGGCATGACCAACCGGATGGGCGAACGCCTCACCCCCGTGCTGGAGCACCTGTTGCGCACCGCCGCCCGCACCGGCAGCGAGCCCGCCGCCGGCACCGCCGAGGCCGCCCGCACCCTGGCCCACGGGCTCGTGGGGTGCGTCCGCTTCATCGCCGAGGACTGGGTGGCCCGGGGCGACGACCGCCCGCCGCGCTCCCAGCTGGTGCAGGAGGTGGCCGAGCTCTACGGCGCCCGGTTCGACGCCCTCGCCGCGGAGACCACCCGATGACCCGCCCGGCACCCGACCCCGTGCACGACGGCCCCGCGACGACGGCGGACGAGCTCCGCACGGCGCTGGGCGCCCTGCTCGACGGCCCGTGGGCCGACGTGCGCCGGCGCCTGCGCGAGGGGGTGGACGCCGCCGACGTCCTGCTGGACCCGCAGGCCACCCTCGAGGAGCAGCGCGCCACCACCACCGCCGCCCTGCTGCAGCTCACGCGGCAGGGCCTGGTGGGGCTGCGTGCCCCCGGGCCCGACGCCGGACCGGCGGACGTCGGCGGCACCGTTGCCGCCTTCGAGACCGTGGCCGCCCTGGACCTCTCGCTCGCGGTGAAGATGGGCGTGCAGTTCGGGCTGTTCGGCGGGGCCATCGCCAACCTCGGGTCCGACGCCCAGCACGCCACGTGGCTGCCCGCCGCCTCCGCCGGTGAGCTGCTCGGCTGCTTCGCGATGACGGAGGTGGGCCACGGCTCGGACGTGCAGTCGCTGGAGACCACGGCCACCTACGACGCGGCGGCCGGCGAGTTCGTGGTGCACTCGCCCACCCGCTCGGCCACCAAGACCTACATCGGCAACGCCGCCCGCGACGGGCGCATGGCCGTGGTCTTCGCCCAGCTGGTGACGCCGGACGACTCCTCCCTGCCCGAGGGGGTGGACGCCGAGGAGCCGACGCACCGGGGCATCCACGCCCTCGTGGTGCCGATCCGCGACGCGGCCGGTGCGCCCCTGCCGGGCGTGACCATCGGCGACAACGGGGCCAAGGGCGGGCTGCCGGGCGTGGACAACGGCACCCTGCGCTTCGACTCCGTACGCGTACCCCGGGAGAACCTGCTGGACCGGTTCGGCGCCGTGGACGCCGCGGGACGCTACTCCTCCCCCATCGACTCCCCCGGGCGCCGCTTCTTCACGATGCTGGGCACCCTGGTCCGGGGCCGGGTCTCGGTGGGCGGGGGCGCCAGCGCCGCGGCCCGCTCCGCGCTGACCATCGCCACCCGCTACGCCGACCGGCGCACGCAGTTCGCCGGCCCCGACGGGGAGGTGACCCTGCTGGACTACCGCGCCCACCAGCGGCGGCTGCTTCCCGCCATCGCCCGCAGCTACGCGCTGCAGTTCGCGCAGAACGAGCTGGTGGGCACCCTCCACGCGGTGCAGCAGACCAGCCCGCTGGAGCGCGACGAGCGGGCCCAGCGCGCCCTGGAGTCCCACGCCGCCGGTCTCAAGGCCCTGCAGACCGAGGAGGCCAACCGGGTGCTGCAGACCTGCCGCGAGGCGTGCGGCGGGGCGGGCTACATGGCGACCTCCGGCATCACGCAGCGTCGCCACGACGCCGACGTGTTCGCCACCTTCGAGGGCGACAACACGGTGCTGCTGCAGCTGGTGGCCAAGGGGCTGCTCACCAACTACGTCAAGGCGCTCGGCTCGCTCAACATGACCGGGATGCTGCGCTACGGGGCCACGCAGTTCTCCGGCGTGGTGGTGGAGCGCACCGCGGCCAAGGGCTTCGTGAACCGGATGGTGGAGCTGGCCCGGCGGCGAGACATCGAGGACGTGGTGATGGACCGCGCCTGGCAGGTGGAGTGCTTCCAGTACCGCGAGCAGCACACCCTGGAGACGGCGGCGGCCCGGATGCGCCGGTCGCGCCGGGGCAGCGAGGCCGAGCAGTTCGCCGCGTTCAACGACGTGCAGGACCACCTGCTGCTGGCCGCCCGCGCGCACATCGACCGGGTGGTGCTGGACGCCTTCGCCGAGGTGGTGCAGGGCGTCCGGGATCCCGACCTGGCCACGTTGCTGGACCAGGTGTGCGACCTCTACGCGCTGAGCGTCATCGAGGAGAACGCGGCCTGGTTCCTGGAGCACGAGCACCTGCGCGGGGCCAAGTCCAAGGCGGTGACGGCCACGGTCAACGCCCTGTGCGCGCAGCTGCGGCCGGTGGCGGGCGTGCTGGTGGACGCCTTTGGCATCCCGGACGCCTGGCTGGCCAGCAGCCTGCTCGACGGGCAGGACGACGCCGGCCTCACCGCCTGAGGGGTCAGCCCAGCGCGGTCTGCACCAGGGTCAGCACGGCCACGGCCACGAGGAGCAGGGCGAACGCGCTCTGCAGCCGGTGGGCGGGCACGGCCTGGCCGATGCGGCCGCCGACGAGGCTCGCCGCCATCGCGACGCCGGCGAAGGTGAGGGTCAGCGGCCAGTCGAGCTGCAACCCGCTGCCGGCCCGCACCCCCAGGGCCACGGTGGCGCTGAGGATCATCACGAGCAGCGAGGTGCCCACCGCGCGCCGCATCGGCAGGCCGAGCACGAGCGTGAGGGCAGGGACCACGGCGAACCCGCCGCCCACACCGAAGAAGCCGGTGAGGAAGCCCACCGCGCTGGCCGCCAGCAGCACGGGCAGCACCCGTGAGGCGTCCACGCGCACCGGGCGGAGGGTGAGCAGCGGCGGCACCGCCTGCAGGTCGTCGGCGTCGGCGCGGCGGGCCCCGGAGCGGGCCCTGCGCCACATGGTGCGGGCCACGAACAGCAGGAGCAGCCCGAACGCGGTCATGAGCACCGCCTCAGGCACCCGTTGGGAGGCCACGGAGCCGCCGGCCGCGCCTGCGGCTCCCAGGAGCCCGAAGACCATTCCCTCACCCCAGGCGACGCGCCCGGCGCGCCCGTGCTGGAGCACGCCCACCACGCTCGTGAGGCCGACGACCACGAGCGACGTGGTGGACGCCTCGAGCGGGGACTGGCCCACCAGGTAGATGAGCGCCGGGACGGCGATGATGGCCCCGCCACCACCGAGGGAGCCCATGAGCAGCCCTACGAGGACGCCGACGAGGACGGGGACCAGCAGGCTCGCGGACAGCACGTCCCGATGGTAGGGCTCCCTCCCGACCCCCGGACACGCCGATGGGGGCCGCTCCGCTGCTGCGGAACGGCCCCCATCGTCACGGGGTGCGCCGGATCAGGCGTCGGCGCCCAGGGCCTTGCGCACGGCCTCGACGATGGCGTCGATGTCCTCGGCCGTCGCGGTCAGCGGCGGGGCCAGGCGGATGGTGGAGCCGTGGGTGTCCTTGGCCAGCACGCCGTTCTCCATGAGCTTCTCGCAGGCCTCGCGACCGGTCATCAGCTCGGGGTCGATGTCCAGACCGGCCCACAGGCCGCGGGTGCGCACGGCCACCAGGCCCTTGCCCACCAGGGCCTCCAGACCCTCGGCCAGCTGCTTGCCGCGCTCGGCGGCGGCCTTCTGGTGCTCGCCGGTGGCCAGCATCTTGACCACCTGGTGGCCGACGGCGCAGGCCAGCGGGTTGCCACCGAAGGTGGAGCCGTGGGTGCCCTTGGTGATGACGCCCATGACGTCCTCGTTGGCCACGACCGCGGACACCGGCACGATGCCGCCGCCCAGGGCCTTGCCCAGGGTGTACATGTCGGCCTCGACGCCCTCGTACTGGGAGGCCAGCGTGGTACCGGTGCGGCCCAGACCGGACTGGATCTCGTCGCAGATCATGAGCACGTTGTTCTCGCGGGTGATCTCGCGGACCTCGGCCAGGTAGCCCTCCGGCGGGATCACGACGCCGCCCTCGCCCTGGATGGGCTCGAGCAGCACGGCGACGGTGTCCGGGGTGATGGCCTCGCGCACGGCCTGGGCGTTGCCGTACTCCACGACGGAGAAGCCGGGCGCGTACGGGCCGAAGCCGGCGCGGGCCTCCTCGTCGGTGGAGAAGCTGATGATGGTGGTGGTGCGGCCGTGGAAGTTGCCGTCCATCACGATGATGTGCTGCTTGCCGTTCTCGACGCCCTTGACGTCGGCGCCCCACTTGCGGGCGATCTTCAGGGCGGTCTCCACGGCCTCGGCGCCGGTGTTCATCGGCAGGACCATGTCCTTGCCGGTGAGGGCGGCCAGGTCGCGGGTGAACGGCCCCAGACGGTCGGAGTGGAAGGCGCGGGAGGTGAGCGTCATCTTGTCCAGCTGCTCCTTGGCAGCGGCGATGAGCTCCTCGTTGCCGTGGCCGAAGTTCAGCGCGGAGTAGCCAGCCAGGGCGTCGATGTAGGTCTTGCCGGCGACGTCGGTGACCCGGGCGTTCTTGCCCTCGGCGAGGACGACGGGCAGCGGGCCGTAGTTGTGGGCCGCGTGCTCGTCCTCCATCTGGATGTACCAGCTGGGGTCGGTGGAGCTGTTCTCGGAGGGAAGGTCAACGGTCTTCACGGTCTCGGTCATGCCACCACGGTACGACCGGCGAGGTTCGCGCGGCCAATCCACCCGGGTCGTCGGGCCGCGACGTGATACGGGCCACAAGGGCGAGGGATCGGGACGGCGTTGCTACGGTCGCGCCGTGCACCCAGCCCTCGTCCGCGCCGTGACCCACCTGCGCCGGGTGGCCGGTCCGGGCCGCACCGCGGCCGACAACCGCCACCTCGCCGCCGGTCTGGCGTTCACCGCGGGCATGCTCAACTCGGTGGGCTTCCTGGCGGTGGCGGTCTACACCTCGCACATGACCGGGCTCACCGCCACCCTGGCCGACCAGTTGGTGCTCGGCGACCACCGCCTGGCCCTGCTCGCGGCCCTGGGCATCGCGTCCTTCGTGGTGGGTGCGGCCAGCTGCGCCCTGCTGTTCAATGCGTTGCGCCGCCGGCAGGTGGCCAGCCGGTTCGCGGTGGTGCTCGTGGTGGAGGCCCTGGCGATGCTGCTCGTGGGGCTGCTCGCCGACAGCGTCACCGCGTGGGGCCACGGCTGGGCGGCGGTGGCGGTGCTCTGCTGGACGATGGGCCTGCAGAACGCGCTGGTCACCAAGGTCACCGGGGCCACCATCCGCACCACGCACGTCACCGGGATGGTCACCGACCTCGGCATCGAGCTGGGCAAGTGGCTCTACCGCAACCCGCCCGGCGACCCCGACCCGGTGCGGGCCGACCGGCAGCGGATGGCGCTGCACGCCACCCTGGTCGGCGCCTTCGTGCTCGGAGGCGTGGCCGGGGCGCTGGCCGGGGTGGCCGTGGGCTACCGGGCGGTGGTGGTCCCCGCCGCACTGCTGCTGGTGCTGGCCCTGTTCCCCATCGTGGACGACCTGCGCGGCACCCGGCCCGGCCGCGTCTGAGCCGGCGGCCCACCCCTCGATCCGCGGGGGCCCGGGTACGGGACGACCCCCGAGGAACGGTTCCTCGGGGGTCGTGTGCGTGGCAGGTGCAGGATTCGAACCTGCGTAGGCTTTCGCCGACGGATTTACAGTCCGCTTCCATTGGCCGCTCGGACAACCTGCCAAACTGCGGGCTGGATACTAGCCGCCCTACCCTTGATCGGACAAACCGAGCCGCCCCGGGGCGGCTCCACCCCCTCGATGACAGGAGCACCCATGGCCAGTGAGTCCTCGTTCGACGTCGTGAGCAAGGTCGACCGCCAGGAGGTGGACAACGCCGTCAACCAGGCCGCCAAGGAGATCGGCACCCGCTACGACTTCCGCAACGTGGGCGCCGAGGTGGTGCTCAAGGGCGACGCCCTGACCCTGCGCGCCAACACCGCCGAGCGCTGCCTGGCCGTGCTCGACGTGCTGCAGACCAAGCTGGTCAAGCGCGGGGTGAGCCTGAAGTCCGTGGACTTCGGCGACGACGCCGAGCCCAAGCCATCCGGCAAGGAGTACCGCCTGGAGGGGGTGCTCAAGGAGGGCCTGAGCCAGGAGGTCGCCAAGAAGATCTCCAAGCAGATCCGCGACGAGTTCGGCAAGAGCGTCAAGGCCGTCATCCAGGGCGACGAGGTGCGCGTGAGCTCCAAGAGCCGCGACGACCTTCAGGCCGTGCAGCGCGCGCTCAAGGCCAACGACGACATCGACGCCGCGCTGACCTTCACCAACTACCGCTGACGCGGCACGACGCGGGCCTCGCGGGCCCGGCGTCCCCCGCGCGAGGGCGGGTCCACCACGGTGGGCCCGCCCTCGCGCGTACCCGGACCCGGTACCCGGACCCGGTGCCCTGACCCCGGCCGGACGTGACACCCGCCACCCTGCACCCCGAGCGCGTGGGCGGGCGCCGGACGTGTTGTACCGTGCTGCGCACATCCATCACGACCGGCTGAGGGATCAGGACCGATGACGCCGGGGCAACCGCCTCGTGGGCGACCACGAGGAACGGTGCCACCTCCTGCGGGGAGCCTCGGCTCGCCGGAAGATGGGACCGACGGGCGAGCTCCTCCCCGCGGGTCTTCCTCCGGCACACCGTCGCACCCCGAGAGATGGTCACCGCGGTGCCGGACCCCTGAGGAAGGCCCCAGCATGAGCACGCTCACCCGCACCTCCCTCTCCCGCACCACCCGCGCGCTGCGCACCGGCATCGACACCGACCCGGCGCACGGCGCGGTGATCCCCCCGCTGCACCTCTCGAGCAACTTCGCCTTCGAGGGCCTCGGCCGGCCGCGCCGGTACGACTACACCCGCTCGGGCAATCCCACCCGCGACCTGCTCGCCGAGGCGCTCACCACCCTCGAGGGGGGCGCCGGCGCCGCGGTGACCTGCACCGGCATGGCTGCCGTCACCCTGGTGGCCACCGGCTTCGCCCGGCCCGGCCAGCGCGTGGTGATCCCGCACGACGCCTACGGCGGCACCTGGCGGCTGTTCGACGAGCTGCACCGCCGGGGCGTGCTCGAGGTGGTGGCCGTGGACCAGTCCGATGCCGCCGCCCTGGCCGAGGCCCTCGCCCCCGGCGCCGCCCTGGTGTGGGTGGAGACGCCCTCGAACCCGCTGCTGCGCGTCACCGACGTGCGCGCCGTGGCCGACGCCGCACACCGCGCCGGGGCCCTGGTGGCCGCGGACAACACCTTCTGCACCCCGCTGTGGCAGCAGCCGCTGGAGCTCGGCGCCGACCTGGTGGTGCACTCCACCACCAAGTACCTCAACGGCCACTCCGACGTGGTGGGCGGCGCGGTGGTGGCCGGCACCGACGAGCTGGCCGAGCAGCTGGCGTACTGGTCCAACGTGCTGGGCATCACCGGCGCGCCCTTCGACAGCTACCTGACCCTCCGCGGCCTGCGCACGCTGCCCACCCGCCTGCGCGCCCACGCCGAGGGGACCGCCGCCGTGCTGGACGCCCTGGTGGGCCACCCGGCCGTGGCCGCGGTGCACCACCCGGGCCTGCCCGACCACCCCGGTCACGCGGTGGCCGCTCGCCAGCAGCAGGGCTTCGGGGCGATGGTGAGCCTGGAGCTGGCCGGCGGGCGCGAGGCGGTGGCGCGCTTCCTCGACGGGCTGCAGTGCTTCACCCTCGCGGAGTCCCTCGGCGGCACCGAGTCGCTCGTGGCGCACCCGCCCACCATGACCCACGCCTCGATGACGCCCGAGGCGCGCGAGGTGGCCGGGATCGGCGAGGGGCTGCTGCGCCTCTCGGTGGGTCTGGAGGACCCGGCCGACCTAGCCGCCGACGTCGCCGCAGGGCTCGAGCGGGCCGGGGGTGGGTGTCGATGAGCGCCGCGCCCCTCGTCACCGCACCCACCGCCGGCACCGCCGCCGCCGAGCCCCTCGCCCCCTCCCCCGCGGCCGCGGCGCTGCACGCCGCCGCCCGCGAGCGCATCCTCGTGCTCGACGGCGCGTGGGGCTCGATGTTCCAGCGGATGGAGCTCACCGAGGCCGACTTCCACGCCGACGACACGCCCGACGACCGTGCGCTGGCCGGCAACTTCGACCTGCTCAACCTGGGCCGCCCCGACCTGGTGGCCGGCGTGCACCGCGCCTACCTGGAGGCCGGCGCGGACATCACCACCACCAACACCTTCAGCTCCACCGCCATCGGGCAGGCCGAGTACGGCTGCGAGCACCTGGTGGCCGCCCTCAACGAGGCCGCCGCCCGCACCGCCCGGCAGGTGGCCGACGCGGTGCAGGCCGCCGACGGACGTCCCCGCTGGGTGGCCGGTGCGGTGGGGCCCACCAACCGCACCGCCTCGCTCTCCCCGGACGTCGAACGCCCCGAGCTGCGCACCGTCACGCACGCCACCCTGCGCGCCGCCTACCGCGAGCAGGTGGCCGCCCTGGTGCGCGGCGGCGCCGACCTGGTGCTGGTGGAGACCGTCTTCGACACGCTCAACGCCAAGGCCGCCCTGCACGCCGTGGGCGACGTGGAGCGCGAGACCGGCCGCCGCATCCCGGTGATGCTCTCGGGCACCGTCACCGACGCCTCGGGCCGCACGCTCTCGGGCCAGACGCCCACCGCCTTCGCCATCAGCACCGAGCACGCCGACCTGCTCAGCCTGGGCCTCAACTGCGCCCTGGGCGCCGAGGCGCTGCGCCCCCACCTGCGCGAGCTCTCCGCCGCCACCCCGGCGCTTCTCTCGACGCACCCGAACGCCGGCCTGCCCAACGCCTTCGGGGAGTACGAGGAGACGCCCGAGCACATGGCCGCCGTGCTCGGCGACCTGGCTGCCGAGGGGGTGCTCAACATCGTGGGCGGGTGCTGCGGAACCACCCCGGAGCACGTGCGCGCCATCGCCGAGGCGGTGGCCGGCCACGCCCCGCGCGTGCCCGCCGAGCCCGAGCCCCGGCTGCGCGCCAGCGGGCTGGAGCCGTTCGTGCTCACCGACGAGACGAACTTCGTGAACATCGGCGAGCGCACCAACATCACCGGCTCGCCGAGGTTCGCCCGCGCGGTGGCCGAGGGCGACTGGGACGCCGCAGTCTCCATCGCCCGGCAGCAGGTGGAGAACGGCGCCCAGCTGGTGGACGTCAACGTGGACGAGGGCATGACCGACGGCCCCGCCACGATGGTGCACTTCCTCAACCTGCTGGCCGCCGAGCCCGACGTGGCCCGCGTGCCGGTCATGCTGGACTCCAGCCGGTGGGAGGTGCTCGAGGCGGGCCTGGAGTGCCTGCAGGGCCGCGGGATCGTGAACTCGCTCTCGCTCAAGGACGGCGAGGAGGCCTTCCTGGAGCGGGCCGAGGTGGTGCGCCGCCACGGCGCGGCCGCCGTGGTGATGGCCTTCGACGAGCAGGGCCAGGCCGATACCTTCGAGCGCCGCATCGAGGTCTGCCAGCGCGCCCACGACCTGCTGGTGGGCGCCGGGTGGCGGCCGCAGGACATCGTGTTCGACCCCAACGTGCTCACCGTGGCCACCGGCATGCCCGAGCACGACCGGTACGCGCTGGACTTCATCGAGGCCACCCGGTGGATCAAGCAGAACCTGCCCGGCACCCTGGTGAGCGGCGGCATCTCCAACGTGTCCTTCTCGTTCCGCGGCAACAACGTGGTCCGCGAGGCGATGCACTCTGTCTTCCTCTTCCACGCCGTGGCCGCCGGGCTGGACATGGGCATCGTCAACGCCGGGATGCTGGGGGTCTACGAGGAGATCGACCCGCCCCTGCGCGAGGCCGTGGAGGACGTGGTGCTGGCCCGCCGCGATGACGCCACCGAGCGGCTGCTGGAGCTGGCCGGGTCGTACCGCCACGAGTCCGGCGAGAAGGCCCCCGCGCAGGAAGCCGCGTGGCGCGCCGAGCCGGTGGCCGAGCGGCTGCGGCACTCACTGGTGCACGGCATCGCGGAGTTCGCCGAGGAAGACGCCGAGGAGGCGCGCCTCGAGCTGGGCTCGCCGCTGGCCGTCATCGAGGGGCCGCTCATGGCCGGCATGGACGTGGTGGGCGACCTGTTCGGCAGCGGGCGCATGTTCCTGCCGCAGGTGGTGAAGTCCGCGCGCGTCATGAAGCGCGCCGTGGCCCACCTGACCCCCTACCTGGAGGCCGCCGCGCAGGACACCGGCGGGCACGCCAAGGGACGGGTGCTCATGGCCACCGTCAAGGGCGACGTGCACGACATCGGCAAGAACATCGTGGGCGTGGTGCTCTCGTGCAACGGCTACGAGGTGGAGGACCTGGGCGTCATGGTGCCGGCCGAGCAGCTGCTGGACCGGGCCGCCGAGACCGGGGCGGACGTCATCGGCGTCTCCGGGCTCATCACCCCCAGCCTCGACGAGATGGTGTCCCTGGCCGCCGAGATGGAGCGACGCGGGCTGGCCACGCCGCTGCTCGTGGGCGGGGCCACCACCTCCGCGGCGCACACCGCGGTGAAGATCGACCCGGCGTACTCCGGCACCGTCGTGCACGTCACCGACGCCTCGCGCGCCGTGCCGGTGGTCAACGAGGCGCTGCACCGCCCGGCGGACCTGGCCGAGCGCACCGCCGCCACCCACGCCGGGCTGCGGGAGCGCTACGGGCGCAAGGAGGTGCGGCTGGTGCCGTGGGGCGAGGCCTGCGCCGACACCCGGGCGGTCACCGAGCCCTCGCCCGCCCCCGCGCACCTGGGCGTGCACCGCCTCGAGCCGACCGTCGCCGAGCTGGCCGAGGTGGTGGACTGGACGCCCTTCTTCAGCGCCTGGGAGCTGCGCGGCAGCTACCCGCGCATCCTGCAGGACCCGCGAGTGGGCGAGCAGGCCCGCACCACCTTCGCCGACGGGCAGGCGTGGCTGCGGCGCATCGTGGACGAGGGGCTGCTCACCGCCCGCGGCGTGGTGGGCCTGTGGCCCGCGCACCGCGGCGCCGACGGGCAGGACGTGGTGGTGGACCCCCGCGTGCCCGGGGCCCCGGACGGGGTCGGCGGGACGGACGGAGCGCCGGCCACCTTCCACGGGCTGCGCCAGCAGAAGCACCGCGGCTCCGGCGGGTACGCCTCGCTGGCGGACTTCGTGGCCCCCGCCGACGACCACCTGGGCGGCTTCGCCGTGGGCGTGCACGGGGCCGAGGAGCTGGCCGCCGCGCTGCGCGCCGAGCAGGACGACTACGGCGCGATCATGGTGCAGGTGTTGGCCGACCGGCTGGCCGAGGCCTTCGCCGAGTGGGCCCACCGCGAGGTGCGCACCCGGCTGTGGGGGTACGCCCCCGACGAGGACCTGCCCGTGCCGGACCTCATCCGCGAGCGCTACACCGGCATCCGCCCCGCGCCCGGCTACCCGGCCCAGCCGGACCACACCGAGAAGCGCACCCTGTGGCGCCTCCTCGGGGCCGAGGGGGTGGGGCTGCGGCTCACCGAGCACTGCGCCGTGACACCCGTGAGTGCCGTGAGCGGCCTCTACCTGGCGCACCCGGACGCGCAGTACTTCTCCATCGGCCGCATCGACGACGAGCAGCTGGCGGACTACGCGCGCCGCAAGGGGTGGGGCACCGAGGAGGCCCGCACCCACCTGGCGCCGCTGCTGCGCTGACGCACCCCCGCGACCACCCACCCCACCGACCACCCGCACATCCCCGGGAGGACCCCATGACCCGCATCTCCGTCGAGCTCGTCCCCCGCAGCGAGGAGTCGCTGCTCACCGAGGCCGCCAGCCTGTCCGAGGTGGCGCCCTGGGCCGACACCATCAACGTCCCCGACCTCGTGAAGTTCGACCTGCGCCCGTGGGTGGGCTGCCGCAAGGTGCGGGAGGCCACGCGCCGCCCCGACGGCAGCCCCTACGGCGTGATCCCCCACGTGCGCGCCTGCGACGTGGACCCCGACGCCCCGCTGCCGATGGCGGCCGAGTTCCGCGCCGCCGGCATCACCGAGGTGCTGGTGGTCAGCGGCGACGACGCCGACTACTTCAGCCAGCACACCTACCCGGTGGACGCCGTGGACGTGATCCGCCGCTTCCGTCAGGAGCTGCCCGGGGTGCGGGTCTACGCCGCCCTCGACCCCTACCGCACCGGCATGAGCGCCGAGCTGCGGCAGGTGGAGCGCAAGCTGGTGGCCGGCGCCTCGGGCGTGTTCACCCAGCCCTTCTTCGACGTCGACCACCTGCGCTCCTGGCGGCGGGTGCTGCCGGACGAGGTGGAGGTGTGGTGGGGTGCCACGACGGTGACCACGCTGGCCGCGCTGGGCTACTGGCGGCGCCGCAACCTCGTGGCCTTCCCCCGCGACTTCCGGATGGAGCTCCAGGCCCAGCGGGAGTTCGCCCAGCGGACCATCGACCTGGCCACCGAGTGGGGCGACAACGCCTACCTGATGCCGGTGCGCACCGCCCCGGCGGAGTACCTCGCCGGGCTGCGGGTGCCCGCCGCCGCCTGACCACGGGCACCCGGGGCCGGGGGGATCGGTCCCCGGCCCCGGCGGCCCCTGCCTCAGCCGCCGAAGCGCTCCCGGCTGGCCAGCACCTCGCCGAGCACGGAGCGCTGGTCGACCATGCTGCGACGCACCGCGGCCGAGAGCAGCCCGCTGGCCACCACGCGGTCCACCGCGTCGGCGGTGCGCTGCGTGGCCACCGGCAGCGGGAAGGCCAGCTGCGCCACCCGGGCCAGCGCGTCCTCGCCGAGGACGCCGGACAGCGCCGGCACGTCCGTGAGGTAGCGCTCCACGTAGGGCTCGAGCAGGGCGTCGTCGCCGGAGGACCAGAAGCCCTGCGCCAGGTGGTTGCGCTCGTAGTTGCTGCGGCCGGAGTCCCGACCGGCCAGCTGCTCCCAGGCCCACTGCTTGGCCTCGGGCGTCGGCTCGGCGGCGCGGGCGGTGAGCGCCGAGAGACGCCCCGTCAGCGAACCGTCGTGGCCCTCCATGAGCTCCACCTCACCGTCCAGCGCCCCCAGCTGGGCCAGGCGCTTGACGGCGAACCAGCGGAACTCGTGGTCGGCCTCCAGGCCCTCGGGCAGGGCCTGGCCCCGGGCCCAGCGGCGCACCTCCTCGGCGTCGGTGGAGCAGACCGCCACCACGCGCGCGCCGAGCCAGGCGGCGGAGGTGGCCGGCTCGGCGGTGCGCAGGCGCTCGCGGCCGGCGGCGGCCATGCGCTCCAGCAGCCCCTCGCGTTCCGCTGCCGGCACCATGGTGCGCACGGCCCGCTGGGTGTACCCGCCGGAGATGGCCAGCACCGACGCGTCGGTCTCGGCCGGGAAGGCGTGGACGAAGACCTCCACCAGGTGGCGCGGGTCCACGGTGGCCTCGGCGACGCCGTCGAACAGGGCCGCCCACAGCATCGCGCGGGTGACGGGCTCGGTGACCTGCGGCAGCTGGGTGGGCAGCGCCGCCCACGAGTCCTCGTCGAGCACCGCGGTGGCCCAGGTGGTGTCCGCGGCGTTGGGCACCACCAGGCGCGGCACGGGGCGGCCGGACAGCTCGGGCACCTCCACCCGGTCGCCGTCGAGCTCCACGTCCACCTGCCAGGCGCGGTCGCCGTCGGTCCACCCGGCCACCGTCAGGGCGTGCGGGCGCCCGGCCGGCTCCCCCGAGGAACGGGTGAACACCTCACCGGTGGGCTGCTGGCGCACCACCGTGGCGGTGTCGATGACGGGCAGCCCGTCGGCGTCCTGCCGCGTGGTGAGCTCCACCGCGATGCGGTCGAGGCCGGCGGTCTCCAGCCAGGCCGCCGCCCAGGCCTGCACGTCGCGGCCGGACGCGCGCCCCATCGAGCCGAGGAAGTCCGCCAGCGTGGCGTTGCCGTAGGCGTGGCCCTCCAGGTGGTCGCGGACGCCCGCCACGAAGGCCTCGTCCCCCATCCACGCGATGAGCTGGCGCAGCGCCGAGGCGCCCTTGGCGTAGCTGATGCCGTCGAAGTTCTGCAGCGCGGTGTCGCCGTCCGGCGCCGGCGCCCCGGCCACCGGGTGGGTGGAGGGCGAGCGCTCGGCGGCGTAGCCCCACGGCTTGCGGCCGATGCCGAAGTCCACCCACGCCTCGGTGAACTCGGTGGCCCCCACCAGCGCACGGTGGGCCATGTACTCGGCGAAGGACTCGTTGAGCCACAGGTCGTCCCACCACACCGGGGTCACGAGGTCGCCGAACCACATGTGCGCCATCTCGTGGGCGATGGTGTTGGAGCGCAGCAGCAGGTCCTGCCGGGTGATGGCGCCGGTGAACACGTACTGGTCGCGGAAGGTCACGCAGCCGGGGTTCTCCATGGCACCGGCGTTGAACTCCGGCACGAACACCTGGTGGTACTCCCCGAACGGGTAGTCGATGCCGAAGAGCTCGTGGAAAAAGCTCATGCACTGGCGGGTGACCTCGAACACCTGCGGGGCCTGGGCCTCGAGCTGCTCGGCCAGGGAGGCGCGGGTGTGCACCACCAGCGGCACCTCCTGGCCGTCCGGTCCGCGCCAGGTGTCGCGCTGCTGCACGTAGGGGCCGGCGCAGACGGTGACGAAGTAGGTGGACAGCGGCTTGGTGGTGGCCAGGCGCCACACACCCCCGCCCTCGTGGGTGGGGTCGCCGTTGCCGGTGACGACCCACTCGTCCGGCGCCTTGACCACCACGGCGTAGGGGGCCTTGAGGTCGGGCTGGTCGAAGCAGGCGAACACCTTGGGCGCGGCGTCCAGGAACAGGTGGCCGTAGACGTACTCGCGCTGGTCGGCCGGGTCCACCGAGCGGTGCAGGCCCTGCCCGTCGTTGGAGAAGGGCATGGTGGCGCGCACCACGAGCGTGTTCTCGCCCTGCGCCGGGGTGAGGGGCAGGCGCCCGTCGACCACCGTGGCCGGCTCCACCGCGACGCCGTTGAGCTCCACCTCGTGCACGTCCACGGCCTTGAGGTCCACGAAGGTGGGCTCGGCCGCGGCGGCGGTGAAGACGATGGTGGTCTCGGACTCGAAGGTGCGCGAGCTGGTGGTCAGGTCCAGCTCCACGTCCATCGAGACCACCTCGACGAGCGCGGCACGGGTCTGGGCTTCGTCACGGGTCAGCGAGGGCATGGGGGCCATCCTGCCCCGAGACCCGGCCGCAGGTCACGGGGGATGTGGACGGGGGCCGCGCCCCTCAGCCCAGGCGCTGCCCCGCCATCGCCTCCAGCCGCGCGATGCGCTGGTCCATGGGCGGGTGGGTGGAGAACAGTCGCGCCACCCCCGCCCCGCGGAAGGGGTTGGCGATCATCATGTGGCTGACGGTCTCCACCCGCGGCTCGGGGCGCAGCGGGCGGGCCGACGCCCCGGACTCGATGCGGCGCAGCGCACTGGCCAGGGCCAGCGGGTCACCGGTGAGCCGCGCGCCGTCCTCGTCGGCGTCGAACTCGCGGGTGCGGCTGATGGCCAGCTGGATGACGGTGGCCCCCAGCGGGGCGAGCAGCGCCATCGCGATCATCACCAGCGGGTTGGGCCGGTTCTCCCCCTGCCCGCCGCCGAACCACATCATCATCTGCGCCACCGAGGTGATGGTGCCGGCGATGGCCGAGGCCACCGCGGAGGTGAGGATGTCGCGGTTGTACACGTGCATGAGCTCGTGGCCCAGCACCCCGCGGAGCTCACGCTCGTCGAGCAGCTCGAGGATGCCGGCGGTGCAGCACACCGCCGCGTGCGAGGGGCTGCGGCCGGTGGCGAACGCGTTGGGCGCCATGGTGGGCGAGACGTACAGGCGCGGCATCGGCTGGCCGGCGGCCGTGGACAGCTCGGTGACGATGCGGTGCATCGCCGGCGCCTCGTGCGGCCCCACCTCCCGGGCCCGCATGGCACGGATGGCCAGCGTGTCGGAGTTCCAGTAGGTGTACGCCGTGGAGAGCAGGCCGAACACGGCGAACAGCCAGATGAACCGGCCCCCGCCCACGACGGCCCCCAGGCCCAGGAAGAGGGCCCAGATGAGGCCGAACAGCATCACGGTCTTGAGCCCGTTGTGGTGTCGGTGCATGGGGCGATCCTCCCACCCCGGGGCACCGCGCGGCCCCGCTCCTACACTGCCCGGGTGACGACCTCCCCCTCCGCCCCGACCGAGCGCGCGGAGGGGTGGCGCCTCCTGGTGGTGCTGCTCGTGCCCACCTTCATGGCCCTGGTGGCCGTCTCGGTGGTGAACGTGGCCCTGGCCCCCATCGGGGACTCGCTCGGGGCCAGCAGCTCCCAGCTGCAGTGGGTGGTCTCCGGCTACGCCCTGGCCTTCGGGCTGCTGCTGGTGCCCGCCGGGCGGCTGGGCGACCAGATCGGGCGACGACGGCTGCTGGGCTGGGGCGTGGCGCTTTTCACCGCCGGGTCGCTGGTGGCCGCGCTGGCCCCCTCGCCCGGGGTGCTCAACGCCGCGCGGGTGGTGCAGGGGCTCGGCTCGGGCCTGGTGAACCCGCAGACCATCGGCCTGATCCAGCAGCACTTCCGCGGCGAGCAGCGCGCCCGCGCGTTCGCGGCCATGGCCACCACCGTGGCGCTGGCCACCGCCGTCGGTCCCGTGCTCGGCGGGTTCCTCATCCAGGCCCTCGGCCCCGAGGCGGGGTGGCGGTGGATGTTCGCCCTCAACCTGCCGCTGGGGCTGGCCGTGCTCGTCCTCGCCCCGCGGTGGGCCCCGGACGACCGCGCCTCGGTGGGGACGCGCCCGGACCTGGACCCCGTGGGCACCCTGCTGCTGGGAGCCACGGTGCTGTGCCTGATGGTGCCCTTCGTGGAGCGGGGCGGCCCCGCGGCCTGGGCGCCCCTGCCGGTCGGGATGCTGCTGGCCGCGCTCTTCGTGGTCTGGGAGCGCCGCTACCGGGACCGCGGCGGCTCCCCGGTGGTGGACCCACGCATGTTCTCCGTGGAGCCCTTCCGCAACGGCATCGCCGTGGTGTCGGTGCACTTCGTGGGGGCCACGAGCATCTTCCTGGTCATCCCGCTGTGGATGCAGATGCACCTGGGCCACAGTGCGTTCGCCGCGGCGCTGGTGCTGCTGCCCTCGTCGGTGGGCGCCGGCCTCTCCGCCCAGTTCGCAGGGCGCCACGTGCTGCGCTGGGGGCGGCGGCTCGTCATCGGCGGCTTCCTCGTGGTGATCTGCGCCCTGCTGCTGCTCGTGGCGCTCACCCCGCTGGTGGAGTCCGGGCGGGTGCCGTGGTGGGCCTGCGCCGCGGCCGCCGCGCTGGTGGGCGCGGGCCAGGGGTGCGTGGTGAGCCCCAACACCACGCTGACCCTGCAGGCGGTGGATCCCCGGCAGGGCGGGGTGGCCGGTGGGCTCATGTCCCTGGGGCAGCGCATCGGCACCGCTGTGGGCACCGCCCTGGTGCCGGGCGTACTGTTCGCCGTCCTGGATGCGGGGCAGTCGTGGTCGGTGGCGTTCCGCACCGCGCTGCTCACCATCGTCGCCCTGGCCACCGTGGCCCTGGCCGTCAGTGTGGTCGACCTGCGCCGTGAGAGGAGGACCCCCCGATGAGCACCCACCCCACCCCCGCCCCGGCGGCGCCGACGGGAGGTGACCCCGCAGCGGCCACCCCCGCCGGCACGCCCTCGCCGGCTGCCGGCCGCGGCGTGCTGTACGGCTTCGGCGCCTACCTGCTCTGGGGCGCCTTCCCGCTGTACTTCGCCGCCCTCGCCCCGGCCGGGCCGTGGGAGATCCTCGCCCACCGCGTGGTCTGGTCGCTGCTCTTCTGCCTGGTGCTGCTGGCCGCCACCCGCCAGCTCGGCGCGCTGCGCGGCGTCCTGGGCACCCGCCGTCGGGCCCTGGCCATGACCGCCGCCGGCCTCACCATCGGCGTCAACTGGACCATCTACGTGGCCGCGGTGACCACCGGCCACGTCACCGAGGCCGCCCTGGGCTACTTCCTCAACCCGCTGGCCACGGTCGTCATCGGCGTGGTGGTGCTCCGCGAGAGCCTGCGCCGCTGGCAGTGGGTGGCGGTCGGCATCGCCGCAGCGGCCGCGGTGTACCTCACCGTCGACTACGGCCAACCGCCGTGGATCTCGCTGGCCCTGGCGCTGAGCTTCGCCACCTACGGGCTGCTCAAGAAGCAGGTGGGGGCCTCGGTGCCGGCGCTGCACTCGCTCACCGCCGAGACCGTCGCGCTGCTGCCGGTGGCCACCGGCATCCTCGTGTGGCTCGGCACCTCCCCGACGGGGTCCACCACCACGCACCAGACCTTCACCGGCCACGGGGTGGGCCACATGCTGTGGCTGGCCTCGGCCGGTGTGGCCACGGCCATCCCACTGCTGCTCTTCGCGGCCGCCGCCTCCCGGGTGACCCTGGTGACCATCGGCCTGCTGCAGTTCCTCACCCCGGTGCTGCAGCTGCTGGTGGGCGTGCTGGTGATGGGCGAGCACCTCTCGGTGAGCCGCTGGATCGGGTTCGCGATGGTGTGGTGCGCCCTGGTGGTGCTCATGACCGACACCGTGGTGGCCGCCGGGCGCCGGCGCCGCCACGACCGGCTGGCGCGGGCCGCCGGGGGCCTGAGCGGCAGCTGAGGCGCGGCGCGGGGACCGGCTGCGGGCGACCACGGCGACGTTCCCCCATCGGCCACGCAGCCGTCACCGGGAGTTCACCGGGCGAACACCGCTCCTCCATGCGCGCTTCCTAGGATCGCGCGAGGGCTACCTGCCCCCAACCACCCTCTCTGATCCCCTGCGGAGGCTCGAAATGCGCAACGACGGACGTCGCCTGCTGCCCATCCTGAACTCGCCGATCACCGGTGGCCGCCAGGCGGTCACCTGCCACTACCGCTGCAACAACGCGTGTGCGCGCCCGGTGCCCAACACCTCGGACAACCAGACCTTCGCCGAGGTCGTGGCCGAGGGCGCTTCCCGCCGCCAGGTGCTCATCACCGGTGGCCTGGGCCTGGCCACCGCCGCTGCCTTCGCCGCCGCGGACACCCGCACCCCGGCCGTGGCCGCCGACATCGCCGAGGCCTCCGAGGGCCCGCTGGGCTTCAAGGGCATCGCCCCCACCCCGGCCGAGGTGGACGAGTTCAAGGTGCCCGAGGGCTTCGCCTGGAACCCGCTGTGCAACTGGGGCGACCCGCTGACCCCCGACGCCCCGGCGTTCGACATCAAGAACCAGTCCGAGGCCGCGCAGAAGCAGCAGGCCGGCTACAACGCGGACTTCGTCTCGGTGATCCCCACCGGCGACAACACCGCCGTGCTCTCGTTCAACAACGAGTACGTCAACCCCGAGCTCATGTTCGACGGCCTGGCCGACGCGCGCCCGACCGCCGACCAGCAGGCCGTCCTGCTGGCCGCCCACGGCCTGACCATCACGGCCCTGCAGCGCGCCTCCGCCGAGGACTTCTACGAGCGCGACCTGAACTCCCCGGTGAACCGCCGCATCCACCTGGACACCGAGTTCGCCTTCACCGGCCCCGCCGCCGGCTCCGACCTGCTCAAGACGAAGGCCACCCCGAAGGGCAAGAACGCCTTCGGCACCATGAACAACTGCGCCGGTGGCGTGACCCCCTGGGGCACCATCCTGTCCGGCGAGGAGAACTGGAACGGCTACTTCCTCGGCGACGCCGACAACGCCGCCGCCCAGGAGGAGTACGAGCGCTACGGCGTGGTCACCAGCGCCGACGAGCTGTCCAACTACTTCCTGGACGCCGCCCCGCGCTTCGACCTGCGCAACGAGAACAACGCGCTGCACCACTTCGGCTACATCATCGAGATCGACCCGATGGACCCGACCGCCACCCCGCGCAAGCACACCGCGCTGGGCCGCTTCAAGCACGAGGGCGCCAACGTCACCATCGCCGCCAACGGCCACGCCGTGGCCTACATGGGCGACGACGAGCGCTTCGACTACATGTACAAGTTCGTCTCGCGCAAGAAGTACGTCGAGGGCAACAAGCAGCACAACATGACGCTGCTCGAGGACGGCGACCTCTACGTGGCCAAGTTCTCCGGCGACGGCTTCGAGGACGGCGTCTCCGACGGCTCCGGCATCTGGATCCCGCTGACCCAGAACGGCAAGTCCGTGGTGCCGGGCATGTCCACCGAGGAGGTGCTGGTGCTCACGCGCCTGGCCGCCGACAAGGTGGGCCCGACCAAGATGGACCGCCCCGAGGACGTGGAGCCCAACCCGGTCAACGGCCGCATCTACGGCGCCCTGACCAACAACTCCAAGCGTGCCCCCGGCGAGATCGACGAGGCCAACCCGCGCGCCGAGAACAAGCACGGCCAGGTCATCGAGATCACCGAGGCCGGCGGCGACCACACCGGCACGAAGTTCACCTGGAAGCTGGTGCTCATCTGCGGTGACCCCACCGACCCGACCACCTACTTCAACGGCTACGACAAGTCGATGGTGGCCCCCATCTCCTGCCCGGACAACGTCGCCTTCGACAAGGCCGGCAACCTGTGGATCTCCACCGACGGCATGCCCGGCACCCTGGGCCACTGCGACGGCCTCTACGCGATGCCGGTGGCCGGCGAGAACATGGGCCTGCTGACCCAGTTCCTCTCGGTGCCCACCGGTGCCGAGTGCTCCGGCCCGCTGGTGTCCACCGACAACACCTCGGTGTTCGTCGCCGTGCAGCACCCGGGCGAGATCGACGGCGCGAGCACCACCAACGTGTTCTCGCAGTTCCCGTACAAGGGTGACGGCTTCCCGCGCCCGGGCGTGGTCGAGGTGAAGCGCACCAAGGACGCCCCCGGCCCGATCGTCGACACCGGTGTGGCCTCGGGCTCGGCCTTCGGCTCCGCCCAGTCGCGCGTGGGCTCGCTCTTCGGCTGATCCCCCCTCGCACGGCAACGGCCCGCTCCCCGATGGGGGCGGGCCGTTGCACGTCGTGGTGGCGGCGTCGCGGTGTGGGTGCCGGCGGGGCTCAGGCCACGCGGTCGGCCACGGCGCGCACGAGGCGGCGCAGCTCGTCGGTGACCTCGTTGCTGCCCAACGGGTCCAGCACGGCCGCGGTGTCCTCGGCGTAGCGCAGCGTGTACGCGCGGGCCTCGGCCAGGGCCGGGTGGGCGCGGAGCAGCTCCACCGCCTCGGGAAGGTCGGCCTCGACCACCGGGCCGGCCAGCAGCTCCCGCAGTCGGGCGCCCTCGTCGTCGGTGCTGCGACGGGCGAAGAGCACCGGGAGGGTGGCCTTGCCCTCGCGCAGGTCCGTGCCGGGCGTCTTGCCGGACTCCTCGGCGTCGGAGGCCACGTCGAGCAGGTCGTCGGCCAGCTGGAAGACCAGGCCCAGCCGCTCCCCGAACTCGGCCATGAGCCGCACCGTCGCCTCGTCGCAGCCACCCAGACGGGCGCCGTACTCGGCCGCGGCGGCGATGAGGGCGCCGGTCTTGTCCGCGAGGACGCCCAGCAGGTGCTCCACCGGGTCCACGCCCTCGGGCACGGGGCGCTCGTCGCGGATCTGGCCGGCGCACAGGCGGATGAAGGTGTCGGCCTGCAGGCGCACCGCATCGGGGCCCAGCTCGGAGACCAGGGCGGAGGACCGCCCGAAGAGCAGGTCGCCCACCACCACGGCGGTGGCGTTGCCGTAGCGGGCGTTGGCGCTGGACACCCCACGGCGCAGCTCGGCCTCGTCCATGACGTCGTCGTGGTAGAGCGAGGCCAGGTGCACCAGCTCCACGGCGGCCGCGGCCTTGACCACCTCGTCGGTGACGCCCTGCCCCAGGTGGGAGACGAGCAGCGTCAGCTGGGGGCGGAAGCGCTTGCCCCCGGCCTCGAGCAGGTAGGCCGACGCCTCGGCGATGAACGGGTCGTCGTGGCGGACGACCTCGTGGAGCAGGGTGTCGACCCGCTCCAGTCCGGCGGCGACGCCGTCGACGGCGTGCTGGCGGGCGTTCTCCACAGTCAGTCCTCGGGTGTGCGTGTCGGGGTGCGGCGGGCCGGGCAGGTCACCCTGCCGGCCGGGTCTGCAGGCCGCCGGCGGGGCGGGTCCCTGCAGGGGGATGGTCGTGCAGGGGGTCAGTATCGCGCGAGGGCGGGGACGTCGGCGCGCTGGGCGGTGTGCAGGGCCACCACGCCACCGGAGAGGTTGCGCCAGCGCACGTCGGTCCAGCCGGAGCCGACCACCAGGTCACGGACGCCGGCCTGGGCGGGCCACGCCTCGATGGACTCGGCCAGGTACTCGTAGCTCTCCGGGTTGGACGAGACCCGGCCGGCGATGGCGGGCAGCGCCTTCATGAGGTAGCGCTCGTAGACGGCCCGGAAGGGCGCGAGCGTGGGGGTGGAGAACTCGCACAGCACGAGGCGGCCGCCGGGGCGGGTGACGCGGGCCATCTCGCGCAGGGCGACGGCCGGGTCGGCCACGTTGCGCAGGGCGAAGCTGATGGTCACGACGTCGAAGGAGGCGTCCTCGAAGGGCAGGTCCATGGCGTCGGCCCGGGTGAAGGGCAGGTCCGGGCGGCGACGACGGCCCTCGGCGAGCATGCCCTCGGAGAAGTCGGCGGGCACCACGTCGGCGCCGGCGTCGGCCAGCGGCTCGCTGGAGGTGCCGGTGCCGGCGCCCAGGTCGAGGACGCGCAGGCCCGGTCGGGGTGCCACGGCCCGGGTGACGGCGCGACGCCAGAGACGGGCCTGCCCCATCGAGAGGATGTCGTTGGTGCAGTCGTAGCGAGGGGCGACCTCGTCGAACATCTCGGAGACGTGGGACGGGTCCTTCGCGAGGCTGGCGCGGCTCATGGGGCCAGTCTCCCACCCCGGGGCGGGGCAGGCGGTGGTGGCCACCTCCGGTGGCGACGGGCGGACCGGTGGCTACGCTCACCGGCGATGAACACCCCCCTCAGCACTCCGTCCCCGTCCCTGCCGCCGGTGCCGCGGCTCGTGGTCCGCACCGAGGTGCACCCGGCCGACGGCGTCGGGCTCGGCCGCGTGGTGCCCGAGGTGGCCGCCGGCGACGTGGTGGCCTGGGTGCGGCGCCGTGAGGGGATGGTCGGCTGGGGACGGGCGGCCACCGCGACCGTGACCGACGCCGGCCCCGATCGCTGGCAGCTGCTCAGCCGGTGGTGGCAGGCGGTCGTCGAGGCCGCCGTGGACGAGGGCACGACCTGGGTGGGGGACGCGGCCCCGGCGGGCGATGCGACTCCGGTGGACGACGCGGCCCGGGCGGGCGATGCCCCCGACGGCTCCTCCGGGGAGCCGGCCCTGCCGCGCGGTGCGGGGCTGGTGACCTGGGCGTCGGCAGCCTTCCGCGACGACTCCCCGGCCGGGTCGGCGCTCGTGGTGCCCGAGGTGGTCGTGGGCCGCAAGGGCGACGTGGCGTGGGTGACCCGGATCCGCCGGGCCACAGAGGGTGTCGTCGACGACGGTGCCGCAGGTGGTGCCACCGCTGGTGCCGGTGCGGACGGTGCTCCCGTGGACGGTGCTGCCGTGGACTCGTCCACCGCGGTGACCGGGCTGCCGCCGGAGTCCCCCGCCCCGCGGCGCCCGACCGGCATCGTGGACGAGCCCGGCGACACCCCCGACGCCGGCTGGCCGGACGTGGTGCAGCGGTGCGTGGACGCCATCCGGCAGGGGCGGGCACAGAAGGTGGTGCTGGCCCGCGACGTCGTGGCCACCGCCGCCGAGCCGATCGACCTGCGCTGGCTGCTCACCCGGCTGGTGGGCGACTACCCCGACACCTGGGCGTTCGCCGTGGACGGGCTGGTGGGTGCCACCCCGGAGATGCTCGTGCGCCTGGACGCCGGGCACGTGTTCTCCCGGGTGCTGGCGGGCACGGCGGCCCGGGCGGCCGACGTGGAGGACGACCAGCGCGCGGCTGACGCCCTGCTGGCCAGCCGGAAGGACCTGTCGGAGCACGCGTTCGCCGTGGACTCGGTGGTGGAGCGCCTCTCGCCGCTGTGCAGCGCCGTCGTGGCGCCGCGGTCGCCGGCACTGCTCACGCTGCCCAACCTGTTCCACCTGGTGAGCGATCTGGACGGACGGGCCGAACCGGGCACCACGGTGCTCGAGCTGGCCGGGGCGCTGCACCCGAGCGCGGCCGTGGGCGGCACGCCCCGGGAGGCGGCGCAGGAACTCATCGCCGAGTTCGAGGGACGCGACCGTGGCCGGTACGCCAGCCCGGTGGGCTGGATGGACGCCCGCGGCGACGGCGACATGGGCCTGGCCCTGCGCTGTGGCCGGGTGCTGCCCGAGGACCCGCGGCAGCTGCGGATGTGGGCCGGTGGCGGCATCGTGGCCGAGTCCGACCCGGACGCCGAGCTGGCCGAGACCCACACCAAGCTGGCCCCGATGCGCTCGGCCCTCGCCGGCGACTGAGGCTCTCCACCAGCGCCCGACCCAGCAGGGGCCCCGGGCACCGCCCGCCACCTCACACCTCCCGCACCACTCAGCCCTGCAGCACGGCCTCCACCACCCGGAGGCCGCGCGGCCGGTCGGACACGGCGGCCCGCAGCCCGTCCACGCTCGTGGCCCGCTGCACGGGCACCCCGTAGGCCGCTGCGAGCGCCGACACGTCGACCCCGGTGGGCGTGGTGAACACCCGCCGGAAGGTGTCCTCGCCGTGCGCCTCACGCCACGGCGCGCGGCCGTACTCGAGGTCAGAGAAGATCGCACCCCCGTCGTCGGAGAGCACCACCACCGTGAGGTCCGGGCGGGGCTCCCCCGGCCCGACCGCCAGGGCGTTGGCGTCGTGCAGGAAGGTCAGGTCCCCGACCAGCGCCGTGGTCGGCCCCTGCGTCAGGGCCCACCCGGCTGCCGTCGACAGGCACCCGTCGATGCCCGCCAGCCCACGGTTGCCCACCACGCCGGTGACGCCCGGCCCCGGCCCCGGGGTCCACAGGTCCATCGACCGCGGGGCCCGCGAGCTCCCGAGGAAGAGCAGACCCTGCGTGGCCTCGGCGACGACGGCAGCCGCGCTCGCCGTGGTCAGCCCCGACGCCGCGCCGGCACCTCCCACCGCGTCATCGGACCGGACCGGTCCCCCGGCCGCGAGCGCGCCGGCAGCCTCACCGGCGGCCCGCCAGGTGGTCGCCCAGGCGCCGTCCGAGCCCTCTGCCGCGGTGCCGGACAGCCCAACCCTCGAGGCGCCGTCGCCAGGTTCCCCCAGCACCAGGGGGTGCACCCGCTGCACGCGGTGGCCGGGGTCCGGCCACGTGGTGCCGGCGGTCACCGACTCGACCACGACACCGTCGCGCCGCACCAGGCGTCCCACCGACCGGTGGAGCGTCAGCCGCCCCACCACGAGCACCCGCTCCGGCGCGTGGTCGGCCAGGAAGCCCTCGTCGTCGAGCACGCGGATCCCGAACGGCACGGCACCGTCAACACCGAACCGGCCGAACGGCTCGGCCACCACTGGCCACCCCCGCGCCCGGGCACCGGCCTGCACCGCCCGGGCCAGCTCCGGTCGCCCCAGGTCGCCGAGCAGGACGAGCGTCCGCTCCGGGCCGTCCGGCAGCAGCGCGACGTGTGTCCCCTCCTGGACCTGCTCCGGCGAGACGTCCCCCGCCCCGTCCACCGCCGTCCAGGGCGCTCCGTCCGGCCGACCGGCCATCACGTCAGCCGCCGGCGCGTCGGTGACCTGGTGCGTGGCGACCTCCACCGGCGGCATGAGCGGGTCGCGGAAGGGCACGTTGAGGTGCACGGGCCCGGCGGCGCCGCCGAGGGCGCCGGTGGCGGCTGACACGCACCGGTCCACGGCGGTGCGCCACGACGCGACCTGGGCAGGGTCGACGGCACCGTCCACTCCCGCCACTCCCGCGGTGCCCGCCGTCGCGCCGGGCGTGCCGAGGTCGACCGCGAGCCGCACGTCCCGCAACAGACCCGGCTGGTGGGTGGTCTGGTTGGCCCCGGTGCCCCGCAGCTCCGGCGGCCGGTCCGCGGTGAGCGCCAGCAGCGGCACCCCCTGGTGGTGGGCCTCCAGCACCGCCGGGTGGAGGTTGGCCACCGCGGTGCCCGAGGTGGTCACGACGGGAACCACCCGACCCGAGGCCACAGCGAGGCCCAGGGCGAGGAAGCCTGCCGTGCGCTCGTCGGTGCGGACGTGCAGGCGCAGCGGCACCGCGGGGTCGGCGTCGGTCGCGGCCAGCGCGTACGCCAGCGGGGCCGACCGCGACCCCGGACACAGCACCGCCTCGGTCACGCCACAACGCACGAGCTCGTCGACCAGGACGCGGGCAGCAGCGGTGGAGGGGTTCACGCGGCCCATTCTGGACTCCTGCCCCCGTCGCCCCGACGCCCTGGTGGCGGGCCCGGTGGTCTTCTCCGCAGGCGGACCGTGGCCCGCCCCTCGGCGTCCCGGGTGACCACGTGCTCCACCAGTGGGTCCTCGACCATCCGGTTGTGCCGACCGCACAGCGGGATCGCGTTGGCCAGGTCGGTCCGGCCTCGGCCCGCTCCCGTGCGCCCCGTCCCAGCAGGACCGTCACCCCTCCGCCCGGACCAGCCATCCACGTGGTGCATCTCCGTCCAGGCGAACGGCCGATCGCAGTCCTCGGCCGCACAGCGCGCGTAGAGGTGGGCCAGCGCCATCCGCTGCGACTCGGTGAAGAACCGGCGCTGCGTGCCCAGGTCGAGCGGCAGCGACTCCCCGCCCATGACGGTGGGGACGATCCCCGCCTGGGCGGCGATGCGCCGGACCTGCCCCGCCGAGACCTTCTCCCCGACGTCGGTGAGGCCCGCCCGGTCGGTCTCACCCCGGAGCGCCGCCAGGTCGGTGGACACGATGACCGTGTACGCCGTCCGCCCACCGAAGTGGTCCGTGGGCAGGTGGTCGATGAGCTCGGCGAGCGCCTGACCCCGCTCGGCGGCCCGGTCGCGAGCGTTCTCAGGGGCCCGGTCGCGAGGCGGGTCAGCCACCGGCGCACCGTCGACTCCCTGCCCGGGAGCACCCTGCCGACCACGCCCCTCGGCACCCGCACCGGGCCGTACCCGCCGCCGCGGGCCGCTCAGCGAGGCCAGCACCTTCTCCAGCAGGCGCCCCTGCAGCGTGGGCACGGAGAACCTGCCGTGCGAGACGCCGTCCGGGCCGTGGTGGATGGTGAACGACGCCGCCTCGTGCGCGGCCCGCTCCTGGCCGCTGAGCAGCTCGTCCTCGTGGGCGTCGACGACCTCCGGCGGCACCGGCAGGGCAGCGAGGCACCGGCGTCCCTCCTCCCGGACGGACCGAGGGGACAGCCGCGTGGCCTTCTCCACGAGATGCCGCTCGACGCGGCGACGGTCCTCCGCGGTCACCCACTCCGGCAGGTCCCGCAACGCCTGCGCGACGGATCGCGCGTGCTCCGGCGTGATGGTCCCCGCGTCCAGCGCCTCCGCCGTGCACTCCTGGCCCGGCTCACCCGGTGCCAGCACTCCGCTGCCGAGCTCCTCCGCCAATCGTCCGGCCCGCGCCGCCGTGGGTCCGTCCAGCCGCCCGCCCCGTCCGAGGAACTGCCCCTCGTCCAGGTGGTGGGACCGGCCGGCCTCGCGCTCCCGGCGGGCCAGCCCAGCGATCCGCAAGCGCACCGCCTCGAGCCGGTTGCGGGCCCGGAAGACCTCATCGTCGAGCGCTCGCAGCTCCTCGACGGCCACGCCCGGGCCGTCACCGAGCGCCGCAAGCTCCGCCAGCACCCCGTCGAGCTCCCGGTGCACCGCAGCCACCCGTTCCCGGGCACCGCGCAACGCCGGCACAGCCCCCATCGGACCGCCACCGCCCTCCGTGATGCGTGGTGCCACCGTGCCTCCCCAGGTCCCACCCGCCAGACCCCCGTCCGACGCGATGCACCAAGAGTAGTACATGTGAGCCAGTATCCGCAGACCCTCACCCGAACATGTGGACGAGCACCCGCCTGCACCCGGCCAACCGCCCGGCCCTGTGGACACCCGCCCACAGGGCCACCCGGCTCAGCGCTTCTCCAACCCCAGGATCGCCAGCGCCTTCTCCCGCATCTCCACCTTGCGCACCTTGCCCGTCACCGTCATCGGGAAGGACTCCACGACGTGCACGTACCGCGGGATCTTGTAGTGCGCCAGCTGCCCGGTGCAGAACTCCCGCACCGCATCGGCATCGACCGTCTCCGCACCCTCGCGCAGCACCACCCAGGCCATGAGCTCCTCGCCGTACTTCTCGTCCGGCACGCCGATCACCTGCACGTCCTGCACCGCGGGGTGCTGGTACAGGAACTCCTCGATCTCCCGCGGGTAGATGTTCTCCCCGCCACGGATCACCATGTCCTTCATGCGCCCGGTGATGGCCACGTACCCGTCCTCGGCCATGACGGCCAGGTCCCCGGTGTGCATCCACCGCGCGGCGTCGATGCTCTCGGCGGTCTTCTCCGGCTGCTCCCAGTAGCCCAGCATCACCGAGTACCCGCGCGTGCACAGCTCACCGGTCTCACCGCGGGGTACCGGCCGCCCGGTCACCGGGTCCACCACCTTGACCTCCACGTGCGGCATGACGCGTCCCACGGTCTCGGTGCGGTGCGCCACGTCGTCGTCGGACATGGTCATGAGCGACACCGGCGAGGTCTCGGTCATGCCGTAGCAGATGGCCACCTCGGCCATGTTCATCTCGTTCATGACGCGGCGCATGATCTCCGCCGGGCAGGGCGAGCCGGCCATGATGCCGGTGCGCAGGGCCGAGAGGTCGAACTCCTCCTCACCCTTGTCGAGCAGCCCCAGCTCGGCGATGAACATGGTGGGCACGCCGTAGAGGCTGGTGCACCTCTCCTCGGAGACCGCGCGCAGCGTGGCCACGGGGTCGAAGGCCGGGGCGGGGATCACCATGCACGCCCCGTGGCTGGTGGCCGCGAGGTTGCCCATCACCATGCCGAAGCAGTGGTAGAAGGGCACCGGCAGGCAGATGCGGTCGGCCTCCGTGTAGTGCACGCGCTCACCCACGAAGTACCCGTTGTTGAGGATGTTGTGGTGGCTGAGGGTGGCGCCCTTGGGGAATCCCGTGGTGCCGGAGGTGTACTGGATGTTGATGGGGTCGTCCGCGCCCAGCTCGCCCTGGCGCGTGGCCAGCGCCGCGTCGTCGATGCCGTCGCCCGCCGCCACGAGCGCGTCCCAGGACTCCTCCCCGATGAAGACGACCTCCTCGAGCTCGGGGATCTTGGCCCCCACACGCTCCACCATCGCCTTGTACTGGGACGTCTTGTGCTCCACGGCGCTCACCAGCCAGCGCATGCCGGACTGCCGCACCACGAAGTCCAGCTCGTGCTCGCGGTAGGCCGGGTTCACGTTGACCAGTACCGCGCCCACCTTGGCGGTGGCGTACTGCAGCAGCGTCCACTCCGCGCAGTTGGGGGACCAGATGCCGATGCGCTCGCCGACGCCCAGCCCCCGGGCGAGCAGCCCCTTGGCCAGGCGGTCCACGTCGGCCACGAACTCGGCGTAGGTCCAGCGGCGCCCGGTGGCGCACTCGACGAGGGCGTCCCGGTCGCCGAAGCGGGCGGCCGTGGCGTCGAGGTTGTCACCGATGGTCTGGCCGAGCAGCGGCAGCTCCGAGGTGCCGGAGACGTAGGAGAGCGCGGCGGGAGCGGGCATGGGTCCTCCTGAGGACGTGAGGGGCATCACAGTGGGGACCACTGTGCCACGGCCACCGGGACCGCACACCGCCCCGTTGCCGGGCCGTGACCGACTCCCCAGCGGGCGCGCCCCTGCATGAGGGGATCCTCATCCGCGGCTCATGGCGCCCTCACGGCCGGCTCCTAGCGTGCAGGGCACCGCCTCCCGCAGGCACCCCTCCCGGCACCGCGCGTGCCGGCCGACCGAAGGAGAACCCCCGTGACCGCCACCCTCGAGACCGCCCCCACCCTCGCCACCCCGCCGACCACCGGCCACCCGGAGCGCACCACCCCGTCCGTCGACCTGGTGGCCGGCATCGCCCCGGTGGCCGGCGACCCCTCGGCGGCCACCCGCCCCACCAGCTCCACGACCACACCCGTGGACGCCGCCCGCCTGCGCGCCGCCAAGGTGGCCTACACCACCCGTCACCTGGCTGCCCGACTGGCCGAGGACGCCGAGGACCTGCACCTGCTGGCCGGCGCCGACGTCGCGCCCCGCGCCGGCGACGTGGTGCTCGCCCGCGTCGTCTCGATGGGCCACCACAAGAAGGTGCCGGGCGCCGGCGGCCGCCGCCAGACCCTCTACCCCGGCGACGAGGTGCTGGTGGCCTACGGCGACCGCTACGCCCCCGACCAGTTCGAGGCCGTCGTGCCCGGCTCGCTGGCCCACACCCACCTGGCCGCCGCCGGTGGGCTGGCCGCCGACGTGGTGGAGCGCCACGGCAGGACCGAGGCACCCACCGTCCTCGAGCCGCTGGGGCTGCTGGCCCAGGCCGACGGCCGCCGCATCACCCTCCGCGACGTGTCCCCCTGCGCGGTCTCCACCGAGCCGACCCCCACGCGCCGCGACACCGCCACCCGCACCGTCGTGGTGCTGGGCAGCTCCATGAACGCCGGCAAGACCACCGTGGTGGCCAACATCGTGCGCGGCCTGAGCCGGGCCGGGCTCACCGTTGCCGCGGGCAAGGCCACCGGCACCGGCGCGTGGGGCGACCCGGGGCTGTTCACCGACTCCGGTGCCGCCAAGGTGCTGGACTTCACCGACTTCGGCTACGGCAGCACCTTCCGCCTGGACCTCGAGGAGACCGGCCACCTGGTGCGCTCGGTGCGCGACGAGCTGGCCGCCGACGCCCCCGACGTGGTGGTTGTGGAGATCGCCGACGGCCTGTTCCAGCGCGAGACCCACCACCTGCTCCACGACGGCTCGCTGGCCGACGCCGACGGCATCGTGCTGGCCGTGGGCGAGGCCCTGGGGGCGGTGGCCGGCGTGCGCACGCTGCGCGAGGCGGGCCTGCCGGTGGTGGGCGTCTCCGGCGCGGTGACCGCCTCCCCGCTGGCCTCCCGCGAGGCCGCCGCGGTGCTCGACCTGCCGCTGGTGGACACCTTCACCCTCTCCGAGCCGGAGACGGTGCGCGCCCTGCTGGGCCTCTGATGCGGGTCCTCCCCAGCACCCGTCTCCCCGGGGAGGAGCAGAGCGCCCGCGACGCGGCCGCCGAGCTCCCCCCGGTGTGGCACGGCGTCCGCCGCACCCACCTGGTGGGTCTGGTCCTGTGCGGCCTGCTGCAGTCGGCGGCCGCGGCCGGCATCGCCTGGTTCACGCCACAGCTGCTGGGCGCCCCGGACGCCGCTGCGCGCACCGCCCTGGCCGTGGGGCTGATCGCGGCCGCCCTGGCCGTGGGCGCGATGCGGTGGGCCGAGTGGGTGCTGGCCGAGATGCTGGGCCAGCACTACGTGATGGAGGTGCGCCGGCTGCTGGTGGGCACTGCCCTGCGCCCGGGACGCCACGCCCACCTCGGGGTGCTGGTGGCCCGCACCACCAACGACCTCTCGGCCGTCCGGTCGTGGATCGCGATGGGGATCGCCCCGTTGGTCTCGGGCGTGCCGCTGCTGGTCGGCGTCGTGGTGGCGCTGTCGCTCATGGCCTGGGAGCTGGGCGTGGCGGTGGGCGCTGCGCTGCTGGCGATGGGGGTGCTGCTGCTCGCCCTCGCCGGTCCCGTGCTGCGGCGCAGCCGGGAGCTGCGCCGACGCCGCGGGCGCATGGCCTCCCACATCGCCGACACGGTGCAGGCCGCCAGCGTCATCCGCGCCGCGGGAGGCGAGGAACGGGAGGTCCGCCGGGTCGAGGAGCACAGCGAGAGGGTGCGCCACCTCGCCGTGCGCCGGGCCCGGGCGGCCGGCGTGATGCGGGGCGGGGCCGCCGCGGTGGCGGTGGTGGCCATGGTGCTCGCCGGCCTCACCGCCCCGTGGACCGACCTGACCCCCGAGCGCTTCGCCACGGCCCTGCTGCTGGTGGGCCTGGTGTCCACCCCGGTGCAGGACCTGGGCCGGGTGGGCGAGTACCGCCAGGGGCACCTGGCTGCGAGCCTCGTGCTGGCCAGGGCCCTGCGCCGTGATGAGCCGGCCCCCGTCACGGAGGCGGAGCGCCCTCGCCGACGGGGCAGCGCCCGCGGTCTGCTGCACCTGGGCGGCCTGCAGGACGGGCTGGGCACCCCGCTCCCGGAGCTGCTGGCCGCCCCGGGGAGCCGTGTGCACGTGCACAGCACCGACCCGGAGCGCACCGCCCACGTGGTGGACCTGCTGGTGGGTGACGAGGCCCCGGCCGACGGGTGGGCGCAGCTGGACGGCTGGGACCTCACGGCGGTCGCCCCGCGCCGGCGCCGCCGCCTGCTGGGCTATGTGGCCGCCGACGCGCCGCTGGAGCAGGGACGCCTGTCGCGCGCCGTGCGCTACCGCCGTCCGGACTCCGACGACCCCATCGACCCGGTGCTGGCGGCCGTGGGCCTGGACGAGGTGGTGGCGGCGCTGCCGAGGGGTGAACGCACCACCCTGCGCCGGGGCGGTGAGCCGCTGGACCGCGAGCAGCGTGTGCTGCTGCAGCTGGCCCGCGGCCTGTACGGCGCACCGCGCCTCCTGGTGCTGGACGGGGTGGCCGACCGCCTCTCCGGACCGGCCCTGCAGCAGGTGCACCGTGCCCTGGAGAACTACCCCGGCGTGGTGCTCTCAGTCGGGGGCGACCGCCCACCGGGCTGGCCCACCTGGGACCTGGACAGCCCCACCCCCCTGTCGCTCGTGTCGGCCGCGCACGGCACCATCCCCGAGAACGCCCTCCTGCCCGGAAGGACCCCGTGAGCAAGTACCTGCCCGCCCTGTTGACCCTGGTGCTGCTGGCCGTGGCCCTGCCCCTCCTGGCGATGGGGCTGCGCACGCCCGGCGCCCCGGACACCACCGACCTGGGGGAGGTGCCGGCCCCGGCCGCCACCGCCCCGTCGGACTCCGCTCCCACCCCGTCGGACTCCACCTCTCCCTCCCAGCCGGGCGGCACACCCCCGAGTGCTCCCTCGCAGGACGTCCCGTCGACCCCGGCACCGAGCGCCTCCCCCTCGACCAGGCAGGGCGCCCCGGACGCCGCGCCCCGCCCCACGTCCACCGAGCCGCGCACGGTCCCCCCGACGGTCACGCGGACGGTGCAGCCGCCGTCCGACCCCTCACCGACGCCGCCCGCCCCCACCGGCGACGACGCGGACGACCAGGACGACACCGCCGACGACCAGGACGACGATGACGACCTCGACGACTGACCGCCACCCGCGCCGGCTGGGGCTCCGCGGCCGCATCGTCCTCTCGATGGTGGGCATCGTCGCCCTCGCGCTGGCCTCCCTCATCGCCCTCACCTACGGCCTGGTGCGCGCCGACAACGCCACCCGCGCCAACGAGGACGTGGTGCAGGAGCTGCGGGAGTTCCGCCAGTTCACCCAGAACGGCGTGGACCCGGAGACCGGCGAGCCCTTCGCCGACCCCGAGGGCCTGCTGGAGACCTTCCTCTCCCGCCAGCAGCCCAGCTCCGCCGAGCTCATCGTCGGGCGCACCCAGGAGGGCCAGGTGCTGCAGGTCTCCGGCGCCTCGGTGGGCGACACCCGCCAGCTGCTGGCCGACACCGCGCTGTGGCACGACATCCGCTCCGGGGACTCCGGTGTGGTGGAGACCCCACTCGGCGAGGCGCGCTACGGCAACGCCACGGTCACCGTGGGCGGCTCCCGGGGCACCCTCACGGTGCTGGCCCTGCCCCACCGCAACGACGAGGTGCTCACCGCGGTGGTGCGCCGGGCGGCCCCGGTCGCGCTGGTGGCCCTACTGCTCACCGGGGTGGCCGCCTGGTTCCTGGCCGGGCGGGTGCTCACGCCGCTGCGCCGGTTCCAGGGCACCGCCCAGGAGATCTCCGAGCGGGACCTCACCCGCCGCCTCGAGGTCTCCGGCAACGACGAGGTGGCCGACCTCGGCCGCACCTTCAACGGGGTGCTCGACCGCCTCGAGGAGGCGTTCGCCTCCCAGCGCCAGTTCGTCGACGACGCCGGGCACGAGCTGCGCACGCCCATCACCATCATCCGCGGCCACCTGGAGCTGATGGGGGACGACCCCGTCGAGCGCGAGGAGACCCTGGCCCTGGTGACCAGCGAGCTCGACCGGATGAGCCGGATGGTGGCCGACCTGCTCACCCTGGCCAAGGCCGACCGCCCCGACCACGTGCGCCGCAGCCCGCAGGACGTGGCCGCCCTGACGCTGGAGCTGGACTCCAACGTGCAGCGCCTGGGCCCGCGTGACTGGGTGCTCGACGAGGTGGCCGAGGGCACCGCGGCCGTGGACGGCCAGCGGCTCGCCCAGGCCGTGCTGCAGCTGGCCCGCAACGCCGTCCAGCACACCGCCGAGGGCGACCGGATCCACCTGGCCTCCCGCTGGGTGGAGCGCGAGCCCGGTCGCTGGTTCCTGGAGCTCGCGGTGACCGACCACGGGCCGGGCGTGCCAGCAGGCCAGGAGCAACGGGTCTTCGAGCGCTTCCACCGGTCCGAGGGGGCCAGCCACCACCACCCGGGTGCGGGCCTGGGACTGCCCATCGTCCGCGCCATCGCCGAGGGACACGGCGGCACCGTGGAGGTCAGCGAGACCCCCGGTGGCGGTGCCACGTTCACCCTCTCGGTACCCACTCCCGGCCACGTGCCGACCACCCACGACAGCCCGGACGAGGACGCCTGACATGCCGCACATCCTGATCGTCGAGGACAACGACCGCATCGCCTCCTTCCTGGAGAAGGGCCTGCGCTCCGCCGGCTACCAGACCGAGGTGGTGGCCGACGGCCGCTCGGGCCTCACCCTGGCCCTGCACGGCGGGTTCGACCTGGTGGTGCTCGACCTGGGTCTGCCGGGCCTGGACGGGGCCGAGCTGCTGGAGGCCCTGCGGGGCCAGGGCGGCACGGTGCCGGTGGTGGTGCTCACCGCCCGCGACAGCGTGGAGGACACCGTCTCCGCCCTGGAGGGTGGCGCCAACGACTACATGACCAAGCCCTTCCAGTTCGCCGAGCTGCTGGCCCGGGTGCGCGTGCGGCTGGCCGACCGCACCGAGTCCGCCTCCACCGGCGACGGGATGACGGTGGAGGCCGGCGGGCTGGTGCTCGACCACCGCACCCGCGAGGTGCGCGGCGACGGTGTGGACCGGGCGTTGACCACCCGCGAGTTCGGGCTGCTGGCGGAGTTCATGCGCCACCCCGGGCAGGTGCTCAGCCGCCAGCAGCTGCTGGCCGAGGTGTGGGGCGTGGACCACGACCCGAGCTCCAACGTGGTGGACGTGTGCGTGCGCCAGCTGCGCTCCAAGGTGGGCGCCGAGCACATCGAGACGGTGCGTGGGGTGGGCTACCGCTTCCGCTGAGCCGTGGACACCCCCGTCCGAGCGGGGCAGCGGGCCCTGCGCTGATCCTCAGCCTGCCAGCACCTCGGCGATGCCGTCGCGGCACCCGCGCGCGAACTCGGCACAGTCGGTGCCCGTCGCCTCCGAGGGCTCCTCCCCCTCGATCCAGCGGTGCACGGCCCAGACGAAGGGGTACCCCTCGTCGGGCTCCCCGGCGACCACCGGTTCGGGCACCTCCACCGGCCGGGCGCAGCGGCAGGCTGGCCCATCGCGGCGCCTGACGATCCAGCAGGCGGCGGACGTCGGCCTCGGTCACGGGGTGCTCGTCGGCGTGCAGGGTCATGGCTCCCAGCGAACCCGGCCCCGCCCCGGCGCGGCGCGGCAAGCGACATTCCCACCCCTCTGGTCCCCGGCACCCCGTGGCCCGGCCTCCGACGCACAATGGCCCCATGGCTCTCCCCACCGTCCAGCTCACCCACCTGCCCGCCGGCGACGGCCCGGCCCTGGCCCTGCACGGCGGCGCCGGCGTCGACCCGGCATCGCTCACCGACGAGCAGGCTCGCACGGCCACCGCGGCCCTCGAGGCGGCCGTCCGCGCCGGCCGGGAGGTGCTGGACGCCGGCGGTCCCGCCCTCGACGCGGTGTGTGCCGCGGTGCGCGTGCTGGAGGACAGCGAGTCGTTCAACGCCGGCCGTGGCGCGGCCCTGACCACCGAGGGCGTGGCCGAGCTGGACGCGGCCGTCATGTCCGGCGACTCGCGCACCGGCGCGGTCACCTGCGCCACCGGCCCGCGCAACCCGGTCATGGCGGCCCGCGCCGTGATGGAGCGCACCGACCACGTGCTCATGGCCGCGCCGGCCCGCGAGCTGCTGGAGCACTGGGGGCTCGACCTGGTGGGGCCCGAGTACTACGTCACCGAGGCCCGCCTGCAGATGCTCCGCGAGACCGGCTCGTTCACCGAGTACCGCCACGGCACGGTGGGCGCCGTGGCCCGCGACGCCTCGGGGCACGTGGCCGCGGCCACCTCCACCGGCGGCATCACCGCGCAGCTGCCGGGCCGCGTGGGCGACACCCCGCTGGCCGGCTGCGGCACCTGGGCCGACGACGCCACGGTGGCCGTCTCCTGCACCGGCACCGGCGAGCTGTTCGTCCGTGGCGCGGTGGCCCACGAGGTGCACTCCCGCCTGCGCTGGGCCGGCCAGGCCCTGCCCGATGCGGTGCGCGAGGCCCTCGACGAGCTCGTGGGTGCCCGCGGCGGCGACGGCGGCCTCGTGGCGGTCACCCCCGCCGGCGAGGTGGTGCTGGCGTTCAACTCCCCGGGCATGTACCGCGCCCACGACACCGGCGAGGGGCCCGTCACCGGCATCGCGTGAGGTCCGGTGGCAGGCTGGCCGACCCGTGGCTCCGGCTGACGGTGGACGACCTCCTCGAGGCGATGCCGCCGCGCCTGCTCTCGGGCGAGGGCCGGGACTCGCCGCCGACGGGAGCATCGGCGTGGCCGGGTGCTCGTGGAGGACGCCCTGCTCAGCGGTCCGCCCGCCAGGCCGATGCGGTGCACCGCGGCATCCGGTACGACCTCGAGGTGGACACGGGCGCCGCGCCCACCACCACCCCGCCCGGGCACTACCGTGGGCCGAATGACCCCCTCCGACGGCTCCGGCGGCTTCCGCTCCCTGGCGGCCGACCTGCGCGGCCGCTCCGAGGCCGAGCTCACCGACCTGCTCCTGACCCGCCCCGACCTGGCGCGCCACACCATCGGCGACCTCGCGTCCCTGGCCGCGGCCGCCACCACCACCGCCTCGCTCACCCGCGCCCTGGACGCCCTCACCCGCCCGGAGCTGCAGGTCCTCGAGTCGGCCATGGTGCTGGCCCCCGCCACCGCCGATGCGGTGGCCGCCGCCACGGGCGCCGACGTCGCCACCGTGTCCGCCCACCTGGACGCCCTGTGGACCGCCGCCCTGCTCTGGCGCAGCCCGGAGGGCCTCCGCCCGGTGCGCGTGCTGGCCGAGCTGCTGCCCACCCCGGCCGGCCTGGCCCCCGCGGCCACCCCGGCCCCCACCGTGCCCACCGACCGCCTGGCCGCCCTCACCGGCCCGGAGCGCGCCCTCGTGGACGCCCTGCTCTGGGGACCGCCCGTGGGCGAGGTGACCGCCCGCGCCCCGCAGGCCACCCGCGAGGCCCGCACCGCCCTGGTGGCCGACGGCGTGCTCACCGACCTCTCGCCCACCCGCGTGCAGCTGCCCCGCGAGGTGGCCCTGGCCCTCCGCGAGGGCCGCACCCACCGCCACCTCGAGACCGAGCCGCCCACCCCCACCGACCCGACGGCCACGGACGGCCGTGGCGACGACCCGCAGCGCGTGGACGCCGCCGCGGCAGAGGTCTCCGGCCTGCTGGCCCTCACGGACGAGCTGCTGCTCACCCTCGAGCGCGACCCGGCCCCCGTGCTGGCCAACGGCGGCGTGGGCGTCCGCGACGTGACTGCCCTGGGCCGGCGCCTGGGCCTGGAGACCGATGCCACCCACCTGCTGCTCACCGTGGCCCACGCCGCCGACCTGGTGGACGTCGGCGCCCTGCCCGGCGCCGCGGAGCACCGGTGGGGACCCACCCCGGAGGCCGACCGCTGGCAGGCCCTCGACGACGCCGAGCGCGCCGCCCGCCTGCTGGCCGCGTGGTGGACCACCCCCCTCGATGCCGGGCACACCGAGGGCGAGCGCCGCACCAACGCCCTGGCCCCGGCCGCCGCCTCGCCCACCGCCCGACGCCGCCGCCAGGACCTGCTCACCGAGCTGGCCGACCTGGGCGGCACCACCGCCGGCGCCGAGGACCTGCTGGCCCGCTGGGCCTGGCGTCACCCGCTGCGCCGCCCACCGGCCGCCGCCGAGGTGGCCCGCCTGCTGGAGCAGGCCCGGCTGCTGGGGCTGGCCTCCAGCCCGCTGCGCCACACCGACCGCTGGGCCGCGAGCCCCTGGCTGGTCGCCCTGGCCGGAGGAAGCACGCCCGAGGACCCGCTCGGCCCCGTGACGGCCGCCCTGGCCGACGCCCTGCCGGAGGCCACCTCCTCGATGCTGGTGCAGGCCGACCTGACGGCCGTCGTCCCCGGCCGGCCCACCCCCGCGCTCACCCGGTTGCTCCACGCGGCCACGGACGTGGAGTCCCGCGGTGGCGCGTCCACGCACCGTTTCAGCGAACGCAGCCTGCGCCGCGCCCTGGACGCCGGCCACCAGGCGGCAGACCTGCGCGAGGCGATCAGCGCCGCATCGGCCACGGGCCTGCCGCAACCGGTGGACTACCTGCTGCGCGAGGTCTCCGCGGGCCACGGGCGGGTGCACGTCAGCGACGCCCGCGCCGTGCTCGCGGTGGACGACCCCGCCCTGGCCAGCCGGATGCTCCACGACCCGGAACTGGCCCCGGTGGGCCTGACACAGGTGGCGCCCACGGTGCTCACCAGCCACCTCTCCTCGACCCAGGCCCGCTCCTTCCTGCGCGACCACGGCTACGGCCCGTCGGTGGGCGAGGACGCCACCACCGGCCCGGCCCGGGTCACGCCCCGCGGCGCCCCGCCGGTGCGCTCGCGCCCGCTCACCCGCGAGCTGGCCGCCGACCGCGCCCGCGCCCTGCGGGCGGCCACCGCCGCCACCCCCGATGCCGGGGAGCCGACCCGCGCGGCCGGGCCCACCCCGCCGCCACGCACCACGAGCGACCCGGTGGTGGTGCAGGCCGCGCTGCGCGATGCCGCCGCCGACGGCGCCCCGGTGTGGATCTGGCACACCGACGACCTGGGCGCGGTGCGCAGCACCCTGGTGACCCCCACGAGCGTGGACGGCGGCCGGTTGTTCGGCGTGAAGGACGCCGAGCGCCTGCCGCGGGCGTGGAGCATCCACCGCATCAGTGGGGTGGCGCCGGCCTCGCCGGCGCAGCCGTGGTAAGCAGGAGGGTCGGACTCGCGTAGACTGCCCCTCATGGCAGTTCCGAAGCGCAAGATGTCCCGAAGCAACACCCGCCACCGCCGCTCGCAGTGGAAGGCCGAGACGCCGACCCTGCAGACGCGCACCATCGACGGCCAGGAGGTCACCATCCCCCGCCGTCTGGTCAACGCCGTCAAGCGCGGTCTGATCAAGTTCTGAGCAGGTGAGGCGGGTCTGCCCGCCCACCGTGCGAGGCTCCCGGCCCTCCGGGTCGAGAGCCTCCTTGTCGTGTGATGACGGTCGTCACCACGACTGCCTTCTCAGGACAAGGAGAACCCCCGCCACCCTCGGGTGACGGGGGTTCTCGCGTGCCGGGGTGCCTCAGAAGATGCGCACCCGGTCGGCCGGGTCGAGCCACATGCCGTCGCCCGGCTGCGTGCCGAACGCCTCGTGGAAGGCGTCCAGGTTGCGGGCCACGTTGGCGCGGGCGTCCAGCGGCGCGTGCGGGTCGATGGCGAGCAGCCGCCGGGCCTCGGCCTCGCGGACGGTGCCGTTCCAGATCTGGCCCCAGGCCAGGAAGAAGCGCTGGTCACCGGTGAGGCCATCCAGCTCCGGGGCGGGCTCTCCACCCAGGGAGATGCGGTAGGCCGCCAGCCCGATGGCCAGACCGCCCAGGTCGCCGATGTTCTCGCCAACCGTCAGGCCACCGTTCACGTGCGTGCCCGGGGCGTCCACCGGCTCGAGGGCGTCGAACTGGGCGATGAGCTGCTGGGCCAGCGCGTCGAAACGCGCCCGGTCCTCCTCGGTCCACCAGTCCTCCAACGCCCCGGAGGCCGCGTAGCGGGAGCCCTGGTCGTCGAACCCGTGGCCGATCTCGTGCCCGATGACGCCACCGATGCCGCCGTAGTTGGCCGCGTCGTCGGCGGTGGCGTCGAAAAAAGGCGGCTGCAGGATGGCCGCGGGGAAGACGATCTCGTTGAGGCCGGGGTTGTAGTAGGCGTTCACGGTCTGCGGCGGCATGAACCACTCGTCGCGGTCCACCGGCTGACCGATCTTGCGCAGCTCGCGCCGGGTCTCGGACTGCGCGGCCCGACGCACGTTGCCCATGAGGTCACCGGCGTCGGCGTGCAGGTCCGAGTAGTCCTTCCACCTCTCCGGGTAGCCGATCTTGGGGCGGAAGGCCTCGAGCTTCTCCAGCGCGCGCTCCCGGGTGGCGTCGCCCATCCACTCCACCTCGGCGAAGCGGCGGCGGTAGGCCTCCACGAGGTGGGCCACGAGCTGCTCCATGGCCTGCTTGTGCTCCGGCGGGAAGTGCTCGGCCACGTACAGCTTGCCCACGAGCTCGCCGGCGGCACCCTCCACGAAGGCCACGCCGCGCTTCCAGCGGTCGCGCATCTGCGGGGCACCGGTGAGGGTGCGGCCGAAGAAGTCGAAGTTCTCCTCCACCACCGCGGCCGGCCCGTAGGGCGCGCGCGAGCTCACCACGCGCCACGCCAGCCAGTCGCGCCAGGTCGCGGCGTCGGCCGCCTCGGGACCCTCCACGAGCGCCGGCAGCCCGGACAGGAAGGTGTGCTGGCGGGCGATGACGCGCTCCAGCCCCGCCTCGGGCAGGCCCAGCGCCTCGGCCCACGCGTCCAGGCGCAGGCCGTCCGTGGCGGCGAGCAGCTCCTCGCGGGTCCACGGCGTGAACGACTTCACGGCGTCGCGCGTGGCCACGGTGTCCCAGTGCAGGGCGGCGATGCGCCGCTCCAGGTCCACCACGCGCTGCGCGAACCCGGCGGCGTCCTCCTCGTCGGCCACGAGCCCGCTGGCCAGCGACTGGCGCCCCACGTGCTCGCGGTAGGCGGCCAGCACCTGCGCGTGCTGCTCCTCGCGGTAGTACGCCTCGTCCGGCAGGCCGATGCCGTGCTGCTCCAGGTAGACCGAGTAGCGGTCGGGGAACTCGTTGTCGTTGTCCACGAAGGGCACCACCAGGCCGGCCACGCCCACGGCCTGCAGGCGGCCCAGGGCCACGGCCAGGCTGCGGGCGTCGGTCACCTCGCGCACCACGGCCAGGTCCGGCCCCAGCGCGGCCACCCCGGCGGCCTCCACGGCGTCGGTGTCCATGAACGAGGCGTAGAGCGCCCCCACGGTGGCCGCGTCGGCGTCCTGCGCGTCCTGCCCGGCCCGCTCCGCGGCGGCCTCGATGAGGGCCCGCACGTCCGCCTCGGACTTCTCCCGCAGCATGTGGAAGGTGCCGTAGCTGGAGCGGTCGTCGGGGATCTGCGTGGTGGCACGCCAGGTGCCGTTGGCGTGCAGGAAGAGGTCGTCCTGGGGGCGCACCGACGGGTCGCGGTGGTCCAGGGAGAGTCCGAGGTTGGCAGTCATGGGCACACTGTGCCACCGGTCACGTCCGCGGCGGACCCTCGGGCCCCGGAGACGGCGGAGCCCCGCACCGCGGTGACCAGGTCAGCGGTGCGGGGCTCCGTCATCGAGCAGGGGCTGCTCAGTACTTGGTGAGGGCGGCGAACTCCCAGTGCCAGTACTCCGGCTTGTACGCGCCCTCGCGGGCCCAGGAGGGGTTCACCCAGCCGAAGCGCGGCGCGTTGGCGTCGAGCCACTTGTACTTGGGGGTGCCGAAGCCGATCTGCGCCTCGCCCTCGGCGATGTCGCAGGCCGCGGCCCAGCCGTGCTGCGAGGTGCCGGGGATGGCCGCCCAGAAGCCGCGGCGGATCTTGTACAGCACCTGGGTCTCGTAGGTGCGGTAGCACTCACCGATGCCGATGTCGTGGCCGAAGGTGTTCTTGTACTCCTTGTTGAGCTCGGCCAGAGGCTGCACGGCGCCGCACTGGATGAGCATGTGCTCCTTGCCCGGGAGGGGGTTGGCGCACAGCGTGCTCGGGTCCAGGCGACCGTTGGTGCCGGTGTAGGAGTAGTGGACGTCGGTGAGCTCGGAGGCCGGGACGAAGCTCGTGGGGCCGGCCTGGAACCACTGGCCGTCAGGGGTGTAGGAGCCGCGGAGGATGCCGCCCTCCGGCACGCTGCCCGCGTACCCGCTGCCGGGCGCGGTGTACACCCGGGTGAACTGGGCACCGCCCGCGGGGTCGATGTACTTGACGACCTGCTCGCCCGGGTCCACCGGGTCCACCGGAGGGTCCACGGGCGGGTCGACCGGCGGGTCCACCGGGGTGTCGGTGACCAGGGTGGCGAAGGGGCCCCAAAAGTAGCCGCGGTCGGTCTTGATCCAGGCACCCACGCGCTCGCCGGCGGTCACGGTGCCGGCCGGGACCTTGCCCACGACCCCGAAGCGCAGGCCGGGGCCCGAGCGGAGGTTGGCCGAGCGGTCGAGGCGGTAGGTCTGCTGGGTGGCGGGGTCCGCCGGCTGCGTGGCCCGCAGGTAGGCGCCGTGCACGAAGCCGTCGGCGGTCTGCACCCAGCCGTTGCCCAGCGGGGTGCCGGTGACCTGCTGGCCGGGGGCGTAGACCTTGCGGATGCCGGAGGCCACGGTGGGCTGCTCGCGCACGTTGAGCCAGGTGGTCACCTCGAAGGCCTGCTCGCCCTCGGCGGGGGCGGCGGAACCCGCGGCGGGGGGCTGGGTCGGGTCCGTGGCGGCGGCGCCCTCGTCGACCACGAGCGAGGCGGCGCGGACGTACCCGCCCTCGACCTGCACCCAGCCGTTGTCGAGCGGGGTGCCCTGCACGGCCTGGCCCGAGAGGAGGGTGTCGACCGTGGCGGAACCGGGCTCCGGGGCGACGTGGACGGAGACGGCGTCGCCGGCGGCGAGGTAGGAGGTGGTGGGGGCGGCGTGCGCGGTGGAGGCCGACGCGGCCACGGCTGCGGCGCCGAGGCCGAGTGCAGTGGCGGAGACGGCGCCCGCGGCACGCGGGGAACGGGTGGTCGTGAGCATGCGATGTCCTTGAGGGAGGTGAGGGAGCATGGGGAACCTGGAGGCACGGGGACGCGTGCCACGGGCACAGTGACGGTAACTAACATGACCTGTCAAGTGCGTCCATCCCACTGCCGGTGACCGGCACCACCCACCGCCGGGCCTCCGGGCGGCGCGCGGGGCTCGGCATCGCACCCCGGCACCCTCCCCACGGCATGATGGACCGTCGTCACAGCTGTGGAATTCCGCGTGACGAGTCCCCTCACATCTCATCGGAGAACTCATGGACAACCGCGACAGCGGGGCCACGCACGCCGAGGTGCTGGCCGACCGCGACAGCCTGGAATCGACCCTCAAACCCCACTGGGTGTGGGCCATCGCACTCGGTTCGGCCATCGGGTGGGGCGCCTTCGTGCTCCCCACCGACTGGCTGGCCACCTCCGGCCCGCTGGGCGCCGCCATCGGCCTGGCCGTCGGTGCGGCGCTCATGTGCCTCATCGCCGTGAGCTACGGCATCCTCATCCGCACCTTCCCGGTGTCCGGCGGTGAGTTCGCCTACGCCTTCCAGGCCTTCGGGCGCAACCACGCCTTCGTGTGCGGCTGGTTCCTCACCCTCGGCTACGCAGCCATCGTGGCGCTCAACGCCTCGGCCGTGGCCCTGCTCTTCCGCCGCCTCGTGCCGTGGCTGGTGGAGTGGGTGCCGCTGTGGGAGGTGGCCGGGTGGCAGGTCTACCTCGGCGAGGTGGTCGTCGCCTCGCTGGCGCTTGCGGCCTTCGCCTGGCTCAACACCCGCGGCACCGCCCTGTCGGGACGCGCGCAGTTCCTCATGGTGATGGCGATGCTCGTGGGCGTGGCCCTCATTCTCGCCGGCGTGCTGCTGCACCCGGACGGCACCTGGTCCAACGTCTCCCCCGGCGTCCCCTCGGGTGTGGGGCCGCTGCCGGCGATCCTGGCGATCGTCGCCATCGCGCCGTGGGCCTTCGTCGGCTTCGACAACGTGCCCCAGGCCGCCGAGGAGTTCGACTTCCCGCCGGCCAAGGCCTTCGGCCTCATCGTCTTCGCCATCGTGGCCGCGGCGGCCATCTACATCGCGATGGTGGTGGCCACCGCGGCCACTCAGCCGTGGGAGCAACTCGTGGCGGAGGAGCCCATCTGGGGCACGGCCGACGGCATCAGCGCCCTGTTCGGCACCGTGGGCCTGCTCGTGCTCGGCGTCTCCGTGGCCATGGGGGTGGCCACCGGCCTCAACGGCTTCTACGTGGCCTCGAGCCGTCTGCTGTTCGCCATGGGCCGCTCGCGGATCATCCCGGAGCGCTTCGCCGGGCTCAACGCCCACCACACCCCGGCGTTCGCCGTGTACTTCGTCATGGGCATCTGCCTGCTCTCCCCGTGGTTCGGCCGCCAGGCCCTCACGTGGATCGTGGACATGAGCTCCATCGGCGTCACCATCGCCTACACGTACACCTGCGCGGCGGCGTACAAGATGCTCCGTTGGTCCGGCAGCCCGGCGGTGCCCGGCGAGCCGGAGGGCAGCCGCTCCACCCGCAACAAGGTGATGGCGCTGCTGGGCGCCGTGGCGGGCGTGGTCTTCCTCGGCCTGCTGCTCGTGCCGGGCTCGCCGGCCGCGCTCAAGATGCCCTCCCTCATCGCGCTGGTGGTGTGGGTGGCCCTGGGCCTGGCCTTCTGGGTGAGCCGCCGCACGGCCGTGGCGCAGGTCTCCGAGACCGAGATGCGCGCGCTGGTGCTGGGCGAGCACGACGACCGGAAGGTCACCGCCTGACGGTCGCCCCCGCATCGACGCACGCCTGAACCACGGATCCCCGCCTGCGGTCCGGAGGTACGCCCCTGAGGGCGGATCTCTGGACCGCAGGCGGGGATCTGCGTCTGCGGGGTGGGGCCCGGTCAGCCGGCGAGCGCCTTGACCACCCGGCTGGCCGAGGGCTTGCCCAGCTGCTCGGCCATCCACGTGCTGGTGGCCACGAGCTTCTCCAGGTCCACGCCGTGCTCGATGCCCATGCCCTCCAGGGCCCACACGAGGTCCTCGGTGGCGAGGTTGCCGGTGGCCGACTTGGCGTACGGGCAGCCGCCCAGGCCACCGGCGGAGGCGTCCACCACGCGCACCCCGCGGGAGAGGGCCGCCATCGTGTTCGAGAGGGCCTGACCGTAGGTGTCGTGGAAGTGCACGCCGATGCGGTCGGTGCCCAGGCCCACGGCCTCCAGACCGTCCAGCAGGTGGTGCACGTGCGCGTACGTACCCACGCCGATGGTGTCGCCCAGGCTCAGCTGGTCGCAGCCCAGGTCCATGAGGCGCTGGCAGGTGTCCACCACCTGCTCCACCGGCACCGAACCCTCCCACGGGTCGCCGAAGCACATGGAGACGTACGCGCGCACCCACATGCCCTCGGCGCGCGCCTGCTCCACCACCGGGGCGAACATCTCGAACTGCTCCTCGCGCCCCCGGTTGAGGTTCTTCTGCGCGAAGGCCTCGGTGGCCGAGCCGAACACCGCGATGCTGGAGAGCCCCAGGGCCTGCGCGCGCTCCAAGCCCTTCATGTTGGGCACGAGGACCGGCCGCTTCGGCCCCTTCGCCAGGTCACCGAGCTGTCCGATGAGCTCCTCGGCGTCACCCAGCTGAGGCACCCACTTCTGCGGGACGAAGCTCGTCGTCTCCACGGTGTCCAGACCGGCGTCCACCAGGCGGCGCACGAACTCGGCCTTGGTCTCGGTGGGGATCACGCCCTTCTCGTTCTGCAGCCCGTCGCGCGGGCCGACCTCGTAGATGGTGACCGACTCAGGCATGCCGCCGACGGCTCCCAGGTCCGGGGTGAGGTCGCGGGCGGTCTCGATCTGGGCGGTGCGCACGGGGGCTCCTCGGGGACGGTGACGTGGGTCACCCCATCCTCGCACCGCGTGCGGTGTGCCACCGGGCGGGCCGGGCGGGAGAGGGCGTGCCCCGGGCCGGGCCGCGGCTCCACGGCTCCGCGCGCGCAACCCCACACGGCACGGGAAGGGTGGTGCCCGCACGCGAAACGTCCCGTGCCGTCAGTACCTTTCCCGTGCCGGGTGAGCCTTCCCGTGCGCCGGGCCGCGCGCCGGGGCCCACCCCCGACGCCCCACACCCCACGCAGACCCGCTGCCACGGAACAGCGCGACCGGCCGCCGCGTTGTCGCCCCCATGACCGGTCCCCTCATCGTCCAGAGCGACAAGTCCGTGCTCCTCGAGGTAGACCACGACGGCTACGAGGCCGCCCGCCGCGCCATCGCGCCGTTCGCCGAGCTGGAGCGCGCGCCGGAGCACGTGCACACCTACCGCATCACCCCGCTGGCCCTGTGGAACGCGCGCGCCGCGGGACTGGACGCCGAGACGGTCGTGCACGCCCTGGTGAGCCACAGCCGCTTCCCGGTGCCGCAGCCGCTGCTGGTGGACATCGCCGAGACGATGGACCGCTACGGCCGCCTCACCCTGGAGCAGCACCCCACCGCCGGGTTGGTGCTGCACTCCACCGACCGCGCGGTGCTCACCGAGGTCTCCCGCCAGAAGAAGATCGCCCCGATGCTGGGTGCCCGCGTGGACGACGACACGATCGCCGTGCACCCCTCCGAGCGCGGCGCGCTCAAGAGCGAGCTCATCAAGGCCGGCTGGCCCGCCGACGACCAGGCCGGCTACGTCGACGGCGAGGCCCACCCCATCGCGCTGGAGGGCGACTGGGAGCTGCGCCCCTACCAGCAGCACGCCGTGGACGGGTTCGCCGACGGCGGCTCCGGCGTGGTGGTGCTGCCCTGCGGCGCCGGCAAGACCCTGGTGGGCGCCGGGGCGATGGCCCGCCAGCAGACCACCACGCTGATCCTCGTGACCAACACCCAGTCGGCCCGGCAGTGGAAGGCCGAGCTGCTGCGCCGCACCACCCTCACCGAGGACGAGATCGGCGAGTACTCCGGCGCGGTCAAGGAGGTGCGGCCGGTCACCATCGCCACCTACCAGGTGCTCACCACCCGCCGGAAGGGCGTGTACACGCACCTGGACCTGCTCGACGCCCGCGACTGGGGCCTGGTGGTCTACGACGAGGTGCACCTGCTGCCGGCCCCGATCTTCCGGATGACGGCCGACCTGCAGGCCCGCCGCCGGCTGGGTCTGACGGCCACCCTGGTCCGCGAGGACGGCCGCGAGGACGAGGTGTTCAGCCTCATCGGCCCGCAGCGGTACAACGCGCCGTGGAAGGACATCGAGGCCCAGGGCTGGATCGCCCCGGCGGACTGCGTGGAGGTGCGCGTCACCCTGCCCGAGTCCGACCGCATCGCCTACGCCACCGCCGAGCCGGACACCCGCTACCGCCTGGCCGCCTGCGCCGCGGCCAAGCTGCCGGTGCTCGAGCGCATCGTGGAGCACCACGCCGGGGACCAGCTGCTCGTCATCGGCCAGTACCTGGAGCAGCTCGAGGAGATCGCCAACCGGCTGGACTGCGACATCATCACCGGCGAGACCCCGCAGAAGGAGCGTGGCCGGCTGTTCGAGGCCTTCCGCACCGGGGAGATCACCCGTCTGGTGGTGAGCAAGGTGGCCAACTTCTCCATCGACCTGCCCGAGGCGTCGGTGGCCGTGCAGGTCTCCGGCACCTTCGGGTCACGCCAGGAGGAGGCCCAGCGGCTGGGTCGCGTGCTGCGCCCCAAGAGCGACGGGCGCACCGCGCACTTCTACACGGTGGTCACGCGCGACACGGTGGACGCCGAGTTCGCCGCGCACCGCCAGCGCTTCCTCGCCGAGCAGGGGTACGCCTACCGCATCCTCGATGCCGAGGAGGTGCCCGCCGAGCTCGCCTCGCCGGAGGCCTGAGCGCGGGAGTCGCGGCTGGCAGCACCCTCGCGCCAGGGCGCCAGCGCCCCACCGCGCACCACGCCGGCCCCCAGCACGAGCAGCAGCACGAGGAAGGCCAGCAGGTAGTCGTTGCCCACGACCATCTGCAGCGGGTTCCAGTGGAGCTCCTTCATCTCGCGGCCCGGCGCCCACCAGTGGGCGTCGGCCACCAGCACCAGGGCCACCAGCCCGGCGAGCGCGCGCAGGTGCCCGGGCGCCAGGCGCATCATCGGGGCCACGCGGGGCGCGGACTCCCACAGCGCGACGGCCAGCGGCACCGCCCACACCCAGTGGTGCGTCCACGCCACCGGGGAGGCCACCACCACGGCCAGCGCGGCGGTGAAGAAACCGAGCACCCGCTCGCCGCGCAGCACCAGCCAGGCGCCCACGGCCACGATGGCCACGGACACCACACCGCCCACGAGCAGCCAGGCCAGGCTGGCGGCATCCGTGCCGGGACCGTAGAGGCGGCTGAAGAAGCCCATGGCGGA
>NZ_PKIZ01000004.1:6235-7175 GCF_002847825.1 Kytococcus schroeteri | reverse complement strand
GCCGAGGAGGTCAGCGGTCACCAGGGCGGCCAGCACGAGGTTGACCTGTCCGAAGTGCATGGTGAGCCAGACCGGCTCGGCGGCCATGGCGGCCAGGAAGAGCACGGTGGCCACCACCGCGCCCACCCGGGTGCGCCCCAGGGCGGTGTGGAGCAGGTAGCCGACGGCGGCCACGGAGGCCACGAGGGTGAGCGCCGACCCCATCCAGTCCCCCACCCAGGCCATGGGCAGGAAGGCCAGCAGCGCGAACGGCGGGTAGGTGAAGGTCAGCATCGAGCCGGTGTAGGTGAGGTCGTACACCGGCTGGCCGTCGAGCAGGGCCCGCACGCCGCTGGAGTAGACGCGCAGGTCCAGCGGCGGGACGTCGCGCATGCGCAGCATGTACAGCACGGCGGCGGTGACCAGCACGAAGCCGGGGAACCACACCCACGGGGAGGTGGCCGGGCGGTCCAGCGGCGCAGTGGGGCGGCCGTCGGCGCGGCTCACGCGGCGGACCCCACGCCCCCGCGTCCGGCCAGCAGCGCGCGCACCTGCGCCACCGCCAGCGGCACCAGCGCCACCGTCATCAGCAGCGCGCACCAGACGTACGCGTTCCCCAGCAGCACCTGCCATGCGTTCCACTCCAGTTCGCGACCGTCTCGGGAAGGGACCCACCAGATCACCTGCAGCAGTGCCGATCCCAGCATCGCCGCGACGGCCCAGCGCGCGGGGCGCGGCACGTCCCGGCGGGCCTCGGAGCACAGTACAGCCAGCGCCAGCGGCGCCAGCCAGACCCAGTGGTGCGACCAGCTGACCGGCGAGGCCATGAGCATGCCGAGCGCCGCGACCCACAGCCCGGCCGCCCGGTCGCCCAGGGCCGCCAGCCGGGCGGCGGCGAGCACGAGCACGAGCCCCACCACGCTGGCGAGGGCGAACCAGGCCGGGTCCAGGGCGGGCGCCT
>NZ_PKIZ01000004.1:0-6145 GCF_002847825.1 Kytococcus schroeteri | reverse complement strand
CCTTGACCGACTGGTTGGCCACGTAGCTGGGGGCGCCGATGCGGCCGGTCTCGGGCAGGACCTCGCTCCAGAAGGCGCGGGAGTCCGAGGGCAGCAGGAGGAAGCCCAGGCCCACCGTCGCCAGCATCGAGGCCAGGGCCACGCCGGCGGCCCGCCACTGGCGGGTGAGCACCAGCCAGGCCACGAGGAAGACCGGGGTGAGCTTGATGCCGGCAGCCACGCCCAGCCACACCCCGCGCCAGGGGCGGTCGCCGCGGCGCAGCAGGTCGGCGGCCAGCAGCCCGGCCAGCAGCAGGTTGACCTGGCCGAAGGAGAAGGTCTGCCAGACCGGCTCGCAGACCACGGCCGCCACGCCCAGGGCCCCCAGCACCGGCCAGGTGGGCGCCAGTCGGCGTCCGAGGAGGGTCATGCTGCCCTCGCGCCGCCCCTCCAGGGCCCGCCGCAGCGCCACCACGAGGCCCAGCGCGGACGCGAGGGTCAGCACGGCGACCGCCACCGCCCGCGGCACGAGCGCCAGCGGCACGAACACGAGCGCCGCGAAGGGCGGGTAGGTGAAGGGCAGTCCGTCACGGGCCACGTAGAGCGGGTCCCCGTCGGCCACGAGCTGCCCGCCCCACCGGTAGACCTCCAGGTCGATGGGCCAGCCGCCCTTGACCAGCAGGGTGGCGGTGGCCACGAGGGCGACGAGCACCGCCGGGACCCACAGGGCCCGGGCGGGGAGGTCGGCGGACGGGGACGCGGGGGCGCCCGAGGGCGCGGTGGGAGTGCTCACGATGCGCACATGGTGCCACCTGCACCCCCTCGCCGACCGCCCAGCGAGCCTCCAGCCAACTCCCAGCCGACTCCGCGACGCTGGGAGCATGGACACCACCGCTGACGCCACCCTGCTCGTCGTCGAGGACGAGCCCAACATCCGCGAGCTGCTGGCCACGAGCCTGCGCTTCGCCGGGTTCGAGGTGCACACCGCCGCGCAGGGCAGCACGGCGCTGCAGCTGGCCGCCGAGGTGGAGCCCGACCTGCTCGTGCTCGACGTGATGCTCCCCGACGTGGACGGCTTCACCATCACGCGCCGCCTCCGGGAGCGCGACCAGCACATGCCGGTGCTCTTCCTCACCGCGCGCGACTCCGTGGACGACAAGGTCAAGGGCCTCACCGTCGGCGGCGACGACTACGTCACCAAGCCCTTCAGCCTCGAGGAGGTGGTGGCCCGCATCCGCGCCATCCTGCGCCGCAGCCGCGCCGAGGACGACCCCCAGGACGACCGCGTGCTCACCTTCGAGGACCTCTCCCTCAACGAGGACACCTACGAGGTGGTGCGCGCCGGCCGGGTCATCGAGGTCTCCCCCACCGAGTTCAACCTGCTGCGCTACCTGCTGCAGAACCCCAACCGGGTGCTCTCCAAGGCGCAGATCCTCGACCACGTGTGGGACTACGACTTCCGCGGCGAGATGGGCATCGTGGAGAGCTACATCTCCTACCTGCGCCGCAAGATCGACACCGAGGGCCTGCCGCCCCTCATCCACACCAAGCGCGGAGTGGGCTACGTGCTGCGGATGCCGCCCCAGTCGGTCGCGTGACCCCCGCCACCTCCGGCACCCGGGCCCGGCGCACCCGCCGCGGCCGCTGGTGGGCACCCGGCCACTGGCCGCTGCGGGTGCGCCTGCTCACCGTGGCGATGGTGCTCATCGCCGGGGCGCTCACGGCCACCGCCATCGCCCTGGCGGTGCTCATGCAGCAGTTCCTGGTGCGGCAGGTGGACGACCAGCTGCAGCGGGCCGCGGCCCCGGTGGCGCAGTCGGCCTTCGACAGCTTCACCACCGCGGGGTCCACCGGCTTCCGGCCGCCCAACAACTACTGGATCCAGTTCATGCCGGTGAACGGCCACCAGCCCATCAGCGTCACCGCACCGCAGAGCACGGGCTCGACCCCGCGGGTGGACTACCTCTCCCCCGAGGACGAGCGGGTGCGCAGCGGCCGGCCGTTCACGGTGACCGACGGCAACGGCGACCGCTGGCGCGTGGTGGCCGGCGTGGACGCCAACCACGTGGCCACCTACGCCGTGGCCCGGCCCCTACGTGAGATCGACGAGGCCGTACGGAACCTGCAGATCTTCACCCTCAGCGTGGGACTGCTCGCCCTGGTGGCCAGCGCCCTGGTGGGCTGGCCGCTCATGAACCGGGCGTTCCGGCCGCTCACGCAGATCGAGGACACCGCGGCCGGCATCGCCGAGGGCAACCTCTCGCGCCGCGTGCCGCACCCGGGCACCCGCGACGAGGTGGGCTCGCTGGCCACCAGCCTCAACCTGATGCTGGCTCACGTGGAGCGGTCCTTCCAGCTCCGCGACGCCTCGGAGCAGAAGATGCGGCGCTTCGTGGCCGACGCGTCCCACGAGCTGCGCACGCCGATGGCGGCCATCCGCGGGTACGCCGAGCTGTACCGGTCGGGCGCCATCACCGGGCGCGAGGACACCACGGCGGCCATGCGCCGCATCGAGGACGAGGCCACCCGCATGGGAGTGCTCGTGGAGGACCTCATGACGCTGGCGCGCCTGGACGCCGACGAGCAGCACCGCCTCGCGGCCTCCCCCGGCACCGACGACGCCGAGACCACCGAGGTGGACCTCACCGTGCTGGCCGGCGACGCCGTGGCCGACACCCGCGCCTGGGCGCCGGAGCGCACCCTGCGCGTCCAGGGCCTGGCAGGCCAGCCACTGGGCGCCACCCCGGTGGCCGGCCGGGAGCCGGCCCTGCGCCAGGTGGTGACCAACCTCGTGGCCAACGCCGTGCGGCACACCACCGACGGCCCCATCGAGGTGCAGGTGGGCCGCGACCGCGACGAGGTGGTGCTGCGCGTGGTGGACCACGGCCCCGGCATCCCCGAGGAGGAGCGCGAGCGCGTGTTCGAGCGCTTCTACCGCTCCGACCCCTCCCGCCAGCGCGGTGCGGGCGGCGGGTCCGGGCTGGGGCTGGCCATCGTGGCCACCACGGTGGAGCAGCACGGCGGGTCGGTGCGGGCGCTGGGAACATCCGGTGGCGGCGCGACGTTCGAGGTGCGGCTGCCCGCCCTGGGCTGAGCCCGACCCCACCGCGGGGACCAGGCCCGGGACTCCCAGAGAAATCCCAGCGACGGTGCAGCGCGGCCCAAGCATCGGGTGGTGGACTGCAGGTCGTCGAGAGGAGCAGACATGGACGAGTACACGGCACGGACCCAGGAGGCCGTCCCCCCGCGTCGCGGGTGGTGGCAGGTCCCCACAGTTGCGGTGCTCTCCGCTGCCCTGGCGACGGCCGGCACCTGGACCCTCGCCGAGAACGGCGTGATCGGCGGCGGTGACGACACCACGACGAGCACCCAGCGCCAGGTGGCGCAGGGCGCCCCGGCCAGCAACCCGAGCCCGAAGGCCGACGAGGGAACGCAGCAGGAGGCCACGGCGGGGGACGCCGCCGCGGCCGGGAAGACCCCTGCGGCGACGGCCGACGGCGTGGACTGGTCGGGGGTGGCCGAGAAGGTCTCGCCCAGCGTGGTGGCCATCTCCGTGCAGAGCGCCACCTCGGGCGGGTCCGGGTCCGGCGTGATCCTGGACGAGCAGGGCCACGTGGTGACCAACCACCACGTGGTCGACGGCGCCCAGAACATCACCGTCACGCTCGGCGACAACCGTGCCTACCCCGCCGAGGTGGTGGGCACGGACGCCGAGACCGACCTCGCGGTGCTCAAGCTGAAGGACGCCCCCAAGGACCTGAAGCCGATCACCGTGGGCGACGACACCGGCCTGCGCGTCGGCGACCCGGTGATGGCCGTGGGCAACCCGCTGGGCCTGTCCGGCACGGTGACCACCGGCATCGTCAGCGCCCTGGACCGGCCGGTGCGCGCCGGCGACACCGAGACCCAGGTGGTGACCAACGCGGTCCAGACCTCCGCGGCCATCAACCCGGGCAACTCCGGTGGGGCACTGGTAAACTCGTCGGGCGAGCTGGTGGGCATCAACTCCGCCATCGCCACGCTGGGGTCCAACCCCCAGGCGTCCGGCAACATCGGCATCGGCTTCGCGATCACCGCCACGCAGATGAAGAACGTCACCTCCGAGCTCATCGAGCACGGCAAGGCGACCCACGCCCAGCTGGGCGTGCGCGTGGGCGACACCACGGTGGAGGTGGACGGCGCGCGCGTCAACGGCGCCGGCATCGCCTCGGTGGAGCCGGACGGGCCTGCCGCCAAGGCGGGGTTGAAGGCCAAGGACGTCGTCGTCGCCATCGACGGCGAGCCGGTGGACAGCATGTGGGCGCTCATTGCCCAGATGCACGAGCGGGCGGTGGGCGACACCGCGAAGCTCACCGTCGTGCGCGACGGGCAGAAGAAGGACCTGGACGTGACCGCCGGCGAGAAGGCGGACTGACCAGGCACAAGGACTCCCACGCAGGCGTTGTGCGACCGGCTGCGTGGGTGGGGACTCCGGTTCCCGTCGGGTCGAGGCCCTCCCCCCTTGGGGACTCCCCGACAAACAAGCCGCCCGGGCCGTGGGTGTGTGTGACCACGGCCCGGGCGCACTCATGTCTGGGGGGCGTTCGGCAGGGGCGGGTGTTCTTGGGGGAATCGTTATCGGGATCCTGTGGAAAACCCTGCCGGTGGGGTGGTGCGCTGTGCCAAGGTGCCGGTGTTGCCCTTCGTCGCACCGGGAGACCCCTCATGCCCGCTGGTTCGTTGCCCGTGAAGACCGCCGTGCTCGCCGTGTGCGGGGCCCTGTTGGTGGGGGCGTGCTCCTCCGATGCGGAGGGGGGTGGCTCATCGTCGACCACGCCTGATGCGGTGGAGACCTCCGCGCCCGTGACCTCGCCGAGTGCCTCGGGTTCCTCGGCGTCGCCGGACGCGCAGGAGTCCTCTGGGTCTCCCACACCGAGCGAGTCCGACTCGGCTGATGCCTCACCCTCGAACGAGTCTAGCCCCCCGCACTCGCCCCGGCCGAGCAAGAGCTCCAGCGAGGCTCCGGCTCCGCCGGTGATGCCGGCCGCGGCGAAGGAGAACACCGCCGAGGGTGCCGAGGCCTTCGCCCGCTGGTACGTCGAGACGCTGAACCACCTCTACCAGCACCCCAAGGCGGGGGTACTCGACAAGTACGCCGGCGACGACTGCAAGACGTGCGCGAACCAGTCCGAAGCCTTGGTCGAGGCCTCTCGGACGAAGGAAGCATCTGATGGGCCTGTCTTCGACATTCTTGGCGCAAAGGTGACTGCGACGGGACCGAGCACCTATGACGCGGTCGTCGGCTTCCACCAGCTACCGGCGACGTTCACGACGCCCGATGGCGAGGTGACCGCTCGCCTCGAAGAGATCGACGAGATGGGGCTTCTCTTCCGCCTCCGACACGAGGGGGGTTGGGCCGTGGAGAAGCTCCATCCCAATGAGGACCCCGTCTTCACCAAGGATGGCTCCCGATGAGCCTCCTCACCGTCATGGCGCTCGCCTTGATGGGCAGTTCGGACTGCGGCCCGGTCGTCACTTGTGACGAGGACGGAGACGGTGTCGTCATCGGAATGCTCAAGAACGAGGTCGAGGAGTTGGCGGACAAGCGACCGCCGAAGTCGACCCCACCTGCGCCCGGGAAGCCGCCGACCTTGTACTACGAATACGTCGTCCAACACACCTGCCCGGGCATCCGCCCCGGACCCGACGAGCACGGCGCGGACTGCAACCTCTCACGCCACGGCTGCGACGGCTACCTCGGCGACGGACCCCTGGTCACCATCTCCGAACGCATCCTGCGCACCCAGGACGACGAGGTCGTCCAAGGCTGGTCGTTCACCGGTGTCACGTGTTACCCCGAGGCCGTCCCCGGCCGGTCCGGGGAAGTGGCCGACAAGCGCATCGCCAAGGCCTTCAAGGTCACGAAGTTCGCCCTACCCGCCCCCACCTGGGACCCGCCCCGCACTGACCCCCTGGTCAACAAACCCGTCTACTTCACCACCACCTTCGCCAAGGCCGGCTACGAGCCGAACGAGACCCGCACCATCCCCCCATCACAGATGCTCGGCCACGACCTGAAGATCCTCCCCGAGCTCAAGAACGTCACCTACCACTTCGGCGACGGCGACCAGCACGGCCCCACCGTCGACACCGGCGGCGAGTACCCCGACGGCAACATCACCCACAC
>NZ_PKIZ01000039.1:668-1348 GCF_002847825.1 Kytococcus schroeteri | reverse complement strand
CCAAACCAAATCCAGGATTCAGCTGGTGTGTAGTGCCGTTCCAGACACTGCATAACAGACGCGAGCACACACTCAAATTTGCGGCAATGAAATCAAGCCTTAGCACAAAAATATGTGTTGAACATCGGCTAATTAGTACCGGTCACCTCCATCACTCACATGACTTCCAGATCCGGCCTATCAACCCCATAATCTATAGGGAACCTCAAAAGAAACCTCATCTCAGAACAGGCTTCCCGCTTAGATGCTTTCAGCGGTTATCCCTCCCATACGTAGCCAACCAGCCATGCCACGGGCGTGACAACTGGCCCACCAGAGGTATGTCCGTCCCGGTCCTCTCGTACTAGGGACAGCCTTCTACAAGTTTCAACGCGCACGGCGGATAGAGACCGAACTGTCTCACGACGTTCTAAACCCAGCTCGCGTGCCGCTTTAATGGGCGAACAGCCCAACCCTTGGGACCTACTCCAGCCCCAGGATGCGACGAGCCGACATCGAGGTGCCAAACCATCCCGTCGATATGGACTCTTGGGGAAGATCAGCCTGTTATCCCCGGGGTACCTTTTATCCGTTGAGCGACACCGCTTCCACAAGCCGGTGCCGGATCACTAGTCCCTACTTTCGTACCTGCTCGACCTGTCAGTCTCACAGTCAAGCTCCCTTGTGCACTTACACTCAAC
>NZ_PKIZ01000039.1:0-351 GCF_002847825.1 Kytococcus schroeteri | reverse complement strand
TCCCTCTCGACTAACGAAGCTTATCCCCCGCAGTCTCACTGCCGCGCTCTGACTTACCGGCATTCGGAGTTTGGCTGACGTCGCTAAGATGATAGTCCCGCTCAACCAACCAGTAGCTCTACCTCCGGCAAGAAACACACGACGCTGCACCTAAATGCATTTCGGGGAGAACCAGCTATCACGGGGTTTGATTGGCCTTTCACCCCTACCCACAACTCATCCCCTCAGTTTTCAACCTAAGTGGGTTCGCGCCTCCACAGCCTCTTACAGCTGCTTCACACTGGCCATGGGTAGATCACCCCGCTTCGGGTCCAGGACACGCCACTACAACACACCCTCAATTAGGATTCG
>NZ_PKIZ01000038.1:1199-1407 GCF_002847825.1 Kytococcus schroeteri | reverse complement strand
TCGAGCGGTAGGTGCTCGGGGAAGGCGGCGGCGATCATCTCCACAGTGTCCTTCGTGCTGTCAAGGGGTGAATGCGCCACTTCGACCGGGAGGTAGTTGTGACGCGTTGGACTCCGAAGGATGTTAAGGATGCTGCTGTTGAGCGCGTGGTGGCAGGCGAGGCAGTTAGCCTGGTCGCGCGTGATGTGGGTGTAGGCCCCGAATCGGT
>NZ_PKIZ01000038.1:0-196 GCF_002847825.1 Kytococcus schroeteri | reverse complement strand
GGGACCAAGGCGCAGAAATGGCTGTCACAGCACAAGTCCAGATTAAAGACGGCTGCCAGGTGTTTTTCTGTGAACCGCACTCACCGTGGCAGAGACCAACCAACGAGAACACCAACGGCGAGATCAGGCGCAGGTTCTACAAAAAGGGCACCGACTTTGCCACCGTCACACCCGAACATGTCGCGTGGGTGCAAAA
>NZ_PKIZ01000037.1 GCF_002847825.1 Kytococcus schroeteri | reverse complement strand
GGCTCTTCCCAGATGAGGGTGTAGGCGACGCAGCAGCCGTGGTGGGAGGGCGCGGCGCGTCGGTGCCCGGATAGTGGTCGAGGCCTTCCGAGGATGGAAGTTCTCACACTGCCCATCCAGGAAGACCTCGACGTGCCTGACGCTACCTTCGCGACCCCTGATGTGACGACTTTCTGCCGCCTCGACGAGCTCGGTCTCGTGGTCGTGGGCCAGCAGGTGGAGCCGGACCGAGCGGTGCTCCTGTGCCGCGTCGAAGAGGACGATGCGGCGCGCTGGTGCCGGCGCTGCGGCTGCGAGGGGAGGGCGCGGGACACCGTCACCAGGGAGCTGGCCCACGAACCGCTGGGGTGGCGGCCGACCACGCTGTTGCTCACGGTCCGCCGCTACAAGTGCACCGGCTGCGGGCACGTCTGGCGGCAAGACACCACCCGTGCCGCCGAGCCCCGAGCGAAGCTGTCCCGGACCGCGCTGCGGTGGGCGCTGGTCGGACTCGTCTGCCAACACCTCACCGTTGCTCGCCTCGCCGAGGCTCTCGCCGTCTCCTGGGACACAGCCAACGCCGCTGTGCTGGCCGAAGGCCAGCGGCTCCTGCTGGACGACCCGACCCGATTCGATGACGTGAAGGTGATCGGCGTCGACGAACACGTCTGGCGTCACACCCACCGCGGCGACAAGTTCGTCACCGTCGTCATCGACCTCACCCCGGTCCGCGACAAGACCGGGCCATCGCGGCTGCTGGCCATGGTGGAGGGCCGCTCCAAGGAAGTGTTCAAGACATGGCTCGCTGCCCGACCCAAGGCCTGGCGCGACGGCCTCGAAGTCGTCGCCATGGACGGGTTCACCGGCTTCAAGACCGCCACCACCGAAGAGCTCCCGCAGGCCGTCGCCGTCATGGATCCCTTCCACGTCGTCCGCCTCGCCGGCGACGCCCTCGACCGCTGCCGGCGCCGGGTCCAGCAAGAACTGCACGGCCACCGCGGCCGCAACACCGACCCGCTCTACAGATCCCGACGCACCCTGCACACCGGCGCCGACCTGCTCACCGACCGCCAGACCCAACGCCTCACCGCCCTCTTCGGGGACGACGACCACGTCCAGGTCGAAGCCACCTGGGGCATCTACCAGCGCATGATCGCCGCCTACCGACACCCCGACCGCACCGCAGGCCGACAGGCCATGAGCAACCTCATCACCAGCCTGACCTCCGGCGTCCCCGCCGCGCTCACCGAGCTCGTCACCCTCGGCCGCACTCTGTCCAAGCGGGCAGAGGACGTCCTGGCCTACTTCGACCGACCCGGCACCAGCAACGGCCCCACCGAAGCCACGAACGGCCGACTCGAACACCTCCGCGGCTCCGCCCTGGGCTTCCGCAACCTCACCAACTACATCACCAGAAGCCTGCTCGAGACAGGCGGATTCAGACCCCAACTACACCCTCGATTGGGATGAGCCGTGAACAACTGCATTTCGCCGAACGGGCGCTCCACCGCGGCGGCCATCTCACGGCCACCCCTCCGGAGAGCGACATCCTCCCGAGGGTCCCAATCTCGCTGGGAGATGCCATCGAGGCGACTGACAACGATGCGCCCACGGCCCTCGACGTTCATCACGGCTTCCGGGGTTCCTCCGGCCATGAAGGGCGCCCCACCCCACCCAGCAGAGCCAGCCCTGCACCGGGCGCGGCACACGTCATCAGCAGCGCAAGAAGCAAACCGGCTCTTCGGAGTTGAGCGTGGGTGCTTGGGGGTAGGGGTCGAGGTCCCGGGCATGATCTGAGGACTTCTACCCCCTC
>NZ_PKIZ01000036.1:1676-1811 GCF_002847825.1 Kytococcus schroeteri | reverse complement strand
CTGATTGGTCTGGGTCAAGTCCGGTGTAGTGGTGTAGCCGTTTGTGCTTTCGGCTCGATATGAAGTTCGGGGCTTGGTTAGGCGGTTAGCTGGTGGTGGTCGTCACGATGTTCTCCTGGGTGGTGCATGAGGTGC
>NZ_PKIZ01000036.1:850-1319 GCF_002847825.1 Kytococcus schroeteri | reverse complement strand
CCAAATACGCCGCGACGTGAGGGAATTTCGGCTCCAGTAGGTCGACAACTTCGCGGGCTTGAGCCCAAGTGGATGTGGCGTCAGGTTGCTGGAAGATTGTCTGGAACATCGCAGAGACCATCGGCCATTGTGTTTTCGGGACCTTTTCGTAGAGGTTCTTCGCGAAATGGGTGCGGCACCGCTGCCACGACGCATTGGGCAGCACTTCGGAAATGGCGTGCTGGATGCCTTCGTGGGCATCACTGGTGATAAGGAATACCCCAGTAAGTCCGCGGGCTTTTAAGTCCTGGAAGAAGCCTTTCCACGACGCGTTGGATTCCGCGGTGGCGACGTGCATGCCGAGCATTTCGCGATACCCGTCGGCGTTGACTCCGGTGGCAAGCAGCACTGAGCATTTGACCACCCGGCCGCCTTCACGGACTTTGATCGTGAGCGCATCGCACGATAAAAAGGCGTACCCGCCGGGGTC
>NZ_PKIZ01000036.1:0-337 GCF_002847825.1 Kytococcus schroeteri | reverse complement strand
TGCGGTGGTTGACCCGCTCGGTGGATACAACTCCGTATTCGGCGCCGCAGACGGTGTCAGCCTGGGCGGAGAGGATCTGGTTGATAAACCCTTGCAGCATCTGGCGCATCAAATCCGGAGACGCTTGGGCCAGCAAATCATCCAGATAGGTTGTCGGGTCGATAGAATACGGTGCAGCGGTCATCGTCATAGGCCTTTCGGTGAGATGTGGTAGTTGAGTCGAAAGGCTAACTGGCGGTGGCCGCCCACTACTTTCCGGGACCCACCATCAGCAAGCGTTACACCACACTAAGGGACGCAACCCAGGGGTTGGCTTGCCGATGGCGGCAGCGCCCCT
>NZ_PKIZ01000035.1 GCF_002847825.1 Kytococcus schroeteri | reverse complement strand
GAGGGGGTAGAAGTCCTCAGATCATGCCCGGGACCTCGACCCCTACCCCCAAGCACCCACGCTCAACTCCGAAGAGCCGGGAATGGATCCTCCTGGGCGGCAACGCCCTGCTCGTGCGGCTGCAGGGCGGGCGCTTCCCGCAGGACGTCGACCTCGCCCACGCTCCGGCGGATCGCACCCCGGCCGAACTCCTGGCGGACCTGCGCCTGCGAGTTGCCCACGACATCGGCGACGGGTTCACGCTCGAGCTGCTCGACATCACCACACACGACCACACGGACGAGTTCGGCTACGGCACCGTCGCGCACAAGATCCGCGCCAGGGCACTGTCCAGTGGCCTGCACTTCGAGTCCTTCCCGATCGACGTCACCCAGCGCCGCCACGTGGAGGGCCCGGTGGACCGCCGGGCCCTGCACCCTGTGATCGACGACCCGGCGCTGGCGAACCTGCCGGAGGTTCCGCTCGTGCCCCTGGAGAACCACATGGCTGACAAGGCGTGCGGCCTGTACGAGCGTCACAAGAACGACTCCGCCTCCACGCGATGGCGGGACCTCGCCGACCTGGCGCGGATCACCAGCGCTCTGGAGGTGGATGCCGCGCGGCTCGCGCGAATGCTGGCCCACGAGGCCGAGCGCCGACGGCTGACCCTGCCGGCGCACATGGTGTCCCCCGGACCACGGTGGCCCGATGAGTACCCGCGCAACGCCGCGGCCTTCGCGGAGCTCCCTGCGAACCGGCACTCGCTGGACGCCTCCCTGACCGCGGTCGGCGCCTCCCTGAACCCCGTCCTCGACGACACCCGCACCACGGGCACGTGGGAACCTGAACGCCAGCGATGGGAGGACCCCGCATGAGCGACCTGAAGCTGTTCCGCATCGGCGGCGGCACGGTCACCGAGTTGCCCAGCCGGTCCATGGCCCTGGAGCGCTCCCTGCAGCGCGTCATCGAGACCAACATGGAGACGCCCTTCGGCGTCCGGTTCGTGGCCAGCGAGTACTCCACCGGCGTGCGGCATGGCGGGCGCATGGACTCCATCGGCCTGGACGAGAACGACAGCCCGGTGATCTTCGAGTACAAGCGGGCCACCACCGAGAACGTCATCAACCAGGGCCTGTTCTACCTGGACTGGCTCATGGACCACCGCGGTGACTTCACGATGCTGGTGCAGCGCACCCTGGGCCACGAGGCGGCCGAGGCGATCGACTGGAGCAACCCGCGCCTCATCTGCGTGGCGGCGGGGTTCACCAAGTACGACGAGTACGCCGTGCAGCAGATCAACCGCAGCATCGAGCTGGTGCGGTACCGCGACTTCGAGGGGACTTCAGCAGCTGAAGTCCTACGTGGCCTTCCGACGCCTCAGGAACTTCGCCTGCGTGGAAGTGAACCCGCACAGCCCGGAGGTCCTGATGTACCGCAAGGTTAGCCCCGAGACGGCGGCATCCAAGGAGGGATTCACCCGCGACATGGCGAACACCGACCACTTCGGCACCGGCCAGATAGAGGCGCGCACGGCCCAGTACGCACTTGGAGCGAGCGAGACCGCTCGTCGAGCGGCCCCACGAGGCGAACTATTCACGGACCGCCTTGCCTCAGCCGGAGGGCAGGGACGGAGAGCACCACCTCCCATCTCCGGGCGCGAGCACCACCACCGAGATGGGGGAACCGAAGAATGACTACATCGCGAGGAGAATCCGAGCGAGTAATTAATTCCGAATCAACATAAATACATTCCAAAAACTGAACCATCCCGCTGGCCCTACCCCTCAAACAGCAGCCAAGAGAGCCTTTGCAAACTTAATCAGGTCATCCCCCGTGTAATCACGAGAGTTGCCCTCGAGGTCCGCGCCGGAAAGGTTATCAACCGTTACGCGTCGCAGGAGGCCGATCCCCATGGCAGGTTTCGGCATCTGCTTCACCCCATGCACACTCGTATGCCCTACTGCACCGATCCAAGTTCCTTGCCTCAGCGGGAAGAATCTATCAAACGCACTCAAGGCCTCACCCACCTCGACTGCCGGCACGCCCGAAATATCCGATAGCAGTTCATATTCTTTCTGCCGGCGATGCTCGAGAATGAATCCGCCGAACGACCACAGGAAGTTCTGCCAAAGAACTGCATATCGATGGAAATTCGGTTGCCCGGCGAGCCACTGAACGCGTCGCAGGAGGCCGATCCCCATGGCAGGTTTCGGCATCTGCTTCACCCCATGCACACTCGTATTTTGGCTCTTCCGATCTGAGGGTGTAGCAGTGGTGGTGTGACCGGGTCGAGGTAGGGGTCGAGGTCCCCTGATGATGGGGG
>NZ_PKIZ01000034.1:2569-2637 GCF_002847825.1 Kytococcus schroeteri | reverse complement strand
TTCCAAACCACTTCCGCTAACACATGACACCAGGGCACGGCATGGCAGCACCGCACAACACAACCCCA
>NZ_PKIZ01000034.1:2144-2313 GCF_002847825.1 Kytococcus schroeteri | reverse complement strand
AAATACTAAGACACCCACACACCAACCACACAAACAAAACATTCATGTAATCAGCGCGTGAACAAAAATGATTTCAAACAAAAAATCACAAAAAGAAGATACTCGCGTCCACTATACAGTTCTCAAACAACACTAAACACCCACAACAAACCAACGAAAACTCATCAGC
>NZ_PKIZ01000034.1:1388-1984 GCF_002847825.1 Kytococcus schroeteri | reverse complement strand
CAACACACAACATCCCACACTCAACAAAAATGTGACCTGAACACAACAGCACCCAACAACCACAACACATGGCTGAACCGGCTACCTATTCACCCAGAAACAAAACAAAAAATAAATACTCCTTAGAAAGGAGGTGATCCAGCCGCACCTTCCGGTACGGCTACCTTGTTACGACTTCGTCCCAATCGCCAATCCCACCTTCGACAGCTCCCTAACAAGTTTGGGCCACTGGCTTCGGGTGTTACCAACTTTCATGACGTGACGGGCGGTGTGTACAAGGCCCGGGAACGTATTCACCGCAGCGTTGCTGATCTGCGATTACTAGCGACTCCGACTTCATGGAGTCGAGTTGCAGACTCCAATCCGAACTGAGACCGGCTTTAAGGGATTAGCTCCACCTCACGGTATCGCAACCCACTGTACCGACCATTGTAGCATGTGTGAAGCCCTGGACATAAGGGGCATGATGATTTGACGTCATCCCCACCTTCCTCCGAGTTAACCCCGGCAGTCTCTCGCGAGTCCCCACCATAACGTGCTGGCAACACAAGACAAGGGTTGCGCTCGTTGCGGGACTTAACCCAACATCTCACGAC
>NZ_PKIZ01000034.1:796-869 GCF_002847825.1 Kytococcus schroeteri | reverse complement strand
CTGCCCAGAGACCTGCCTTCGCCATCGGTGTTCCTCCTGATATCTGCGCATTTCACCGCTACACCAGGAATTC
>NZ_PKIZ01000034.1:0-590 GCF_002847825.1 Kytococcus schroeteri | reverse complement strand
TCCCCCACGCGGCGTCGCTGCATCAGGCTTGCGCCCATTGTGCAATATTCCCCACTGCTGCCTCCCGTAGGAGTCTGGGCCGTGTCTCAGTCCCAATGTGGCCGTACACCCTCTCAGGCCGGCTACCCGTCGTCGCCTTGGTAGGCCATTACCCCACCAACAAGCTGATAGGCCGCGGGCTCATCTTGCACCGAAAAACTTTCCACCACACACACTAAAGCATGGTCCTATCCGGTATTAGACCCAGTTTCCCAGGCTTATCCCGAAGTGCAAGGCAGATCACCCACGTGTTACTCACCCGTTCGCCACTCGAGTACCCCTTGCAAGCAAAGGGCCTTTCCGTTCGACTTGCATGCGCTGGCGTAACCACCACCAACCCACAATCCATAGGGGCCAGTGGAGCACTGAAACAAGTCACAAAAGTGATAAAGACATACAATGCATCAGAATCAACACAAAGGTTGGTCAACAAAGTATCTAAACTTGGTTCATCACGCTATTGAGTTCTCAAACAACCTACGCACACAACAAACACACCACACAATCAGTGGCGGCCACGTTGCGACGGATTACGAGTGTAAAGCAACCGT
>NZ_PKIZ01000033.1 GCF_002847825.1 Kytococcus schroeteri | reverse complement strand
ACCGCCACAACTACCGACTCCGCATGCTCCTCATCGGCGGAGGACTCACCCCATGACCCACGCTCAACTCCGAAGAGCCAGCAAACCCTTGGCCGAACGCATCTGAACCCCCCTCAGCGACTCATCGAAATGAACGAGCCAGAGTATCCCCCCCCGGGGGGCCGTCAAATCCTTGCGCACCAACGCCCTTGGAGGCAGACCGAGGCAAAGGTGCCCCCGAGGTCACTGCATCGTGCGCTGCCAGAGGGCGGAGTAGGCCTCGAGGAAGGCCGTGTGCACGTGGTGCCAGTGCGGCGAGTCGGGGTCGATGAGGTCCGCGTGGTGGGCGCCCGGCAGCACGTGGCTGGGGGCGTCGAAGTCCTCGCTGTGGGCGACGGGCACGGTGGCGTCGTCGGCGCCGTGGACGAGCACGGCATCCACCGGCTGGGCGTCGGCCCAGCGGCGGCGCGGGTCGAGGTGGTCGTAGGCCTCGGGCGCCTCGTCCGGCCCGGCGCCCACCCAGTCGGTCACGGCGCCGTGACCGAGGCCCTCGCGCGCGCCGCGCGTGAGATCGGTGACGCCCGCCAGGGAGACGGCCGCCACCTCGGGCCGGCCGGGCTCCATCGCGCGCAGCAGCGCCAAGGTGCCGCCGGCGGAGTGGCCCACCCACACGCCGGCCACGGGCCCCTGCCCGTACCAGCCCTGCTCGGTGAGCAGCTCGTCCACGGCCAGCAGGTCGGCGAGGCTTCCCATCGGGTTGCCCGGCTCACGGCGGTACTCCGGCAGGGCCACGCGGAACCCGTGGTCGGCCAGCACATGGGCGGCGGCCCGCAGGTGGGTGCGGTCGATGCCGGGGCGCCAGAAGCCGCCGTGCACCAGCACCGTGGCAGTGGTGGCCTCCTCGGAACCGAAGGTCTCCACCACCAGGCCGTGGCTGCCGATGTCCGTGCCCGTCGGCGGGGCGTGGTCCTCCAGGCGGGCGATGACCTCGTCCTCGAGCACGGCGGTGTCCTGCGGGTTCTCGGCCATGCCCCGCACGCTAGCGGGGTCCGGCGCTCACCGGGGCCGACCCCGTCCCCCCTCACCCCCTCCGCAACTCGCAGTTGTCAGGTGTCCACTTTGACGCGACACGCCGGGGATCCGCGCACATCGCAGTGATCAGGTGTCGAGATCGCCGGGGCGGGTGGCGCGGAGGCCGGCCGCGAGCGCCGCACCCCAGAGGACGAACAGCGGGTCCCACAGCAGCGCGTGCCCCGCGAGCGCCGGGTCCTGCAGCGTGCCGCCACCGGCCAGACCCGCCCAGGCTCCCAGCATCCCGGCACCGCCCCAGAGGAGCAGCACCCCGGCGCCTGCCCACGAGGCCACCCGGATCCACCGCGGGGCGGGCTGGCTGCGGTGTCCCCACCAGGGCACCACGGCACCGGCAGCCTTCGCGAGGGTGACGGCACCCAGCAGCGCGCGGGTCGAGGCGGCACCCTCCTCCTGCATCTCGACGGCGAAGTCACCCACCGTGTCCAGCAGCCACGTACCACCGAGGGTCCAGAACAGGCTGGCGGCGGCGTGGACCAGCCCGGCCAGCATGGCCGTGGTGAACCACACCCTCCCGTCGCTCATGGGTCCAGCCTGCCGGAGTCGCGCGATCCCGCGCCACAGTCTTCTCGCCGGTCAATCCCGCAGCAGTGGCAGCACGTGGTCGGCCAGCAGCGGGGCCAGGAGCTCGGGGGCGATCTCGGCTTCGAGCGCGCCGGCATCCACCGGGAGCCAACGCAGCTCGTCGATCTCGGCGGCCGCCCGAGGCTCCCCCTCGGGACGGGCGTGGAAGACGGTGCTCTTCAGGAGGCGGCCCGGCTCATTGGCCGCCGGGCCGGAGAAGGCGCCGAGCAGCTGCATCGATGCGGGGTCCACCCGCAGCCCGAGCTCCTCACCCAGCTCCCGCGCCCCGGTCTGCGCCGGCGACTCCCCCGCCTCGGGCTTGCCGCCGGGCAGCATGAAGCGCTCGGTGCCGCGCTTGCGGACGGTGAGGACGCGGCCGGCGCCGTCGCGGACCACCACCCCGGTGACGACGATGGGCGGCTGGTCGGCGGACGTCGCAGTCATGGTCGCGAGGGTAGCGGCGGCGCCCGCTCAGTAACCGGTGCGGCCGTCGACGACCTCGCGCAGCAGGTCCGCATGCCCCAGGTGCCGGGCGTACTCCTCGATGAGATGCGCGTACACCCAGCGCAGGTTCACCGGGTCCCCGTGGCGGGTGCCGGCGACCGGGGCGTCGAGGTCGGTGACCCCCGCACACCAGGCGCGGGCGCGGTCCACCGCATCGGAGAAGGCGGCGACATCCTGTACGGCGGTCGCGGCCCCGGCATCGAGGAAGTCCCCGTCCGGTGAGGCGGGGGTGGAGTAGACGTCCGGCACCTCCGCACCCGCGACGACCTCACCGCACCAGTACAGCTCCACCTCGGTGAGGTGGCGGACGATGCCCGCCAACGACAGCGTCGATGGGGGGACCGCGCGCTGGGCGAGCTGCTCGCCGGTGAGCCCGCCGACCTTGAGCGGCAGGGTCTGTCGGTACAGCTCCACCCACCACTCGAGGTTCTCCCGGTCGCCGGCGAGGAAGGCCTGGTCGGGTCGGGTGTCCGGCGGGTCGGGGGTGGTGGCGGGGAGGTTCGGCGCTGCGGTGGTCATGGGGGGAGGCTCGCCGCTGGGGCACTGCCGGTCAAGCGGGTTTCACGGCGCCTGGGTGATGCCGTGCACGGCGGTGGCCACAGTGCGGGCGGCCAGGGCGTCGACCACCTCGTCCGGTGCGCTGCGCAGCGGGCCGGAGACGACCAGCATCGAGAACCCGTGCACGGCCGACCAGCACGGCGCCTCTGCGCCCTCGCGCAGCTCAGCGGCCAGCGAGCCGTCGGCGACCATGCGGTCGAGGGCATCGGACAGGTGCAGGAAGGGGGTGAGGCCCGAATCGCCAGCGGCCCGGGGGTCGGCGGAGAGCTCGAGGTCCGCCGGCTCGGTGAAGGCCGTGCGGAACAGCCCGGGCTCGGCCCGTGCGGCCTCGATGTAGGTGCGCCCCACGGCCGTGAGGTGAGCCGCCCCATCGGCCTGCGCGGGGAGGCCGGCCCGGGCGGCGTCCATCGCGCGGGCCACGGCCGCCTGGGCCCGGAAGGTGACCTCCTGCACCAGGGCGGCGCGGTCGGCGAAGTGGCGGTAGGCCGCGTTCGCACTCACGCCCACCTGGCGGGTGAGCGCCCGCATCGTCAGTGCCTCCGGACCCTTCTCCCGGGCCACGGCCTCCGCCTGCTCGATGAGGGCGGCGCGCAGGTCGCCGTGGTGGTAGCCCCCGCGCGGGGCGGGGTTCTCACCGGGATCGGATGGGGGGCTTGGCACGGGACTCCTTGATGTGTACGGTGAACACATCCTACATGTGGACACCGTTCACATTCCTCTGAAGGGACCTGCACCATGACCGCACGCACCACCACCCAACGCGCCGGGACGCCCATCTGGCGGGACTTCTGGACCACCAACCCCGACGGCACGGCCGCGTTCTTCCGTGCCCTGTTCTCCCGGGAGGTCGAGCCCGGACTGATCGCCATGGACATCCCCGCTGGTGGCCCGGAGATGGGCGGATACACCACGGCCCAGATCGACGGGCGCCATGTGCTCGGCATCGGCCCGGCACTGCCGTGCGGGGTCGACGTGGCCGCGGTCTTCCTGGCCACCGACGATGCCGACGTCACGCACGCGAAGGCCCTGGAGCTCGGGGCGACCGAGGAGATCGCGCCCACCACGGTGCCGGACCATGGACGCTTCTCGGCGATCGTGGACCCCGCCGGGGCTCTGGTGGCCTTCTACGAGAGCCACGGGATGCTGGGCTACGGCACGGTCGACGAGCTGGGCTTCCCCTGCTGGCAGGACCTGCTGACCCCGGACGTGGCGGCCGCCGAGGCGTTCTACGGCGAGCTGTTCGGGTTCACCTTCGACCAACAGATGGCGCCCTACTCGGTGGCGCAGCTGGGTCAGGACGGGATCTTCGGCATCGGGCCGTTGGAGGCCGGCGCCGAGGCACTGTGGGTGCAGTACACGCTGGTGCCGCAGCTCGACCCGGTGCTGGCGAGGGCGCGGGAACTCGGTGCCGGGCAGGTGGGTGAGGTGATGGAACTCGAGTTCGGTCGCTCGGCGCACCTGACCACCCCGGCGGGTGCGGCGTTCGGGCTGTTCGAGGGCTCGGAGGAGATGCAGCACCAAGTTCCCGAGGGTTGACCCGATCCCCCGCGTGCGCCCGCCGGACCTCCACATGTTCGTCAACCACCGACGGCCCCCTGCAGCGCCTGCCCGGTCGTAGTGCCGGCATGCACCATGTCGACACCGAGGCGCCAGTGCACCACCTCACCAACCCGGTGGCTTTCACTGGTCCACGACGAGGACCCTTCGGACTGGCTCACCACGTCGGGGGGCTCGTTCGCCACATCGGGACATCCGGCGGCCCACGCCCGACTGGCGCCCATCACCCGAAGATCAGACACATTGAGCCGTGGCGAGGATCCCTCCCATTGACGGCAACAAGCAGCTCGAGCGCGCGTCCTCCTTGTCGGCCATCGCCGCCATGTCCGAACCCACCAGCCGCGCCTACTTCTGCCGAAAGCGCGCCCAGGGCAAGACGCACGACGCCTCCCCGATCTGCCTGGCTCGACGTCGGCGCGATATCCCGCACGCCATGCTCCGAGACGGCATCACCCGGCGCAGCCGCTTGGCGAATCCCATAGTGACACCCCCCCTTGACACTCCCGCACTCCCCAAGTATCTTGAAGCTCTCGGGATCATCCCATACGTAACTTCTGCGCATCCTTCGCGAACGTCACCCTCCCGGGATCGCCGTTCCCAATGTTGTCTGCAACCTAAGGTTGCCTGCAACTTTTTCGAAAGGATGCTTCATGTTGCGTTCCCTGTCCACGATCACCGTGATCTCCTTAGCGTTGGCCGCACCCACCGCTGCTGCACCCACCGCTGACACACCGACCCAGCCATCTGGAATGGGGGCCGCCGAGTTGGCCACCCTCGTCACGCAAATCAACGAGAGCCAAGTTGCCGACGGGAGCATCCAGACGATCGGCGCATACTCTACCGCCGACGCCGAGACCAATGCGCAGTCCGTAAGGGCCGAGGCGAACAGGGTCGACGCCATGTATGACGCCATGCAGGAGGACGGTAGCCTCCTGGTCGTGAAGACGCAGTCGGCTGCCGTCTCCACCACCGCGCTCGAGGGCGGTCGCCTTGTCACGCTGCACACGGTCCGCACCCTGAACACTGGAACGACGTGGGAGGAGATGGAAACCTTCGTTATCGTCGACGAGGCCACGCAAGGCGTTCCGGCAGGTACGTTCTTTGCCGTCTCCCCTGAGATCGTCCGAACGGACCCCTCAGTAGCTTCCATGGCAGATTCACTCGGCATCGACTACACCGACGAGTCAGTAGAACCGTCCGACACCGAGTTGCCCCCTCTGCCGCCGGCCATGCAGGTTCCTTCATCCTCGACGCGTCCCACCGGGGGCACCGCGGCGGGCATCTACACCGGATACTCGAACGTAGCCAACAACACCACCGTGCGCGACTACGGTCGCCGGCACGCCCTCTCCAGGAACAGCGCCTACAAGCCGTTCTCGAACGACTGCACCAGTTTCATCTCGCAAGCCCTTAAGGCAGGCGGGTGGCGGACCCGAAACGGGTGGTACAGAGACGACACGACATGGTACTACTCTGGCGGCCTCGCGGTCAAGGCAAGTTGGACTTGGGCAGGCGCAGAGAACTTCTACCGCTTTGCCCGCAACAAGTCTGGCCAGGCAGGGCGACTCCCCAACGTCTATGACCTGCGCAATGGTGACATCCTGCAGTACAAGGAAGGTGGGTCGGCCAACATGAACCACACCATGGTGGTCACAAAGATCGATAACGGGGTCCCACTGCTCTCGTACCACACCACCGACACCCTCAACAAGCCCTTCACCGCCATGGGTAAGTCGGGACGCACATGGTTCGCCACCGCTGTCTGATCCGCATTACACTGATCGCGGCCCTGACAGCAGCCTCCATCACGGGGTGCTCCCAGGGCACGTGCGGGAGCGGGCGGGAGACGCCCACCGAGGTGGTCTCGGCCCTGTTGAAGGAAACCGGCCCCGAAGCCACTGTGGACTCGGTCTGTGAGTTCTCCGGGGAGGGCTTCGAGCCCAAGACCAGCAACTGGTTGAACGCCGTGCGCGAGAAGGCTGGAGGCGCTGACGCCGCCTCCGAGCTCACGGTCCGCGAGCTGACCGGGGAGCAGATGGCCCGCAACCACCAGGTGCAGGTCAGCACCGCCGACGGCCCCGTCGCGACGGTCACCGTGTGGGACGTGAGCGAGGACGGGGACCGTTACGTCGTGCAGCCCCACGACGAGGACATCCCCCGCTGAGCGGCGACCCTATCGACCGACGAGGCCCGGCCCCACCAGGGAGACCGGGCCTCGTTGGCCACGGTCACCGCGTCAGGCCGTGGCGGTCTTCAGCGCGCGGCCGGTGGCGGTGTCGGCCAGCGTGAGCTCCGCGGGGGTGCCGGTGAAGACCACCTCGCCGCCCTGGCGACCGGCGCCGGGGCCCACGTCGATCACGTGGTCGGCCTGGCTCACAACGTCCAGATTGTGGGCTCTTCGGAGTTGAGCGTGGGTGCTTGGGGGTAGGGGTCGAGGTCCCGGGCATGATCTGAGGACTTCTACCCCCTCGGATCGCCAAGGACCTCGACTGTGCCTGAGCCTACTTCCCCGTGCCCTGCTGCCTCGTGTGGTGCCTGTCAGACGTGGCTGGGGTTGCCGGCGATGAGCGTCACCGGGGTGGTGGATGACGGTGATGCTGGGCTGGTGGTGCACGTGGAGTCCACGTCGGGGCCGGCCGGGTGCCCGCACTGTGGGGTGGTGGCCACCGCTCACGGCCGCGATCAGGTCCGCCTGGTGGACGCCCCCTCGTTCGGCAGACCGGTGCGACTGGTGTGGGCCAAGCGCAGATACGTGTGCCGAGAGGCCCTCTGCCCTGGTGCGAGCTTCACCGGCTCATCCGATCTGAGGGTGTAGTCGTGGTCTGAAGCCGCCGGCTTCGAGGAGGGATCGGGCGACGTAGTGGGTCAGGTTGCGGAAGCCGAGGGCGGACCCTCGGAGG
>NZ_PKIZ01000032.1 GCF_002847825.1 Kytococcus schroeteri | reverse complement strand
CCCCCATCATCAGGGGACCTCGACCCCTACCTCGACCCGGTCACACCACCACTGCTACACCCTCAGATCGGAAGAGCCGACAAACCCCGCCAGAAACTGGCGCCCCTTCCGGTGTGCTGACTCCTGCGAGCACCACCCAGTACGCGGCCTTCGCTGCCTTCGGGCGTCGGAGAAGCCTTGCCGTGGAGCCGGGTATGCGCAGGTCGACCTCGCGCTCGTTGAACCGGGCTCTCGCCTCAGGCCGCAGCCGAGGGACGCTGCCCCGAATGCTTGCCCAGCGGGGGCGAAGGAGGTCGGAGTTGGAGTGGGAGGCTCTGGGAGCGCCCTACTTTCTGTACCCCTTCACCCGCTTGTGCCACGCCTCCGCACGGTCGAGTTCCGCTGTGAGTTCGTCCAGCGTGGGAGGAACGTAGTTCAGTGCCATATCTTGGTCATGTCGGGTCCACCCCGAGCACCGACTGTAGGACTCCTGAAGTTCACGGTTGTCGTCCTTCGTGATCTGCTCGGCAATCTTGACCATGGTGACGCTGACGTGAAGGGTCGATCTGTCGAACAGAAGGTCCGCCACCTCCTGACTGATGATCCGCTCCCAGGTCTGCGAGAGGCGCCCCGACCACTTGCTCACCGCGTCGTCATACTCGTCCTGGGTCCACTCGTCTGCATTCACCTTCTTGGTCATACGGGCTAGGTCAGCACGCAGGTCGTGGATGCGCGTGGCCGCGTCCTTGATGGTCCAAGGGTGCTTTTGCTGAACGATGCCTGGTTGACCATCTGCGAGCCGCCGCTCGATGGTCCGTTCGGTGAAATCGACCCCATTGGCGCCCGCGCGCTTCTTCAGGCTCGCCGCGAACGCCACGTCATGGGTAAACACGATCACCTGGCGGTCCTTGGCGAACCGCGCCAACCTCTCCGCGACCACATCGCGGCGCAGATGATCGAGGCTCGTGACGGGATCGTCTAGCACGATGGCCGACTTGGATGCGTCAAGATGCGCCTCCACGAAGTAACCAGAGAGGCCGAGCGCCGTCTGCTCCCCTTCCGAGAGCACGCGGGGTAGGTCTGCCTTGATGGCCGCTCCCACGAACGCGGGCTTGTGCAGGACCGATCCACGCCTGACGCCTTGCCCGAGCAGAGTCACGGTGTCGACCTGGAGGTCCTGAGACTCACGAGAGAAGCAGTCCTGAACGACGACCGTGACGTGCGAGGCGGTCAAGTCACCCAACGCGCGGGAGATGCCCCGTGTGTCCGTCTGACGGCGTGCTTCCTGGAGCAGGTCCTCTTCGCGGCGTCGGTCACGCTCGGCACGGACATCCTCCGCGACCTCAGCCAGTCGCGCGCTGGCGCGAAGTTCCTTCTGCACCGCTGCGAGTTCAGTAATCCTGTCGTTGAAGGCGGTGGCGTCGATCAACCTGGCATCGACCGCGTAAGCCTTACCCGCAGTCTCCAGCCGAGAAGACAGATCGAGGTTGGGGACCGCTGGGACTTCCGCTGACGCGAGCAGCGCCTCTCGTCGCGCCCGCCAGCCCTCAATCGCCGCGAGCGCCTCGGAGTGCGCCTGGTCGTCCTCATGCTGGATGTCGCGCAAGGCGATAGTGACGTTCGTCTGCTCGACCTGGACCGACTCCACGCTGCTGACTAGCCTTGCCAGTCGGTCGGCAGCGGCGCGCGCCTCGTCCTCTGTAGTGTCGACCATCATCGCATGGAAACGTTCGAGCCTCTTCGTGGCGTCTGCGCTCAGTGGCTGGTGGCAGAGAACGCAGTGGCTCCCGTCCGCAGTATGGGGAAAGCCCTCGTGCGGGTAAGCGGCCTCCTCGGAGTATCGGCGCGCAGCCGCCCAGAGAGCCCGCCAGGCGGGACTGCCCACGCCTTCCAGCGGTTCGTCCTCAAACCGCGATGACGCAGCCTCGTCCGCCAGTGCGCGAGTATCCCGGGCTGTCTCCCGCTCTGTTGCGAGAGCCTGCTCGACCTGGGTGCCAAGAGCGTTCTCCAGTCCGGCGAGATGGGCCGAGATTGTGGCGAACGCCCCCGCCATCTGATCGAGCCGGGCCGCCTCCTTCTCGGGGTTGGTCGCCCGTAGCCGACTCTCCTCCTCTCGCGCGACCTTGATCCGTCCCTCAGCGTCGTCCGGGGCCTTGCACCTCTGATCCAGCGTCGCGTCGTCGGTGTCTCCGCTGAGGGTGGACAACAACCTCCCCGCAGCCGTGTCGGGTTCGAGGGCGGGGAGCCCGACCGTCCGCTGCGCGTTCGCTGCAAGGCGCTCGTCTAGCACCTGCCGGACTCCATCACACACGTCGATCAGACCGTCCAGCAGACGCAAGGCCGATGGCCGGTAGAGCGCCTCTCCCTCCTTGCTCACGTAGAGGTCGCCGCAGCGCTCGTCATAGAAACTGACCTGCTGGAGTTCGGGTGGCGCGTCGTCGGAGAGAAGGACGGAGTGAGCCTGCCCATCCCACTCATACTCCAGGCAGGCGGCCTGGGCGCCGCCGCCGGTAGAGAAGATGTCCGGTAGCACCTGCTCCTGATGACGGGTGTGCACGAGGCTTTTTACAAGCCGCGCGTAGCCGGACTTGCCCGAGCCGTTGTTGCCGTAGACGACGGTGACTCCGGTCGGGCTGAACGTGAGTGTCTCTCCCGTGGCTAGGCGGTTGACGTTGCTCACGTCGCGGATAGCCGTGAGGGTGACCGCTGGGTAAGTGACTTCTGCGGGCTGTTGTATCCCTGCGAGCCATCCACCATCGGGCTCGGACGGTGCCGGGAGCACGAGGGCATCGGCGATCGCTTCGTAGTCCGCATCTTCAGGCGGCGTACCCGAGGCGAGTTTGACGATGGCCCTCTGTTGCCACCAGGGGCGGGTTGCCGCCCAGTCGATGATTTCCGCGTACGCCGTCATGCTTCGTCTCCACTACGTGAACGCCTGACCCATCCGACCGCAGCCAGGCGAGGCTGGTCTCTCTCAGGCGAAGCATGCCAGGAGGCACTGAAAAATTCCGGCACAAACTGGCGCCCCTCCGGTGGTTGACTCCGGCGGGCAGCGCGGGTAACGCTGAGAGTGGAGGCCGCAGGCCCCGACCGTGTTCGCTCCCGTGGCGGTTCCAGGCGGGCCAGCACATCGGACACGCGGCCTCTCCGTATGTCTGGGGGGACTCTCAGACGGCCCGTGGGAAGAGTCGGGTCAGCGCCACGCGGGCGTCGGCCTCGGTGAGCAGGCCCAGGTCCTCAGCGTCGAGATCAGCGGTGGACAGGCGCTCGCTCTGAGCGTCCACCATGGCGCTCAGGAGGCCACGCATGCTGCGGGCGTTCGCCCTGTCGGTGGGAGGGGCGGCAGCAAGCCGAGTGAGCGCACGGCGAGCAGCGCCTCGGCCTCGGCAGCGATGCGGTAGTCGTCCCGGGCAACCATGCTCTCCAGGATGGACTGGAGAGCCTCGGCGCCGTAGTTCGGGAACGTCACGGTCTGCGCGAACCTCGACCTCAGCCCCGTGTTGCTCTCTAGGAAGCGCTCCATTTCGCGCGTGTACCCGGCGACGATCACGCAGAACTCGCTCCTGTCGTCCTCCATCCGCTTCAGCAAGGTGTCCACGGCCTCGCTCCCGAAGTCGTTCGAGGCCGGGCCGGGAGGAGTCAACGAGTACGCCTCGTCAATGAAGAGGACCCCGCCCTTGGCCGAGTCGATGACCCGCCCGGTCTTCTGCGCCGTGTGCCCCTGATACTGAGCGACCAATCCCGAGCGGTCGGTCTCGATGACGTGGCCAGACGGGAGCAGGCCGGTCGCGGCGAGCATCCTGCCCCGCACCCTGGCGACCGTGGTTTTTCCGGTGCCTGGAGGGCCGACGAACACTGCGTGCATGCCGACCTCGGATACGCGCAGCCCACGAGTCTTGCGCTCCTCGTTCAGCCGGACGCGGTTGGCGAGGGTGCGGACCTGGCTGGCGACGCTTTCCAGCCCCGGCAACGAGTCGAGTTCATCGAGAACCCGGTTCAGGCGCTCGGGGTCGCGGAGGTCCACGCCCGAGCGCGTGACGGGATTGGGCGCGGGCTTGACGGGCGCGAGCAGACGGGGCTTCCTCGCCTCGTTCTCCTCAGCCAAGCGCTGCCTCATCGCGTTGGCAGATCGGATCGCGGCGTCGCGGTCCAGCCTGGGGCGCTCGGGCGCCGCGCTGGGCGCGGGCTGGGGGTTGGGGTCGATCCTCTCGGCGGGCGCAACCTCGGGAGCCGGCGCAGGCGGGGAGCCGGCTGGGGCCGCTGAGTAGGTGGGCTGTAGGAGACGGGCGGCACGGAGGTGTGCGCGCAGTCAACAGGGGTAGGGGAACCCCCTTCCGACCGCCCCCTGATCCAACCCACAAAGCCACCGAGGATCGCCCCGACAGGCGCCCCGATGAGCAGGCCACCCATGGCCATCGCCAGTATCAAGGTCACGGGGAGCGGCACCTGCTCGCGCGAGGCATCGCCCAGCATCTCGCCCACGGCAAACACCGTGACAAGCACGAAGCCGATCACCGCGCCCCACAGCGCCGTCTTGCTGATCTTCCTCATGGCTTCTCCTCCTGATGGTCCACGCTCTCACCCTGCTCTGACACACGCCGTGGCCGTCCCGCCCCTGGCCGTCGCCCCCCGTGGCCCGTCCGATCCCCCGCCTCTGCGATGGCCTGGGCGATCTCCGGAGAGGCCATCGCCGCCCGGATCGCCCCCCGCACCCACCCCGAGCGGGTGAGTCCTGACTCCTCCACCAGCGTCGCGAAAGCCTGAGCGTCGGCGGGGTAGAGCGCCATGCCCAGGTGCTCCATGCGCTCATGCGCCCGGGGATCGGGGATGGTCTCACCTTTTCGAGTCATGTCTTGATTATGCCGCTCGATGGGCGTAGAATCAAGATGCAATTTGATTTGCCTGCGAGGTTGACTATGTACCGTGACCACCAGCACGGAGGCGCCCGCCGCTGTTCCTGCGGCGATCCCGAGGCCCGTCGAGCCCAGCGCCAGAGAAGCGCATGCGCGAGCGAGGCCACGAAGGCGAGGTCGATGAGACCTACGCCGCAAGCGTGGCCGAGCGGGCAGTCATGGCCGACGAGTACCCGGAGGCCGTGTATGACCCCTCGCCCACCGTGAGGACAGCCGCCGCCCGAGGGCCGCTCACCGAGGAAGTGGAAGCGGTGCTGGCCGGGGACGAGAAAAGTCGGGTGAGGGCCGCGCTCGCCAGCAACCCAGCGTGCTCTGCCGATACGCTCCATGACCTGAGCGGCGATGAGGACCAGTCTGTGAGGCTGGCCGTCGCCAAGCACCCCAGCACGCCGCCCGAGGCGCTGGTGGCGATGGCCGGGGAACTGGACCGTAGGCGCGATCTGAGCATCGCGCGGGCGCTGGCCAAGAACCCCCGCACGCCCCGCACGGCACTGGAGGAGTGGATCAGAGGCGGGACAGAGGGGCAGCGCACACTGGCACGGGCGGCACTGCGGAAGCGAGCCGAGCAGGCTGCCGAGGGGGCTGCTGGAGCGGTGCTCGACGGGGCCGACCACCTCGGGGAGGGGCTGGATGGGGCGAGGACGGTGGCGGCGGACGAAATGGACGACGCGCTCGGGCTGCGGGCCGGTTAGGCATGGTGCCCCTCAACCCACGTGCCCGGATGGGGAGTACCCAAGCGGTGAGCGCCAGGTGGCACGACGGACCGCCGAATAGGGTCCCGATCCGGTTAGTCAGTCACAACGTCAGGAAGGTCTAGAGATGGCAGGGCAGGCAGTGGCGTATGTCCGCGTCAGCAGTGAGGATCAGCACCTCGACCGGCAGCAGGCCGCGATCCGCGATGCCGTGGGCGAGCCGGACCGCTGGTTCGAGGACCGCTGCTCGGGCGGCAGCACCAACCGCCCTGGTCTGGACGCCCTGCTCGCGCACGTGCGGGAGGGGGACGAGATCGCGGTTACCTCGATGGACCGGCTCGCCCGGTCGGTGCCCGACCTCTACGGTCTCGTTGACGGGCTGACGGCACGAGGCGTGAGCGTGAGGTTCCTCAAAGAGGGGCAGACCTTCGAGCCTGGAGGCGCCTCCTCCATGAACCGCCTGCTGCTCGGCGTGCTGGGAGCGGTGGCAGAGTTCGAGCGCTCCCTGATCCGCGAGCGGCAGGCCCAGCAGTCATGACACTGCCCCGGAGTTCGTGGGGACGGCTTTCTCCGGCCACAGGATCGACCCCGCCGTCCGAGACTTCATCGTGCGCGTGTACCAGGCGGGCCGCAGTCTCCGCGAACTGGCCGAAATAACCGACCGCACGCATGGAGCGGTGCGCAATGTGCTCGACCGCGCGGGAGTGCCTCGGCGGGCCGGGGTGCTCCGAAGGTGAGCCGCTGACCAAAGTGGTGCCCCCGTGCGCGCAAGGTGAGCCTGTGCCGTGCCTTAGTACGTGAATCGTCCGCGCGCCCTGCCCGAGGCCGACTCGTCACGACCATAGACTGACGCCAAAGAAGACAGTATCAAGGAGGATTTCAGGCATGCCATCAGCGCCACGCGGGTCACGACGCACGACGACTCACGGTGCGTTAGCGCTGGTGGAGGACCCGCCCGACGCAGTAGGACCGGGTGACGTAGCGCCTGCCTCCGACGCCTTCGACCTCCACCTCGGCGACGTGAGCGAGGTCTACGAGACCTGGCCCACTCCCACAACCATCATCAGCGATGGAGCGTACGGGGTGCGCGGCTTTCACGGTGACACCGTGGACTCCACCGACCTCGTGGACTGGTACCGCGACCACATCGAGGCGTGGACCCGTGCGTCCACCCCAGGGACGACGCTGTGGTTCTGGGGGACCGAGGTCGGGTGGGCGACCGTGCACGCCGAACTGGATCGTCAGGGGTGGGACTACGTACAGACGATCATCTGGGACAAGGGGCTGTCCCACATCGCCGGGAACGTGAACGGCAAGACCATCCGCCAGTTCCCCGTCGTGACCGAGGTGTGCATCCTCTACCAGCGTCGGTTCGAGGTGCCCACGGAGGATGGCCTGCTGGGCGTCCAGGAGTGGCTGCGCCACGAGTGGCAGCGTTCGGGACTGCCCCTCTACCTGTCGAACGAGGCTTGCGGGGTGCGGAACGCCGCTACGCGCAAGTACCTCACCAGGGACTGGCTCTGGTACTTCCCTCCGGGGCCGATGGTGGCCCGCATGGCGGCGTACTGCAACGAGCACGGTTTCGAGTCCGGCAGGCCCTACTTCTCCCTCGACGGACAGCGGTCCGTGACTGCCGAGGAGTGGGACCGCATGCGCTACCCGTGGACGCACACCCACGGGCTGACCAACGTCTGGACCCGCCCACCGTTGCACGACAGCGAACGGCTGAAGGGCTCGCTGCGCCGCTCGGCGCCGCGTACCTACAAACCGACGCGCGCCTCGGCAACCCACCTGAACCAGAAGCCGCTGGAGTTCATGGAGCGGCTGGTCCATGCCACTACCCGCCAGGGGGACGTGGTGTGGGAGCCGTTCGGCGGACTGGCCTCGGCGTCCGTTGCTGCCGTCGCCCTGGGTCGGCGGGCGTTCGTGGCCGAGAAGGACTCGCACTTCGCCCAGATCGCGCGAGAGCGGCTCCAGGACGCTGCCACGAACCGTGAGGTGGGCGCGGAGACCGAGGCGATGGGGGTGGACGGGTGACCACGGATGATCGAACTCCCGAGGAGATCGCGCAGGAGGTAGAGGACCAGCGCAGCCTCACCGATGCACGCGTGCCGGAGGTGCCTGGTCCCGAACGAGAGCATCCCGACCCCACGACGAAGCGCGGGAAGTTGGCCGAGAACGTCAGGGACGCACTGGCCGCGCTCCCGGCGCACTTCGCGTCGCGGACCTTCATCGAGGGGCTGGAGGCAGGCGACCTCTTCTCGCTGAACTCCATGCTCGGCGGCAGTATCGAGATTCAGGTGGTCCAGACCCTGAACCGCCTGCGAGCGGTGTGGGACCCCGACGAGGAGTGGGAGGAGTACGCCTTCGTACGGTCTGCGCAAACGTTCCCCGACGTGCGCCTCGCAACGTCGAGCCCGGCCCGCGTGGCAGCAGGCGAGGCGGTCGGGCTAGGCCTGGAACTGAAGGGCTGGTACCTCCTCAGCCGGGAGGGTGAGCCTTCCTTCCGGTACACCGTCAGCCGAGACGCCTGCGACGTGCACGACCTCCTCGTGGTCGTCCCGTGGCACCTCAGCAACGTACTGGCTGGCGACCCGGTGGTCTACGCGCCGTACGTCGAGTCGGCGCGCTATGCCGCCGACATGCGGAATCACTACTGGACGACCGAGCGACGCGAGAGCGACGAGCGCAAGGCAGTCGAGGCAGTCGCCAAGGGGAAGAAGCCGAAGAAACTCCCGGACAACTACTACGACATCCGCTCTCCCGATGGTTTGCAGCCGTACCCGGCTCCCAAGACGAAGACTGCCGACGTGGCCGCTCATGACGGAGGGAGCAACTTCGGGCGAGTGGCCCGCGCGTCAGGACTCATGGATGACTACGTGGAGGACTCCCTGCGCGCCCGCGTCGCAGGGATCGAAGCGCGGCACTGGGTGGCGTTCTTCAAGGCGTATGCGGAAGGTGCTCAGAAGGGCGAACTCCACGACCGCATCATGCGCCAGATAGCCCGCCAGCGGCAGGAGCAGAACCTCGACTCCGATGACATCGCCGTACTGCTCCGGGAGTGGGTCAACCGGCTTCCGGGTGGTTGACCGGCAGCGGTCCCAGCAACGACGCGAAGACAGAAGTCGTCGGAAAGTCGGTGCCCCTGCGCCAGCCTCCGAGATCGTTCGGCGTCCGGGCGCAGCCGGGGTCAGGGTTGATCGGGGGCGGTGGCCCGGAAGGCTGACGGGATCACCTGGTCCGCCTGAGCCTCAGCAGCCAGGAACCTCTCTCCGAGCGGGGTCGCCTTCTGCCCGTCAGCCTTGACGCCCCGCCGTCGTCGGGCCTCCTCCCACAAGGCCGAGCCGATGCCTTGGCGACGAAATGCCGGGAGCACGAGGACGTTGACGGCCCCCGCGCGCTCGGGCCCCATCGCAACGGGGAAGTGGTTGAGCGTGGCGACTATCTCGCCACCCTTGCGGTAGATCAGGCAGTCCACGTGGCCCGGATAGTCCTTGAATCGCCCCGGGTTTGATGGAGGCTCTGATCCCACGGAAGGATGCAGAGCATGCCAGCACCACGGAAGTACCCCGACGAGTTGCGGGAGCGGGCCACGCGGATGACGGTCGAGGCTCGTAGAGACCCGGTGACACGGCGCGGGGCGTTCAAGCGCATCGGGGAGCAGCTCGGGGTCCACCCTGAGTCTCTGCGTAGCTGGGTCCGCCAGGCAGAGGTTGATGCCGGCACGGTGCCGGGGGTGACCTCGCAGGAGGCCGCCAAGGTGGCCGATCTGGAGAAGGAGAACCGTGAGCTGCGGCGGGCCAACGCGATCCTGCGCTCGGCCTCGGCTTTCTTCGCGGCGGAGCCAGGCCGCCCACACCGTTGATCGTGGACGTCGTCGACCAGCACGAGCACGAGTTCGGAGTCGAGCCGATCTGTCGCACGCTCACCGCTGCGGGCACGAAGATCGCTCCGAGCATGTACTACGCCGCGGCCACGCGGCAGCCCTCGAAGCGGGACCTGCGCGACGCGCAGCTGCTGGTGGAGATCCGGCGGGTCCACGCCCAGAGCGACGGGGTGTACGGGGCCCGGAAGGTTCACGCCCAGCTGCGCCGCGAAGGCACCGAGGCGGCACGGTGCACCGTGGAACGCCTCATGAGAGCCGATGGGCTGCGTGGGGTCAGCCGCGCCAAGGGCCCCCGGACCACGGTGCCGGGCAAGGGACCGGAACATGGTCCGGACCTGGTGGACCGCGACTTTCCCCCGCGAGCGGGAGGTGCCCCCACTGCCAGCGCTCCGAATGAGGTCTGGGTGGCAGACATTCCCCCGCAAGCGGGAGGTGCCCCCACCTATTGCCGTACTTTCGGGGGGTGGGTGTACGCCGCGTTTGTGATCGATGTCTTCTCCAGGATGGTCTTGCGCTGGCAGGTCTCGAAGTCGCTGCGTACCGACCTGGCGCTGGACGCCTTGGAGATGGGGTTGTGGAACCGGCGCCGTCACGGGCAGGACGTGACCGGGTTGAAGCACCACAGCGACAAGGGCGTCCAGTACGTCGCCATCCGCTACACCCAGCGAGGGCTTGTCAAGGTTTCTGTGTAAGCGGGAGTGTTCACAGGTAGGGGTTGATTCGGTCGGGATAGGCCGCTGCGAGATGGGCCAGTGCCTGTTTCCAGTTGGTGACGACCTGGCCCTGGACGAGGCGGCCCTTGGCCGAGGCGTTCAACTCGCTGTTCAAGGCCGAGCTCGTCCGCAACCACGGGCCCTGGCGAGGCATCGACGACCTGGAGATCGCCACCGCGGAGTACATCAACTGGTTCAACCACCAGCGACTCCACGGCGAGATCGGCATGGTCCCACCAGCCGAGAAGGAGAACACCTACCATCAGCACCACCCCGTGACGGCACCCGCCAACACGGTCCTTGCGAGCCTCTAAGAAACCCGGGGCGATTCAGTCCGTCGGTCGGCAAGTAGTCCTCACGCGGCCCGCAACACCCCCGACCCAACCCATCCCGAGAACCGCATGATCCCACCGAATCGTCACCCAGCCAGCCCGACGAATCCCCCGCCGGACGTTCCCGAACAACCGCTGAGGACGGTGTCCCCCACCCCGCACGTGGTGCGCCGCGGCATTGGCCTGCCCGTCGTGGCCCTCCACGGCAACGGGGTGGACCACCGCCTCCTGGCCGCCCTCGACCCGACGCTCGAAGCCGCCGGTGGTCTCGAGCGGATCTACCTCGACCTGCCGGGCTTCGGGCAGACCCCCAGCCTTCCGGCCGCAGCCGGTGGTCTCCCCGAGCTGGCAGCCTGGACCGTCGAGGCCGTACGAACGCTCACCCCGGGCAGCCCGTTCGCGTTGCTGGCCAATTCGGCTCATCCGATCTGAGGGTGTAGTCGTGGTCTGAAGCCGCCGGCTTCGAGGAGGGATCGGGCGACGTAGTGGGTCAGGTTGCGGAAGCCGAGGGCGGACCCTCGGAGG
>NZ_PKIZ01000031.1 GCF_002847825.1 Kytococcus schroeteri | reverse complement strand
CTTCTGGTCGGGTCGGTGTAGGAACCCCCATCATCAGGGGACCTCGACCCCTACCTCGACCCGGTCACACCACCACTGCTACACCCTCAGATCGGAAGAGCCGAGGTGCGGCCCTCGACGGGGGCGTGGTTCTCCGCGGCGCGCAACGTGGTGACCTACGGCGACCCGTCCGGCGAGTACGGCGACCTGCGCACGTACATGAAGGGGAAGAAGCTGCTGTGAACGCCCTGTTGGAGGTGCGCGTCGCGCGCGTGCAGGAACTGCTGCGCCTGCGGCGAGTGGACGACGCCGCAGCCGAGCTGTCCCGCGCCACGGCGGAGTCGCCGGAGGAGGCACGGCTGCACCTGCTCTGGGCGAGCCTGCACCTCACCGCCGGTCGGGCGGAGGAGGCGCGGCAGGCCGCCGAGCGGGCCGTCGCCCTGGCGCCGGACGATCCGGTCACCCACATCATGCTGGGCGATGCCCTGCGGCAGGGCGACCAGCCCAAGCGGGCCCTGGGGGCCCTGACGCGTGCGGTGGAGCTCGACCCCCACCGGGCCGTGGGGCAGCGGGTGCTGGCGCAGGTTCTCAGCGACCTCAAGCGGTACACCCAGGCGGTCGAGGCGGGGCGCCGTGCCGTGGAGCTGGACCCGCACGCCGCCGACTCGTACTTCGCGCTGGGGTACGCGTTGCACGACCGGTGGCAGGGCGCGGCCGCGGACGCCTACCGGCAGGCGCTCGCCATCGACCCGCACCACCACCACGCGCAGCACAACCTGGCGGGTCTGGGCATGAGGAGGGACCGTCAGGGCTCGGCCCGGGAGTTCGCGGACCTGCTGGGCAAGGACCCCACGCTCACCATGCCGTTGCGGGCCCTGGACGAGATGGCGGCGAGCGCCCTGCAGCGCACGCACTGGGCGCTGGTCGTGAGCCTCGTGGCGGGACTGGTGTCCGTGCTCCTCCTGCCGAGGCCGGGCGGTGGGGTGCTGGGACTGGTGGTGCTGGGGCTGGTCACCCTGGCCCAGGCGTCCGGCTCGTGTACCGGTGGCCGGTGGGGGTGGTGGTCTCCACGCAGGCCTGGCGGGCCAGCACGAGCAGTCGTGCCCGGGCGGTCGGCTCGGTCCGGGGTGTCGTGGTCGTCGGCGGCCCGAGGGGTCTGGCGCTCCACCGTGGGTGGTTGCGTGTCTGGTTGCACTGGGTGCACAGGCCCTGCGCGTTGGCCAGGGTGGTGGGGCCGCCCTCGGAGAAGGGGACCACGTGGTCGGCCTCGCGCACGGGGGCGTCGCAGTAGGGGGTGCGGCAGGTCTGGTCTCGGGCCACCAGCAGGTCACGCTCCCCGGCCGAGAAGAGGCGTCGGCGCGGGTCGCGTCCCACGAGGGTGCCCGACTCAGGGTCGAGCAGGAGGCGCCGCAGGCTGCACGCGGCGGTGTCGCGGACCATCTGCCGGGCCACGGGAGCCGGCAGGGGGCCGTAGCCGCTGAGGACGGCCGGCTCGTCACCGCTGGTGAGCGCCCGGAGCACCGCCGTGCTGCCGAACAGGGTGCCGGCCGGCACCACGAGCTGCACCTCCACCGGGACGGCCGGGGCTTCCAGCTGGCCCGTGACGCGGCCGACCAGCACGTCGGCGCGGAGCTGACCCAGCGTCCGCTCGTCCCCTGCCGCCCGCAGGGCCTTGGCCTCCCGGTCGAGTGCTGCCCACACGGCCACGGCCTGGGCGGCGGGCAGGTGGGCGGCTACCCGCGCCATCGTGTCGGGCACGGGGCGGACCGACACGTGGCGCTCCCGGTGCGCCATGGCCGCCTGGCGCGTCGCGGCCTCGGGGTCGAGCCGGTAGGCGTGGTGCTTCACGCGGTGGACGACCTGCCGCGGTGAGAGGGACCCCAGCTCCGGGGCCACGAGCTCGTCGACACGGGCCCGGTCAGCGCGCGAGAGGCAGGCAGTGTGGGTGACCACGAGCTCCGCCTGGTAGCCGCTGGCGGTGCCCTCCAGCATCGCCCGGCGGGTGTGGGGGAGCTCGTCGGCGAGGACGCCGGCCAGGTGCACGTCGCGCACTCCACGACGGGGCGGCTGGCGCCGGGCGAGGCCCACCTGCGCACCCACCGTGGACCCGGCGTCGCGCTCCGGCACGCCCGCGGCGAGGTCCTCGATCGTCTGCTGCTCGGCCAGGCGCCGCACCGCCGTGAGCTGTGCGGCGGTGACGACGTTCGCCAGGTCCTCCAGGTGGCCGATGAGGTCCACGAGCTCGGCCGCCGTGCCGCCGCCCCCGCGGTCGAGCCAGCACTCGATGGCCTGCACGCCCGCCCGGTGCTCGGCCGTCCTGTCGACCGTCGGACCTGTCATGACGTCACCCCCTTGGTTTCCCGCAGGTGGAACACCCCGCGATGTTCTAGGACAAGTATAGCATGTAGCAGAACAGGTGTGCTAATCCTCTGGGGGTAGCGTCGTCGCCGGGGCGGTGGAGGAGGTTGTCGGTGGTGCCTCGTACCTTCTGCCGCGACGGGGGACAGGAGCTCCTCCGCATCACAAGGAGACACACATGCGCCGAGCCGCACTCGCCGTGGCCGCCCTCGTGGGCGCCAGCACCCTCCCCACCGCTGCCCCCTCCGTGGCCGCCGGTTCGTGCACCATCACCACCCCCAGCAAGATCACCATCAACCGCGAGTTCCGGGAGTACCCGGTGAGCCTCTCCGGGGCGTGCGTGAACAAGGGAGGCGTGGGGTCCTGCCAGGCGATCCATCCGAGCAAGGGCTCCCAGGAGTGGTTCCTCGTCAGCGGGGGGATCCTCCGCCAATGGGGCGCGCCAGACCTTCGACGTGTACGACTGGATGTTGCCCGTCGGCACGTACAAGATTCGTCCCGACTACGCCTGCGACAGCACGTTCAACTCGCTCACGCAGAACACCCGCACCATGACGGTCAAGCTGGGCAGCAAGAACGCCCTGACCTCCAGCCGCAAGGGCGGCACGGTGACGCTGTCGAGCACGGTGTCCACGTACAACACCACCTACAGCCAGTTCCGCAAGCGCGGTGGGGCGACGGTGACGTTCTACGTGAAGAACGCCAACGGCACCTGGTCGCGCAAGGGGACGGCCAAGAGCGGCAGCACCGGTGTGGCCCGCCTGACGGTCACCTCGAGCAGCAAGCGCATCTACAAGGCCGTGACCTCCGAGGGCAGCACCTACTGGGTTGCCACCTCGGCGACGTCCACTCGCTGATGCGATGCCGGGGGCCACGCCACACGCCGTGGCCCCCGGCCGTGGGGCGTCGGCAACCGGGGTGCGTGGCCCCGGCGCCGGCTGCGCCCACCATCAGGTGGTTGCCTCAGTCCGGGGCGTGGCCGGGGAGGCGCAGCGTCAGGTAGGGCAGGAAGGCCTGGGTGAGGGGGCCGATGGCCAGGGCGTAGAGCACCGTGGCCACGCCGAGTGTGCCGCCGAGCAGCACGCCCAGGACGATGACGGCCACCTCCAGCCCCGTGCGCACCACGCGCAGGGACATCCCGGTGGTGCGGGCCAGGCCGGTCATGAGCCCGTCGCGGGGGCCGGGGCCCAGCTGGGCGCCCACGTACATGGCGGTGGCCGCGGCGTTGAGCACGATGCCGCCCACCATCAGGGCGATGCGGGGCGCCAACGTGTCGGGAGCCGGGAGGGCGGCGAGCACGAGGTCGGCCGCGGGGCCGATGAGCAACGCGTTGCCCAGCGTGCCCAGACCCGGCGGCTGGCGCAGCGGGATCCACGCCAGCAGCACCACGAACGACACGAGCACCACGATGACGCCGAAACTGAGCGGCAGGTGGTGGCCCAGGCCCACGTGCAGCACGTCCCACGGGAACTGCCCCAACATGCCACGCAGCACCATGGCCATGGACGCCCCGTAGAGGAACAGGCCCATCAGCAGCCACGCCAGGCGCAGGGGCAGTCGTCTGGCGCGGAGCTGCTCGAGCGGTCCGAGGGCGGCAAGGGAGGCGCGGTGGGGCGCGGCCATGGGCGCAGTATGGGTGCTGTCGACCTACGCTTCGACGATGGCCCTGTGGATCGACCGCCCCGCGTGGCCGGCGCACGACACCGTGTTCAGCCATCTCGTGAGCGACGGAGGCCTGGAGGCGACGGGCGCCGCCTCGTGGGTGCGGGCGTCCGCGGAGCTGACCGACGCGTTGGCCGGGGCGGGCCTGCACCCCGGCTGGCTCGATGGTGACCACGCCGACGTGCCGGTCTCTGCCTTCGATGACCTGTTGGCCGCGGGCGCGCAGCTGCGCAGTGCGCGGGAGATCACGGCGATGCTCACCGCCACCGGGCAGCGCCTGCGCAAGCGGAAGGCCGAGAAGTGCCTGACCCGCACCGTGGTGGACGAGGGGCACCGGGTGGACCTCGTGCGCTCGGCCGCCGGGCCCGTGGGTGCGGCGGGGTCGGCCACGATGGAGGACGGTGGCCTCGTGGTGGCCGACGGGGCCGGGCGCGTGCTCCTCGTGCCGGGCGAGGACGGGTGGGGCCTCCTGCAGGGCGTGGGGCCGCAGGGTGTGGCCGGGGGCGTGCCGGGCCGCGACGTCGGCGGCCCGTCCTCCACGTCGGGGAAGGGCGCCCTCATCGGGTACGAGGAGGAGGTGCGGCGCGAGGGCGGGGTGCTGCGCCGTCAGCACCGTGCCTACCGACTCCAGGTGATCGGGGGTCCGGACGGCCTGGCCGCCGTCGGAGCTGCGTGGTCCACCGGCGCCGAGGCGCCTGCCCCCATCGACGGTGCGCGCTGGGTGGGGCTGGCCGAGGGGCGTGACTTGGTCGGCGGTGCGTCGTGGTGGCCGCTGGTGACCCGCGGGATGGAGCGTGGCTGGGGCGTGTAACGCGGCCCGCGGGTGGCCACACGTCCTCCCGGGTCGACGGGGCCGAGCCGTCGCCCGGACCGCGCGGCCTCACGACAGGCCGGCCAGCTCCCCGGCGATGTTGCGCGCGGCGGCGGGCGCCCAGGCGCGCCGGGCGTGGTCGGTCGCGTAGACGGACCCGGCCCCGAGGTGCTCCAGCACGGCCCGGCGCCCGGTGCGGAAGGCCTTGTCGGGCACGTGTGCGTACTCCTGCCGCACCTGGGCGGTGTACTCGGTGTAGCGCGTGGCATCTGACGCCAGGACCCACAGGTCGGCGTCGCAGAACGCCCGGGCACGCCGGAGGGCGCCGCCGTCGCCCTCGCTGCTGATGCCGCCGTCCCCGCCCTCCGCCCGGTGGTCGACGGTGAGCAGCACCAGCCGCTCCACCTCGGCCACCACGGCCTCCGCGGCCCCGAGCGCCTCCAGTTCGCGCCGGGCCAGCGCCGCGGACTCCCGCTCGTTGGCGCCGGCCCCCGCGGTGGGGTCGTACACCGCATCGTGGAACCACCCGGCCACGCGCAGGAGGGGCGCGTCCCCGGCGTTCACCTCGCCGGCCTCGGTGAGCTCCTCGAGCGCCCAGAACAGCTCCACCAGGTGCCGGGTGGAGTGGTAGGCGCGCCCCGGCGCGGTCCACGCCGCGAGCAGGCGGGCGCCGGCATCGACCACCGCCTGGTCCGGTGCGGCGGGGGCGAGCGTGCTCAGGTCCTGGCGCCACCAGGCGACGAGGGCGGGCATGCGCCTAGTGTGCACCTCAGCCGGGGAAGTGCCGCCAGTGCTCGCCCGGCAGAAGCTCCACCTGACCGTCCACCACGCACAGGGCCGACCGGTCGTCCAACGCCCACGCCTCGCGCCCGAGGATGCCGCCGCCTTCGGGCGCGGTGCCCCGCGGTGAGCAGCACGAGCTGCTTCACCTCCTGCACCGTGCTCGCGTCAACGCCAGCGTCTGCGCGGCAGACCATCGCGCACTTGCAGACGATCCCACGAGTGTGCGCGGGGAGGGCAAAGCGCTTCACCGGGACGCCGCCCTCCCCGCGCACACGGGATCCGTCCTTCTCACTCCGCGGGATGGACGTTGCTCACCACTGCAATCCCTGCGGTTCGGCAGGTCTCTGGAATGGTGAATTCTCCGGGGTCGTGGATGAACGCAGCGGACGCTTGGACATGTTGCCCGTCCATGACCTGCCCGCCCTCCGCGGAGACGGTGTGACGGGAGCCCTCGACGGAGAACGAGCCCGGGGGCCAAATGACGGCGGTTCTGGCGCTCTCTGGGCTGACGTCGGCGTCGAGATCTCCCGCCAAGGGTTCCACAACCCAGCACCCCTCGTCCTGGAGGTACCGCAGTGTCCCCTCGAGCATGGCCTCGCCCGTTGAACTGCTGTCCTTGGCCACCCAGAGGCTCGTGTCACCCTGGGCGCTCTTCTGGTCGGCGGAAGTGCAGCCGGAGACGATCAGTGCTGCAACCATGGCTGCACCCGTGGCCTCAGCCCACCAGGACATAGGCACCCCAGTGTCGCGTGACTCGGTTGAGAGGGGTGAAGAGCGACCTGTCCTTGAACCAGATCGTCTTGTACCCGTGGTGGATTCCGTAACCCTTGGTGCCGTTGTACCAGGGCCCCCCGCTGTTGCCGCCCGTCGTGTAGTGGTGCTCCATGGCGATCAGGCCGACAGGCTGCCCTTGGAGACGGTGGTGTCGTACACGGTGTCGCACCGCTTCCCGTTGCCGCGTCCGAAGTGGCACATGTAGGTGCCGACGCTGAACCCCGGCGCCTGAGCCAGGGTACGCACGTCGCGATAATCGGCCCGGAATCGGGGGCCCTCAATGTCGCTGGTCGTGTAGATCCGCATGTCGCCGTCCGCGCCGTAGTGGGAGGCGTTGTGGGTGACCTGGTGCTCGGTCGCGTTGTCGTAGTTCTCATGGGTGAATGGCAAGGGGCAATGTTGTGCTGTGGTCATTCCCCTCGTTCCGTTCCGGACCACGGTGAACGCCGAGGTGCACAGGAGGCTCGAGGTGCCCACCCGCTCCAGTCGCCCACCGCCGTTCACGGTCTCCTCGCCCCCTCTGCTGTTCGGGTCGAAGTACACCGTGATCTCGCTGATTGCTTCCCTCTCGGCCCGGGCCAGACGTGCATCCGATCCGGAGGGGCGCGACGTGGCGACGAAGACCTCGGCCATGCCGGTCACGGCATCTACACGGGAGACGGCCTCTGCGCCGAACTCCGCCTCGACTGCCGAGGCGGCCGCTCGGGCTGCCTGCACACGACCTTCGTGGTTCAGGGGGAGATCTCCCTGGATGGTTGCTGTCGTGCCCTCGGGGAATCGTGTGTCGGTTGAGGGGGCGGTGCCGGTGAACCCGACCCAGACGGTGCGGTCCGCGACGGAGAGGGACGACCCGGCGAAGGCCTCCGGGGCCAGTGCGGCGACCCTGTCGATCTCAGCCTGCGCTGAGTCCTGCCACTTCAGATCCTCCTGCACCTCAGCGACGCTTCGGCCTTCCTGCGCGGCGATGGTGGCAGCGTCTGCAGCGGTGGCAGCGGCGATCTCCTCGTCAGAGGAGTCGGGGGAACCGTCAGGTTGGACGGGCGCGGCCATGGGGGAGAGGTGTGTCTCGGCGTCCTCAGCCATGGCTGAGCCGGGAGGGAGGAACAGGGCGGCGACCAAGAGGCCGATGGCTGCACCGCTGCGCACGCTCGTGCGGTTCATTGCTGTCGCATTTCTCGAGGGAACCTGACAGGTTCCGGTGGCTCAATGTATGGCGCAGGTGGGGCGTCCCGCTAGGGGTGCTGAGTGAGCGCTTGGTAACGGCCTGGCGCCCGTGCGTGGGAGACGTCGCACGACGGCGTAGTCGGTTCAACGGAGTCTCCGTCCCGTGTCCGTCACTCCTCAGCCCACGCCCAGCTCGGTGGGCAGGGGCGCGGCGTGCACCACCTCGAGCCCGCTCACCGCACGGGTGAGCACCACGTACAGCCGCCGCAGTCCGGTGCGGTGGTCGGGTTCGTCGGCCACCACGCGGGCCGGCTCCACCACCACCACGCGGTCGAACTCCAAGCCCTTGGCCGTGCCGGCCGGCAGCACCGTGCAGCGCGCGGACGCGGGACCCTCCTCGGGTGCCGAGGCCTCCTCCACCCCATCGAGGGCGGCCGCCACCGCATCGGTCCAGGTCCCGGGCACGATGACGCCGACCGTCCCCTCGTGTGCCAGCGCCCGCTCCGCGGCCGCGCGGGCGGCGCCCAGCAGTGCCTCGCTCGGGGTGCCGTCCACCTCGCCGCCGCTGCCCTCCACTGCCGTGAACGCCAGGTCACCGCGGGTGGAGCGCACCGCCTCGGGGGCACGGAGCCCGGGCGCCATGTGCGGCAGCAGCCGTGCGGCCAGCTCGATGACGGCCGCCGGCACACGGAACCCGCGTACCAGCTCCTCCACGTGCGAGCCCTCGGCGCCCAGGTGGTGCAGCGTCTCCTCCCACGAGGCGGTGGCCCACGGCGTGGTGCCCTGCGCGATGTCGCCGAGCACCGTCAGCGCCCCGGTGCTGGCCCGGCGCCCCACGGCCCGCAGCTGCATGGGGGAGAGGTCCTGCGCCTCGTCGAGCACCACGTGCGCGAGGCTGGGCGTGCGCTCCACGGCGTCGCCGGCCTCGTCGAGCAGGGCCACGTCGGCGGCCGACCAGCGCGCCGAACGGGGGCTGCGCGGTGCCTTGTCCCACTGCAGCAGAGCCTGTTCCTCGGGCGACAGCACCCCCTCGGCCGCGCGGGCCAGCACGTCGGCGTCGCCGAGCAGCTCGAACACCACCCGCTGCGGGTCGAGCACCGGCCAGTGGGCCTTGAGGTAGGCCTTCATGGGCGTGGAGCGGGCCACCGCATCGGCCACGCGGTCGTCCGGCGAGTCGCCGGCGGCCTCCATCTGGGCCAGCACCCGGTGCGCCAGGCGGCGGGCGGCCATCTCCCGGGCGGCGGAGTAGCGCACGCCCCGACTGCGCAGCTCGGCGAACACCTCGCGCACCTCGTACGCGGGTACCCGCCAGCGCCGGGCGCCGCGGGGCACCACGAGAGCCTCGTCGGGCTCGGTGATGCGCCCCCACACGGCGCGGTCCACCACCTCGGCCAGGCGCGGGTCGCCCTTGAGCGTGGCCACGTCCGCGGCGTCGGTGCCGCGTACCTCCAGCCCCAGCAGGCCGTCCACGGTGCTGTGCGCGACCTCCACCTCGCCCAGCGAGGGCAGCACCTGCCCCACGTGTTCCAGGAAGGCTTCGTTGGGGCCGATGACGAGCGCCCCGCCGCGCGCCAGGCGGGCCGAGTGCGCGTAGAGCAGCCACGCCACGCGGTGCAGGCCCACGGCGGTCTTCCCGGTGCCGGGCGCGCCCTGCACGCAGACGGTGGTGGCGGCGTCGGCGCGCACGATCTCGTCCTGCTCGGGCTGGATGGTGCTCACGATGTCGCGCATCGGCCCGGTGCGGGGGCGCTCGATCTCGTGGGCCAGCAGGGCGGAGTCCAGGGCCTGCCCGGACAGCAGGTGCTCGTCCTCGAAGCCGGTGAGCTGCCCGTCGACCACGCCGAAGCGGCGGCGGCGCTCCACCCCCATCGGGTCGGTGGCCGAGGCACGGTAGTAGGCGGTGGCCACCTCGGCGCGCCAGTCGATGACGAGGGGGTCGCCGGCGTCGTCGGTGACGTGGCGGCGGCCCAGGTGCCATCGCTCCGGGGCGTCCGAGAGCGGGTCGGTGCCGTGGCCGGGCGCCAGGTCGATGCGGCCGAAGAAGAGCGTGGTGTGCGGGTCGTCCTCGAGGGAGACCGCTCGCTGCCACAGCGTGCGGGCCAGGAACTCCACGGTGCGGGCGTCGGCCCCCTCGGCCGTGGTGGCCAGGGAGGACTCGCGCATGCGGGCCATGGCGGACCGTGCGCGGGTGAGGTGCTCGCGCTCGGCGGCCAGCTCGGCATCGGGGGAGTCGGTGGGCGGGGTGCCGGCATCGGGGGTGGGGGTGTCCACGGCGTCTCTCCGCGAGAGATGGGGTGCGGGGTTGTCTCCGGTGGGCCGGACGAGGCTCGGGGCGGCGTGGCCGCGCCCTGCGCCGGGGGCGCTCCGAGGGGGCCGAGCAAGGTACCACGCGCCGATTGAGAATCATTCTTGCGAACCGTTCTCAATCAGCGTAGGGTCCCGCCCCATGGCACGACAGGACATCCGTACCAAGGTCAAGCTCCGGTCCACGGAGTCGGCCTTCACGTACATCACCGAGAAGAACCGCCGCAACGACCCCGACCGGCTCGAGCTGCGCCGGTACGACCCCACCCTCCGCCGCCACACCCTGTTCCGGGAGACCCGCTGATGGCCAAGAAGTCCAAGATCGCCCGCAATCGCCAGCGCGCCGAGGTGGTGGCCCGGTACGCCGAGCGCCGCGCCGAGCTCAAGCGCATCGTCTCCGCGCCGGGCTCCACCGCCGCCGAGCGCGCCGAGGCCGTGAGCGCCCTGCAGAAGCTGCCCCGCGACGCCAGCCCCACCCGCCTGCGCAACCGCGATGCCGTGGACGGCCGCCCCCGCGCGGTGTACCGCACGTTCGGGCTGAGCCGCATCCGCCTGCGCGAGATGGCGCACCGCGGCGAGCTGCCCGGCGTCACCAAGAGCTCCTGGTGAGCCCCCGCGGCCGCGCCGGGCGCGCGGTCGCGGGCATCCCCGTCGACGACCCGACCAGAGAGGAGATGCCGTGAGGAAGGGCATCCACCCCGACTACCGCCCCGTGGTCTTCCGCGACGCCGACGCCGGCTTCGCGTTCCTGACCCGCTCCACCGCCGTCACCGACCGCACCATCGAGTGGGAGGACGGCAACACCTACCCCGTGGTGGACGTGGAGGTCTCCTCCGCCAGCCACCCCTTCTACACCGGGCGCCAGAAGGTGCTCGACTCCGCCGGCCGCGTGGAGCGCTTCCGCCAGCGCTACGGGGCCCGCCGGTGACCAGCGACCGCCTGCCCGTGGTGGTGCTGGGCGGCACGGACGAGGCCGACCTCTCGGCTGCCGTCCTGGCCGCGCAGCTCGACCTGCCCGATGCGGTGACCCTGCGCCTGGAGCTCGACGCCGAGGCCGGCACCGTGCGCCGCGTGGTGCACGACGCCACCGGGACCGTGGACGACCGCACTTCCCTGATGGAGCACGCCTGCCACTCGTGCGCGCTGCGCGAGGAGCTGGTGCCCGCCCTGCTGGAGCTGGCCGGCGCCGACCGGTGGCCGGCCGCCCTGGTGGTGCTGCCGCTGGGTGCCGAGCTGCTGCCCGTGGGGACCGCGCTGGGCACCGACGTGCTGGACGAGCGCGTGCCCGAGCACCTGGAGCTGCGTGCCGTGACCGCCGTGGTGGACCCGGCGGGCCTCGTGGAGCGCGTGGTGGCCGGCACCGGCGGGCCCGAGGGGGCCGAGGTGACCGCCGCCGTGGTGGCCCAGCTGGAGTACGCCGACGTGGTGGTGCACTCCGGCCACGAGGCCGCGCCGCAGGACCTCACGTTGTTGCGCCACCTCGCCCGCGCCGACGCGCTGCACGTGGACTCCACGCTGTCCGTGGACGGTGCGGCGCTGCTGGCCATGCGGCACGACGTGGACACCGCGTCGCGGTGCACGAGCCCGCTGCACCGCCGGCCCACCGGTGCCGAGGACGCCGACGGCATCACCACGGTGGTGCTGGAGTCCTGGCGCCCGCTGCACCCGCACCGCCTCATGGAGGCCATGGAGCCGATGGTGCTGGCCTCCCTGCGCACGCGCGGCGCGTTCTGGCTGCCCAGCCGCCCGGACTCCGTGCTGGCCTGGGACGAGTGCTGTGGCCAGCTGCGGCTGGGCGAGTGCGCGCGGTGGGACGGCAAGCGCCGCACCCACCTGGTGGTGACCGCCCACGTCGACGACGTGGAGGAGGTGCGCGCCGCGTTCGAGCACGCCCTCATGACCGATGCCGAGATGGTCGGCGCCGCCGAGCGCTGGGTGGGGCGTCCCGACGGCTTCGAGGAGTGGGCCGGCGCCGCCTGAGCTGCGGACCGACGACGAGGCGGCGGCATCCTGAGGTGGGTGTCGCCGTCTCGTACCTCGGTGACCGGTGGGTGCCGCGTGTTCCCGTTGGGTCGTCGTTCGTTGGGGTGGGTGGGGTGTGTCGACCCCGGTGCGCGACGACTCAATGCTCTTGGGCCGCCGGCGGCTGCCCGTGGGCCGTCGGCCGGGTCGCCCGGGGTGGGCGGGTCAGGGGTTGGGGACGAGTT
>NZ_PKIZ01000030.1 GCF_002847825.1 Kytococcus schroeteri | reverse complement strand
CTAGGTGCGTGCAGCGGTTCTTAGACAGCTCCACTCTCGCAACAGGAGGCCTTCACCTGTCAGCGAGTCCCGCAACAACGTCCCTGGACATCACACCTAGGCCGCGTCATCGAGGGGTGGTAGGTCACCCCTTGCGCCGCACGACCAGCACGCCTCCGTCACCCTGCGAGGCCGTGAGCCGGGTCTCGGACTGAAGGGTCCCCAGCCCCGTACCCCCACAGAAGTCCACACGATCACGCGAGAGACCCTCGACCTGCACCGTGGACCCCCGCTCGACCACCAGCCACTGACGCCCCTCGTCCGTCTCTGACCAACCCGCCTCCGACAAGGCACCCTTCGCCTCGGGACCCAATTCGGACACCCGGTCGTAGGGGCACACCACGTGGACGTCGCCGGCATCCTCACCCAAGGAACTCCCCACGGTGAACTCGCCATCCTCGGCCTCGGCGACCAGCGAGTCCTCGAACGAGGAGGAGCACCCCGTGGCAACCGAGGCAACCACCAGGGCAAGAGCCATGCATGATATCGACCTAAGCACCCTTGGCCACCTTCCCAAGAAAAATCTCAACAACCACGACGACCTCTCTTCAGAGGGTGGTCACCTTCCCAGATCGCGCCAACTGTTCACCTTCTGCACGGAAGCCGGGATGGTTCTCTGCAGTACGGAGGCGTCATCGAGGGGTGGGCCGGAGGTGCGGCGAAGGTTTCCGGAGAACTGTGCGGAACCCGGAGAGTCCTGCGGCCCGGCGGCCCGTCAGATGACCTGCGGCTCCCCGGAGTCGGCCACCATCGCCTTGCCCTGCTCGCCCCACAGGCGCATGCCGCCGTCGACGTTCACCACGTCGTAGCCCTGGGCCTCCAGGTACTGGGCAGCCCGGGCGGAGCGGCCACCGGAGCGGCAGATCACCGGCAGCGGGCCGTCGGTCTCGGGCAGCTCGCCCATGCGGGCGGCCACGTCGCCCAGCGGGATGTGCACGGCGTTCGGCGCGTGGCCGGCCGCCCACTCGTCGGGCTCGCGCACGTCCAGCACCACGGCGTCGTCGGACAGGTCCTGCGGGGTGATGTTCTCCATGCCCCCAGCATCGCAGGTGCGCCGGCCGCATGCCCCGCCCACCGTGGGCAACCGGTTGACCTGGTGACTGTCGCGGGGTCAACCGGTTGCCCACGGTGCGCCGCAGGGGTCAACCGGTTGCCCACGGTGCGTCGCAGGGGTCGACCGGTTGCCCCTCGGGCTGCTCCCGGCAGTCTGTGCCCGGCAACCCGCGCCCGGGCCGGCTACTTGACGAACCTGCTCGTGCTCCGGTCGGCCAGCACCTGCCCGCCGGTCTGGCAGGTGGCGCAGTACTGCAGCGAGCTGTCGGCGTAGGTCACCTCGCGCACCACGTCGCCGCACACCGGGCACGCCTCCCCGGTGCGCCCGTGCACAGCCATGCCGCCACGCTTACCGTCCTTGAGCTCCTCGGGCGCCGACCCCACGGCCCGCTCGGTGGCCGCCACCAGCACCCCGTGCACCGCCTCGGCCAACCGCCCCACCTCGTCGGCGCCCAGGCTCGCCCCCAGCGCGAACGGGCTGAGCCGCGCCGTGTGCAGCACCTCGTCGGACCACCCGTTACCGATGCCGCTCACCACCGACTGGTCACGCAGCACCCGCTTCACCTGCGTGCGCCGGTCGGCCAGCACGCCGGCCCAGAACAAGTGCCGCTCCTCCGCCGTGGTCGACGCGGTGACACCCACCTCCCCGGTGGCGGTGTCCACGGCCACCAGCGGCGGCGACTCCAGCGGCGGGCGCAGGCTCACCGCATCGGGCCCGAGCGAGGTGAGCTGCTCCACGGTGGTGAGGTCGTCGGTCATCCACACCGACAGACCCTTGCGGGTGCCGGCCTCGGTGAGGTCGAAGCCCGAGCCGTCGTCGAGCGTCACCCGCAGCGCCACCGGCGACTTCCCGCCCGGCCGCAGGCGCGTGCGCGGCACCTGCTCGTGCCACTGCACCCACCCGGCACGCATGAGGTGCACCACCACGTGGGTGCCGTCCACCACCACGTCCAGCAGCTTGCCGTAACGGCGGACCCCGTCCACCGGCCGCCCGTGCAGCGACTGCGGCAGCACGTCCACCGTCTTGAGCGCGCTGAAGCTGGCCAGCGCCACGTCGGCCACCACGCGGTCGGCCAGCCGCTCGCCCAACGAGACGGCCAGGCCCTCCACCTCGGGCAGCTCAGGCACGCGGGCCCTCCACCGCAGCGCGCGGCTCCCCGGGGGCCGGCGCGCCCCCCTCGGCGCGGCCACCCACAGCGCGCAGCAGCTGCGGCAGCAGCCCGAACCCGTCGCCCGCGGCGAGGACCGGCACCCGCCCACGGTGCTTGCGCACCAGCTCGGCGAGGGCGATGGGCAGGCCCCGGCTCAGCGTCTGTTCGATGACGGTGAGCTGCCGGATGGCGATGGCCGCCACGTGCCCCGGGTGGGCATCGGCGAACTCGTCGTAGATGGCCGGGTCGTGCTGGCCGTCGTCGCCCACGAGCACCCAGCGCACGTCCGGGAACTCGCGGGCCAGGCGCTGCAGGTGGCGGGTCTTGTGCTCGCGCCCGGAGCGGAACCACCCCGTGTTGGTGGGGCCCCAGTCGGTGAGCAGCAGGGCGCCGGCCGGGAGGTCGTGGCGGCGCAGGAAGCGGTGCAGGAACGGCTGGGTGTTCCACGCGCCCGTGGAGAGGTAGAAGACCGGCGCCCCCGGGTGCGCGGACAGCACCGCCCGGTAGGCGTCGGCCATGCCCGGCACCACCGTGCGCGCCTGCTCGGTGAGCACGAAGGTGTTCCACGCCGCGATGAGGGGGCGCGGCAGGTGCGTGCTGATCACCGTGTCGTCGATGTCGCTCACCAACCCGATGCGGGCAGCCGGGTCGGCGATGTGCACGTCCGCCTCCGCGGTGGCCCCGCCCGGGCACTCGAAGGTCACCCGGTGCGTGCCCGGCGGCAGGCCGTGGCCACCGACGACCTGCTCCACGTAGCCGCCCCGGTCGGCGCGGGCCATGATCGTGGCCGCACCCAGCGTGACCTTGACGGGCACCCCCGCATCGGGGGCGCTGACGAAGGCCCGCCACCCGCGGCGGGTGAGGAACTGCTGCACGTCGGCCACCGTCGCCGGCAGGGCGCCCGGACGCTCCGGGCGGCGCAGCTGGATCCGCGCGTAGACGCGGGCGGCCTCGGTGGTCCCGTACCCGGTGAACGCCGCCGGGTGGGGCAGCCAGCCCCGGGAGCGCAGCACGTCAGCCACCCGGCCGCGTATGCGGTTCTCCCAGCGCGCCGCGTAGTGCGGCTTGGCCGTGGCCAGCTGCTGGTCAGTCACGGAACGGGGAGGTGTTCTTGCCGTACATCGCCTCGATCTCCTGCGCGAAGTGCTCCATCACCACGTGGCGGCGCACCTTGAGGGAGTTGGTGATCTCCTCCTCCTCCAGCGAGAAGTCCCGCGGCAGGATGGTGAACTTCTTGATGGCCTCGGCCTTGCTCACCGACCAGTTGGCGCGGTCCACGGCACGCTGCACCACCTCGCGCACCTGCGGGTCGTCCACCAGCTCGGACACCGGCACGACCTCGCGGTGGTGCTCCTTGAGCCACTCGGGGACCTGCTCCTCGTCGAGGGTCACCAGGGCCATCACCGTGGGGCGTCCGTCGCCCACCACCATCGCCTGGCTCACCAGCCGGTCGCCGCGGAGGATGTCCTCCAGCGGGCCGGGGGCCACGTTCTTGCCGGCCGCCGTCACGAGGATGTCCTTGGCCCGGCCGATGATGCGCAGGTAGCCGTCCTCGTCCACCTGACCCAGGTCGCCGGTGGAGAACCAGCCGTCGTCGGCCAGCACCTCGGCGGTGGCCTCGGCGTTGTTCTCGTAGCCGGTGAACACGTGGCCGCCCCGCACCTGGATGACGCCCTCGGCGTCCAGACGGGCCTCGAACCCGGGCAGCGGCACGCCCACGGTGCCGATCTTCTGCATCGAGGGGCGGTTCACCGCGGCCGCCGCGGAGGTCTCCGTGAGGCCCCAGCCCTCCAGGACGTTCACGCCCATGCCGCGGAAGTAATGGCCCAGGCGCTCCCCCAGGGCGGCACCGCCGGAGATGGCCCACGCCAGCTGCCCACCGAACGCCGCCTGCACCTTGCGGTAGACGAGACGGTCGAACAGGGCGTGGCGGGCGCGCAGCACCACCGGCACGCGGCCGGAGTCCAGGGCACGCGAGTAGGCGATGGCCACCTTCGTGGCCGCCTCGAACACCTTGCCGCGCCCCGCACGGGTGGCCTTGAGGTGCGCCGACTCGTAGATCTTCTCGAAGACACGCGGCACGGCGAGCACGAAGGTGGGCCTGAAGACCGGCAGGTCCTTGGTGACGCGGGCGATGTCGGAGTGGCCCGTGCGGGCGCCGGCGCCGATGACGGCGAAGTGCACCATGCGGCCGAAGACGTGCGCGAGCGGCAGGAAGAGCAGGGTGGAGGCCTCGTCCTCGAAGAGCTCCGGCAGGCCCTCGTAGGCGGCGGTCACCTCGTCGATGAAGGCGCGGTGCGGCAGCATGCACGCCTTCGGGCGGCCCGTGGTGCCCGAGGTGTAGATGAGGGTGGCGAGCGTCTCCGGCTGCAGGCCCTCGCAGCGGCGGTCGATCTCGGCCTGCTCCACCTCGGCGCCGCCGGCGATGAGCTGGTCGAGGTCCTCGGTGACCTTCCCGTCCATGGCCCAGACACCCTGGAGCTCCGTGCCGGCCGCTGCGGCCGCCGCGCGGGCGGTGGCCGCCATCGCATCGGACTCCACGAGCGCCCAGGTGACGCGGGAGTTCTCCATGATCCAGGCCAGCTGGTCGGTCGAGCTGGTCTCGTACACCGGCACCGTGACGGCCCCGGTGGAGAGGATGGCGAAGTCGAGCAGCGCCCACTCGTAGCGCGTCTTGCCCATGAGCACCACGCGGTCCTCGGGCTCCACGCCGGCAGCCACCAGCCCGCGGGCCACGCTGTTGACGTGGTCGAGGAACTGCTGCGCGGTGAGGTCCACCCAGGTCTGGCCCTGGCGGCGGTTCACCAGCACGCGGTCGGGGAACTCGGCCGCGGTGCCGTGGAGGAGTCCGGGCAGGTGCTGCGGCGGAGTGTCCTTCCACCAGGTGGTCATCGTCGACGTGGCCATGGGGGGCAGCGTACTTGTCCGCCCCCTGCCGCGGGGGTGGCGCACGGGGAGTGTGGGTCACGATTCGGCCACGACTCGCACCGCGGATGAGGCGGGCACCCTGAGAGAATCCGGTCATATCGGCCACCCGCGCTCCCCGCCCCACCGGTTCCACCACCCAGGAGGGTCCGCAACCGGGCACGGGCCGCGCCCACTGGCCAGAGCCGGAGGGCCACACCAGCGAGGCGGTGACCGGCCCGGCCACGTGGTTGACCGGCCGCGTGACAGCCCCGCTGGTGGCCCTGCTCATGCTGGCCCTGGCCGCGGCCGCGCTGGTGCTGCTGCCCGGTGCCGGCAGCGCCAACGCCCCGGCGGCCCTGCCCGAGGACGCCGAGTCCGCCCAGGTCTCCCGGGTGCTGGAGGGCTTTCCCGGCGGTGACACCGCCCCCGCCGTGGTGGTCGTGACGACCGAGGACGGCGGCCGCCTGGACGAGGCGACCCTGGGCGCGCTCGGGAAGACCGGGCCCGACCTGCTGGAGGCCCTACCGGCCGACGCCCGCCCCGACGACGCCCGGGTGACCGGACCGCTGCCCAGCGAGGACGGGAAGGCGGCCCTGCTGGTGGTACCGGTGGTCTCCGACGCCCTGGACGCCGACGGCCCGGAAGTCGTGCAGGCGCTCCGCGACGCCACCGACGACCTGGCCCCCGACACCACAGCCGAGGTGACCGGTGCGGCCGGTTTCGCCGCCGACGTCTCCAACGCCTTCGCCGGGGCCGACGTGCGGTTGCTGCTGGTGACTGCGGCCGTGGTGGCGGTGCTGCTGCTGGTGACCTACCGCTCCCCCGTGCTGTGGCTGGTGCCGCTGGTGGTGGTGGCCCTGGCCGACCGGGTGGCCGCACTCGTGGCCGGAACCCTCACCGAGGCCACCGGCCTGGCCTTCGACGGGTCCACCTCCGGCATCACCAGCGTGCTGGTGTTCGGTGCCGGCACCAACTACGCCCTCCTGCTGGTGAGCCGCTACCGCGACGAGCTGCGCGACACCCCCGAGCACCGATGGGCACTGGCCCGTGCGTGGCGGGCGGCGCTGCCCGCCATCGGGGCCAGCAACCTCACCGTGGTGCTCACGTTGGCGCTGCTGGTGATGGCGGTGCAGCCGGCCACCCGCTCACTGGGCGTGGCCGCCACCGTGGGCCTGCTGGTGGCGGTGCTCTTTGCGCTCACCCTGCTGCCGGCAGCGCTGGCGGTGTGCGGCCGTGGCCTGTTCTGGCCGTTCGTTCCCCGCCCCGGCCAGCCCGACCGCACCGAGTCCGGCCCGTGGCACCGCATCGCCACCGCCGTGGTTCGCCGCCCGGCGACGGTGCTCGTGGCCTCGCTGCTCGTCCTCGGCGCGATGGCGCTGGGCCTGGTGGGCACCCGCATCGGGCTCTCCCAGGCCGACCAGTTCCGGGTGGAGGCCGAGTCCGTGGCCGGGTTGGAGACCCTCGAGGAGCACTACCCGGCCGGGGCCGCCACCCCGTTGGACGTGCTGGTACCGGTGGAGGAGGCGCCCGCCCCCCGGGAGCCAGGAGACGGTCCGCCGGCGGGTGGTGACCAGGCCGGCACGCCCCCGGGTGCGGACGAGGCGGGTCCCCCCGCGGGCCAAGAGGGCGGCCAGCCGGGGACTCCCCCGGCCCCCGAGACCGCCGAGGTGATCACCGCGATGGACGGCGTGGAGGGCGTGACCGGCGCCCGCCCGGGCGAGGCCGCCACCGTGGACGGCCGGACCTGGCAGCGGGTCCAGGTGACCTTGGACACCGCCCCCGCCAGCGCCGAGGCGCGATCGGTGGTGGAGTCCGTGCGCGAAGCCGCCTCCGGTGCCGCCGCTGGCACCCTGGTGGGCGGCAGCGAGGCCCAGGCGGTGGACCAGCGCGCCGGCGTGATCCGCGACATGACGGTGATCCTGCCGCTCATGTTGGTGATGGTGCTGGTGGTGCTCGTGGTGGTGCTGCGCTCGCTGGTGGCACCGGTGCTGCTGGTGCTCATCAGCGTCATCGGGTCGTTGGCGGCGATGGGGGCGGGCGCACTGCTCAGCGAGCACGTCTTCGGCTTCCCGGCGCTGGACACCTCCGTGCCGCTGTACGCCTTCCTGTTCCTGGTGGCCCTGGGCATCGACTACACGATCTTCCTCGTGGTGCGCGCCCGGGAGGAGCTCGTGGCCGGCCGGCGCCCCGACACCCCCTCGGCGATGGTGCGGGCCGTCGCGGCCACCGGCGGGGTCATCACCAGCGCCGGCATCGTGTTGGCCGCGGTGTTCGTGGTGCTCGGCGTGCTGCCGCTCATCACCCTGACGCAGGTGGGCATCATCGTGGGTCTGGGCATCCTCGTGGACACCCTGCTGGTGCGCACCGTGGTGGTGCCGGCCGTGGTCGACCTCGTGGGCGACCGGGTCTGGTGGCCCGCCCGCCCCGGCGGGGTCGGACAGGGCGACGAGGACCGCGACTGACCCCGCCCCGCGCGGACCCGCCGCGGGCCCCGGCGTCACGGTTCGGCCACGAGCGGCGACACGGGCCCGTGGGCGTGGTGAAATCCCCCCATGAGGGAGAGGGCGCGCGAGGTCGCGGCAGCAGTGGCGGTGGTGAGTGGCCTGGCGCTGGGCCTGACGGTGGTGCAGCAGGTGGACCCGGGCCGGGACCCGGTGTGGCTCGAGGGCGATGCCGGCAGCCGCACCGCCGTGGACGGGGTGGCGGACGGGACCGTCGCCGTGCCGGGCCTGGTGTGGGTGGAGGTGCCCGGGTGCACCATCGGCCGTCCGGGGCGGGAGGTCCGCGACGAGGTGCGGGTGGAGGACGTCCGGCTGGTCGGCGCCCAGGGGCTCACCCTCGAGCGGGTCGTGGTGGACTCCTCGCTCAACCCGGACGAGCTGGGCGACCACCCCACCGCCGGCGACGGCTCCGGGTGGCCGGTGCGGGACCACGTCGTGTCCTACGGCGACCGCCTCGCCGCCTGCTTCGACGGCGAGCAGGCCGAGACGCCGCCCACCCGCATCCACCTGGTGCTGCAGGCGCAGGACCCGGGCGCCGACCGCCTGCCCTCCTTCACCGGACTGGACGTGGACTGGCGCCAGGGCTGGCGCAGCGGCACCGAGCGCCTCGCCGTGGCCCACGCCTTCTGCCCCGAGGGGCGGGACCGGAAGGACTGCACCTCGCAGTGGGGGAAGGGTGCCGAGTACCGCCTCGAGCAGCACGAGGCGTGGCTCGGGGTCTCCGGTGAGCCAGCGTCCCGTCCCTTCGGGGAGCAGGGGGAGGTCACGGACGTCGAGGGCATCCCGGACCTCCGGGAGGGGCTGGACTGACGCCGGGACCGACCCCGGCTCAGAACAGCTCGTAGTCCTGGGAGGCCAACCGGAACCCGCGGTGGTCCGAGAGCCGCACGCACTGTACACCGGACTTCTTGCTCACGCAGCGGAAGTCGAACGCCTCGAGCCGGTGGCCGTAGGGCAGCACCGCGTGCTGGATGCTGTTGATGCGCACCACCTCACCGCCGGGCACCCGCCGCACCCACTCGCCGTCGTTGCGCACCTGGGCGTCCACGAAGCGCGAACTGCGCGAGCAGGTCCACTGCGGGCGGTCGCGGTAGAGCTCCACCGTCGGCTCCACGCAGTCCGCGGCGTTGACCACCGTGTGCTGGTAGCTGGTGTTGCGGATGTCGCAGGTGACGCCCTGCTCCTCGATGAGGCAGGCGACGTTCTCCGAGGGCATGAGGAAGCCGACGCGCTGGTGCGACTCCAGCGGCGTCAGCTTCCTCGTCTCGGACGCGCGCGGCGGGATGGACACCGGCGCGTCGTCACTCGTCTGCGTGCTCGCGTCACCCGGTGTGGTCACCGGGACGGGCTCCGCGGTCGGGGGTGTCGTCCCCGCCCCCCCGCTGCAGCCCCCCAGCAGCACCATGGACAGCACCCCTGCCGCGAGTCGCCCGAGGCAGCGTGGGGTGCTGTTCATAGGGCCTCCGAGGGGTCAGCGGCGACGGAGCGCATCCATCACCGACGGGTCCGCCAGCGTCGTGACGTCACCGATCTCCTTGCCCTCGGCCAGGTCACGCAGCAGGCGACGCATGATCTTGCCAGATCGCGTCTTGGGCAGCTCCGGCACGACCGTGATGTCCCGCGGACGGGCGATCGGGCCGATCTCCTTGCTCACGTGGGCGCGCAGGTCGGCCACCAGCGCGTCGTCGTCGCCACCCTCGCCGCGGGACTCGGCGGCCTCGCCTCGCAGGATGACGTAGGCCACCACGGCCTGGCCGGTGGAGGGGTCGGTGGCACCCACCACGGCGGCCTCGGCCACGGCGTCGTGGCTCACCAGGGCCGACTCGATCTCCGAGGTGCTCAGGCGGTGGCCGGAGACGTTCATGACGTCGTCCACGCGGCCGAGCACCCAGATGTTGCCGTCCTCGTCGCGCTTGGCGCCGTCACCGGCGAAGTACATGCCCTCGAAGCGCGACCAGTAGGTGTCGCGGAAGCGCTGCGGGTCGCCCCACACGCCGCGGAGCATGGCCGGCCACGGCTCGCGGACCACGAGGTAGCCGCCCTCGCCGTTGCCCACGGACCGGCCCTCCTCGTCGACGACGTCCACCGAGATGCCGGGCACCGGGGTCTGCGCCGACCCGGGCACCAGCTCGGTGACCCCCGGCAGCGGGGCGATCATCATGGCGCCGGTCTCGGTCTGCCACCAGGTGTCCACGATGGGGGCCGTGCCGCCGCCGATGTGGTCGCGGTACCAGGTCCACGCCTCGGGGTTGATCGGCTCGCCCACGCTGCCCAGCAGGCGCAGCGAGGACAGGTCGTACCGCGCGGGGATGTCGTCGCCCCACTTCATGCACGCGCGGATGGCGGTGGGCGCGGTGTAGAGCACGGTGACGCCGTACTTCTCCACGACCTCCCACCAACGCCCCTTGTGCGGGGAGTCGGGGGTGCCCTCGTAGAGCACCTGGGTGACGCCCAGCGCCATCGGGCCGTAGACGATGTACGAGTGGCCGGTCACCCAGCCCACGTCGGCGGTGCACCAGTACACGTCCTGGCCGGGCTTGAGGTCCAGCACGGCCTTGGCGGTGTACGCGGCCTGCGTGAGGTAGCCGCCGGTGGTGTGGAAGATGCCCTTGGGCGTGCCCGTGGTGCCCGAGGTGTACAGGATGAACAGCGGGTGCTCGGCCGGCATCGGCTGGGCCTCGTGGTGCGGGGAGGCCGACTCCATGGCCTCGTGCCACCACAGGTCGCGGCCGTCGTGCCAGCCGACGTCCCCGCCGGTGCGACGCACGACCAGCACCTTCTTGACCGTGGTCTCGCCCTCGCCCAGCGCCTCGTCCACGTTGGGCTTCAGCGCGCTGGTCCTGCCCTTGCGGTAGCCGCCGTCGGCGGTGATCACCACGGTGGCCTCGGCGTCACGGACGCGGGCCCGGATGGCGTTGGGCGCGAAGCCGCCGAAGATCACCGAGTGGGTGGCACCGATGCGGGCGCACGCCAGCATCGAGACGACGGCCTCGGGAATCATCGGCAGGTAGATGGCCACGCGGTCGCCGGCCTTGACGCCCAGGTCGGTGAGCACGTTGGCGGCGCGGGAGGTCTCCTCCAGCAGCTCGCGCCAAGTGATGTCGCGGGTGTCGTCCTCCGGCTCACCCACCCAGTGGATGGCCACCTCGTCGCCGCGGCCGGCCTCCACGTGCTGGTCCAGGCAGGCATACGCGGCGTTCAGCTCGCCGTCGGCGAACCAGCGGGCGAAGGGGGCCTCGGACCAGTCGAGCACCTGGGTGAAGTCCGTGCGCCACGGGAGCAGGGCGCGCGACTGCTCGGCCCAGAAGGCCTCACGGTCGGCGGCGGCGCGCTCGGCGTCCTGGGCCGACACGTTGGCCTGCGCGGTGAACTCCTCGCGGGGGGCGTAGGTGCCCGGGGCGTGCTGCTCGGGGGTCATGGTTCCTCCTCGTGGCGGTGCGGGCCGCCGATGGTGGTGACTGCCCACAGCGTAGGCACGGCGCCACGGCGCGGGCAGCCCGGGGCGGGGCGGGGTGGGGACGAGCGGCGCCCGGGGACGGGCTCCCGCATCGGGCTGTGGACGGGCTGGTCCCACTCAGTGGAGCTCGCGCTTGAGGATCTTGCCGGTGGGTCCCTTGGGCAGCTCGGGCAGGAAGTGCACGTGGCGCGGGTACTTGTACGCCGCCAGCTGGGCCCGGGTGTGCTGGCGCAGCGCGTCGGCCAGCGCGCGGGCGGCGGGCGACTCCGCGTCGGCGAGGTCCCCCGCGCCGAGCACGCCGGGGCGGGGCACGACGAAGGCCGTCACCTCCTCCCCCAGCTCCGGGTGCGGGGTGCCCACCACGGCGGCCTCCAGCACGTCCGGGTGCTCGTACAGCACCTCCTCCACCTCCCGCGGGTACACGTTGAGGCCGCCGCGGATGACCATGTCCTTGACCCGGTCCACGATGCGGAAGAAGCCGTCCTCGTCGACCGTCGCCAGGTCCCCGGTGTGGAACCAGCCGCCGCGCACCGCCTGCTCGGTGGCCTCGGGGTTGCGCCAGTAGCCAGCCATGACGTTCTCCCCGCGGACGCACAGCTCGCCGGCCTCCCCCGTGGCCACGGGCTGGTCGGTGACCGGGTCCACCACCTGCATCTCCACACCCCGCACCGGGTGGCCGATGGTGCCCGGGCGGGTGCGCCCCGGGTGGTTGAAGCTGGCCACCGGGGAGGTCTCCGAGAGCCCGTAACCCTCCAGGATCTCGGCGCCGAACTCGTCCTCGAAGGAGCGGATCGTGTCCAACGGCAGGGAGGCGCCGCCCGAGACGCAGGTGCGCAGGGTGGACAGGTCGACCGGGGGCTCGCCGGCCTCGCGACGGGCACGGGCGGCGGCCACCATCGCGCCGTACATGGTGGGCACGCCCTCGAACACGGCCACCCGGTCGCGCTCCACCATCGCCAGGGCGGTGGCGGCGTCGAAGCGTGGCAGGAGGGTGAGCGTGGCACCGGCGAGCACGGACAGGTTGAGCGCGCAGGTCATGCCGAACACGTGGAAGAGCGGCAGGCAGCCCATGACCACCTCACCCGGCTCCACCTGGATGAGGGTCTCTTGGGTGGTGCGCACGTTGGAGAGCAGGTTGGCGTGGGTGAGCTCGGCGCCCTTGGGCCGGCCCGTGGTGCCGGAGGTGTAGAGGATCACCGCCGGGTCCTGCGGGTTCTTCTCGACGACCTCGGTGACCGGGTCGCCGAGGAACGGCGCCAGGCCCGATGCGGGGTCCACGAGGTGCGCGGTCACGCCGTGGCGGGCGGCCACGCCGGCGACGTCGCCGCCGAGGGCAGCCCCGGCATCACCGCCGAGGGCCACCACGTGCGTGGCGCCGGAGTCCTTCAGGTAGTGGGAGATCTCGCGGTCCTGCAGCAGGGGGTTCATGGGGACCACGACGGCGCCCAGCGAGAGCGCGGCGTAGTAGAAGGGCACGAACGGCACGACGTTGGGGAGCATGAGGCACAGCCGGTCGCCGGGGCCGAGGCCCCGGGCGCGGAGGTACCCGGCGACGGCGGCGGTGGCGCCGTGGAGCTGCGCGTAGGTGAGGCGCGTGTCGTCCTGGATGAGGGCGGTGCCGTCGGGGTGCTGCGCGGCCGTCTGGGGCAGGAGGCTGGCGATGTTCATGGGGGTAGTGGACCACCTCCGGGGCTGCGGGCGCGAGGGGGTGGGGGTTCGACGGGTGGCACAGGCTGGCAGGGCTGTGGACGGGGCGGGGTGGGCGCCACTCGTCCACATGTCCGATGGTGGGGTTGCTTCGAGTAGGTTGTGTGTACTATTCTGGGGGTGGTTGATCGGACGGGGGTCCGGTCACGGGGCACGTCGGAAGGGGGCGTGGTGGGCGACAGGTTCCAGGACGTGGGGTCCGGGGCGGGGCAGGCCCCGGCGGTGGACGCTGGGTCGCCGGCCCCCGAGGCGATGGACCCGGACCCGTTGGGCGCAGTGGATGCTGCGTTCGACCGGGTCGACGCGGCCCTGGACACCCTGATGGGAGCACTCGCGGCGGTGGAGTCCACCCCGGCTGGCGCGTTGGCGTGGTCGGCCGACCGGGCCCGCGGCCTGGCATCCCGCGCCGCGGTGGTGACCAACCGGGCCGCCAGGGTGCGCTCCCGGGTGGTGTCCGTGGTCGGGTCCGCCCGGCAGGACGGTGGCCTGCACCACCTGGACGACGCCCAACTGGTCGCCGGCGCCGGGCACCGCGAGAAGGGCGAGGCCCGCCGCGACCAGGCCCTGGCCAACGCCCTGGGCAACAGTGCCCCCACCCCCACGCCCGGGGCCGGGGCCGGGGCCGGGCGTGGGGAGGACGGTGACCGGGCCGGCAGACACGGTGTGGCCACCGGCGGGACGGACACGGCGCCGGTTCCGCGGTTCCCGGTGCTGGCCGGCGCGTGCGACACCGGACGGGTCGGTGAGCGGCAGGCCGCGATCGTCATCGAGCAGCTCCAGGCCCTCCCGGGAGACCTCACCGGCACCCAACGGGCCCGGGCCGAGGAGGTCCTCACCGACTGGGCCGCGGTGATGTCACCCTCCCGGTTGCGGCGCCGCGCACCCCGGGTGCTCGACGAGCTCGGCATCACCCCGGCGGTGGCCGACGCGTACGAGGACGACCAGGTCGCCGCCGGTGAACGGGCCGCGTGGGAGAACACACGATTGTGGATGGTCGACAACCACGACGGCACCTGGAGCGGCCGGTTCACCCTGCCCGAGGTCCAGGCCCACATGCTCAAGAAGGCCCTGGACGCCCTGACCAGCCCCACCCGCCGCACCACCCCCGGCGGACTCAGCGCCCCCGCCGGGCGCACCACTCCCGGCGGGCGTGGCGACGGCCCGCACGGCGCGACGCACAGGACGAACCCGGCGAACGCGGCGACCGGGCAGGGCGTGAACGGTGGAGCAGACCCGCGCCATGACCGGGCGTGGTGGGACCAGGCCCGCGGCCGGGCCCTGTGCGAGCTCATCGACCACCTCCCGGCCGACCACCTGACCACCAGGACCAACGCGATCCTCATCGTCCGCACCGACCTGGACACCCTCCGGGGCCTGACGGACCGGGCCGGCCTCACCGACACCGGGGCGGTCGTCTCCGCCGGGCAGGTACGCCGCATGGCCGCCACCGCAGGCCTGGTCCCGGCCGTGCTGGGCACCGACTCGGTCGTACTCGACCTCGGCCGGCAGACCCGCTGCTTCACCGGTTCCCAGCGCACCGCCCTGGCAGCCTCCTACGAGACCTGCGCCGCCGCCGACTGCGACCGGCCCCTGGCCTGGACACAGATCCACCACGCCCACCCGTGGCACCCCGTGACCGCACCGGACGGCACCGTCCTGCACCCCGGGGGAGGACCCACCGACCTGGCCAACGCCATCCCCCTGTGCGGGCCCCACCACCGACAACTCGACGACCCACGCCTGGGCCACACCATCCACACCCACCCCGACGGCACACGGACCATCACCTACCACCCACGACGACCCGGACAACCATGGAGGACGGACACCCCACCCCGAG
>NZ_PKIZ01000003.1:80411-172891 GCF_002847825.1 Kytococcus schroeteri | reverse complement strand
CGTTAGCGTGGGACACGAAGGCCTCCTAGGTGCGTGCAGCGGTTCTTAGACAGCTCCACTCTCGCAACAGGAGGCCTTCACCTGTCAGCGAGTCACGCAACAACGTCCCTGGACATCACACCTAGGCCAGGTGGCCGCCCTCACGGAGGATGGCCACCTGGTGCCCCAACTTCATCGCCTCGTCGATGTCGTGGGTGACCATGACGATGGTGGTGCCGAACTCCTCCTGGATGCGCAGGAACTCGTCCTGCAGGTGCTCACGCACGATGGGGTCGACGGCGCTGAACGGCTCGTCCATGAGCATCAACGGCGGGTCCGCCGCGAGCGCCCGGGCCACGCCCACGCGCTGCTGCTGGCCACCGGAGAGCTGCGCGGGGTAGCGGTCGGCGAGCTGCGGGTCGAGCCCCACCCGCTCCAGCAGCTCCAGCGCCCGCGTGCGGGCCCTGCGCTTGTCCCAGCCCACCAGCATCGGCACCGTCATGACGTTGCGCAGCACCGTCTGGTGCGGGAAGAGCCCGCCGTGCTGGATGACGTACCCGATGGTGCGGCGCAGCTCGTCGGCGTCGAGCTCGGTGTTGGGCCGGCCGTCGAGGAGGATCTGCCCCTCGGAGGGCTCCACCATGCGGTTGATCATGCGCAGGCTGGTGGTCTTGCCGCAGCCGGAGGGGCCCACCAGTGCCGTGATGTGCCCCCGCGGGCACTCCAGGTGCAGGTCGTCCACGGCCACGGTGCCGTTGGGGTACCGCTTGGTCACGCCCTCGAAGCGGATCATGGCCTCGACCCTACGCGGGCCCACCGACAACCGCAGGCCGACGGACTCGGGGCCCTCACCGCATCGCGGCGGAGGGGTCAGATGGCGGTGCGGTGGAAGTTGCTCCAGCTGCGCGAGGCGGTCGGCCCGCGCTGGCCCTGGTAGTGCGAGCCGTACTTGTCGCTGCCGTAGGGGTGGTCGGCGGGCGAGGAGAGCTGGAAGAAGCACAGCTGGCCGATCTTCATGCCCGGGTGCAGCACGATCGGCAAGGTGGCGACGTTGCTCAGCTCCAAGGTGACGTGGCCGGAGAACCCCGGGTCCACGAAGCCGGCCGTGGCGTGGGTGAGCAGCCCGAGCCGCCCCAGGCTGCTCTTGCCCTCCACGCGGGCGGCGATGTCGGTGGGCAGGGTGATCTGCTCGTAGGTGCTGCCCAGCACGAACTCGCCGGGGTGCAGCACGAAGGACTCCTCGCCGTCCACCTCCACGAGGCGCGTCAGGTCGGGCTGCTCCTGCGCGGGGTCGATCACCGGGTACTTGTGGTTGTCGAACAGCCGGAAGAAGCGGTCGAGGCGCACGTCCACGCTGCTGGGCTGCAGCATCGACGGCTCCCACGGGTCGAGGCGCACGGCCGAGTCGTCGCCGGCGTCGATGCGGGCGGAGATGTCGCGGTCGGACAGCAGCATGGGGCGAGGTTACCGGGGCGAGTGCGGTGGCTCACAGCCGTTGAACGAGACCTCGCGCGCCCGTGGCGGGCACCCCCGGGAGCCCGTGTACCATGGGCTCCCGCAACCCCCGCGGGTGTAGTTCAATGGTAGAACATCAGCTTCCCAAGCTGAATACGCGAGTTCGATTCTCGTCACCCGCTCCACCACCCCGTCCGGCACCGCCGGGCGAGGTTCTTGCGTCCCGGGACGCCTGCGCCGCACGCACGGACCGCGCCGCACTCAGACCGCCATGCGCGGGATCGCCTCGATGAGGGAGCGGGTGTAGTCCGTCCCCGGCGCGGACCACAGCTGCTCGGTGGGCGCCACCTCCACCAGCTCACCGCGCCGCATCACGGCCACCCGCTCACACACGTGCCGGACCACCGAGAGGTCGTGGCTCACGAAGACCAGGGTCAGCCCCAGCTCGTCCACCAGCTCCCCGATGAGGTCCAGCACCTGCCCGCGCACGCTCACGTCCAGGGCGGAGACCGGCTCGTCGGCCAGCAGCACCCGCGGCGAGGGCGCCAGGGCCCGTGCGATGCTGATGCGCTGCCGCTGCCCGCCGCTGAACTGGTGCGGGTGGCGCCGCATCATCGACGGCTCCAGGCCCACCCGGCGCAGCAGCTCGGCCACGCGGTCGTCCCGGTCGCCCCCGGACCACCCCTGCGCCACGAGCGGCTCGGCCACCACGTCGCGCACGGTCATCCGCGGGTCCAGCGAGTCGCGCGGGTCCTGGAAGACCATCTGCACGCTCTCCCGCAGCCACCCGAGCCGGCGCTCCGGCACGCCCGAGACCTGCCGCCCGAGCACCTCGACCCGCCCCGATGCGGGGGACTCCAGCCCCGCGACCAGCCGCAGCAGCGTCGACTTGCCCGACCCCGACTCCCCGACGATGCCGAAGCGTTCGCCGGGCTCGACGGTGAGGCTCACCCCATCGAGCGCCACGACCTGCGGCCGGGCGGAGAACAGGCTCCGGCGGGGGCGGGTGTAGACCTGCCGGACGTCCTCCACCGCGACGGCGGGAGCCTCCGGCGGGGTGCTCTCGCCGGGCTCGGCCACCGCATCGACGCCGGGCGAGCCGGCGAGGTCGAGCGCCGTGGTACCGGTGCCCGCGCGGGGCTTCAGGCGCGAGGCTGCCACCAGGGCCTGCGTGTACGGGTGCTGGGGGGCGCCGAGGACCTCGGCCACCGTCCCGCGCTCCACCACCTGCCCGTCCTTGAGCACCACCACGCGCTCACACACCTGCGAGACCACGGCGAGGTCGTGAGTGATGAACAACAACGCCGCGTCGTGCTCGCGGGCGCCGTCGAGCACCTGGCGCAGCACGGTGGCCTGCACGGTCACGTCCAGGGCGGTGGTCGGCTCGTCGCAGATCAGCACGTCGGGGTCGTTGGCCAGCGCGATGGCGATGACCACCCGCTGCCGCTGCCCGCCGGAAAGCTGGTGCGGGTGGGCGCGGGCGACTCCCTCGGCATCGGTGATCCCCACGCTCTCGAGCAGCTCCACGGCTCGGCGGGAGGCGGCGTCCCCGCGGGCGGTGCCGTGGATCTCCATCACCTCGGCCACCTGGTCGCCGACGCGCATCGTGGGATTGAGCGCGCTCATGGGCTCCTGGAAGACCATCGAGAGGTCCAGGCCGCGGATGCGCGACATCGCACGGTCGCTGGCGCCGACCACCTGCGTGGTGGCACCCCCCTCGGGCGTGAGCTCGATGCTGCCCGTGGCGTGCAGGTTGTCCGGCAGCAGCCCCATGATCGCCAGGGCCGTGAGCGACTTGCCCGACCCGGACTCACCGATCAGACCGACGCGCTCGCCCGCATCGAGGGACAGGTCCACCCCGGAGACCAGGGTGCGGTGGCGGGTGCCGACGGACAGGTCGCGCGCCACCAGGCGGGGGCGCGGGTCAGGCGGTGCGGGGGTGTCGGCGGCCATGTCACTCACTGGTCGACCACCTGCATCTGCGGGTCGAAGCGGTCACGCAGCCCGTCGCCGAGCAGGTTGAACCCCAGCACGGCCAGCGCGATCGCCACCCCGGGCACGATCGCCAGGCGCGGATCCGAGGCCAGCAGCGACTGGCTCTCCTGCAGCATCCGACCCCAGCTGGGCGTGGGCGGCGGGGTGCCGAAGCCCAGGAAGCTGAGCCCGGCCTCGGCGAGGATCGCCAGCGCGAAGCTCACCGACGCCTGCACGATGACCAGGCCGAGCACGTTGGGCAGCACGTGCCGCCAGCCGATCGATGCGGGGCGCCGCCCGGCCACGCGGGCGGCGGTGATGAACTCCCGCGGCAGGACGCCCAGCGCCCCGGCACGGGTGACGCGGGCGAAGCTGGGGACGCTGGCCAGCCCGATGGCGACCATCGCCGAGGTGGTCGAGGCCCCGAAGACCGCGGCGAACATGATGGCCAGCAGCAGACCGGGGAAGGCCAGGCCGATGTCGGCGGCGCGCATGATCAACCCGTCGAGCCAGCGCGGCCCCATCGCCGAGAGGATGCCGAGCGGCACCCCCAGCAGCGCGGCCACGCCCACGGCCACGAAGCCCACGTAGAGCGTCGTGCGCGCCCCGACGAGGACCTGGCTGAAGGTGTCGCGCCCGAACTTGTCGGTCCCCAGCCAGTGCTCGGCGCTCGGCCCCTGGAGCCGGTCGGAAGCGACCACCCGGGTGGGGTCGAAGGGGGTCCACACGTAGGAGAGCAGCGCCATCGCCACCATCACGGCCACGATCACCCCGCCGACCACCAGATAGGCGCGGCCGGCACGGCTCGGGGGGCGGGCGGCGACCGGAGCGGGGGCCGCGGCAGCCAGGGACGGGGTGGGCATGGAGGCAGCCTACGGAAGCGGGTGGAACCCCTGGTGCATCTCCCAGGTGTCAGGAGTCCATCGTGCCGCAGCACGTCGACGAGTCCGGCAGCGCGCAGTTGTCCCGTGTCGACAGGGACAGGAAGGCGTCAGGACATACGCGCGGCGACCAGCAGCACCACCAGCGCGGCCAGCCCGGAGGCCGTCCGCACCAGATTGGCCCGCTGCCACGGCCCACTGAACGCCGCCCAGGCTTCCGACGGCGCACCTTGGGCCTCGGCCAGCGCGCCGTTGAGGGGCACGTTGACGAACCCCGTCACGACCACAACGCCCACCACCTGCAGCACCACCGCGAAGCCGACCAGCAGCGCAGGCAGCCACGCCCGCTCCAGCAGCAGACCCACCCCGCCGGCGGCCGCCGTCAACGGCGCCGTCGCGAACGGCACGAGGAACAGCGGCGTGAGCACCGTCTCGTTGCATCTCCGCATTGCCGCCACGGCCACGGGCGCCGGCAGGGAGTCCAGGGCCGGCAGGACCACGACCGACCAGGTGGCCCAGAACCCAGCCAGCACAGCGGCGAGCACCAGGGCGAGACCCATCACGACATCGAGCACGGGGGCCTCAGCTCGAGAGCGCAACGGTGGCCCCGAGGTGCTCCGAGGAGGTTGCCCAGCGGGCCAGGCAGTCGGCCACCTGGTCGATGCCGACATCCATGGAGACCACCCGACCGTGCGGGTCGGCCACCACCGGCGCGCTCGCGGCGGGGCGCAGGTTGACCGGCCGGGCGATGGTCCAGTCGAGGCAGGAGGACCGCACCAGCTCCTCCTGACGGGCGTGGTCGGCGAACTGGGGGTGCAGCAGCCCGGCGATGACGAGCCGCATGCCAGGTGTCAGGACCCCGGCGGAGTCCCCCACCCCGGTGCTGGAGAGCACGACGAGGCGCCGGGCGCCCGTGGCGCGCATCGCCTCGATGACGTGACGCGTCCCGCGGGAGCGGACGTCGTCCGCCGTACCCCGGGAGCCGCGCAGTCGCACCCGCAGCGGGTTCTCGGAGATGCCGAGGGCGACGACCACGGCATCGACCCCCTCCAGCGCCGCGCGGACCGCCTCGGGATCCAGCGCGTCCACCGGCCGATGGGGAGGCGGGGCACCGGGGTCGGGCGTGCGTGAGACGGGCACCACGCGGTGGCCGGCCTCGCGGAGGCGCTGCGACACGCGCTGGCCGACGCGGCCGGAGGCTCCGACGACGGCGACGGTGACCGGGACCGCTGCAGGCAGGGCACCGTCCGCGGCGGGGGCGGTGATGGGGGCTTCTGGGTGAGTCATGACGGGTCCTCTCTGATCGTGTGGTGTCATCGTGGCGAGGAATCGAGGGACGATCCATGCCCGGAAGTCCTCCATCCATGATCGATCGTCCGGAGGACCGATGGACCCGAGCCCCTTGGGTGCCCTGCTGCGCTCGCGTGGGATCTTCCACTGCGACACGAGGCTCGACGGGTCGACCGCCGTCGACCTCCCGGCGCTGCCAGGGTCAGTGATGTATCACCTGGTCCTGCAGGGCACGTGCGTGGTGATCTGCGACGACACCACGGTGACCCTCGGGGAGGGGGAGATCGTCCTCGCCCCGCACGGCACCGGACACCGCATCGCGGCCCACGGAACGCCCCTGTGGACAGTGGGTCTGGCCGAGAGCGGCCGGGTCGACCTGGGCGGCGGTATCGAGCAGCTGGACCTCGGTGGGCGCGACCCGGCCCTGCACCTGGTGTGCGGCGCTATCGCCCTGGAGCACCCGGCCTCCCCCCGGTTGCCCGCGCGCCTGCCGCCCCTGCTGCGGGCCGCGGCCGAGGGGGAGGACGTCGCCGCTCTGCGGGCCGTGGCCGCCTTGGTGCTGCGGGAGGCGCAGGAACAGGCCGAGGGGTGGGCTCAGGTCAGCGCACACCTGGTGGAGGGGCTGGCACTGCGTGAGGTTCGGCGAGCCGTGAGGGAGGCGCCGACCGAGGCGGGGTGGTGGGCCGCCAGCCGGGACGACGCCATCGGACCGGTGCTGGGCGCGGTGCTGGCGAACCTGGCCCACCCGTGGGGCGTCACGGGGATGAGCCGGGTGGCGGGCCTGTCGCGCAGCGCCTTCAGTGCTCGGTTCACCGCGCTCACCGGGGAGGCGCCGATGGCGTGGGTTACCCGGGTACGCATGGCCGAGGCGCACCGGCTCCTGCGGGAGGGTTCCGGCGTCGCGGCCGTCGCCCGGGCCACCGGCTACGGGTCGGAGGTGTCGTTCCGCCGGGCGTTCCGGCGGGAGACCGGCATCCCCCCGGGGCGGGTCAGAGCACACCCCGGGACGCCGCAGTGGTCATGAACGGCCTCCGATGCGGGGGTCGATCACCACGTACAGCACGTCCACCAGGAAGTTGACCACCAGCACCATGGCCACCAGCACCATGACCACGTCCTGCACCAGGATCAGGTCGCGCTGCGCGACGGCGTCCACCAGCATCGAGCCCACCCCGGGGATCACGAAGACGCGCTCGATGACCACGGCCCCCACCAGCATCGAGGTCAGCGACAAGCCCAGCACGGTCACCACCGGCACCGCGGCGTTCCGCCACCCGTGGCGCGCCAGCGCCCGACCCCGGGTGAGCCCCTTGGCCCGCGCGGTGCGGATGAAGTCGGTGTCCATCACCTCCAACACGGCGTTGCGCACGTAGCGGGCCAGGATCGCCGCCTGCACCAGCGCCAGCGAGACCGCGGGCAGCACCAGGTTGCGCAGGAACTCCCCCACCCCCTCGATGGGGGGAGTCCACCCGCCGGAGGGCAGCCACCCCAACCGCACCGCGAACAGGGCAATGAGCAGGATGCCCGCCAGGAAGGCCGGCACCGCCATGCCCACCTGGCTGGCCGCGGAGAGCACCACACCCACGCCGGACCGGTGCCGCAGGGCCATCACGGCTCCCAGCGGCACGGCGACCAGCACCGCGAGCGCCATCGCCGTGCCCACCAGCCACAGGGTGACGGCGAAACGGTCCACCAGCTGCGGGGCGATCTCCGCCCGGGAGACGTAGGACTGCCCCAGGTCCAGGGTCAGCAGGCCGGTCACCCACTCGGTGTAACGCACCGGCCAAGAGCGGTCGAGCCCGAACTCCTCCCGCATCTGCGCCACGGACTCCTCAGAGGCGTTCAGCCCCAGGGCCACCCGCGCCGGGTCACCGGGCAGCACCGCCATCACCGCGAACACGATGAGGCTCGCCACCGCCAGGCTGACCAGCAGGACGGCGAAGCGGGAGGCCAGGCGCAGCAGCATCAGACCCGCCCGAGATCCATGCCGCTCACCGCTTCTCCCCCGCGGCGGCGCGGACCTCGGGCATGCCCATGCCGTCACCCCACAGCGAGACGTTCCGGGCCTGCGGCAGCTCGGAGCGGCGGAACACGGGCTCCTCGCCCCGCTTGCGCTGATCGTCGTAGTTCTTGAGCATCGCGATGGCCAGACCGCCCAGCGGCAGGATGGCGATGAGGTTGATGGTGGCCATGAAGCCCATCACCAGGTCGGCCAGGTTCCACACCAGCGCCACCGAGCCGAGCGCGCCGCCGACCACGCACAGCACCACCAGCACGCGGAAGACGATGATGGCCAGCTGGGCGTTGCGCTTGCCGGCCAGGAACCGGATGTTGGCCTCCCCGTAGTAGCTGTTGCCCAGGATGGAGGACCACGCCAGGAAAAAGATGACCACCGACAGGAACGGCCCGGCCCAGCTGCCCACCTGCTCCTGCAGGGCGCTCTGGGTGAGGCCGATTCCCTGCGGGTCGTCGACGCCGAACTGGGGGTTGGACAGCAGGATCACGAAAGCCGTGGCCGAGCAGACGATGATGGTGTCGAAGTAGACGCCCAGGGCCTGCACCAGACCCTGCTTGGCCGGGTGGCTCACCGAGGCCGTCGCCGCCGCGTTGGGCACCGAACCCATACCGGCCTCGTTGGAGAACAGGCCGCGGCGCATGCCCTGCATCAGCGCCGCGCCGATGCCGGCCCCCGCGACCTCCTTGAAGCCCAGCGCGTGCCCCACGATGTGGGCGAACATGGCCGGGACCTCGGTGATGTTCAGCGCCACGACCACCAGGGCCACCAGGATGTACAGCGTGGCCATCACCGGGACGATGACCTCGGTCACCGCCGAGACCCGCTTCACGCCACCGAAGATGACCACGCCGGTCAGCCCCGCCAGCACCAGGCCGGTGATCAGCGCGATGTTCTCCACCCCGGAGAGCGTGTCCTGCAGCGAGTAGCTGATCGAGTTGGACTGCACGGCGTTGAAGACGAAGCCGTAGGTGAACGTGATGATCACGGCAAAGAGCACGGCCACCGGCTTCCAGCCCAGCCCGTCGCGGATGTAGTACGCCGGCCCACCGACGTACCCGTCCCCGCCCTTGACCTTGTACAGCTGGGCCATGGTGGACTCGACGAAGGCCGTCGCGCCGCCGATGATGGCCAGCACCCACATCCAGAACACCGCCCCGGGGCCACCGACGGCGATGGCGACGGCCACCCCGGCCACGTTGCCGGTGCCCACGCGGGAGGCCGCGGAGACGGTGAAGGCGCGGAAGGCGGAGATGCCGTCATCGGAGTCCGAGCCGGGCTTCTCCAGGATGTTGCGCACCATCTCCGGCAGCAGGCGCAGCTGCACGACGCCGGTGCGGAGGGTGAACCAGACACCGGCGATGACCAGGAGCACGATCACCAGGTACCAGTAGTACCCGTTGATGTCGGAGATCTTGGTGGCGAGAGCATCCATGGGGGGCAGCGTACGTGGGCCGCGGGCCGGAACCGCAGTTCCTGATGGGGTGACGCGCGCCGGAGGACGCTCACCTCATCGGCGCAGGGCGGTGAGGTCGAACCCCTCGGTGACGGCGTTGGTGGGGATGCCCTGGATGTCGGCGTCGGCCACCACCAGGTTCGGCAGGAGGAAGAGGAAGTCCGCCGCCGCGTCGGTGCTGATGATCTCGGCCGCCTTCCTCATCTGCTCGGTCTGCTCCTCCTGCGTGCCGGCGTCCGCGGCCTGCAGGGCCTTGGTCAGCTCGGGGTTCTCGTAGCGCAGGTAGTACTCGGGGTTGCCGAACACGTTGCCGAGGTCGCGCGGCTCCACGTGGGCGACGATGGACAGGTCGTAGTCGGCGCTCGAGTACACCTGCTCCAGCCACGATGCGGGGAACTCGAGCTGGTCGAGCTGCACCCGCAGACCGGCCTCCTCCAGCTGCGACTTCACCACCTGCCCGCACTCGGTGGCGTACGGCAGGGTTGGCACGCGCAGGCGCAGGGGGCGGTCGACGCCGGCCTCCTCCACCAGGTCCTTGGCCTTCTCCAGGTCGTGGGGGAAGTCGCCGGTGCGGTCGGTGTACCAGGGGTCGGTGGGCGGCACCATGGAGCCGATCAGCTCGCCCTTGCCCGCCCAGCAGGTGTCCAGCAGCGCCTGGTGGTCGATGGCATGACGGATCGCCTGGCGCAGCGGCTCGGACTGCATGGTGGCGTTGCCGTGGTTGAAGCTGAGCACGACCTCGCCGTTGGTGGTGCCCTCGATGACCTGCAGGTCGTCCTTGCCCTCGAACTGGCTGAGGGACTCCGGAGCCTGCACGGTGGTCTCGATGTCGATGTCGCCGGTGAGCATCGCGTTGTTCAGCGCAGTGCCGTCCTTAAAGTACCGGAAGACGGCCGTGGCGAAGTACGGCTTCTCGCCCGTGAAGTCCTCGCGGCGCTCCAGGGTGATGCGGTCACCGCGCTTCCAGTCGGTGACGTCGTACGGGCCGGAGCCGACCGGATTGGTGGCCAGCTCCGCATCGGTCTCGCTGGGGAAGACGGCGCCGACGCGGGTGGTCATGGCGTACAGCCAGCTGTTGCTGGGCTCGGACAGGGTGACCTCGACGGTGTGGTCGTCGGTGGCCTCGGCGGACTCGACGACGTCCATCTGGGACTTCAGCGAGCTGGTCCAGGCCGTGCCCTGCACGGCCTCGATGCTGGAGACCACGTCCTGCGCGGTGAGCTCGCTGCCGTCGGAGAAGGTGCGGTCGGTCGGCAGGGTGAAGGTGTAGGTGAGGCGGTCGTCGGACACCTCGTGCGACTCCGCGAGCGCATCGACGATCTCGCCGGACTCGGGGTCGACGGTCACGAGGGTCTCGTAGACGTTGCCGAGCAGCAGCTGCGGGATCGCGGCACCGTCACCGGTGCGGAAGTCCAACGTGGCGGGCTCGGCCACCAGGCCGAGGGTGACGGTCTCGTCGGAGGGCCCGCTGGCCCCCTCGGAGCCGGAGGTGCCGGAGCCGTCGGGGTCGGTGGAGCTCCCGGCGCTGCAGGCAGTGAGGACGAGCAGTGCAGCCCCGGCGAGGGCTGCGGCGCGGCGGGTGGAACGGTTCACGGTGACTCCCAGATCGCGGGGCGGCACCCTTGCCACCCTCGGACGGCGCACAGTCTGCGCCGTCGGGGGCCCTCTTGGCCAGTTCCCGGCGCCCGGGGGTGGTGGTTCAGGCGTCCAACCCGACGAGGGTGGGCCGCGTGGTGCGCCAGACCCACACCGCCGTACCCGCCGCCCACACACCCCAGGCCGCGGGCATCGATGCGGGGTGCGGCGTGCTGGCATCGACCGCCCACGGCAGTCCCACGTCCCCCACCAGTGCCTGGCACACCACCAGCGCGGCGGCGAGGGCCACCGCGAGGACGGAGCCCACCCAGCGCCCCAGCAGACCGATGCAGGCCAGCGCGATCCCGGCCGCCGTGAGCCCAGCGCCCACGGACTGCTCGACGACACCCGGGTAGACGATGAGGTGGACCGCTTGGCCAGGGGCCTGGCTGACGGCATCTCGCACGGACTCCGGCCACCACCCTGCGAGCACCTTCGCGAGCCGGGGGACGGCCACGGCCACCAGGGCCACAACCAGGCACGGAACGAGGGCCCACCCCCTCAGCCGTGGGTGCCCGGTGACCTCCCACAGCCGGTGGGCCGGAGCCCACGCCGCGGCCGTGGCCACTGCGGTGAGCACTGCGAGCACCTCCCAGAAGCGCACCATGCGTGGGTGGACGAGGTCCACGTGGACGGCCTGTCCCCAGCTGATGGACATCGCCACCAGTGCCAGCGCGACCGCCGCGCCCGCGGCACCCGCCGAACGGCCCGACAGCCACATTCGCCAGGGGCTCACCGGAGGGCCTCGGGGCCCAGGCGGCAGGACTTGATCTCGCTCCGGTGCTCGGCGTACCAAGCGCGGAACTCCTCGACCGACAGGGCGGACGCACCTGTCCCCTTCTCCGCCGGCCCGGGGGAGGCAGCGCGACGGCGGATCTCCTCGGCCAGGTCCGTCGAGGCCTCCATGTTCCCCTGGGCGACCCCCGGCCCGCAGGAGCTGCTGCCCGCAAGCTGTGATGCCACGCCGCGCGTCACCGTGCCCACCGCGGAGGACCGGTCCCGTTGCCCGAGGCCCCGCAAGGGGAGGTCGGTGGGTTGGTGGGATGCCGCCGCCTCGGTGGCCAGCGTCATCGGACCCGCTCCGGTCGCGCCCACCATCGCGTCGATGCTGCCGCTCGCCGCGGCCACGAGCTGCTGCTCCTCGGGGGCCGAGCAGAGGGTGACGTGCTGCCGCTCGAGGCACACCGCCTCACCGCTGGCGGTGACGATGTCGGGTCGAAGCCCCACCGAGACGGCCGCCAGTGCGACCGCACCCGCCCCCGCCGCCAGGGCACTGGCCGGCAGTTGACGGGCTCCTCGTGGGGTGGCCAAACGCCAAGCGGCCAGCAGCAGCAGCGCCCCGGCCACCAGCGCCAGCACAGCCAGTCTCGAGAGCGTCGCAGGCCAGGCCATCTCCCACCCGGGCGCGGGGAAACCATTGCCCCACCACGGCGTGATGCTGGCCAAGGGGGTGCCTCGCACCTGCGCCGGCAGGAAGAGCAGGGCGAGGGTCACGAGCGGGGCCAGGAGCACACCCCATCGGCCCAGCAGGGTGCCGAGGGCCATCCCGAGGATCGGCCACAGGGCCAGCAGTGCGATGCCGGCGACGGTCGCCAGAGCGTCCCCGAAGCCGAGCGATCCGGGCGCTCCCCGGGCGAGGGTGATGGTCAACGGCACCAGTCCAATCACGCCCCCCGCCCACAACGCGACGACCAGCGAACCCACCTCACCGGCCAAGAGACTGGGGATGCTGCGGCCGGTCGACCGCCCGGGGGCGACGCTGCCGGGACCGTGCCGCAAACCCGTCACCGCCCCCCACACCGCACCGAGCACCGCCGCCCAGACCGAGTAGTCCCGGACGGTCAAGGGAAGGCGCCCCCAGTCAGCCGGGGGCCAGTCACGGGGTGCCTCCACGGCGAAGGAGAGCGCCACGAGCAACGCCAGCACCGCGAGCGACAGCGGGTGGTGGGCGGCGGACAGGCGCCTCATGCGGCGGGCACCGGGTCGGCCAGGACGGCGCGGTAGCCCGCCTCGAGGGGAGACACGACATCGCCCCCGCCGAGATCAGCCAGATCCGCCACGGTGCCGTCGAACCGGAAGCTGCCGTGGCCCATCACGACAGCACGCTGGGCGATGTGCGCGATGTCCTCGACGATGTGGGTGGTCACGACCACGATGCGATCGCGTCCCAGCTCAGCCAGGTCGTCGCGCAACCCAGCGCGCTGGACCGGGTCCAGAGCTGCGGTGGGCTCGTCCAAGAGCACCACCTGCGGGTCATGGGCCAAGGCACACGCGATGCCGAGGCGCTGGCGCATGCCGCCGGACAGGGAGCGTGCGCGGGAGGTGGCCCGGTCCGACAGGCCCACCCGCGCCAGGGCGCGGTCTGCGGCGGCGGGCACCTCCGCCGCATCGACCCCCTGCGCCCACGCCGCGACCTCCACGTTGCGGCGGACACTGGAGAAACCCATGATCGTGAACTTCTGCGGCAGGTAGCCGATGAGGCGGCGGGCCCCCTCCAGACCCGGGCCGGGCCGCTGGCCCTCGAAGACGCGATGGTCCCCGATGGCCAGCGAACCGGCGGTCGGTGCGACGTGCGTGGCGAGGATCGACATCAGCGTGCTCTTGCCCGCTCCGTTCGGCCCCAGCAGACCGAACACGCCGGGCTCGAGGGTGAGGTCGACCGCATCGAGCGCGGTCCTGGTGCCGTACCGCTTGGTGAGCCCTGCCGCCTGCAGCTGCACGTCGTTCCTCTCGTCAGAACGTGAATCGGTCCGAGGCCACGGATGCCCCGGTGGCACCGTACCCCGGCGTGGCTGCGTAGATCTTGCACCCGCTTCCGTCCGTCGTGCCCGCGGCCTGAGCGATCATCGGGGTGGCACAGATCGTCGCCGCCGCGACCATCAACCCCGTCCACTTCTTGTTCACGATTCCTCCAGTGTGTGAAGTGCCGGCATGTGCCGACTCACGAATTCCACACACACACGATGTCCATACCCAGGGGAGATCTTGGGCAAACCTTTACCCAACTGAACTGGTCGAGGGCAGACGAGGTTCACGCGGACTGAGGAATTGCGGGCCACAAGGGTGCGTTCACGCCCCGGACGCCCGCCCCACCACATCGGAGGACCCATGCCCCGCCCCATCGCCCTGTTCGAGCCCATGACGCTGCGCGACCTGGAGGTCCGCCACCGGGCGTGGGTGGCCGCGATGTGCCAGTACTCCTGCGACCCCGTGACCGCGCCCGGCGTGCCCAACGACTGGCACCTGGTGCACCTGGGTGCCTTCGCCACCGGTGGAGCCTCGATGATCGTGACCGAGGCAGCGGCCGTCACCCCCGAGGGCCGGATCTCCCCCCACGATGCGGGGATCTGGAACGACGAGCAGGTGGCCGGCTGGCGCCGCGTGAACGACTTCGTGCACGGCCTGGGCACGGGCGTGACCACCGCGGTGCAGCTCGCGCACGCCGGGCGCAAGGCCTCGACCTGGCGCCCGTTCGGCACCGACGGCCGCAGCGGGTCGGTGCCGGTGGGGGCCGACGCGCAGGGCTACGCGCACAGCATCGAGACCTCCGGGTGGCAGACGGTCGCCCCCACCGACGAGGCCTTCGGCGACCTCGATGCGCCCCGCGCGCTGACCGATGCGGAGGTCCGCGCCACCGTGACCGCGTTCGGCGACGCGGCCGAGCGCGCTGTGGCGGCCGGCTTCGACGCGGTCGAGATCCACGGCGCCCACGGGTACCTGGTGCACCAGTTCATCTCGCCGTTGGTGAACACGCGCACCGACGCCTGGGGCGGCGACGAGGCGGGCCGTCACCGGTTCGGCCTCGAGGTGGTGCGCGAGGTGCGCGGGCGCGTCCCCGCATCGATGCCGGTGCTGCTGCGCATCTCCGCGACCGACTGGGAGGACGTCGAGGGCGACGTGGCCTCGCTGCAGCGGTTCGTGGTGGCCGCGGCGGAACTGGGGGTCGACTTCGTGGACGTCTCCAGCGGTGGCAACCTGCCGGCGCCGAAGATCGTCTCCGGGCCGGGCTACCAGGTGCGCTTCGCGACGGCCGTGCGGGAGGCGTTGCGGGAGGCCGGGTTCGAGGTACCGGTGGGGGCAGTGGGTGAGATCAGCTCGCCGCACCAGGCCGAGACGATCGTCGGGCAGGAGCAGGCCGATGCGGTGCTCCTCGCGCGGGCGGCTCTGGCGGACCCGCACTGGTGGATGCGCGCCGCATCGGAGCTGGGGGCGCAGCCGGTGGCCATCGGGCAGTACGAGCGGGCCCGGGTGGACCGGCTGGCCTGAGCCGCCCAACTCGCCGGGCGCCGAAACCCTTCCCCGAAAGTGAATACTGGGTTAACATCGGGTGAATTACCGGGGCGGAGGCACGGGATGCCCCGCCGCACGCAGGAGGCACCCATGACCATCATCGGCACCGCCCAGCAGTACGAGCACGCGGTGGAGCGACTGGCCAGCGAGTTCGACGCCGTGTTCACCCGCGACGAGGTGGCCCGCGAGCTGCACGCCGTCCGCGAGGACATGGAGGCCACCGCCAGGGTCCGCGACCACATCCCGGTGCTGGCCGAGCGCTACGCCAAGGAGAACCTCCAGGCCCTGGCCCACGCCCGCGGCGCCACGGTCACGGGGCACCCGGTGGTGATGTTCGTCAGCCCTCGCAACGCCAGCGCCACCCAGATGGCCGCCGTGATGACGGACAAGTACTCCGGCGGCCGCATCCACGTGCTCTCCGGCGGGGTCCGCCGCGCCAAGGAGATCGCCCCCGCCGTGATCCAGGTGATGCAGGAGCACGGCATCGACACCACCACCCTGTACCCCCGCGCCGTGAACCGCGACGTGCTCCACGCCGCCGACGTGGTGGTGAGCATCGCCAGCCCCGACCTGGGCGAGGACTTCACCGCCAAGCAGCACGTGGACTGGCACATCACCCTGGACGAGGACGACGTCGAGTCCGTGCGCGCCACCCGCGACGAGCTCAAGGTCCGCGTGGACGCGCTGATCGAGTCCCTCCTGGGCGAGGGTTCCGTCCTCTCGGCCGAGGAGGCCGCCGCCTACCAGGCCGCCAAGCAGGGCAGCCGCACCCAGACCACCCCGGCCCGCGAGGCCCAGCCCGCCTGACGGACCTGATGGGGTGAGCCCGGCCGGTGCCTCGTCGCACCCGCCGGGCTCACTCGCGCCGCGACTCAGGCGAAGAGCTCCCCCACGGCCGCCCACGCCTGCTGGTCGAGTGCGTACCAGGCCCACTGCCCCCGCTTCTCGCGCGTGAGCAGCCCCGCATCGACCAGCACCTTGAGGTGGTGGCTGACCGTCGGCTGCGCCAGGTCGACCACCTCCTGCAGGTCGCACACGCAGGCCTCGCCGCCGTCGGCCGCGCGGATGGCGGCCACCAGCCGCACCCGCGCCGGGTGCCCGAGCGCCTTCATGACCGATGCCGTGTGCTCGGCCTCCGCGTCCGAGATCGCCACCGGGAGCCCACCACAGCACACATTGACGTCCATCGATGCATTGTGTCACGATTCCTCCATCGACAGCTGTCGATGCACGGGCGCGTCATTCCCCTCACGTCGTGGCGCGTCCCGTGTCCACCCCTGCACGATCCCCGCCGACGCCCTCCCCCCCGACCGCCCACCGAGAGGACCCCCGGTGACCACCACCCAGACCCCACCGGATGCCGCCGAGGCCCAGGTCACCGAGCGCCTCTCCACCCTGGACCGCTACCTGCCGCTGTGGATCGGCGCGGCGATGGTGGCCGGGCTGCTGCTGGGCCGCATCGTGCCCGGGGTGGGCGAGGCGCTCAACACCGTGCAGGTGGACGGCATCTCGCTGCCCATCGCCATCGGCCTGCTGGTGATGATGTACCCGGTCCTGGCGAAGGTCCGCTACGACCGCCTCGACACGGTGACCGCCGACCGGCGCATGCTGGGCAGCTCCCTGCTGCTCAACTGGGTGCTGGGCCCGGCGCTGATGTTCGCCCTGGCGTGGATCTTCCTGCCCGACCTGCCCGAGTACCGCACGGGCCTGATCATCGTCGGTCTGGCCCGCTGCATCGCGATGGTCATCATCTGGAACGACCTCGCCTGTGGTGACCGCGAGGCCGCCGCCGTCCTGGTGGCGATCAACTCGGTCTTCCAGGTGGTCATGTTCGGCCTGCTCGGCTGGTTCTACCTGGCCGTCCTGCCCGGCTGGCTCGGCCTGGACACCACCGGGCTGGACGTCTCGATGTGGCAGATCGCCAAGAGCGTGCTGATCTTCCTGGGCATCCCGCTGGTGGCCGGCTTCCTCACCCGCCACCTCGGGGAGCGCCGGATGGGCCGCGAGCGCTACGAGAACCGCTTCCTGCCGGCCATCGGCCCGTGGGCGCTGTACGGGCTGCTCTTCACCATCGTCGTGCTCTTCGCCCTGCAGGGTGAACAGATCACCTCGCGCCCGCTGGACGTCGCCCGCATCGCGCTGCCGCTGCTGGCCTACTTCGTCCTCATGTGGGGCGGTTCGTACGCCCTGGGCCGGGCGCTGGGGATGGGGTACGAGCGCACCACGACGCTGGCGTTCACCGCCGCGGGCAACAACTTTGAGCTCGCCATCGCCGTCGCGATCGCCACCTTCGGACTCACCTCCGGTGAGGCCCTGGCCGGTGTGGTCGGGCCGCTCATCGAGGTGCCGGTGCTCGTGGGGCTGGTCTACGTCTCCCTCTGGCTGCGCCGCCGCCTGTTCACCGCACCGTCCGCCTCGTCGACCACCGCAGGAGCCCGCTGATGACCACCTCCGATGCCGTGCCCCCCACTCCGTCGACGACTGGCCGCGGACCGGGCGACCGCCCCGCCGTCATGTACGTCTGCGTCCACAACGCCGGCCGCTCGCAGATGGCCGCCGCGTGGACGCGCGCGCTGGGCGGCGACCGCGTCGAGGTGCGCTCCTCGGGCTCCCAGCCGGCCGAGGCCGTGAACCCGGCCGCCGTGGAGGCGATGGCGGAGGTCGGCATCGATGTGGGCGCCGTGGCCCCGCGCGTGCTCAGCCGCGAGGACATGGAGGCCTCCGACGTGGTGGTCACCATGGGCTGCGGCGACGAGTGCCCGTACGTGCCCGGGGTGCGTCGCGAGGACTGGGCGCTGGACGACCCGGCTGGGCGCCCCGTCGAGGAGGTCCGTCCGGTGCGCGACGAGATCCGGCGGCGTGTGGAGGAGCTGCTGCGCTCCCTCGGCGTGGAGCCGATGGCGTGGCCGCGGCCGCAGGAGCGCGTGGTGACCTTCGTGTGCTCGAGCAACCGGGGCAAGTCGCAGATGGCCGCCGGGCTCATGCGGCGTCTGGTCGTGCCCGGCGTGCAGGTGCTCAGTGCCGGCGTGGCCGCCGCGCCGTGGGAGAAGGGCGTCAACGGGGAGTCGGCGGAGTCGCTGGGCCTGGTGGGCGCCTCGCTGGCCGGGGAGCACCCCAAGCAGCTGACGCCGGAGCTGGCGGCGGCGAGCGACGTCATCGTGCTGGTGGGCGACAACGCGCAGCTGCCGGCGGAGCTGGAGGGGCACCTGCCCGGTGACGTGCGCCGGTGGAGCACCGAGGAGCCGTCTGAGCGCGGACTCCAGGGCGCCGAGCGCATGGCGGCCCTGCGCGACGAGATCGACGGCCGGGTGCAGGCGCTGGCGGACGAGCTGCGCTGAGGCACCGGTGGACGCGGAGGCGGACGTCGTCGTCATCGGCGGCGGGCAGGCCGGACTGGCCACGAGCTACTGGCTGCGGCGCGCCGGCATCGGGCACGTGGTGCTCGACGACGCCGACGGGCCGGGTGGCGCGTGGGCGCGGATGTGGCCGAGCCTGCACGCGTTCAGCCCGCCGCAGCACTCGTCGCTGCCCGGGTGGCTCATGCCGCGGTGGACCGGTGAGGGAGCGTTCCCCTCGCGGCAGCACGTGGCCGACTACCTGACGGCGTACGAGGAGCGCTACGAGGTGCCCGTCCAGCGGCCCGTGCGGGTCGATGCCGTGCGGCGCGAGGGCGAGCGACTGGTGGTCGAGGGGCGACGCGAGGGCGAGAGATCGGCCTGGTGGGGGCGGGCCGTGGTGAGCGCCACCGGCACGTGGTCGCGGCCGTTCTGGCCGAGCGTGCCGGGCCTGCGGGAGTTCGCAGGCGCACAGCTGCACTCGGCGCAGTACCGGGGGCCGGAGTCGGTGCCGGGCGGGCGGGTGCTCGTGGTGGGTGGAGGCAACACCGGGGCGCAGCTGGCGGCGGAGCTCGCGGCATCGCGCGAGGTGGTGTGGGCGACGCAGCGTCCGCCACGCTTCATGCCGCCCGAGGTGGACGGACGGGTGCTCTTCGACGTGGCCACAGCACGGCGGGCCGCCCTCGATGCCGGCCGTCCGGACGACGGCGGGGTGGGGACGCTCGGCGACATCGTGCAGGTGCCGGAGGTGCGCGCGGCCCTGGCCGAGGGGCGCTTGGGTGCCGTGCCGATGGTGGCGCGGCTCACCGCATCGGGCGTGGTGTGGGGCGAGGAGGCGGCGGAGGCGGCCGGTTCCACGTGGAACAGCCCGCCCGTGGCGCCGGGCGAGGAGCTGCCGGTGGACGCCGTGCTGTGGTGCACGGGGTACCGACCGGCGCTGGCCCACCTGCGACCGCTGGGGGTGCGCGGTGAGCGCGGGCACGTGGCGGTGGCACCGGGGTCGATGACGCGGGCCGCCGGGGAGCCGCGGCTGCACCTCATGGGCTACGGAGACTGGACGGGGCCGGCGTCGGCGACGCTCATCGGAGTGGGGCGGCCCGCACGCGCGGCGGCGCGGGAGATCGAGGAGGTGCTGCGGTGAGCGGGGCGGGGTCGGACGGTGCGTGGGGCGCGGTCGAGGCGTACCGACGGTCGTTCGGGGCGCTGTGTGCCGGGGTGCACGACCTGCTGCTGGACGCGCTGCCCGCCGGGCGGGTCCTGGACGTCGGGTGCGGTCCGGGCGGGCTGCTGGGACGGGCGCTCGACCGAGGGTGGGACGTGGCGGGGGTCGACCCCTCACCCGCGATGGTGGCCTGCGCCGCGCGCGTGGCACCCGGACGGGTGGAGGTCGGCGGGCTCCCGCGCCTCACGGTGGCGAGCGGGAGCCAGAGCGGGGTGGTGGCGAACTTCGTCGTGAACCACCTCGGCCACCCGGTCGACGGGGTGCGCGAGATGGCGCGCGTGCTGGCGCCGGGCGGACGCGTGGCGATGACGGTGTGGCCGGCAGGAGGCGCCGGGTGGGGTGGGCTGGTGGGCGAGGTCTTCTCCGCAGCGGGCGCACGGGAGGTGGCGCCGGAGCGACTGCCCGAGGAGGTGGACTTCCCGCGGACCCCGCAGGGCCTGGCCGGCCTGTGTCGGGAGGCCGGGCTGACGGTGCGCGAGGCCCGGACCGTGGAGTGGGAGTGGGCGGTGGCCCCGGCGGACCTGTGGGCGGGTGTCGAGGCGGGGATCGCCGGGCCCGGGCGCAGGTTCCTGGCGCAGGACCAGGCGACCCGGGTGCGGGTGCGGGAGGCGTGGAGGGTTCGGGCGGGAGCCCGGGCGCAGGGTGGCGTGCTGCGCTTCTGGAACGAGGCGGTGCTGGTGGTGGGTGAGCACCGATGAGCGGATGTCCACAGGGTCCGCTGGCCGGGCAGCCCCAGCATCACACCGTTCACATGTTCGATGCACGGGTTGCACTTGATGCAATACATGTACTATTCTTGAGGTAGCCGGTCGGACAGGGGGTCCGACCCTCGGTGAGCCACGAGGGGGTGGTGTACGTGCCCAAGACGATGCCGGAACGGTTCCCACAGGACGCGGGTGCGCCACCCCGCGTGGTCGACGGTGGCTCGACCACAGCCCCGATCGCGCCGGGGCAGCCGCCGGGCAGCGCCGGCGCCTGGCACGAGGTGACCGAGGCGTTCGCCGCCGCGGACCAGGCCGTGGACCGACTGCTGGCCGCGCTGACCGCGGCCGGCTCCGAGGAGGACCTGCCCGTCAGCCCCTCGGAGCTCGAGTGGTTGACCCGGACCGCCACGCGCTTCGGGGACCGGGGCCAGCAGGTCCGCGTACGCTCCCACTCGGTGCTGGCCACCGCGCGCCGGGCCGGGCGGGCCGTGCACGACGACGACGCACAGTTCGCGGCGGCAAAGAACGCCCGCACCTCTGGCGGGACGCGGCGCGACGCGGTACTGGCCGAGGCACTCGCGGAGCCCGTGGGCCCTCCCCCGTCTCCGGGGACCACGTCGGACGAGGCGGGAAGTCCCTCGACCCCTGAACCGGGGCCGCCCACCGCGCCGGGACCGCGTCCGTTGGCACGCGCGCTCGATGCGGGGCTGCTCTCCCAGGAGCACGCGATGGTGGTCCTGCAGGAGCTCGACGCCCTCCCCGCAGACGTGGACCCCGCACTACGACTCCGGGCCGAGGAGGTGCTCGTCCGCAAGGCCGAGCGACTGACTCCTCGTTCGTTGCGCCGGGCGGCTCGCCGCGTCCTGGGAGAGCTGGGCGTGCCGGAGGCCGTGGTGGACAGCCACCAGGACGAGCGCGTGCGCACTCAGGAGCAGAAGGCGTGGGAGGCCGCGTCCTTCTGGATGCGCGACAACGGCGACGGCACCGTCCACGGGCGGTTCACCCTCCCCGCGCTCCAGGGCCACATGCTCGGCAAGGTGCTCGATGCGCTCGTGGCACCGCGGCGACTGGCGCGCAAGGACGCGACGGACAGGACCCCAGTCGAGACTGCGGGGCCAGAGGCAACCGGGAGGGAGCACCTCTCGTGGAAGGACCGGCAGGTCGACTGGGCCCACGAGAAGGGCAAGGCCCTCTGCGAGCTGATCGACCACCTGCCCACCCACGAGTTGGGCGGTCGGACCAACGTCACGGTGCTGGTGACCACCACCCTGGAGACCCTGCGCGGTGAGACCGACCGAGCCGGCCTCACCGACACGGGGGTCGAGGTGTCTGCCGGCGAGGTGCGCCGACTGGCTGCCGGCGCGGGCATCGTCCCGGTGGTCCTCGGCGGCGACTCCGTCCCCCTCGACCTCGGGCGACGGACCCGGTTGTTCACCGAGACGCAACGCCGGGCCCTCGCCCTGCGCTACACCGAGTGCGCCGAGGAGAACTGCGATCGACCGTTCGCCTGGTGCGAGGTCCATCACGTGGACCCCTGGGGGTCCGGGTCGGCCCGGGGCGGCCCCCCGGGCGGGGCCACGGACCTGGTCAACGCCCTCCCCCTGTGCGGCCGGCACCATCGGCGGCTCGAGGACCCCTCGCTCACCCACACGATCACCTGCGACGGCGAGGGCCGCGGGGTCCTGCGTTTCCACCGGCGGGGCGGGCGGAGCAGGAGGGCGGACCAATGAGTGGACACCGCCCGCCCTGCCGTCGACCCACACGGGTCGGTCAGGTCGCTCATGCTGCCCAGGACACTCGGGCCGCTCAGGCCGTGGTGACCCCGTGGCGGGAGCAGGACGCCGTCCACCCGCGTGGCGTCACCTGCACCACCATGCGCCGACGGCAGGCAGGGCAGTACCGGGGCGGCTCCAGCTCGAGGCGCCGGGTGCAGGTGTCGTGCCCGGCATCCGCGAGCGGCTCGCCGCAGTGTCCGCAGTACGTGGGATGGACGGCGTGGGCGTCAGGGGTGGCGGCGCCGGCGTCGGCACCCCTCCCACCGCCGGCCACGACCCTCGGACCCTCAGCCGCCACGTCAGATGGTCTTGCTGAGCGCCTGGATGGGCATCTTCAGCTCGGCCAGCAGGTCGAGGTCCTGCTGCGGGTCGCGACCCAGCGTCGTGAGGTAGTTGCCCACGATGATCGCGTTGATGCCGCCGGTGAGGCCCTGGCGGGTCCCGAGCTCCCCGAGGGTGATCTCACGGCCGCCGGCAAAGCGCAGGATGGTGCGCGGCAGGGCCAGGCGGAAGGCGGCGATGGTGCGCAGCGCGTCCTGGGCCCCCATCGGCTCCAGGTCGCCGAACGGCGTGCCGGGGCGCGGGTTGAGGAAGTTCAGCGGCACCTCGTGCGGCTCCAGGGCCCCCAGCTCGGCGGCGAGCTCGGCGCGCTGGCGGACGGACTCGCCCATGCCCACCAGGGCGCCGCAGCACAACTCCATGCCGGACTCGATGACCATGGCGCAGGTCTCGAGGCGCTCGTCGTAGGTGTGGGTGGTGACCACCTGGTCGAAGTAGGAGCGCGCCGTCTCGAGGTTGTGGTTGTAGCGGTGGACGCCCATCTCCACCATCTGGTCCACCTGCTCCTGGGTGAGCATGCCCACCGAGACCGCGATGTCGATGTCCACCTCGGCCTTGATGGCGGCGATGGCGTTGCGCAGCTGGTCCATGAGGCGCTCGTCCGGACCGCGCACGGCGGCCACGATGCAGAACTCGCTGGCCCCGGTCTCCTTGGTCTCCCGGGCGGCCTTGATGAGCTCCTTGACGTTGAGCCACACCGCGCGCACCGGGGAGGTGAACTGCCCGGACTGGCTGCAGAAGTGACAGTCCTCCGGGCACCCGCCGGTCTTCAGCGAGACGATGCCCTCGACCTCGACGCCCTCACCGTTGTGACGCACCCGCACCTCGTGGGCCAGGGCCAGCAGCTCCTCCACGCGCTCGTCGGGGAGGTTGAGCACCTGCTCCACCTGGTCGGCGTCGAGGCCCACGCCGCGCTCGAGCACCTGCTCACGGGCGACGGCGAGGATGTCCCCGGAGTCGGCGGGGCGGGCAGCGGTCAGGGTGGTGGCGTCCGTCATACGGACCAGTGTGACCCACGGCACGCAGCGGCCGGCACCCGGGGCCGGGTGTCTCGGCAATCCTCGTGTGCGAGGCTGGTTGCACCGAGAGTCGTGACCGCACCAGCACCAGCACCAGCACCGAGGAGAACCTCGTATGACCACCCGTCTCACGCCGCGCCTGCTCCCGATCGGAGTCGGCCTGCTGACCCTGGGCCTCGCCCTGTTCCTGTGCGTGTGGTTCTCCACGGACATGGCTGCCATCGACGCCATGGAGCAGGGTGGCCCGGACGCCCCCGGGATGACCACGGCCGAGCTCACGGCGATGCTCGCCTCGCCGGCCCTGCTCCTGGCGGGCCTGGTGCTCGCCCTGGTCGGCTGGGCCCGCCGGGAGGCACCTGCAGGAGCCAGCACACAGCGCCGGTGACCGGAGGCAGGGACAGGCGGTGCACGCTGCCCCGGAGGCAGGGGCACGGGTGGCGCACGCTGACCCCGGGCGCGCGGACAGAGGCGGTGCACGCTGACCCGCCCCCGCTGGCCACAACGGTTCCACCCCTCCGCAGTATCCGGTGCACGGTGTTGCACACAGTGCCGGGGCCGGGCATCATGTGTGACACAGCGCACCGGGTACTTGCCTCCGCCCGGCACGACCCCACCCTCGACGAGGAGCAGGCACCGATGAGCCACTACAAGTCCAACGTCCGCGACCTGGAGTTCAACCTCTTCGAGGTGTTCAACCGCCAGGAGGTGCTCGGTCAGGGCGTCTTCGAGGAGGTCGACGCCGACACCGCCCGGGAAGTGCTGTCCGAGGTGGCCCGCCTGGCGGAGAACGAGATCGCCGCCTCGTTCGCCGAGGCGGACCGCAACCCGCCGGTGTTCGACCCGCAGACCCACTCCGCGACCATGCCCGAGGCGTTCACGAAGTCCTACCGGGCGTGGGCCGACGCAGAGTTCTGGCGCCTCAACTTGGAGCCCGAGCTCGGTGGCACCCTGGCCACCCCCAGCCTCAACTGGGCCATCGCCGAGATGGTGCTCGGCGCCAACCCGGCCGCGTACATGTTCTCGGCCGGCTTCAGCTTCGCCAACATCCTCTTCCGCAACGGCACCGAGCAGCAGAAGAAGCTCGCCCAGCTCATGATCGACCGCCAGTGGGGCGCCACGATGGTGCTCACCGAGCCCGATGCCGGGTCCGACGTGGGCGCCGGCACCACCAAGGCCGTGCAGCAGCCCGACGGCACCTGGCACCTCACCGGCGTGAAGCGGTTCATCACCAACGGTGACGCCGACTTCTACGAGAACAACGTGCACTTCGTGCTCGCCCGCCCCGAGGGCGCCGGCCCCGGCACCAAGGGCCTCAGCCTGTTCATCGTGCCGAAGTTCCACGTCGACCTGGAGTCCGGCCAGATGGGTGAGCGCAACGGCGCGTTCGTCACCAACATCGAGCACAAGATGGGCCTCAAGGTCTCCACCACGTGCGAGCTGCGCTTCGGCGAGGACCCCGACGTTCCTGCCGTCGGCACGCTGCTCGGCGAGGTGCACGACGGCATCGCGCAGATGTTCCAGGTCATCGAGTACGCCCGCATGATGGTGGGCACCAAGGCCATCGCCACCCTCTCCACCGGCTACCTCAACGCGCTCGAGTACGCCAGGAGCCGCGTGCAGGGCGCCGACATGCTGCAGATGGGCGACAAGGCCGCCCCGCGCGTGACCATCACTCACCACCCGGACGTGCGCCGCAGCCTCATGCTGCAGAAGGCCTACGCCGAGGGCCTGCGCGCCCTGGTGCAGTACACCGCCACCTTCCAGGACACCGCCCACGCGTGGCGCGCCCAGAACCCCGGCGCCGAGCCCGAGGCCGGGTCCGAGGCGGCGATGGCCGACCGCATCAACGACCTGCTGCTGCCGCTGGTGAAGGGCGTCGGCTCCGAGCGGGCGTGGGTGCTGCTGGGCACCGAGTCGCTGCAGACCTTCGGCGGTTCGGGCTTCCTGCAGGACTACCCGCTGGAGCAGTACGTCCGCGACGCCAAGATCGACACCCTCTACGAGGGCACCACGGCCATCCAGGCCCAGGACTTCTTCTTCCGCAAGATCCTGCGCGACCGCGGCGAGGCCCTCGGCGCGGTGGCCGGTGAGGTGCAGGCCTTCCTGCAGGCCGGCGGGGCCGAGGAGCTCGCCGGTGCCCGCGAGCAACTCGGCAAGGCCCTGGCGGAGCTGCAGCAGCTGCTCGGGCTGCTCACCGGGTGGGCCCAGGCCGCCCAGTCCGACCCGCAGGAGCTCTACAAGGTGGGCCTGCAGTCCACCCGCCTGCTCATGGCCGCCGGCGACGTAGTGATCGGCTGGCTGCTGCTGCGCCAGGCCCAGGTGGCCTCCGAGAAGCTGGCCGCGGGCGCCGCCGGCGAGGACCGGGACTTCTACACCGGCAAGGTGGCCGCCGCGCGCTTCTTCGCCACCGAGGTGCTCCCGCGCATCGGGGCGGACCGTCGGGCGGCCGAGGCGACCGGCCTGGACCTCATGGAGCTCCCCGAGAGCGCCTTCTGAGCCCGGGCGGCCGAGACCACCCGGAGGGTGACCGCGCCCTCCGGGACCGCACCGGGAGCCCGACCACGACCGGTGGTCGGGCTCCCTCCCTCCACCCACGGAGTGACGGCCCCCGCCGGGACGGCCGCCTAGCGTGAGGTCGATCCCACCCCCACCGCGTCGTCCCGGTGCCGCACACCCCGTGCCGCCACCCGCGCCGCGCCATCAGAAGGAGAGCACCATGCGTACCACCCGCACCCTCGCCCTGCTGACCTCCGGCCTCGTCGCGGTCGGCACCCTCACCGCCTGCGGTGGCACCGACCCGCTGAGCAACGACGAGGCCAAGGAGGTGCTGCTCACCGAGGACAACTTCCCGCTGGACGGCTACAAGCGCGGCACCGTCGAGGACGGCGAGGCCAAGGACGAGGCCATGGACGTCTCCGAGATGGAGAATGGCCTCAAGCAGCTGGGCGAGATCAGCGAGGAGTGCCAGAAGGCCCTCGACGATCTGGACGGCCTCAAGGCCTCGGACCACATCGACCAGGGCGCCTCGGTGGACTTCACCAAGGGCCAGTCCAACGTCTCCGTCATCGCCGCTGGTGTGAAGGACGACGGCAAGAAGCTGCAGGACGCGTTCGCCACCCTGGGTGCGCACTGCGACGACATCGAGAAGTCCGAGGGGGGTCTGTCCGTGAAGATCGGCTTCGATGAGGTGGACCAGGACGACTTCAAGGGCACCCAGATCACCGTCGACGCCATGGGCCAGAAGAAGGAGACGACCATGGGCGGTCGCCTCGTCGGCGAGAACTTCGTCGGTGTCTTCGGCAGCGACGTCAGCAAGGACGACGTGCTCAAGGTGGCCGACGCGCAGGCCAAGGCCATCGAGGACAAGTGAGCCTCGGGGCCACCCGGCCCTGACCACCGCGAGGGGGCGGTCCACACACGGTGCGGACCGCCCCCTCGGCGTGCACGCGGCTCTGCCACACTCGCGGCATGACCTCCCTGCGCCGCCCCGCCGCCGTGCTGACCGCCCTGCTCACCGTGCCCGCCGTCGCCGCCTGCGGTGGCGGCCCCGACGCCCTCGACGACGCCGCCGCCGAGAAGGCCCTGCTCAGCCAGGACGACTTCCCCCTCGACGGCTTCACCCGTGGCGAGGTGACCACCGGCGTGCAGAAGGCCACCGACTTCGACCCCTCCACCCTCCCGGACACCGACGAAACGTGCCACAAGGCCCTCGAGGACTTCAGCGCCGTGAAGCCCGAGGAGTACCTCTCCAGCTCGGCCTCCGCCCGCTTCGAGGACGGCAAGGACAAGAGCGTGGACCTGCAGGTCTCCGGCACGAGCAAGGAGCCGGAGAAGCTCATCGAGATCACCCGCGCCCTCGGGGAGTGCAAGGAGGTCAAGAGCTCCGGCGGCGGGGTGGACCTGACCACGTCCTTCGAGGAGTTCGAGAACGACGACGTGCGGGGCGTCCGCGTCCGCTCCGAGGCCGGTGGCCAGACGCAGGAGATCTGGATGGGCGGCCGCACGGCCGGCGACAACGTCGTCTACGCCACCGCCACCGGCGTCTCCGAGGACGACCTCGCGAAGGTCGTCAACGAGCAGGTCTCGACGATCGAGGACTGACGCCCGAGGTGACCCGGCGGCCGGGCGACGCCCCCGGCCACGCCCGCCTCACCACCGCCGCGCGGCGAGCACGGGGAAGTCCTCCCGCTGCTGCGCCGTGTGCGCGGGGTCGAGGACGGCGCGCAGCACCTGCTCGCCGTCCCCCGCCTCGGCCAGCACGCTGCCGGCGGCGTCGACGACGACGCTCGCCCCACCCATCTCGTGGTCGCCGGCGTGGGTCCCGGCCGTGTTGCACGCGATGACGGGCATCTGGTTCTCGATGGCGCGCGCCCGCAGCAGGGTGCGCCAGTGCTCGCGGCGCGGCATCGGCCACGCGGCGGGGATGACGAGCAGGTCGGCCCCGGCGTCGAGACCGGCGCGGAAGAACTCGGGGAAGCGCAGGTCGAAGCAGGTGGCCAGGTGCGCGGTGAAGCCCTCGATCGGCACCGTCACCAGGTCGGAACCCGCCTCGATGGTGCGCGCCTCGCCGCTGCTGAAGCCGAAGCGGTGCACCTTGCGGTAGGTGGCCCGCAACGCCCCGTCGGGGCCGAACACCAGCGAGCTGTTCCACAGGTCCTTGCCCTCCGGGCCGGGCTCGGCGCTGCGCTCCACGGTGGACCCGGCGTGCAGGTGCACCCCCGCGTCGCGGGCCGCGGCAGACATCGCCCGCACCACCGCCAGGGCGGGGTCGTCCGGGCCGTCGGCGGGCACCGTGCCCACGGCGGGCACCTGCTGGGCCCGCTCCGCCCAGTGCTTCACGTCGAAGCCGCCCACGGGCCACAGCTCGGGCAGCACCACGAGGTCCTGCCCCGCCTCGGCCCGCACCATTCCGGCCACGCGCTCGATGCGGTCGGCCATGGCCTCGTCGTCGCCGTAGGACACCTGGATCACGCTGACGGAGAGCTCGCTCATCCTCCGCACGGTACCGGCAGCGCCCCCGGGCCGACGGGCCACCGGGGGCGCTGCAGGGCAGCGGGTGCGGCCGGTCCGGGGAGGCGGCCGCACCGGGTCAGGGCCGCGGGTTGCGCCCCATCCGCGAGAGCTGCTCGTTGTACGCGCGCAGCTCGGCGTCCTCGTCGCGGGCGGCCTTGCGGTCGTAGCGGCGGCTCTCCCGCTCGTCGCTGTTGGACCACTCCAGACCCACCATGATGGCCAGCACCACCACCGGCAGCTCGCCGATGCCCCACGCGATGCCGCCGCCGAGCTGCTGGTCGGCCACGAGGTCCTTGACGTACGGCAGGTCGATGGTCTGGAAGAAGTCCGGCGCCAGCAGGTAGGTGCCCATCATCATGGCCACGCCGAAGAAGGCGTGCCCGGCCAGCGTGGCCAGCATGACCACCAGGCGCAGCGGGGCGGGCCACTTGACGCCGCCGGGGTCGGGGCCGGCCAGCGTCCACACGAACAGGTAGCCCACCAGCAGGAAGTGCGCCACCATCGCGACGTGCCCGCCGTGGGTGGTGAGCGCGATCTCCAGCGCGGGCGACCAGTAGAAGACCACCAGCGAGACGAAGAAGAGCAGCGCCGCCACCACCGGGTGGCCGATGAACTGCGCGTAGCGCGAGTGCACGATGCCCAGCAGCCACTCCCGGGGGCCGATGGTGCGGTCCTTGCGGGCCGGCAGGGTGCGCATGGCCAGGGTCACCGGCGCGGCCGGCACGAGGAAGAACGGGATGGCCATCATGAGCGTCATGTGCATGACCATGTGCATGGAGAACATGACGCGGCCGTAGACCGTGGGTGCGCCGTTGACCACGTAGAGGAAGAGCAGCCAGCCGAAGACCCACAGCGGCAGCCGGTACCAGGGCCAGGCGTCGCCGCGGCGGCGCAGGCGCAGCCACCCCCACGTGTACAGGGCGATGGCCACCACGCCGATGGTGGTGAACAGCCACTCCACCTGCCAGGCCGTGAACCAGCTCGATGCCGTGAGCGCGGGCGGGCGCGGGTAGCCGGTGAGCGCCACCGCCGGGTCGCCGATGGCCTCGCCGGTGAGCTCGGGCACGGGGGTGGGTGTGCGGGCCAGCGCGGAGCCGAGGCCGGCGGCCACGGCCATGACGAGCAGCTCGAGGGTGGCCAGGCGGGCGAACAGGCCACCGGCACGCTCGGCGGCGGGGCCCTCCCCGACCTCGGTGGCCCCCGCCCCGCGCTCCGCCTGCTCGAGGCGGGCCACCACCTGGCGGCGCATCACCGCGCCGAAGACGCCGAGCACCACCAGGAGCCCCACCTTGGCCAGCAGCAGCTGGCCGTAGGCGGTGGTGAGCAGGTCGCCCCACCCCACGCGGAGGCTGGCGTTGAGCACGCCGCTGAGCCCGGTGACCACGAAGGCGCACAGCGCCACCACGGAGTAGCGACGCACGGCCACCGCGCGGTCCTGCCCGAGGCCGCTCCACAGCAGCGCCAGCCCGAGCAGGCCGCCCACCCACACGGCCACGCCGATGAGGTGGCCGCCGTAGCCGTTGACGGCGGCGTCGTGGTCGAGCGAGCCGCCGGAGTGGCCGGTGAAGGCCAGCGGCAGGGTGGCCCCGATGGCCAGCCAGAAGGCCCAGTGCAGGCCGCTGCGCCCGGTGCTCCAGGCGCACAGCGCCGCCACCACCAGGGCCAGGATGCCGGTGAGCTGGAACTGCACGAGCAGTCCGAGGTCCCACCAGAAGGCGAAGTACTGCTGCCAGAAGCCCTCGGCCCCGATGGGGGTGCCGAGCACCTCGGAGAAGGTGAGCACCGCCAGCACCCAGCTGGCCAACCCCCACAGGAGCGACCCGACGAGGGCCACGCGCCCGAGCAGGGCCAGACGGTGCGTGGACCGCCGTTCGGGGACCACGAAAGCCGCGACGCCGAGCGCACCGACGGTGGTGACCATGCCGGTCATGACCAGCGCCCGGACCACGGGCAGGGCCCAGCGGACGAATGCCCCCGCATCGACCAGGAGGAGCTGCCGCGTGGCGCCGCTCAGCCAAGAGGCACCCACCGCCGTGACCGCCATCAGCAGCGCAATGGCGCCCAGAGCAGCCCACGGGGCACGCTGGCGGGCTGACTCCTGCACTGCGGGAGCGGGGTTCTCCGGCGATGCCGTGGGGCGGGGCGGGGACTGCTGGGACTCGGACATCACCGACACAGCGTAGTTTGTCGGCTCTTCCGATCTGAGTGTGTAGCAGTGGTGGTGTGACCGACCAGACCAGCGCCCACGACCCGCTGAGCTACCTGCCGCTGGGCATCGAGGTGGCCGAGGGCTGAGTGACCCGCCTGCCGAACGCCCGAGATGCGCACTGGTGCGCATCTCGGGCGTTTCCGTCTGCGGTGTGTGGGTCGATCAGGTGGTGGCTGGGCGCAGGAGCTCGGGGCAGCAGCCGGGGTCGGGCCAGTCGGCGAAGTCGACGCCCATGCGCTGTCGCCATGCCTCGGCCTGGTTGTCGCACTGCTCGGTGTCCCAGACCGGGTGGGGGTGGCGTCCGACTTCCACGAGGCGGACATCGACCCCGGCTGTGGTGAGGGCGTTGGCGACACGTTGGGTAACGTATTGGTAGCCCGTGTCGCCGGGGTGGTAGACGTCGCTCCCGTCCCAGCCCTGGGGCGTGGGGTCGGTGCAGTAGGACTCGATCGTCCACGCGGCAGGCATTCGCACCACGCGCACGTGTTCGTCGTGGAAGTCATCGGAGTAGGCCGGTGAGGTGCCGGTGATCTCCAGGCCCCACCAGGCGCCGGGCTTGATGGCCTGCACCTTCTCCGAGGGTGGCGGCAGCTCGTGGAAGGTGACGCCGGTGGCGCCGATGGCTTCGATCGCGTTCTTGAAGGAGTCATGGACGACGGTGCCGATGATGTCCACCGGGACGCCGAGTTCGTGCAGCCCGATGGCGCTCGTCAGGTCACCCTTGAGGGTACGGCGATCGGTGGTCTCCAGGTGGCCGCCGCGGTGCACCAGCCCGTTGCCCATGTACTTGTCCTGCAGGAAGAAGTGCGGCTCGGTACGCGTGATCATCAGAAGTGGATCCTGTAACCAAACTCCGCACTGAGCTTCCGTGCGAAGTTGAACGTCTCAAGCTGCGTTGCTGTGCGATTGCGACCGATCCACTCCTCCCACTTTTTGTTGTAGGCGTAGGCTTCGCGGCGGTGCTTGTTGAGTTGCACCCACGAGCCGTAGGTGGGGTTGTGGATGTTGAAGCGCCTCGAGTCGAAGAATGGCGAGAACTTCTTGGGGAAGACGTGGTGGGCGTCGAAGTCCGCCATCCGGTTGTGTTCCTTGTTGGTTTGCACCTTGAGGTTGTAGCGGAAGTTCGCCGATGTCATTGCGCGGAAGTTCATGCCCCCGCAGTCAGGGTGCTCGAGGTCTCCACCGCGAGTTTGCTGCAAGGCCTCGAGGTCCAGCTGCTGTACCGTCGGGTCGGGATTGGAGAAGAACTGTCCTGCATCGAGTTCTGGTCCGTCGAAGAGTTCCCCGTCGGTCATGGGGGCGGGCTCAACGGATGGAAGCTCGACAGCAGTCTTGATGGGGGCGGAGGAGGTGTCGGAAAAGACACTCTGGGAAGCGTTGTCTGGCTTGTCCATGATGCTGCAGAGCGCGTTCGCACTGGTTGGTGCGAGGGTGGCGATCATGGTTGCTGCAATGAGCGTGAAAAGCCTTCTCACGGTGGTCTCATCTCTCGGTTGGGTTGATGTTGAGTTGAGTCTTGTGTGGGGGGGTAGGGGTGTCAAGACGTTGTGGGTCACGGTTGCGTAACACGGCTCTTCCGATCTGAGGGTGTAGCAGTGGTGGTGTGACCGGGTCGAGGTAGGGGTCGAGGTCCCCTGATGATGGGGGTTCCTACACCGACCCGACCAGAAGACCTCGACCTGCGTGAACTTACCTTTGATGCCCCTGATCTGACGACCTTCGCCCGCCTGGACGAGCTTGGCCTCGTCGCGGATGGGGCAGCGCGTGGAGCCTGACCGGGCGGGCGCTGGAATGCCGGGTGGTCGCGGGCGATGACGACGCGTTCGGCCGGCACTGCGGGGCCGAGGGCCGCCGGGTCCTGATCGATGACCCCACCCGGTTTGACGGCCTCACCGTCGTCATCGATCTGACCCCGATCCGCGACGGGACGGGTCGGGCAAGATCTCCACGGCCACCGCGGCCGGGCCGGCGATCCGCTCTACTGCGCGCGGCGGACCCCGCACACTGGCGCCAACCTGCTCATCGGCAAGCAGGCCCGCAGAATCGAGTCCCTGATCGCCGCCTACCACCACCCAGACCGGCGCGAAGGCCGGGCACGAGCAACGGCCCGACCGACGCGATCAACGGCCGCCTCGAGCACCTCCGAGGGTCCGCCCTCGGCTTGCGCACCCTGACCCACGACGTCGCCCGATCCCTCCTCGAAGCCTGCGGCTTCAGACCACGACTACACCCACAGATCGGATGAGCCAGTGTGTCGGGCCCGACCCCGCCCGCGCCCCGGGCACGCGAACGGGCCCACCCCCCGGAGGAGTGGGCCCGTCCTGCGTGGAGCGGGTGCTCGGCCGATCAGGCCTCGACGACCTGCAGCTTCACGGTCGCCAGCACCTCGGGGTGCAGGCGGATCGTGGCGGTGTGGTCGCCCAGGGCCTTGATGTGGCCGCCCATCTCGATGCGGCGCTTGTCCACCTGCGGACCGCCGGCGGCCAGGATGGCCTCGGCGACGTCGGCGGAGGTCACGGCACCGAACAGGCGACCGCTCGCGGTGGTCTTGCCCTTGACCTTGACGGCGCGGCCCTCGAGCTGCGCCTTCTGGGCCTCGGCCTCCTCCAGCGACTTCACCGCACGCGAGGCGCGGGCCGCACGGATGGCCTCCACCTGCTTCTCACCGCCCTTGGTCCACGGGGTGGCCAGGTTGCGGGGCAGCAGGTAGTTGCGGGCGTAGCCGTCCTTGACGTCGACGACGTCGCCGGGCTCACCGAGGCTGCTCACCTCGTGGGTCAGGATGATCTTCATGGCTTCTCCTCCTCGAAGTCTCTACGGCTGCGATCAGCGAGCGGAGCTCGAGTAGGGCAGCAGGGCCATCTCGCGGGCGTTCTTCACGGCCTTCGCGATCTGGCGCTGCTCCTGCACGGAGACGCCGGTGACGCGACGGGCGCGGATCTTGCCGCGGTCGGAGATGAACTTCCGCAGCAGGGCGGTGTCCTTGTAGTCGATCTTCTCGATCTTGGCGGCCTTGAGCGGGTTCGCCTTCTTCTTGACGGGCTTGGGGTTGCGCACAACGGACTTGGCCATCGTGGTGCTCTCCTTCGAAAGGTGTGGTGACGGTCAGGTCACCGGTGATTGAGAGCCCGAGCGGCAGTTCTCACCGACTGCTCGGGATGGGTGCGACCGAGGATCAGAACGGGGGCTCGTCGTAGTTCGGAGCGGCATCCCAGGAGCCCTGGGGCTGGCCGCCACCGGTGTTGCCACCGGAGGCCCACGGGTCGTTCTGCTGCTGGTTCTGCTGCGGGGCGCCGCCCTGCGGGACGGAGTTCCAGCCGCCGCCCTGGCCACCGGCGTTGCCGCCGGAGTTGCCACCGAAGCCGCCACCGCCGGAGCGCTGGGTCTTGGTGGTGCTGGCCGTGGCGTATCGGAGGGAGGGGCCGATCTCGTCGATCTCCATCTCCACCACCGTGCGGCGCTGGCCGTCCTGCTCGAACGAGCGCTGCTTGAGGCGCCCCTGGGCGATGACGCGGGTGCCCTTCTTCAGCGACTCGGCGACGTTCTCCGCCGCCTCGCGCCAGATGGAGCACCGCATGAACAGCGTCTCGCCGTCCTTCCACTCGTTCGCCTGACGGTCGAACTGGCGGGGGGTGGAGGCGATGGTCAGGTTCGCCACCGCTGCACCGTTCGGCGTGAAACGCAGCTCGGGGTCAGCGGTGAGGTTTCCGATGATCGTGATGACGGTGTCGCCGGCCATGACCGGCCTCCTTCTCTCGCGGTGTGCAGTTCCTCAGTCGTGACGGCTGGGGTGACGGTCGCGTGGACCGTCGCCTCAGACGGTCGGACGCTGGAGCTTGAAACGCAGCACGGACTCGTTGAGTCCGAGCTGGCGGTCGAGCTCCTTGGCGGTGTCCGTGCCCATGGTCAGGGTGGTGACCACGTACAGGCCCTCGGACTTCTTCTTGATGTCGTAGGCCAGACGGCGACGACCCCAGATGTCGGTCTCGTCGACGGAACCACCCTCGGCCTTCACGACGGTGAGGAGCTTCTCCACCATCGCCGGCAGGGTGCGCTCGTCGGTCTCGGGGTCGATGATCATCATCAGCTCGTACTGACGCATGCGTGAACCCACCTCCTTCGGTCTCGGCGGCCACGGTCTCTCCGTGGCAGGAGGGTCACTGTCGTCGCGCCCCACGCCCCCATGATGGCGGTCGACCGGCCCCGTCGCCCCTCCCCGTGACGGGGCCTGTGGACGACCTGACACCGGCATCGCGGCGCACGACAACTTGTGGAGTCTACCGGAGGCGGGCAGTCCTCGACGACCGCAGCACCAGCAGCGTCACCAGCACCACCCAGGCCGCCAGCCGGAGGGCCACCACCGCCGCGTAGCCGTCCTCCGGCATCCCCATGCGGGTGTTCGAGGCCCGCCCCAGGTACATCCACACGAAGACGAAGTGCAGCCCCTCCACGAGCACCCACCACAGGTGCGTCCGCCAGCCCCACCCCGCCAGCGCGACGAAGGGGACCGCCAGCAGGCCGAACTGCGTGGGCACCTCCGGCTGCAGCGCCGCGGCCACCAGCGCCCCGGCCCCCAGGGCTGCGCCCACCTCCTGGCCGGTGGTGGCGCGGCGGGCGAGCACACCGCCCAACAGGGCGCCGAGCACCAGGCCGCCCACCGCCAGGGTGGCCACCGCCCAGCCCGGCGGCGCCGCACCCAGGCCGCGCACCACGCTCCACACGCCCCCGTTGCCCGCCCCGGCGTCCCAGAACGCCAGGCCGGAGAGGCTCCGCCGGTTCCACACCAGCCACGGGACGCACACCGCCACCGCCGTGAGCACCATCGGCACCCACGCCCAGCGCAGCGCACGCGGGGCGGCCACCACACAGGCCACCGGCAGCACCACCAGTAGGGGCATCGCCAGCACCGCCAGCACCCACACCACGCCGGCCGCGGCCGCCGACCCCGTGGAGCCGCGGCGCCACAGCACGCACCCCCACACCGCGAGCGCCAGCCAGACCAGCAGGTCCGACACCATCGCCAACGGCACGAGCAGCGGGGAGAGGGCCACGTGCGAGGCCGCCCACGGGTCCGAACCCTCGGCGCGTGCCCAGTCCACGACCGCCACCACCAGCGCGGCCACCGCGAGAACGAGCAGCACCGCCCACACGGCGAAGTAGGCCTGCTGGTCGAAGCGCTGCGGCACCGGGCCCAGGGGCAGGCCGGCCAGCCACAGCAGCGTGGTGCGCACGGGCGCCACCTGGGCCATCTCGGTGCCGGGGCTGGACCAGGGCACGTGGCCGTCGTCGAGGCCGGCGTTGGCCCAGCGCACCACCGGGTCGGAGTAGCACATGCGCCAGATGAGCTGCGGGCTGCGCCAGCCGCCGGTGATGCAGTTGNACCGCGGCCGGGAACCACGGCCCCCGGACCCGCGGCAGGGCGCTCAGGGCCACGAGCACCGCGGCCGGGAACCACGGCCCCCGGACCCGCGGCAGGGCGCTCAGGGCCACGAGCACCGCGGCCGGGAACCACGGCCCCCGGACCCGCGGCAGGGCGCTCAGGGCCACGAGCACCGCGGCCGGGAACCACGGCCCCCGGACCCGCGGCAGGGCGCTCAGGGCCACGAGCACCGCGGCCGGGAACCACGGCCCCCGGACCCGCGGCAGGGCGTGGCGGCCGGTGGAGCCCCCGACCGCCCCCATGGCCAGGCGGGGCACCGGATCGGCGGCGGGGCGGGAGCGACGCCCCCGCACGGCCTGCCGCACCGCCTCGAGGCCGCGGGCCCCCTGCACACGCCTGATCCGCTCCACTGCCACTCCCGTCGGGCTCGTCCTGACGCCCCATCATCACCCGTCACACCCCCGGCACGCGGCCTACACTCGGTCGCGCGTGGAACAACCTGCCGGGCTGCGGCGTTTGTCACGCCGGAAAGCAACAAAGGGAGAGACATGTCCACTGTCCGTGTCGCCATCGCAGGCGTCGGAAACTGCGCCACCTCGCTCATCGAGGGCGTCGAGTACTACCGCAACACCCCGGCCGACGGCACCGTGCCGGGCCTCATGCACGTCGACTTCGGCGGGTACCACGTCGGCGACGTGGAGTTCGTGGCCGCGTTCGACGTCGACGCCGACAAGGTGGGCAAGGACCTCTCCGAAGCCACCCGTTCGGGCCAGAACAACACCATCCGGATCACCGACGTGCCGCACACCGGCGTGGAGGTGCAGCGCGGCCCCACCCTGGACGGCCTGGGCAAGTACTACCGCCAGACCATCGAGGAGTCCTCCGCCGAGGCCGTGGACGTGGTGCAGGCACTCAAGGACTCGCAGGCCGACGTGCTCGTGTCCTACCTGCCGGTGGGCTCGGAGGAGGCCGACAAGTTCTACGCCCAGTGCGCCATCGACGCCGGCGTGGCCTTCGTCAACGCGCTGCCGGTGTTCATCGCCAGCGACCCCGAGTGGGCGCAGAAGTTCCGCGACGCGGGCGTGCCGATCGTGGGCGACGACATCAAGTCCCAGGTGGGCGCCACCATCACCCACCGCGTGATGGCCAAGCTCTTCGAGGACCGCGGCGTGGAGCTGGACCGCACCTACCAGCTGAACGTGGGCGGCAACATGGACTTCAAGAACATGCTCGAGCGCGAGCGCCTGGAGTCCAAGAAGATCTCCAAGACCCAGGCCGTCACCTCCAACGTGCAGCACCAGTTCGAGGACCGCGACGTGCACATCGGCCCCTCGGACTACGTGCAGTGGCTGGACGACCGCAAGTGGGCCTACGTGCGCCTCGAGGGCCGCGCGTTCGGCGACGCCCCGCTGAACCTGGAGTACAAGCTGGAGGTCTGGGACTCCCCCAACTCCGCCGGCATCATCATCGACGCCATCCGCGCGGCGAAGATCGCCAAGGACCGCGGCATCGGCGGCCCGATCCTCTCCGCCAGCGCCTACCTCATGAAGTCCCCGCCCGAGCAGCGCCCGGACGACCTGGGCCGCGCCGAGCTGGAGAAGTTCATCCGCGGCGAGGTGGACAGCTGACCCGAGGGGGTCGCTGAGCCCGCGCGAGGGCACCGACTGTTCGGGTTGCCGAGGGGGCGGGGTGGGTCGACACTGGACCCGCCCCGCCCCCTCCTCGTCGCCCGGGAGTCCCATGGCCGCCCCGCCCCGCCCGATGAGCATCCTGCTCGCGGGCCACTGCCGTTCGGCCATCGCCCTGCCGTTCGCCGGGGGGCTGGAGGCCATCACCTGGCACCTCGCCCGCGGGCTCGTGGCGCGCGGCCACCGGGTGACCCTCTTCGGCGCGCGCGGCTCGGACTGCGGGCCACAGGTTCAGGTGGTGAGGCCGGAGGACCTGGGCGTGCACGTGGACCCGGTGGCGCCGTGGGACGAGACCCGGGCCGACGTCAACCGCGCCTTCAAGCGGCTGGCCGAGCACGTGCCCACGCTGGACGTGGACCTGGTGCACAACAACAGCCTCAACCCCACGCTGCTGGAGCACGACCTGGGGCGCCCCGTGGTCACCACGCTGCACACCCCGCCGCTGCTGCCGATGATGCACGCCTTCCGCCGCCGCCCGCCGGCGCCGGGGAGCGTGAACGCGGTGAGCGCCTTCACCGCCCGCCAGTGGGGTCCGGTGGTGGACGCCTCGGTGGTGCACAACGGCGTGGACGCCGACCTGTGGCCGGCGGGCCCGGGCGGGGGCGGGTTGGTCTGGTTCGGGCGGCTGGTGCCGGAGAAGGGGCCGGACGTGGCCGTCGCGATGGCGCGCCGGCTGGGGATGCCGCTGCGCCTGGTGGGGCCGGTGAGCGACCGGGCGTGGTTCTCCGACCACTTGGAGCCGATGCTGGGCGGGGACGTGGAGTACCTGGGGCACCTGCGCACCTCGGAGCTGGCCGAGGTGGTGGGCTCCAGCGCGGCCACCCTGGCGACCCCGCTGTGGGACGAGCCGTTCGGGCTGGTGGCGGCGGAGTCCGGGGCGTGCGGGACACCCGTGCTGGGGCTGGCGCGGGGTGGCCTGCAGGAAGTGGTGACCCCGGAGGTGGGCCGGCTGGTGACGCCCGACGCCTGGGAGGAGCAGGTGCACGCAGCCGCCGAGGAGGTGCTGGCGCTGGACCGCGCGGACGTGCGCCGCCGGGTGGAGCGCGACTTCTCCATGGACACGATGGTGGCCGAGCACGAGGCGCGCTACGCCCGGCTGCTGCAGGCCAGCGCGCACCTGAAGGCGGTGCGGTGAGCACCCGCCGGCACCCGGTGCGCGTGCTCAGCCTGCCCGCCGGCCACGCGTACGTGCGCAGCGTGCTGGCCGGCGCGTCTGGGGTGGAGCTGCTGCCCGACCCACCCGTCCCCGGGGCACCGGCCGGGCAGTGGTGGCCCTCACCGGCCTGGGACCCGCAGTGGGTGCGGGCGCACCGCACGGAGGTGGACCTGGTGCACGTGCACTTCGGCTTCGAGCACCTCGCGCCCGCCCAAGTGGCCGACTGGACCGACACCCTGCGCCGGGTGGGCCTCCCACTGGTGGTCACGGTGCACGACCTGGACCTGCCGCACGCGGTGGAGCAGGACGACCACCGCGCCCGGGTGCGCCTGCTGGTGGAGGCGGCCGATGCCGTGCTGACGCTCACGCCCGGCGCGGCCGACCGCATCGAACGGGCGACCGGGCGGCGGGCGGTGGTGGTGCCGCACCCGGCGATGGAGCCGCGCGAGCACATCGAGGAGGCGGTGCGTGCACCGCGCCCGGAGGGGCCCGTGCTCGTGGGGGTGCACCTGAAGTCCCTGCGCGCCAACGCCGGCCGGACCCGCCTGCTCGACGGGCTGCTGGCCGCTACCGACGCCCTGGGCCCGGCCGCGTGCCGGCTGGAGGTGACGCTGCACCGCGAGCTGCTGCGCCCGGGGGTGGCCGGGGACGTGGCCGCCTGGGTGCGGGACGCCCCCGAGCGGGTGGACGTGCGCGCCGTGGACCCGTTGGACGACGCGGCGTTCAGCACCTACCTGCAGCACCTGGACGTCTCCGTGCTGCCGCACCGGTGGGGCACGCACTCCGGCTGGGTGGAGCAGTGCCACGACCTGGGCGTGGTGCCCCTGGCACCCAGCGTGGGCCACCTGGCTGAGCAACGCGTGGAGCACCTGTGGGCGTGGGAGGGAGAGCGGCCCGAACCGGCCTCGCTGCGGACGGCTCTGGAGGGCGCGGTGACCGCGGCGCGGGCCGGGCGGTCGGCGGAGCAGGCACGCGCCTGGGCCGACCACCGGGCCCGGGAGACCGAGGCGGTGGGGCGTGCCCACGTGGCGGTGTACGAGCAGGTGGTGGACGAGCAGGCGGCACGGGACCGTGCCGCGCGGGAGGCGTCGTGAACGGGCAACAGGGCACGGGAACGGGTGTGGACGAGGGGCGCCGTCGCCACTACGGGGGCTTCTACGGCATCGAGGAGGTGCCCGACGGCCCGGTGGGGATGGTGCACGGCAACTGCCAGGCCGAGTCGCTGCGGGTGCTGCTGGAGTTGGCCGACCCCGCGCGCACGTGGGTGCGGGTCCCCCCGGTGCACGAGCTGACCGCCGAGGACCTGCCCCACCTGGACCGGTTGCTGGCCCGCACCACGGTGGTGGTCACCCAGCCGGTGCGCGACGACTACCGCGACCTGCCGCTGGGCACCGCGCAGGTGGTGGCCCGGGCGGCGCGCGGCGCGCAGCACGTGATGGCGCCGATCGTGCGCTACCGCGGTCTGCACCCGCAGCAGCGGCTGGTGCGGGGCCCCGGCCTGCCGGACCCGCCCCTGGTGCCCTACCACCACACGGGGGCCGTCGCCCGGGCCGCCGGGCTGGCCGACCCGCTCCCGGGAGCCGATGCGGTGCGTGCGGTGGCGCAGGCGTCACTGGCCGAGCTGCGGCGCCGGCAGGAGGCCGCCGGGGCGGTGCCGGTGGACGACCTGCTGGTGGGCGCCGGCGCGCGGGCCACGAACACCATCAACCACCCGGGCAACCCGGTGCTCATGGGCCTGGCGCAGCGCGTGGCCGAGCGGGTGGGGGCCGGGGCGGTGCCGGACCCGGGGCGCGAGCTGCTGCGCTCGGTGTTCGCCCCGGTGACCGCCGCCACCCTGGACGCGCTGGGACTCGAGGGCGAGCCACGCGATGACTGGCTGGTGGACGGGCGGGCGGTGCCCGACGAGGAGGTGGTGGCCACCCAGGCCGCGTGGCTGCGCGCGAACCCGCGGGTGCTGGCCGCCTGTGCGCGGGCGGTCCGCGACGACCTGCTGCTCGCTGGGGTGGTGGGCCGGCCGCGCCGGGGTGCGGGCGCCGGGGCCGGTGGAGCGGCCGGCTCCGGTGGGCTCGAACCGAGCGTGGCGCCCTCCGGCGACCCCGAGCAGGTGGCCACCACGGACACCGACGACGCGCTGCACGTGGTGGTGGGACCGGACCAGCACGGGGTGGTGCTGCACGCCCGGCGGCTGGCGCACGCGGGAGCGGGTGAGCTGCTGCGGCTGGCCACCGAGGACCTGGCCCCCGATGACGTGGCCGCCAGGGCCTGGAGCGCACCGGACGGCCCGGCCACCCGTCTGGCCGGGCGCACCGTGGTGGTGCACTTCACCGACCGCGCGTTCGGCCCCACCCCGTCGGCGGCCGCCGACGCGCTGGAGCGCCTGGTGGCCGCCACGGCATCGGTGCAGGTGGTGCTGCACGACGTGCCCCAGCCCAGCGACGGCACCGGACAGGAGGCCCGCACCGCGGCCTACCACCGCGTGTGCGCGGCGGCCGACGCGGTGGTGGTGAGCAGCGAGCACGAGCGGGGGCTGCTGGCCGCGGCCACGGGGGTGGACGCCGACCGCATCGGCGTGGTGCCGCTGCCCGTGGAGCGCGAGGTGCGTCAGCCCGCGGGGTCCGTCACGACCGACGAGGGTGTGCCCGATGACGTCCCACCGGGCAGGTGGGTGGCCACCCTCGGCTTCCTCTACCCCGGCAAGGGCGTGGAGGAGGTGGTGGACGCCACCGCCGCGGCCGCGCGTGACCCGCGCCTGCCCGCCGACCGCCGCCCCACCGGCGTGCTCAACCTCGGCCGCCCCGCACCGGGTCACGAGGAGCTCGTCGACGCCCTCGAGCAGCGCGCCGCCACGGCCGGCACCCGGTTCGTGACCACCGGCTGGCTCACCGAGGACGAGCTCGCCGCCGCCTGCCGCGCGGTGGACGTGCCGGTGGCCCACCACCGCCACGTGTCGGCCTCCGGGTCGGTGAACTCGTGGCTCGCCGCCGGCCGCCGCCCGTTGGTGGCCGACTCGCCCTACGCCCGGGAGCAGGCCGCCCGGATGCCGGGGGCCCTCCGGCTGGTGGGCCACGACGACGCGCTGCACGAGCTCACCGGGGCGCTGGTGGACGCGCTGGGCGACCCCGCATCGACCCACCAGGGCCAGGACACCGACCTGTGGCCCTCCTGGCAGGAGGCCGCCGAGATGCTGAGGAACCTGCGATGACCACCCCGAGCGTGACCGTGGTGGTGCCGCACCACGACTCCCCCGAGCGCCTGGCCCGGCTGCTGCAGGCGCTGCGCCACACCACGCTGCCGGCCGACCGTGTGGACGTGGTGGTGGCCGACGACGGCTCGCCCACCGCGCCCGTGCTGCCCACCGACCACCCGCTGCGGCTGCGTCTGGTGCGCCAGGAGCGGCGGGGCTTCCGGGCCGCCGCGGCGCGCAACCTGGGTGCGGCCGCCGCCACCGGGGAGGTGCTGGTGCTCCTGGACGGCGACATGCTGCCCGAGCCGGACTGCCTGCGCGTGCTGGCCGAGGCGGCATCCGGCCCGGTGCCGACGCTCGTGGTGGGCCGGCGGCGGCACCACGACGCGGCCGGGTGGACGCCGGCTGCGGTCACCGACTGGCTCACCGGGCACGGCCCCGCCCCGGTCACCCTCCCCGAGCCGGCGTGGCTGGCCGAGGGCCTGGCGGGCACCGACCACCTGCGTGCCGCGGACGACGCGAGCTTCCGCTACGTGATCTCGGCGGTGATGGCGGTGCCGCGGGCGGCCTTCCTGGCCCTGGGCGGCTTCGACGAGACCTTCGTGGGCTACGGCGGGGAGGACTGGGAGCTGGCGCAGCGAGCCTGGCTGGCCGGGTGGGACCTGCGCCACCGCCCCGATGCCGTGGCCTGGCACGACGGGCCGGAGATCTCCGGGCGCCCCGAGGACCTGGTGGCGGTGAAGAACGCCGAGACCGCCCACCTGGCCACCCGCCTCACCCACCCGCTGGTGCGCGGCCGCGGCCTCGTGCACGCCCTGCCGGACCTGGTGGTCGAGGCCGACGCGAGCCGGTGGACGCTCGGGCAGGGGCTCGTGGCCGTGGAGTCCTGGCTGCGCCGCGGGGACACGGGGGTGTGGTTCGGCGGGTCGGCGGCGGCCGAGCTGCAGCGCGCCCTGGCCGCGGACCCGCGCGTGCACCCCGGCAGCCCGGACCGTGAGGTGCTGTCCCGCTGCCGGTGGCGCGTGCGCACGAGCGAGCCGGTGACCACACCCACGGGCTGGGAGCCGGTGGCGCGACGCGGCGTGGCCGGGCCGCCGGCCAGCCCGGGCGCGGGGCGGGGCGCCGCACCGGTGCAGGTGGCCCGCACCCGTGACCTCGCGCGGGCCCGCCTCACCCTGGCCACCGACGAGCCGGGGCAGACCGCCTCGGGGTGGCACGGCATCGCCGTGGAGGGGCCGGCCGCCCGCCTGCGGCGCGTGCCGGCGTCCACGATGGTGGAGCGCGCCCGGCAGGAGCACGCGTGATCGGCTACTACGTGCACCACGTGGGGTCCGGCCACACCAGCCGGGCCCTCGCCGTCGCCGCCGCGTACCGCGCGCTGACCGGCGACGAGGTGGTGGGGCTGGGCAGCCGCCCGCGGCCCGACGGCTGGGTGGGGCCGTGGGTGCGGCTGGTCGACGACACCGACGGCATCACGTGGGAGGCACCCGGGCGGGCGACGCCCCGCCACGAGCAGAGCGCCGGCGGGTCCCTGCACTTCGCGCCATTGCGCACCGGGGCCGTGGGGTTCGGCGAGCGCCAGCGCCAGGTGGCCGCCTGGGTGGCCGCCGCGCGGCCCGAGGCGGTGGTGGTGGACGTGTCGGTGGAGGTGGTGGCCCTGGTGCGGCTGCTGGGCGTGCCGGTGGTGACCGTGGCGATGCCGGGCGACCGCACCGACGCGCCGCACCGGCTGGGGTACGACCTCGCGAGCGCCGTGGTGGCCTGCTGGCCGGCCGGTGCGCACCCCGACCACGTGGTGGCCCACGGGGAGCTCGCGGCGCGGACGACGCACGTGGGCGGCGTGCCGCACCCGGACGGCACGGATCCCGGGGGTGCCGCCGCGGGCTCCTCGGCGGGTGCACCGGCTCGGGGTGGGGTGCGCGACGCCGCGCTCGGCGTGGTGCTCTGGGGCCACGGCAGCGACGCCCCCGGTGCGGAGCACCTGGCGGCGCTGGAGCAGGCCGACCCCGGCGTGCGGTGGGCGCTGGCCCGCGACCTGCCCCCGACCGAGGTGCGCGCACTGCTGCGCCGTGCCGGCACGGTGGTGACGCACGCGGGGCAGGGCGCCGTGGCCGACGTGGCCACCGCCGGCACGCCCGCGGTGGTGCTGCCGCAGCCCCGCCCGCACGACGAGCAGGTGGCCACCGCGCGCGCCCTGGGACGCATGGGGCTGGCCGCCACCCCCGGTCTCGGGTCCACGACCGGCGAGGGGCCCCTCACGGCATCCGGGGCCACATCCGGACCGTCCTGGCCCGCGCCCGGGGAGTGGCCCGGGCTGCTCGCCCGCGCCCGCGCCATGGGGGGCGGCGCGTGGGGTCACTGGCTCGGGTCCGGCGCGGCCGGCATCGCGCAGGTGGTGGCCGCCGCGGCCCGCCCGGGCGAGCAGCCCGCCGGGCCCACCCCGGACACGGCACCCGAGCACCCCACTCCCGACCCCGAGGAGGCCCCGTGACCACCGCCGTCCTCACCCTGGTGCACGGCCGCCACGACCACCTGGCCAACCAGCGGCGGTCGCTCGCGGCATCGGACCGGGTGCCCGACCTGCACGTGGTGGTGGCCATGGACGACGCGGCCATCCGCTCGGTCACCGGGGCCCACCCCGTGCCCGGCTGCCGCACCCTCGTGGTCGACGTCAACACGACCCCCGAGGGCCTGCCGCTGGCCGCCGCGCGCAACCTGGCCGCCACCACCGCCACCGAGGCGGGGGCCGACGTGCTCGTGCTCCTGGACGTGGACTGCATCGCCGAGCCGGAGCTCGTGGGCACCTACACCGACGCCCTGGCCGCGCACCCCGTGGGCGACACGCCCGCCCTGTGGTGCGGCGTCACCGGGCGCCTGCGCGAGACCGACCCGCCCGCCGCCTACCCGGTGGAGGACCTGCCCGCCCTGCGCGCCCTCTCCGACCCCGCGCCCGGGCGCCCCGTGCCGACCCCCGGCGAGGTGGTGCCCGAACCCGACCTCACCCGCTTCTGGTCGCTCAACTTCGCGATGACGCCCGCCGCCTGGCGCACCGTCGGCGGCTTCGACGAGGCGTACGTCGGCTACGGCGGGGAGGACACCGACTTCGCCCAGCGCCTCGGCGCGGCCGGTGGGCGCCTGCTGTGGCTCGGCGGCGCGGTGGCCCACCACCAGTGGCACGAGAGCCACTCCCCGCCGTGGGACAAGGTGGCCGACGTGGTGCGCAACGGCCGCGTCTTCGCCGAACGGTGGGGCTGGTGGCCGATGGAGGGGTGGCTGGAGCAGTTCGCGTCGGCGGGCCTCGTGCGGCGCGACGACGCCGGCGGGTGGGTGCTCGTCGCGGGCTGAGCACCCCGGCGTGCGGGGACCGCGGCGTTATCGTTGCTCCCCACGGACCTCGGTCCACCCCGTCCGACCTGTGTCGTCCCCCCTCCAAGGAAACTCCGTGAGTCAAGTGGCCAGGAAGCCCGTCGGTGCCTCCAGCACCGGCAGCCAGCGGCCGTCCTCGTTCCGCCCCGACGTCGAGGGCCTGCGCGCCATCGCCGTCCTCTCGGTGATGGCCTACCACGCGGGCCTCCCGCTCGTCACGGGCGGTTTCGCGGGGGTGGACGTGTTCTTCGTGCTCTCCGGCTTCCTCATCACCGGTCAACTCCTCAAGGAGGTGGACCGCACCGGCCGGGTGGACCTGCCGGCCTTCTACGGCCGCCGCGCCAAGCGCCTGCTCCCCGCGGCCACCACCGTGCTCATCGTCACCGGGCTGCTCACCTGGCTGCTGCTGCCGGCCACCCGGTTCAAGGAGATCGCCTGGGACATCGCGCTCTCGGCGCTCTACATCGTCAACTGGCGGCTGGCCGACCGCTCCGTGGACTACCTGGCCGAGGACTCCCAGCCCTCCCCGGTGCAGCACTACTGGTCGCTCGCGGTGGAGGAGCAGTTCTACGTCGTCTGGCCGCTGGTGCTGCTGCTGGTCGGCCTGGTCGTGACGCGCACGCGCTTGCCGCTGGCACCGGTGGCCACCGTGGGGCTGCTCGCCATCGCCGTCCCCTCGCTCGTCTGGTCGGTGGTGCACACCGCCTCCAGCCCGGCCACGGCCTACTTCGTCACCACCACCCGCCTCTGGGAGCTCGCCCTCGGCGGCCTCGTGGCCTGCGGTGTGGCCGTCTGGGCCAGCCTGCCGCGCCTCGTGGGCAGCCTGCTCGTGGTGCTCGGCCTCGTGGTGCTGCTGACCAGCCTGTTCGTGGTCACCTCCTCCACCCCGTGGCCGGGCAGCGCCGCCCTGCTGCCCACCGTGGGCACCGCCCTGGTGCTCGTGGGCGGGGCCCGCGCCCGCGGCCCGGTGGTGCGCCTGCTCGGCTCGGCCCCGATGCTGTGGGTCGGCGCCCTGAGCTACTCGCTCTACCTGTGGCACTGGCCGCTGGTGACCGTGGTGGAGCAGGGCGTGTACGAGGACGGCGCCCCGATGTGGGCGAGCGTCGCCGCCGTGCTGGCCGCCTTCCCGCTCGCCTGGGCGGGGCACCACCTCATCGAGAACCCGGTGCGCTTCGCCACGCCGTTCAAGCGCACCCGCAACGCCCTGGCGCTGGGCGGCACCCTCACCGCGGTGGGCGCCGTGGCGGCCCTCGGCCTGGTGCAGCTGGCGCCCAGCACCAAGCAGGTGGACGCGAACCCGGAGACCGCCGCCGGCCGCGTGGGCGCCGAGGTGCTGCTGCCGCAGGACGTGGACCCCGACGAGGTGCCGGCCGACGTGCGCCCCGTGGTGGGCGAGGGGGCCGTGCCCGACGCCCCGGAGGCCATCACCCCGGACCCGCTCGAGGTGACCAAGGACTACCCGCCCACGTACGACCAGAACTGCGTGGACAGCGTGGACGGCAACCAGCTCAAGGAGTGCACCTTCGGCCAGGAGGGTGCGAAGAAGACGATCGCCGTGGCCGGTGACTCGAAGATCGACCAGTGGGTGCCCCTCATCGACGCGTGGGCCAGGGACCACGGCTACGAGGTGCGCACCTACCTGAAGTCCGCCTGCCCGTACAACGACCAGCTCATGGACTCCGAGGACGCCCGCTGGAAGGACTGCCACGACTGGGGCCAGGAGGTGCACGAGAAGATCACCGCCCAGCAGCCCGACCTGCTGCTCACCAGCTCGCTCGTGGCCGGCGGGGCTCAGGGCGACGACAAGGTGTCCCAGGGCTACGAGACCTTCTGGCGGCCGCTGGCCGAGAAGGGCACCACCGTGGTGGCCGTGGCCGACACCGCCGGCCCCACCGACGGCCCGCAGTACGAGTGCGTGGCCGAGCACCTGGACGCGGTGGGCCAGTGCGCCTTCGAGGACGACGGCGGCCGCGGCACGCCGGCCCTCGAGCAGGCCGTGGAGCAGGTGGACGGGGCGGCGATGATGTCCCTCAACGACTTCGTCTGCCCCGAGGGGACCTGCCCGGCCGTCATCGGCGACGTGCTGCCCCACCGGCAGGGCAGCCACGTCAGCAACACCTACGTCACAACCCTCGGCGGCGTGTTCGACGCGCGCCTCGAGGCCGCCATCGAGGAGGCCCGGTGAGTCCGGCATCCGTGGGCACCGCCCACCACCCCCGCCCGGGAACCCGCGGCGCGACGCCCCTGCAGTCCCCCGGGAGCCGGGACCTGCTGTGGTGCGCCGCCAGCCGGGGCCAGGTGCACGCCGCCCTGCCCACGGTGCGCCACCTGCTGCGCCAGGGGCACCGGGTGGTCCTGGCAGCTCCCGCCGAGGCGTGGGAACCGACCCTGGCCGAGGCACGCGACGACGAGGACGCCACCGCCCTGCTGGAGGAGCTCGCCGCCGGCGGGCTGCGCGTGGTGCACCCCGAACCGGGCGAGGCCGGCGACGCCCACGGGCTCCTGCACGCGCTCAACGCCGGGGGCGAGGAGTCCTTCGCCCACGACCTGGTGCGCGACCCGCGCCTGCCCGCGCTGGCCGAGGGGGCCCTCGTGGTCTGGCCGGGCACCACCCACGCGGTGGAGCTCGACGCCGTGGACGTGCTCACCGGCGACGCCGCCCGGGCAGCCGTGGCCGGGCTGCTGGCCGAGCCGGTGCGCGCCGGCGCCCTCTCGCCCGAGGCCGTGCTCGGTCTGGCCCGCGACGTGCCCGAGGCGGTGACCGCCCGCCAGCGCGTGGACGCCTCCACCGCCCTGCTGCGCCAGGGCCGCTGGACCGGCGGCACCGCGCGCATCCAGCGGCAGATGAAGGCCCTGGCCGCCCCGGACCTGGCGGGCGACGACCTCACCGCCCTGGTGGGCCTGGCCTTCCACCGCACGCTCCACGCCGATGCGGTGTCCACCCCGATGGTGGACAACCCCGGCGCGTGGCTCTCGCCCCTGCGCACCGTCGCGGGCTGGAAACGCCTGACCGCCGAGCAGCCCCGCCCCGCCGCCACCCCGCGGCCCACGGGCCCCGCCCCCCGCGTGCTGCTCCTGCCCGGCACCTACGGCCGCTTCGAGCAGCCCGTGGTGCGGGCCCTGGAGGCCGCCGGCTGCACGGTGGACGTGCTCGACCTGGCCGAGCTGGCCCCGGTGCTCTCCAGCCGCCTGGTGCGGGCGGAGAACCTCGAGGCGGTGCAGCGTCTGGTGCTCGACGGCGAGCACGGCCTGCCCACCGAGGTGACCGACCGCATCGCGGCGGCCGACGTGCTGTGGGCCGAGTGGGCCGACCTGCCCGCGGTGTGGCTGAGCCACCTGGCCGCCCCTCACCAGCGCATGGTGCTGCGCGTGCACAGCCTGGACGTGCTCGACCCGTGGCTGCACCTGGTGCGCTGGGCGTCGGTGGACGCCCTCGTGGCCGTCGGGGCGCCGGTGGCCCGGGTGGCGCTCGGCGTGCTCGGCGCCCGCACGGACCTGCCGCCGGTGCACGTCATCGGCCACGTGCTGGACGGCCACTGGTTCGACGTGCCCACCACCGACGACGCCCACCGGCGCCTGGTCATGGTCAAGTGGGGCCGCCGCGTGAAGGACCCCCTCAAGGCCCTCGAGCTGCTGGCCCGCCTCCGCGAGCACGACCCGGCGTGGCGCCTGCGCCTCATCGGCCAGGACATCGCCGATGCCGGGGAGAACGGCACGTACGCACGGCAGGTCGCCGAGCGGGCCGCGCAGGACGACGTACGCGACGCCCTCGAGCTCGTGCCGCAGACCGACGACGTGGCCGCCCACCTGGCCGGCTGCGGGTTCGTGGTGAGCTCCAGCCGCCGTGAGTCCTTCCACCTGGGCCTCGTGGAGGCCGCCGCAGCCGGGTGCGTGCCGGTGGTGCGCAACTGGCCGGTGTTCGCCCGCCGCGGCGGCGCGCGCGACGTGCTGCCCGACGACTGGGTGGTGGACGGGCCCGACGCCCGCTGGGTGGACGCCGCCGCCGAACGCGTGCTGGCCCACGCCGACCGCACCACCTGGGAGGCCGCCTCCGCGGCGACCCGCGCCCAGGTCCGAGACCACTTCCCCGCCGACGAGACCCTCCGACGCCTCGCATCCGTGGCGCTGGACCGTGAGGACACCACTCGATGAGCTCTGCTGCCCCCACCGCGCCCGCCGCCTCCTCCGTCCCCGGCGGGCACCGCCCCACCTCCTTCCGCCCCGACGTGGAGGGCCTGCGCGCCATCGCCGTCCTCTCGGTGCTGGCCTACCACGCCGGCCTGCCCGTCATCACCGGCGGTTTCGCGGGCGTGGACATCTTCTTCGTGCTGTCGGGCTTCCTCATCACCGGCCAGCTGCTCAAGGAGGTGGACCGCACCGGCACGGTCGACCTGCCGGCCTTCTACGGCCGCCGCTTCAAGCGCCTGCTCCCCGCGGCCACGATGGTGCTGCTGTTCACCGCCATCGGCACCTGGCTGCTGCTGCCGCTGACGCGCTTCAAGGACGTGGCGTGGGACATCGGCGCCTCGGCGGTGTACCTCATCAACTGGCGGCTGGCCAACCAGTCCGTGGACTACCTGGCCGAGGACACCGAGCCCTCGCCGCTGCAGCACTTCTGGTCGCTCGCGGTGGAGGAGCAGTTCTACGTGGTCTGGCCGCTGGTGCTGCTCGTGGTGGGCCTGGTGGTGCGCCGCGCCCGCACCCCGCTGGCGCCCACGGCCACCCTCGGCCTGCTCGCCATCGCCGTGCCCTCGCTGGTGTGGTCAGTGGTGCACACCGCCTCCAGCCCGGCCACGGCCTACTTCGTCACCACCACCCGCCTGTGGGAGCTCGCCGTCGGTGGCCTGGTGGCCTGTGGCGCGACGGTGTGGCCGCGGCTGGACCGCCGCCTCGGTGCGGCGCTGGTGGCCGTCGGCCTGCTGATGCTGGGCGTGGCCTTCCTGGTCATCACCAGCAGGACGCCGTGGCCGGGCAGCGCCGCCCTGCTGCCCACCATCGGCACCGCCCTGGCCCTCGTCGGCGGCTACACCGCGCGCGGCCCGCTGCAGGCGGCCCTGGGCTCGGCCCCGATGCTGTGGGTCGGCGCCCTGAGCTACTCGCTCTACCTGTGGCACTGGCCGCTGGTGATCTTCACCCAGCAGGGCCTCTACGACGGCGAGAAGGCGCCCCTGTGGGCCACCGTGGCCGCCGTGCTGCTGGCCTTCCCCCTGGCCTGGGCGGGCAACCGCCTGGTGGAGAACCCGGTGCGCTTCGCCGCCCCGTTCAAGCGCACCCGCAACGCCCTGGTGCTGGGTGCCTCGCTCACCCTCACCGGTGTGCTGCTGGGCACGGCCCTGCAGGTGGTCGCGCCCGGCAAGGGCACCGACGAGAACGCCGCCGGCGCGCGGGCGCTGCTGCCGGACGAGGAGAAGGCGAAGGACGCCCACGCCGGCAAGGGTGTGCGCGGCGTCAACGCGGTGCTCAAGGCCAAGCCCGACCCCGCCGCCTACCCGGACAACCCGGAGACCATCACCCCCGACCCGCTGGACGCCACCGAGGACGTGCCGCCGCAGTACGCCGACGGCTGCCAGGTGTCCCTGGACTCCGCCGAGCCGCACGAGTGCGAGGCCGGCGACCCCAACGGCCAGAGGACGGTGGCCCTGGTGGGCGACTCCAAGGCCTTCCAGTGGCTGCCGGGCCTGGACGCGTGGGCCAAGGAGCGCGGCTACACGGTGCGCTCCAACACCAAGTCGGCCTGCGCCTTCTCGGCCGCCCTGCAGGCACCCGGCGGCACGCCGAACACCTCGTGCAAGGAGTGGGGCGACAAGGTCGCCGACTCGCTGCAGGCCGACCCGCCGGACGTGCTCGTGGTCTCCGGCCTGCGCTCCGAGGCGCTGGTCGAGGAGGGCGGCACCAAGACCTCCCGCGAGGCCATCGTGAAGGGCTACCTGGAGCACATCCAGCCGCTGGTCGACGAGGGCACCACCGTGGTGGCCATCGCCGACACGCCGCAGCCCAAGACCAAGGTCTACGAGTGCGTGGCCGAGAACAGCTCGCACGTCTCGGTGTGCGACTTCCCGGAGCGCGACGGCGTGGGCACCCCGGCGCTCGAGGAGGTCATGAAGGAGGTCGACGGCTCCCTCATCGACTTCAACGACCACCTCTGCCCCGAGGGCACCTGCCGCGCGGTGAACGGTGGCGTGCTCACCTACCGCCAGGGCAGCCACGTGACGGCCACCTGGGTGGCCTCGCTGCAGCAGGTGCTGGACGCCCGCATGGACGCCGCGCTGGACAAGGCCGGGAAGGGCCAGAAGGGCTGACGCCCACGATCAGCCACTCATGTGTCACTGGATGCGCGGGCAGACACCCTCCGCGGCACCCAGTGACACATGAGCGCACAGCGGTCGTGCCCGCCCTGCGTTGAGTCGTCGTTTCTCGGGGTCGAGACCGGCTCTGGACCCCGAGAAACGACGACCCAACGCCCAAGGGGTGTGCTGGGTGGAGCGAGCTCCGCTCAGGCTCGCCAGGGGGCCGGGCGCGCACCCTCGATGCCGCAGTGCCCCGCACCGTGCCGGGTGACCCACTGCGGCGCGGTGCCGAACGCCTCGCGCAGCTGCCCGGGCACCACCATGAGGTCCCCGATGCTGCCCGCACCGGTGTCCTCGGCCAGCCGGTCGGCGTCCAGCCACACCCGCTCGGCCCGCACCTTCCCCGCGTCGCGCGCGGCGAGCCCCGCGTCGAGCACCAGCAGGTTCTGCGCCAGTGTCGCCTCGTTGGCCGAGACGTAGGTCAGCCCCTCGGCCACGATGAGGTCGCCCACCGCGCCGGCCAGCTCCGGCCGCCGCTCGGTGAGGGGCAGCGGGCGCTCCTGGTGCCACAACACGGGGCGGATGCCTGCGTCGAGGAACTCGCGCAGCTGCGCCACCCGCTCGGGCTGGCTGAAGTCGCCGCGCAGCACCCAAGCGTGCGTCACCTCCTCGCCGCTGGAAGGGTACCGCCCGCCGTCGGGCGCGGGCAGGTCGCGGTTCCACGCCCGCGGCACGCTGAACGGCATCGTGGCGGAGGAGTCGATGCCGGACGCCCCGGCCAGCTGCCGCGAGCGCGGCCCCTTGCCACCCCCGGCACGCCGGATCGCCCGGTGCCACGCGGCGTACACCCCGCGGTAGAGCAGCCGGTCGGGGTTGTTGCGGTTCCACATGAAGTCGCCGCGCGAGAGGCTGCCGGTGCTCAGGCGGATGACGGCCAGGTAGTCGTCGATGTCGCGCACCGGGCGGCCCAGCGCGTCGAGCCGGAAGTGGTACTCCGAGTCCGCGCCCTTGCGCACGGCCTGGAAGCCACCCACCTCCTCCAGCACGGAGCGGCGCACCATGAGGCTGGAGGCGTTGCGGCGGTCCGGCGGGTAGCCGAGCCACTGGTGGGTGAGGTCGTCCTTGACCCGGATGGCCTGCGACCGGTTGGCGGGCACCTTGGGGTGGGCCTCCAGGTCGCGCACGTGGCGCTCGATGCGCTCGGGGTGCGACCAGTCGTCGGCGTCCTGCACGGTCACGTACTCGCCGTGGCTGATGCCGATGCCGTGGTTGCGCGCCACGTACGAGCCGCCGTTGGCGGGCATGCGCACCACGGTGATGCGCGGGTCCATCCGGCCGACCTGCTCGAAGACGGCGTCGAACTCCGGCCCGGACGCGTCGTCGAGCACGAGGATCTCCAGGCGCCGCCAGGTCTGGGCGGTGATGGACCGCACCGAGGTCACCAGCCCCTCGGCGTCGGGCTGCCAGCACGGCATGAGCACGGTCACCAGCGGCCCGTCCTCCACGTGGTGGGGCGCGGCGGCCTCCATCCGGTCGTACGGGGTGCTGCCCGATGCGGTGAGCGTCACCGGGGTGCAGCGGCTCTGTGTGAAGCGGGTGTTGAGCGACTCCAGCCATGCCACCTCGGCCGCGGACCCGGGCTGCGGGGCGGTGGCGCCCTCCCCGAGGGCATCCAGCCGCGCCAGGTCGGTGCGCACGCCCTGCACGATCTGCTTGCGGGCCCCGGGCAGGTCCACCCAGCGGCGGGCCAGTTCGGGACGGCCGGAGAGCAGCGCCTGCTGCAGCGGGATGGCGCGCAGCTTGGGCGGCAGGGCCTCGGCGCCGTGGGTCTCCAGGAGGGCCTCGAAGAGCCGCAGCCCGCGGGCGGTGGACTCCTCGTCGAGCGCGCGGCCGCTCCAGAAGGCCGCCACACAGCCCACCTGGTGCAGCAGCCGCTCGCGGGCCTCCCCGGCGTGCGCGGCCAGGGCGGGCCCGGCCACGGTGGGGGCCAGCACGGCCTCGAGGGTGGGGGCGGTCTCCACGTGGGCGGCCAGCTGCGGCATCGAGAGGGCGCCGTCGGTGGCCACGCGGGCCAGGGTCTCCACGAGCACCGGCGCGTCGGTGCGCAGCGCGGTGTGCAGGAGGGCCAGGGGGGTCTCGGCCGCGGCGGCCAACCATGCGAAACCAGCCTCGTCGGCGCCGTGGCGGGCGGCGTCCACGGCGTGGTCGGTGAGCGAGGCGGCGGGACGCGCGGTGCGCAGGGGTGCCACGAGTGGTCCTTCCGGGTGCCGGGTGGGCCGCCTGGCGCGGCGCTGCGGTCTGCTCGTCGAGGGGGTCGTCGGGCGACACCCCGGGACGGATCGGGACGATCGTACGCGGGGCGCTGCCATACTCTCCGGTGACGTCGCCGGGGTCCGCCCCACCGCCGACGCCCACCCGCAGACACCAGACCGCAACGCCTCACGCACCACGTGTGCCGGAACGGGAGCCCATGAAGTCCACGAAGATGCTGGCCGCCGTCGGCGGTGCCCTCCTGCTGGTGGTGCTCGCCGCCGTCGGGGCGGCCCTCCACCAGTACTGGCTCACCGCGGGCGCCCTGGGGCTCATCATGACGGCGCAGCTGGTGGTGTCCCTGGACACCAACCGCCGCACCCGCTACCTGCCGCGCCGCGTCAAGACGCTGCTGCAGACCGTGGCCGTGGGCACCAAGCCGGGCAGCGCCCCCGCCGCGCGTCCCGCCCCGGGCACGCCGGCGCCGTCGGCCCGCCCGGCCGCCGCCCCGCAGCAGGACGTCACCGGCGCGGTGCGCCTCATCCAGGCCCAGTACGTGGGGCGCCTCGACCGCGCGCAGTCCGCCCTGGAGTCCGCGGCCGAGGACCTGCGCTCCGCCCGCGATGACCGCTGAGCGCCTGCCGCCGTCCACCCCCGGCACAGCGGAACCCGCCCCCACGGTGGCGGTGCCGACGGCGGCCGCACCCCGCCCGCTCACCGACGAGGCGGTGGCCGCCGACCACGCCGGTCACGCGAGCCGCCACCCGGACCGCCTGGTGGCGACGCTGCTGCGCACCAAGTCGGTGGCCGGCCGCGCCGTGCTGGCCCTGCTGGCCGGCGGCGAGGGCACCACGCCCGCGCAGCTGGAGGACCTGGGCCGCCGCATCGATGCCGGGGATCTGCCCGCCGACGCGCCCGAGGCCACCGGCGCCCTGCCGGACCCGGACCCGGCGCTGCTCACCCAGTACGCCCGCGTGGTGGCGCTGCAGCTCGCCACGCCCGAGGACGTCTCGGCCGCCCTGGGCCTGTTCTCCCTGGCCCACACGCTGAGCGACGGCAGGCACCCGGCCAAGGCGGCCGCGGACCTGTGGTCCCAGCTGCTCGTGGTCCGGCAGGCCCCCGGCGACGCCGAGCGGGCCCGCACCGTCATCGAGCGTGGCACCGGCACCCCCGAGCCCAGCGAGCTCTCCGCCATCGACCTGCTCAACCCGTGGCGCACCGCCGACGGCAGCGGGGTGGGTGCCCGCCCCGAGCCCGCCGCCCACGAGCGCTGGTGGCAGGAGTTCTCCGGCCGCCTCGGCGCCGGGCTGGGCGCCACGGTGCGCCTGGGCGACGTGGACGACCTGTTCGACCGCGCCTGGCTGGCCGGCCACGGCCTGGACGCCGACAGCCTGCTGCGCACCCCCTTCGACCGCCTCGTCGGCGAGGGCGGCACGCCGGTGGACCACCCCTTCCGCGTCACCGTCATCATGAGCGCGTTCAACCCCGGCCCGGAGGTGCTCCTGGCCGCCCGCTCGATGGTGTCGCAGACCTGGCAGAACTGGGAGCTGCTCGTCGTCGACGACGCCTCCCCGGCCCCCACCCCCGGCGTGCTCGAGGCCATCGAGGACCTGGACCCCCGCATCCACGTGGTGCGCAAGGCCGTCAACGGCGGCACCTACCGCTGCCGCAACACGGCCATCCGCCGCGCCACGGGCGACGCCATCGTGGTGCTCGACAGCGACGACTGGGCCCACCCGGAGCTGCTCGAGGCCGGTGTGCGCCCGCTGCTCACGCCGGACGACCCGTCGCTGGCCCCCGCCATCGCCACCCGGCAGCGCGCCCTGCGCATCGGCGACGACCTGCGCATCACCCGCCCCGGCTACCCGGGCGCCATCTCCTGCGCCCCCTCGCTCATGGTGCCGATGGTGGGCGGCGTCTCCCGCATCGGCTTCTTCGACCCCGTGCGCAAGGCCGCCGACACCGAGTACGCGCGCCGGTTGGAGGCCGCCACCGGCGCCGAGGTGCTGCAGACCGAGCACGTGCTGGTGCTCATGCGCACCGACGCGGGCTCGCTCTCCGCGGCGGACTTCACCCGCGGCTGGCGCCACTCCTCGCGCCACGAGTACAAGAACGCGTACGCCAGCTGGCACGCCGCCATCAAGCAGGGCGACGACCCCTGGCTGGACCCCGACGGCCCGCCACGGATCGCCGGCCCGCACCGCTGGAGCTCGGCGGTGAAGGTCCCCGAGGCCGCCCGCCCCCACGTGGAGGTGGTGGTGGCCGGTGACTGGCGCCGCTACGGCGGTCCGCAGCGCTCGATGATGGAGGAGATCCACAGCCTGCTCGAGGCCGGGCACTCCGTGGGCGTCATGCACCTGGAGGCGCTGCGCTTCATGCGCACCACCGACGACCCGCTGTGCGCGCCGGTGCAGGAGCTCCTCGATGCCGGACGCGTGCGCCTGGTGCACCTGGACGACGCGGTGGACGTGGACCTGCTGTTGCTGCGCTACCCGCCGATCCTGCAGTACCCGCCGCACGCGCCGGTGGACAAGCACGGCCAGCCGTCCGCCGTCCGGCCCCGCCACCTGGTGATCGTGGCCAACCAGGCCCCCGCCGAGCGCGACGGCACGGACCAGCGCTACACCGTGCCGACCGTGGAGGCGCACGCCCGCGAGCTCTTCGGCACCGAACCGTTGTGGACGCCGCAGGGGCCCAGCATCCGCACCATCCTGCGCGAGCACACGTCCGCGCTCACCGACTGGGACGACCCGGGCCTGGTGGACACCGCCACCTGGCCCACCCGAGACCCCGACGCGCCGCTGCCGGCGGTGCCCGTGGTGGGCCGCTACTCGCGCGACGACCGCATCAAGTTCCCCACCACCTGGGAGACGCTCGCCGCGGCCTACGACCTCGGCCCGGGCGTGCACGTGCGGATGATGGGCGCCCCGCGCACGGTCAAGCGCCTGCGCGCCGAGGCCACGGCCGCCGGCCGCCCCGCCCCGCAGCCCGCCTGGGAGCTGCTGCCCCACGGCGCGATGCCGGTGGAGGAGTTCCTGGCCGGCACGGACGTGTTCGTCTACGTGGACAACCCGGACGCCCACGAGGCCTTCGGCCGCACCCTGCTCGAGGCCGCGGCCAGCGGCGTGCCGGTGGTGACCATCCCCAAGCACCGCGAGACCTTCGGCGACCTGCTGCTCTACGCCGAGCCCGAGGAGGTGCCGGCGGTGGTGCAGCGCCTGCTGGCCGACCCGGTCGCCTACCGGGAACGGGTGGAGCACCAGCTGCGCGTGGTGGCCGAGCGCTACTCGCGGGCGTCGTTCACCCAGCACGTGGAGGGGCTCGTCGGCCCGCCCACGCCGGAGGAGGACGAGGCCGACGCCCCGACCACGGGCGCCCCGGCCCCCGACGTCCCCGCGGTGCCGGTCGTGGTCACGGTGGCCCCCACCGGCGACCCGCGCCTGCCCCTGGAAGTGGCCGTGGACGGCCCGGCCCACCCTGACCCCCGCCTCGTGGCCCGCACCATGCCGCTGCGCCGCCCGGCCGACGGCGAACGCGCCGACGCGCTGGCGGCCGTGGGCTCCCCCGAGGCCGTGCAGGCCGCCCTGGGTGCCCACGCGGCGGCCACCGCGTCCGGTGCCGGCGAGCAGGCCGCCCTCGAGGCCGCCCAGCGCGTGCCCGGCACCCGCGCCGTGGTGCTCCTGCGCGACGGCGAGGTGGCCGCTCTGGTGCCCCGCGGCACCACCACCGAGGTGGATGGCCGCACCGTGGCCCTGCAGCTGCCCACCGAGCCGCTCGCCTCGGGCCTGGTCTGGCGCGCCCTGGCCCCCTCGCCCCAGCGCGTCTCCGTGCTGGCCCCGCCCCAGGAGGCCGCGTGAGCCCCGCCAGCCTGCCCGCCGACCGCCCGCGCGTGCTCATGATGAGCAGCAACGGCGCCGGCATGGGCCACCTCACCCGCCTGCTGGCCTACGCCCGGCACCTGCCGGCGGCCCTGCCCGGCGTGGAGGTCTCGTTCCTCTCGTTGTCCACCGCGGCCCCGATGGTGCGCACGCTCGGCTACGACACCGAGTACCTGCCCAGCACCGGCGCCACGGGCATGCGCTCGGTGGAGTGGCGCCGCTTCTTCGCCCAGCGCCTGCACGACGTGCTGGAACGCGTCCGCCCGGACGTCGTCGTCTTCGACGGCACCCACCCCTACCGCGGCATCGACGCCGCCGTGGAGGCCTTCGGCGACACCCGGTGGATCTGGTCGCGCCGCGGCATGTGGAAGCCGGGCCGCAACACCGACCAGCTGGAGAAGACCGACTGGTTCGCGCGCGTCATCGAGCCCGGTGACCTCTCCGCCGCCGCCGATGCGGGCGCCACCGCCGGCGTGCAGGACCCCCGCGTGCACCGCGTGGGCCCGGTGACCCTGGTGGACCGCGACGACCTGCTCGACCCCGACGAGGCCCGCCGCCACCTGGGCCTGCCCGTGCAGGGCCGTCTGGCGCTGGTGTCCCTGGGCGCCGGCAACATCAACGACACCTCCGACGCGGTGGGCGCGGTCTCGGCGGCGCTGCGGGAGCGCGGCATCGGCGTGTGCGTCACGCAGCCGGCCATCGCCGAGCGCGCCGTGGACGCCACGGACGTGCACGTGGTGCGCGACTTCCCCATCTCCCGCTGCTTCGGCGCCTTCGACCTGGCCTTCGTGGCCGGCGGGTACAACAGCTTCCACGAGTCGCTGCGCCTGGGCCTGCCGAGCGCCTTCGTGCCCAACACCGACACCAACCTCGACGACCAGGCCGCCCGCACCGGGCACGCCGGCGCGTCCGGTTGGGCGGTGGACCTGCCGGAGGTGACGCCGGCCGCAGCGGCCGTCGCCGTGGACCGCCTGCTCGCCGAGGGCCCCGCGATGGCGCGCACCGCCGCCGCGTCGGACCCGGGCAACGGCGCCGCCGACGCCGCGGCCACCATCGCCGACGTGGTGCAGGAGGTGCGCCGTGGCTGACCGACTCACCGACCTCGCCAAGCAGGGCGCGCGCCTGGTGCGCTCCCAGCCCGTGCTGCAGCGCGGCGTCCACTCGGTCACCGAGGTGGTGCGCTCCCAGCCGGTGCTCGTGGACGCACTGAGCCGGCTGGCCGCCCTGGAGGGGGACGAGCGGATCCTGCCGCTGGCCACGCCGCCGGCCGCCGTGGAGGCGCGCCGGGCGGCCTTCCCCGAGGACCCCGGTCCGGAGCGCTGGCCGGTGGTCGGCGTGGAGACCCACCACCTGGGGGCCGAGGAGGAGCAGGCCCTGGCCGCAGTGGCCCGCCAGCAGCTGGCCGAGCCGTGGTTCCGCCCCGTGTTCCTGGCCAGTGAGGCCGCTGCGGCCGCGGCACGCGCCACCGGCTGCCCGTTCGACCTCGTGCCCGCCCACGCCACCGGCCCCGAGGTGCTGGGGCAGCGGGTGGCCGACCTGCTCACCGGCTTCGGTGCCACCTCCGTGCTGCGCGCCGACGCGGCGGGGCTGGCGCCCGAGCACCTCCTGGCGCTGCGCACGGTGGCCGCCCGCCAGCGGGTCGCCCGGGAGGCGCGCGCCGCGCGTTCCCGCGGCTTCCTGCGCCTGCACACCCCCGGCCGTTGAGCCCGGCGCGTCGGCATGATCACATGGTCGACACCCCAGAAACCCTTCCTGCGCCACCCGGCGCGGGTAGCATGACCGCGACGAGTGTGGCCTGCCATCTGCGCAGGCAGAACTGAGAAGGAGTTCTCGTGACTGCTGATGTTGTGATCGTCGGGCAGGGCTATGTCGGCCTCCCCCTGGCGCAGGAAGCGACCCGGGCCGGGCTGAAGGTGGTCGGCTACGACATCACCCAGTCGCTGGTGGACGCCCTGAACTCCGGGGTCTCCCACGTCGACGACCTCTCCGACGCCGACATCGCCGAGATGCTCGCCGCCGGCTACGAGGCCAGCACCGACGAGACCCGCATGGCCGGCGCCAAGACCATCGTGATCTGCGTGCCCACCCCCCTGTCCGACGAGGGCGGCCCCGACCTGCGCGCCGTCGAGGGCGCCACCGCCGCCATCGGCCGCAACCTCAAGCCCGGCACCACGGTCATCCTGGAGTCCACCACCTACCCGGGCACCACCGACGAGGTCGTCCGCCCGATCCTCGAGGAGCTCTCCGGCCTGACCGCCGGCAAGGACTTCCACCTGGCCTTCTCCCCCGAGCGCATCGACCCGGGCAACGAGAAGTTCGGCGCCAAGAACACCCCCAAGGTCGTCGGTGGCTTCACCCCCGAGGGCGGCGACGCCGCCGCGGCGTTCTACGAGCAGTTCGTCGACACCGTGGTCCGTGCCAAGGGCACCCGCGAGGCCGAGACCGCCAAGCTGCTGGAGAACACCTACCGGCACATCAACATCGCCCTGGTCAACGAGATGGCCCGCTTCTGCCACGACCTGGGCATCGACCTGTGGGACGTCATCGACGCCGCCAAGTCCAAGCCCTTCGGCTTCCAGGCCTTCTACCCCGGCCCGGGCGTCGGCGGCCACTGCATCCCGATCGACCCGAACTACCTGTCCCACAACGTGCGCTCCCGCCTGGGCTACCCCTTCCGCTTCGTGGAGCTCGCCCAGGAGATCAACTCCCAGATGCCCACCTACGTGGTCTCCCGCGCGCAGGACGCCCTGAACGAGGACGGCAAGGCCCTCAAGGGCGCCACCGTGCTGCTGCTGGGCGTCACCTACAAGCCCAACATCGCCGACCAGCGCGAGTCGCCGGCCGTCCCGCTGGCCAAGGCCCTCGCGGCCAAGGGCGCGAACGTCCAGTTCCACGACCCCAAGGTCGAGCAGTGGCGCGCCCTGGGCGACCAGGCCACCAAGGTCACCGACGCCCTGCAGGGCGTCAAGGACGCCGACCTGACCATCCTGGTGCAGAACCACAAGGAGTACGACGTGCAGGCCCTGGCCGAGGCCGCCACCCGCATGCTCGACACCCGCGGCGTCACCACCGACACCGAGACCAGCCAGCGCCTGTGACCCCCGACCCCACCGGGGTCCCCACCGCCGGCGGAGGGCCGTCCCCCCAGACCCCCTCCGCCGGCGGTTCGCTGTCCTCGGCCGAGCTCGAGGCCATCGCGCGCGCCAACGGCCTGCGCCGCGTGGGCCACCGTCCCCCGCTGGGCGAGTACCTGCGCGACCTGTGGAGCCGCCGCCAGTTCCTGTGGACCCTCTCCACCGCGCAGGCCTACGCCAAGACGCAGGAGTCCCGCCTGGGCCAGGTGTGGGCGGTGCTCAACCCGGTGATGCTGGCCGGCGCCTACTTCCTGATCTTCGGCCTGCTGCTGGACACCCGCGGTGGCACCCAGAACTTCGTCGGCTTCCTCACCGCGGGCATCTTCACCTTCGTGTTCCTGTCCACGGTGATGAGCCAGGGCGCCCGGGCGGTCACCGGCTCCATGCAGCTGGTGCGCTCGTTGTCCTTCCCGCGCGTGCTGCTGCCCATCTCCAAGGTGACCACGGAGCTCATCGCCGCCGTGCCCACCTTCGCTGTGCTGCTGGTCATCATGCTGGCCACCGGGGAGCGGCCCGATGCCGAGTGGCTCCTCTTCCCCGTGGCCCTCCTGCTCATCGCGAGCATGTCGCTGGGCATCGGCATGGTCTTCGCGCGGCTGGTGCACGACTCGCGCGACGCCGCCAACCTCATCCCGCTGGTCATCCGCCTGCTGCGCTACGTCTCGGGCGTCTTCTACAGCGTGGACCACTACCTGGGCGCCGCCGGTGCCCCGCACTGGCTGGTCCTGGTGATGACCTACCAACCGGTGGCCGTGATGATGACGCTGGTCCGCGAGAGCCTCCTGGGCGAGACCGCCGTGGACCCCGTCACCTGGCTGGCCGGCCTGTTCTGGGCCGTCGTGCTGCCGCTGGGTGGCCTCATCTGGTTCTGGCGGGGGGAGGGCACCTATGGACGCGGCTGAGCGGGTCCCCACGGTGGTGGTCGACCACGTCGACATCCACTACCGCATCTACGGCACCGGCGAGCACCGTGCCGCCCAGACCACCGGCGAGGGCCGCCGCAGCGCCCTGGCCCGCGCCGGGCACCGCATGGTCGGTGGTGGGCAGGACGAGGTGCACGCCGTGCGCGGCGTGAGCCTGGTGGCCCACCGCGGCGAGTCCATCGGCCTCATCGGCCGCAACGGCTCGGGCAAGTCCACCCTGCTGCGCGCCATCGCGGGCCTGCTGCCGCCCTCCTCGGGGCGCATCTGGGTGCAGGGGCGCAGCACGCTGCTGGGCGTCAACGCGGTGCTCATGCCCACGCTCTCGGGCGTGCGCAACATCCAGATCGGCTGCCAGGCCCTGGGCATGTCACGCCACGAGGTCGACGAGCGGCTGGACGACATCATCGCCTTCTCCGGCCTCGGCGACGCCGTGAACCTGCCGATGAAGGCCTACTCCTCGGGCATGGCCGCCCGCCTGCGCTTCGCCATCTCCACCGCGGTGGTCCCCGACGTGCTGGTCGTGGACGAGGCGCTGGCCACCGGTGACGCGGACTTCCGCGACCGCGCGCAGAAGCGCATCGCGGAGATCCGCGAGCAGGCAGGCACGGTGTTCATGGTGAGCCACTCCAACGCCATGATCCGCAAGCAGTGCGACCGCGCCATCTGGCTGGACTCCGGCGTCATCAAGCAGGACGGCCCGGTGGAGGAGGTCATGAAGGCCTACGAGAAGGCCGGCCCCGGGGCCCGGAAGCCTGCCGCCAAGAAGCCGCAGCAGAAGGCCCCGGCCAAGCCTGCCGCACAGCAGGGCCAGAAGCCCTCGCAGAAGCCCGCCCAGCCGCCCCAGGCCTGATCCCGTGCGCGTCCTCGTCGTCACCACGGTCCACCACCCCGGCGACGCCCGCATCCGGGAGCGCCAGGTGGCCGCCATGCTCGATGCGGGGTGGCGGGTCACGTACGCGGCCTCCTTCACCGCGCACGGCCTCCCGGTGCCCGACGGCAGCGGGGGCCTGGACGGCATCGACCTGCCGCGGGCCCAGGGGCGCCGCCGACTGCGCGCGCTGCTGGCCGCCGCCCACGTGGTGCGCACCGAGGGGTCCCTGCACGACGTGGTGCTCCTCCACGACCCGGAGCTGCTGCTCACCGTGCCCTTCTCCGGGGTGGCCGACCGCGTGGTCTGGGACGTCCACGAGGACCCGGCGGCCGCACTGCCCACGCGCTCCTACCTGCCCGGGCCCACCGGCACCTGGGCCGCGGCGGCCGTCCGCACCGTGGAGCGCCTGGCCGAACGTCGCCTCACCCTGCTGCTCGCCGAGCACGCCTACGCAGGACGTTTCACGGGAAACCACACGGTGGTGCCCAACACCGTCCCCTGCCCGGCCGAGGAGCCCCCCGCCCCGGGCACCGACCGCGTGGTCTACCTGGGCAACGTGACGCGCCTGCGCGGCAGCGACGAGCTCGTGGCCCTGGGCCGTGCCCTCCACGAGGCCACCGGCGGCACCTGCACGCTCCACGTCATCGGGCCCGCCACGGGCGAGTGCGCCGCGGACCTGGCCGCCGCCCACGAGCGTGGCCACCTGGTGCACCACGGCTTCGTGCCCAACGCCGAGGCCGCCCGCCTGCTCGACGGCGCCCTGGCCGGCGTGAGCCTGCTGGGCGACCTGCCCAACTTCCGCCACTCCATGCCCACCAAGGTGCTGGAGTACATGGCCCACGGCCTGCCCGTGGTCACCACGCCGCTGCCGCTGGCCGTGACCGAGGTGGAGGCCGCGGACTGCGGCGTGGTGGTGCCCTTCGGCCCGCAGGGCGTCGAGGAGGCCCTGGCGTCCCTCCTCGCCTGGCGCGAGGACGCCGCTGTCCGCACCGCGATGGGGGCCCGGGGACGCGCGCGGGCCGTCACCCACCACAGCTGGCAGGCGACGGCCCCGGTCTTCCTCGACGCACTGCGCCGCGCCGCCCGCTGAGGGGACGACGCGGCGCAACCGGTCGGTGCTCGGGCCTCAGGGGCGGCCGAGCCCCCGGTAGGTCCAGCCGGCGGCGCGCCAGGCCTCGGCGTCCAGGGCGTTGCGGCCGTCGATGACGGTGGGCCGGCCCACGATCTCCTTGAGCGCCGCGGGGTCCAACTCGCGGAACTCCTTCCACTCCGTCAGGTGCACCACGAGGTCGGCGCCGGTGATGGCGTCCTGCGCGGAGCCCGCGTAGGTGAGGGTCGGGTAGACCTTGGCCGCGTTGGCCATGCCCTTGGGGTCGAAGACGTGCACGTCGGCACCCGCCAGGTGCAGCTGGCCGGCCACGGCCAGCGCCGGGGAGTCGCGCACGTCGTCGGAGTTGGGCTTGAACGCCGCACCGAGCACCGCCACGCGGCGGCCGTGCAGGTCGCCGCCCAGCTCGCGGCGGGCCAGCTCCACCACGTGCTCGCGGCGGCGGGAGTTGATCTTGTCGATCTCGGCGAGGAACTCCAGCGCGTGCCCGGCCCCCAGCTCGCCCGCGCGGGCGGAGAAGGCACGGATGTCCTTGGGCAGGCAGCCACCGCCGAAGCCCACACCGGCGTTGAGGAACTTGCGGCCGATGCGGTCGTCGTGGCCGATGGCGTCGGCCAGCTTGGTGACGTCCGCGCCGGCGAACTCGCAGATCTCGGCCATCGCGTTGATGAACGAGATCTTGGTGGCCAGGAAGGAGTTGGCGGCCACCTTCACCAGCTCGGCGGTGGGCAGGTCGGTCACCACCACGGGCGTGCCGTCCTGTTCGATCGTCTGCGCGTACACCTCGCGCAGGACCTTCTCGGCGCGCTCGGAGGTCACGCCGAAGACCAGCCGGTCGGGGTGCAGCGTGTCCTGGACCGCGAAGCCCTCGCGGAGGAACTCCGGGTTCCACGCCAGCTCGGCGGTCACGCCCTCGGGGGTGTGCTCGGCCACGTACTCGGCCAGGCGCTGCGCGGTGCCCACCGGCACGGTGGACTTGCCGGCCACCAGCGCGCCGTCCTTGAGGTGCGGGGTGATGGAGGCGATCGCGGAGTCGATGTAGGTGAGGTCCGCGGCGTGGGAGTCGGCCTTCTGCGGCGTGCCCACCCCGATGAACACCACGTCGGCGTCGGAGATCTCGGAGAAGTCGGTGCTGAAGCGCAGCCGGCCGCTGGCCACCTGCTCGGCGAGGATGGGGTCGAACCCCGGCTCGTAGAACGGGCTCGTGCCGGACTGCAGCGCAGCGACCTTGGCCTCGTCGACGTCCACCCCGACCGTGTCGAAGCCCAGGTGGGCCATCCCGGCGGCGTGCACGGCCCCCAGGTAGCCGGTACCGATCACTGCAACGCGCATTCGCGTGCCTCCTTCGCCCTCACGGGCCCTCGCGGGTTCCGGCTCACGATATGCGATGCCGGGTGCCGGGCCGACGCGCACGCGGCCCCGCGCCCGGCGGTGGGAGAATCCCCACCATGAGCCAGCAGATCCTCTCCGAACTCGTCGCAGGTGTCGCCGCCGTCCACGTCACGGTCGGCCAGAAGGTGCAGGCCGGCACCGAAGTGGCGCTCCTGGAGTCCATGAAGATGGAGATCCCGGTGCTGGCCGAGGCCGACGGCACCGTCGAGGCCGTGCACGTGGCCCCCGGCGACGTCGTCCAGGAGGGCGACTCGCTCGTCGTCCTCTCGGACTGACCCCTCAGGCCTCGCGGGCCGCCCACCAGCGCCGCAGCTCGGCCTCCGCCGCCTCGGCACCCACCGGCCCGGCGTCGAGCCGGTACTGCAGTAGGTGGTCGTAGGCCTCGCCGAGCACCGGGCCCGGCGGGATGTCCAGCACCTGCATGATCTGGTGCCCGTTGAGCTCCGGGCGCACCGCCGCCAGCTCCTCCTCAGCCTGGATGCGGTCGATCCGCTCCTCGAGCTCGTCGTAGGTCCGGCTCAGCCGGGCGGCCTTGCGCTGGTTGCGGGTGGTGCAGTCGGCCCGGGTCAGCAGGTGCAGCCGCGACAGCATCGGACCGGCGTCGGTGACGTACCGGCGGACCGCGGAGTCCGTCCACTCGCCCTCGCCGTAGCCGTGGAAGCGCAGGTGCAGCTCCACCAGGCGCACCACGTCGCGGATGGTGTCCTTGTCGTAGCGCAGGGCACGCAGCCGCTTGCGGGCCATCTTGGCGCCCACCACCTCGTGGTGGTGGAAGCTCACGCGCCCCCCGGGCAGGAAGCGGCGCGTCGGCGGCTTGCCGATGTCGTGCAGCAGCGCGGCCAGGCGCAGCACGAGGTCGCGGTGCGGCACCTCCTCGGCGGCCCCCTCGCGCGGGCCCTCCAGGTCGATCGCCTGCTCCAGCACGATGAGGGAGTGCTCGTAGACGTCCTTGTGGCGGTGGTGCTCGTCGGTCTCCAGCTGCAGCGCGGGCAGCTCCGGCAGCACCTGCTCGGCCAGCCCGGTGTGCACGAACACCTCGAGCCCGGCGCGCGGCCGGTCGGCCAGCAGCAGCTTGGTGAGCTCGTCGCGCACCCGCTCGGCCGAGACGATCTCGATGCTGGCGGCCATCTCCTGCATCGCGCCCATCACCCGGGCCGAGGGCACCAGCCCCAGCTGCGCGGCGAAGCGGCAGGCCCGCATCATGCGCAGCGGGTCGTCGGCGAAGGACTCCTCGGGCACGGTGGGGGTGTCCAGCTCGCCCGCGGCGAGCGCCTCGAGCCCGCTGTGGGGGTCCACGAACTCCAGCTGCGGCAGGCGCAGCGCCATGGCGTTCACGGTGAAGTCCCGGCGCACCAGGTCGTCGGTGAGGCTCTCGCCGAAGCGCACCTCGGGCTTGCGGCTGGCGCGGTCGTACACGTCGGAGCGGTAGGTGGTGATCTCCACCATCTCCTCGCCCTTGCGCGCCCCGATGGTGCCGAAGGCGCGGCCGAGGTCCCAGGTGGCGTCCGCCCACCCCTCCAGCACGGCCTCGATGTCGTCGGGCCGGGCGTCGGTGGTGAGGTCCAGGTCGGGTGAAGTGCGACCGAGGAAGGCGTCGCGCACGGGCCCGCCCACGAGGGCCAGCTCGAAGCCGGCGGCGGCGAAGCGCTCCCCGAGCTCGCTGAGGAGCGGCATCACGGGAGCCAGGTGCTGCAGGGCACGCTGGAACAGCTCGGAGGTGGGGGTGTCGGTCACGGCAGGACAGTGCTCCTGGGTCGGGACGGGCGCGGCGCACGAGTCTACGGGGGGCCGCCCGGCAGGTCGGTCGGCAGACGTCCTCGCAGGTCAGGCCGCTACCATGTCCAGATGACTCTCTCGATGCATCACGCGGTGCAGTCGCCTCGGCGGCTGCCCTCGATGCGCGAGACCTCCGCCGGCGGGGTGGTCGTCACGGTGGAGCCCGGACGGGCCCGGCTGGCCCTCATCGCCCGCTTCAACCGCGCCCACCGCCTCGAGTGGTGCCTCCCCAAGGGCCACGTGGAGGCCGGTGAGACGCTCGTGGAGACGGCGGTCCGCGAGGTGGCCGAGGAGACCGGCATCCGGTCGCGCCCCGTGCTCACGCTGGGCACCATCGACTACTGGTTCTCCACCCCCGAGCGCCGCATCCACAAGCGGGTGCACCACTTCCTCCTCGAGGCGGTGGGCGGTCACCTCACGGTGGAGGAGGACCCGGACCACGAGGCCGTGGACGTGCAGTGGTTCGACCTCGCGCACGCGCACCGCACCCTGACCTTCCCCAACGAGCGACGCATCGCCCAGATGGCGTGGCGCCGGCTGTGCGGCGGCTGACCCGGCGGGGCCTGCGACTGGGGGTGGCCCTCGCGGCCGTGGGGGGTGCGCTCCTGCCCTCGGCCCTGCCCGCACCGGCGGCCACCGCCGCGCACCTCCCCTCCTCCTCGGTCACGGGACGCCACCTGCCCGCCGAGGCCGCGGCCGACCGCCCCCCGGTGGACCTGCGGGTCGACGAGGTGGCCCCGGGGTGGGTGACCGGGGGCCACGACGTGCGGCTCACCGCATCGCTCACCGCCGCCGACACCGAGGTGACCGACCTGCGCGTCACCCTCTCCACGGCCGCCCCGCTGGACAGCCGCAAGGAGGTGACCGCCTGGCTCGACGCCGGGGGCGGCGAGCGTCGGCGCGAGCAGGTGCGCAGCGCGGGACGCCTCAGCATCGGCGCCTCCCGCGAGGTGGCCCTCGACCTCACGAGCCCCACCGTGGACCGCCCCCGCGTGCTGCCGGTCTCCGTGGCCGTCTCCGGGGTGGTGGACGGCGAGCGCCGCCTGCTCGACGTGCAGCGCACCGTCGTGCCCGTGCTGCCCGAGGGCGGGGTGGACCGGACCACCGCCCGCGTCGGCTGGGCGGTGGGGGCCACGGCTCCCCTGTCGGCCGCTCTCCTCGACGAGGAGGACGACGAGCGACGCGCGGCCTGGACCCGCGCCCTCGACCTCAGCGGGTCGGTGGCGGCCGCCACGGACCTCGGGGACCGCGTCACGCCCGTCGTGGACCCCGCGGTGGTGCCCCACCTCTCCGGTGACCGCGCCGACGCCCTGGGGACCTCCCGTGACGGTGCGTGGCGCCTGGTCCGGCACGCCGTGGACCCACTCGACGTGGACCCCGCCCGGGAGTCCCTGTGGCGCCATGCCACCGCTCCGCAGGAGGGCGTGGAGCGTCCCCTGGTGCTGGACCTGAGCTCCAGCTCCGGACGGCAGGGCAGCGACGACCCCCGGCTGCACCGCCTCGTGGACGCCACCGCCGAGGACACCGTGGTGCTGGCCCCCTCCGGCTTCCGCGGCGAGGACACGGCCAGCGGTCGGGACGCCGCCGCGGACCCGGGCAACTGGTGGCGCGGCCACCGGGTGGGGTGGGTCGACCAGGCCTCGAGCCACCACCTCGGCGAGCAGGAGAGCGCACCTCAGGGCGACGCCGGCGGACGGGCGCTGCCCGGACAGGCCCTGCTGGGGCTCACGCTCCTGGCCGACGAGACCCGGGAGGCCCACGGTGCGGACCCGGGGCAGGTCCCCGACCTCGTGCTGGCCCCGGACCCGGCCCGCGTGGACGCCGCCGCCCTGCGGCACGCGGTGGACCTGGCCACTTCGGCCCCCTGGCTGCAGTCCGTGCCCGCCGCCGAGATGCTCGCGTGCACCCGGGACTGCCCCACCGAGGCGCCCGAGGGCACTGCCTCCTGGCCCGCCATCGAGCCGCGCACCCCGCGCCCCTCGCCGCCGGCCGAGCTGCCCTCCGTGACCGGGGACGCCGCGGCCCTCGCGGAGGTGGTCGACCGCGGGCCCACCGACCTGCTGCGCGACGGCCCGCTGGCCCAGCTCTCCACCGTCTGGGAGAACGAGGAGCAGCGCCAGCAGTCGTGGACGGAGCTGCACCGCACCACCGACGACCTCCTCCGCGCCCTCGACGTGGAGGACAGCACCGTGAACCTGCTGGCCGACGACGCCGAGCTGCGCGCCACCGTGGCCAACAGCAGCACCACCTCGTTCCACGACCTCCGCGTGGTGGTGCGGCCCGGCAACGACCGCGTCACCGCCGACCAGCCCGAGGGGTCCCTGGGGCTGGGGGCCCGTGGCCGGGCGAGCACCTCGTTCACCGCCCGCACCCACGCCGCCGGCCAGGTGCCGGTGCGCATCCTGGTCACCACCCCCGACGGCGGGCGCGTGCTGGCCCGCGGCGAGGTCACCGTGAACGCCCGGCCCGCCACCGGCTGGTGGTACGCCGGCATCGGTATCGTGACCGCGCTCCTCATCGGGTTCGGCGCCTGGCGCACGGTGCGCCAGGTGCGGGCCGGAGCCACCCCACCGCCCTCCTGACCGTCCCAGACCGGAGACCCCCGTGAGCAACTCCTCCTCCGTGGGCCGCAACGCCGCCCTCATGGCCGCCGGCACGCTCACCTCCCGCGTGCTCGGACTGGTGCGCGTGGCCCTGCTGACCGCGGCGCTCGGTGCCGCCACCGACGTCGGCAACGCCTTCGACACGGCCAACCAGCTGCCCAACGTGCTGTTCATCATCATCGCCGGGGGTGTGCTCAACGCGGTGCTCGTGCCGCAGCTCACCAAGGCGATGCGCCACTCCGACGGCGGTCAGGACTTCACCGACCGGCTGCTCACCCTGGCGCTGGTCATCATGGGCGCACTCACCGTGGTGGCCGTGCTGGCCTCGCCGCTGCTCGTGGCGCTCTACGGGTCGGGCTACTCCCCGGAGACGGCGCGGCTCTCGGTCTTCTTCACGATGCTGTGCCTGCCGCAGATCTTCTTCTACGGCCTGTACACGCTGCTGGGGCAGGTGCTCACCAGCCGTGAGAACTTCGGCCCGTACATGTGGACGCCGGTGCTGGCCAACGTGGTGCAGATCGCCGGCATCGTGGCCTACCTGCTGGTCTTCCCGCGCGAGCCGCGGGTCGCCGACGTCACCTGGCCGATGGTCCTGCTGCTGGGCGGCAGTGCCACGCTCGGCATCGTCATCCAGGCCGTGGCACTGATCCCGCCGCTGCGCAAGGTCGGGTTCCGCTACCGGCCGCGCTGGGGCTTCCGCGGGGTGGGGCTGCGCTCGGCCTCCCAGGTGGCGATGTGGTCGCTGGCCACCATCGTCGTGGCCCAGTTGGGCGTCATGGCCAACAAGTCGGTCCTCTCGCACGCACCCCACGGCGTGGCCGGGCAGGCCGCCTACACCAGCGCCTTCCTCATCTTCATGCTGCCGCACAGCCTGGTGACGGTCAGCCTGCTCACGGCCATGTACCCGGCCATGTCGCGCCGCATCCACGACCGCGACATGGCCGGCGTGGCCGGCGACCTGCGCCGCGGCCTGCGCAGCACCACCGCGGCGGTCATGCCGCTGGCGGCCCTGCTGCTCGTGATGGGCCCGGCCGTGGCGGCGCTGATGTTCCCCTCGCAGACCACCAACACGGTGCGCGCCATCGGCTTCGCGGTCGGCGTCCTGGCCGTCGGACTGGTGCCCTACGCCGCCATCGCGCTCTTCCAGCGGGCGTACTACGCCTTCGAGGAGGGCTACAAGCCCTTCGTCATCCAGATCCTCTCCACCTGCCTCATCGTGGCGATGGCGCTCATCGCCCTGGGGCTGCCGCCGGAGAAGGTGCTGCTCGGCATCGCGCTGGCGCAGACGCTCTCGCAGTTCGGCGGTGCGGCCTTCTCCACCCTGCTCATCCGCCGCCGTGTGCCCGGGCTGGCGCTGGGCTCCCTCGTGGCCTTCTACGCGCGCCTGTCGGTGGCCAGTCTGGCCGCGGCGGCCACCGCCTGGGGTTCGATGCAGTGGGTGGCCCGCCGCACCGGCGCCGATGCCCTGGTCTTCGGCACGGACCTGTCCAACCACTGCGGGGGTCCCGGTGAGATCGCCTGCCGCGAGGTGCCCCGGGTGGCCGACCAGTGGCTGCCGGTGGCCTTCACGGCGCTGCAGGCCGGGCTGGTGTTCGTGGGGGTCTTCGCCCTGCTGGCCGCGCTGCTGCGCATCGACGAGGTCTCCGGCGTGGTGCAGCAGGTGGTGCGCCGCCTGAAGCGCGCCTGAGCCGCCCCTAGGGCCTCCTACACTCGCAGGACGCACCCCTGCGCCATCCCGACCGAGAGGACATCGTGCCCGCACTGCAGCCCGGTGACATCGTGAACGGCCGTTACGAGCTGCTGCACCCGGGGTCCCCGGTGCCGGGCGTGGAGCGCTGGATCGGCCGCGACACCACGCTGCACCGCCACGTGGACCTCTGGATCACCCCGGACGACCACCCGCTGGCCGCCGCCGCCCAGGACGCCGCCCGCCGCGCGGCCCTCGTGGAGGACGGGCGCCTGCCGCGCGTGCTCGACATCGGTGTGGAGGACGGCCTGCAGTGGGTCGTCACGCAGCACGACGCCCGCTCCCGGTCGCTCGTGGAGCTCGTGGAGGAGGGGCCGCTGCCCGCGCACGAGGCACGGCGGCTGGTGGGCGAGGCCGCCCTGGCCCTCGAGTTGGCCCGGCGCCACGGCGTGCACCACCTGGCGCTCACCCCGGAGTCGCTCCGGCGTGACGCCGACGGCGGGGTGGTGGTCACCGGGCTGGGTCTGGCCGCGGCCCTTGCGGGCACCGACTCCCTCGACGCCGACCGGGCCGCGCAGCGCGACACCCGCGGCCTGCTGGCGCTGCTGCACGCGGGGCTCACCGGCACCTGGGGCGGTGACACCGCCTCGGCCCTCCCACGCGCGGAGCGCGACGGCCTCGGTGTCGTGCGCCCCTCCGAGGTGGTGGACCACGTGCCGCACGACCTCGACGAGCTCTGCTCCCACCTGGGCCTCGGGGGGCACCCCGTCCTCAACGGGCAGGAGGTCCGCACCCCCGGCGAGCTCGCGGAGGTCCTGGCCCCGTGGAACAGCAGCACCGTCCCCGGGCGGGGCCGGCGGAGGGACCGCGGTGCGGCCTCGGACACCACCCGTGCCGTGCCGGCGGCCGGCGCCGTGACCACCGCCGTCCCCGCGGCGGGCCCCGAGCAGAGCGGGAGCACCCCCGAGGAGACGACTGCGGACGCGCCGACCACGACCATCCCCGTGGTGGGGGCTGCTGCGGCCTCGGCGGCCGCGTCCGGTCAGGCCTCCTCGGCGTCCGGCCCGGAGGCCACGGGTGCCGCTGCCGGCGAGGCCGTCGACGCCGAGGCGCCGGAGGCAACGCACACCGACGGCACCGAGGAGGGTCCTCAGGACCGTCCCGCCGCCGCAGCCGCGGGTGGAACCGGTGGCCCGGGGCGCACGCAGCTGCTGGTCGCCGGCCTCGGGGCCCTGGGGGCAGCGGCCGCCCTGGCCCTGCTCGCGCTCGGCGCGCCCCACCTCCTGGGCGGCGACGACGCCGAGGACAGCGCGGCCCCCACGAGCACCACCCAGCCGGGTTCTCCCGCGCCGGCGGAGCCCGCCCCGGAGGACACACCGACCCCGACGGCCTCCTCGCCGCAGGACGTCACGCCCTCACCGGACGACACCACCGGTCAGGGTGACGAGCCGTCCCCGGACTCCGGCACGCCCTCGCAGACCGACGGGCCCACCGGCACCGAGCCTGCAGACACGGCCACGGACGGCGACACTCCTACGCCCACCACGCAGGACACGGCATCCGACTCCCCGGAGCCCACCACGGCCCCGGCGCCCACGCCGACGACGCCGTCCCCCGAGGCGCCCGAGAGCCCCACCACCACGCGCGAGACGCGGCCTTCACCGTCCGAATCGCCCTCTGCCAGCGCACCGTCCAGCGAAGGCAGTGCTCCGGGCAAGCCCTACCGGCTCCACGGGATCATCGGCTACGACCCCTTCCACGACGGTGACGAGCACACCGACTGGACCCACCGCATCAACAACCCGGCCACCGACCTCGCGTGGTCCACGCACAAGTACGACCACCCGCCGTTCGGTGGCTACACCGACGCGCTGGGCCTGCGCGTCGACCTCGGTGACCTGCGGACCGTGCACGCCGTCGACATCGGCATGCCGCAGGGCGACTGGACCTACGAGGTCCGCGTCGGCCCCAGCCAGGACGTGGGCCGTGCCGTGACCATCGGCGGACGCCGTGGCGGTGGCGACGTCACGTGGACCGCCGAGAAGCCCGTCCAGGGCCGCTACGTCTTCGTGTGGTTCACCGGCACGGGGCAGGGGCCCGACGGCAAGTGGTCGGCCCAGCTCAAGGACATTACCGTCCGCTGACCCCCTCGCCCGCCACCCCGGGGCCATGAGGTCCCCGCGGAACACCGGGCCCCGCCCGACTGTTGTCACCCCCGGTGCCCAGGCACCGCGCCCCACCCCCGGACCCCCAGGAGCCCTCGTGAGCATCATCGCCCAGACGTCGGCCGTCTCGCTGCCGACGCAGACAGCCGCCCAGCCCGCCACCGAGCCGGTCGAGGGCGAGGTGCGTGAGGTCGTCATCGTCGGCTCGGGCCCGGCGGGGTACACCGCCGCCGTCTACGCCGCACGCGCCAACCTGCGCCCGCTGGTCTTCGAGGGATCGGTCACCATGGGCGGGGCGCTCATGAACACCACCGAGGTGGAGAACTTCCCGGGCTTCACCGACGGTGTCATGGGCCCGGACCTCATGATGCAGATGCGCGCCCAGGCCGAGCGCTTCGGGGCCGAGCTGGTCACCGACGACGTCGTCGAGATGGACCTGGCCGGCGACGTGAAGGTTCTCCGCGACGGGACGGGCGGCACCTACCGCGCCCGCACCGTCATCCTCGCGATGGGCTCGGCCTATCGCGAGCTCGGTCTTCCTCGCGAGAAGGAGCTCTCCGGCCACGGCATCTCGTGGTGCGCCACGTGCGACGGTGCCTTCTTCCGTCAGCAGCACATCGCGGTCGTCGGTGGCGGTGACTCCGCCGTGGAGGAGGCCACCTTCCTGACGCGCTTCGCCGACAAGGTGACGCTGGTGCACCGCCGTGACGCCCTCCGCGCGTCCAAGGTGATGGCCGACCGTGCCGCGGCCGACCCCAAGATCGAGTTCGCCTGGAACTCCGAGGTCTCCGAGATCCTCGGCGAGGACAAGCTCTCCGGCGTCCGCCTGCGCGACACGCAGACCGGTGAGGAGCGCGAGCTCGACGTCACCGGCCTGTTCATCGCCATCGGCCACGACCCGCGCAATGAGCTCGTGAAGGGTCAGATCGACCTCGACGAGAGCGGCTACGTGCAGGTGCAGGGCCGTTCCACGCTGACCAACCTCGCGGGCGTGTTCGCCTGCGGCGACCTGGTGGACCACACCTACCAGCAGGCCATCACCGCAGCCGGCTCCGGCTGCCAGGCCGCCCTCGACGCCGAGCGCCACCTCGCCACGCTGGACGCGTCCACCGTGGAGACCGCCCAGACCGCGCCCGCTGCGGACGAGACCGTCCCCGGCGACGCGCCCGCCTGACCCGACCAACCCGAACCACCACCACAGGAGGAACCCATGGCTGGAACCAGCACCACCACCGACGCCACCTTCGACCAGGACGTCCTCAAGAGCGACGTCCCCGTCCTCGTCGACTTCTGGGCGGACTGGTGCGGCCCTTGCAAGCGCGTCGCCCCCATCCTCGAGGAGATCGCTGGCGAGACCGAGGGCAAGCTGCGCATCGTCAAGCTGAACACCGACGAGAACCCGCAGACCGCCGCCAAGTACGGCATCACCTCCATTCCCACGATGCACGTCTTCTTCCAGGGCGACATCGCCAAGACGATCATCGGCGCGCAGCCGAAGCCCAAGCTACTCAAGGAGCTCGAGCCCTTCCTGGGCTGACGTCCTCCCACTGCTCCGAAGGGGCCCGCGAGCCACGTGCTCGCGGGCCCCTTCTGCGTGCCGGCCTTCCTTCGCCTGCGCCTCCACGTCCTGACCCATCCGGCGCATGGGCCGCGACGCGCCCGTTCCACGTGAAACATCCACCCTGCACGACGGGGACGACACGAACGGGGCGGGTGATGTTCCACGTGGAACATCACCCGCCCCGTCTCCGTGGGCGCCGCCTCCGGGTCAGGCGTCGGGCGCCAACAGGGTGAGGATGCGGTCGAGGTCGTCCTGCCCCGCGAACTCCACGGTCAGCGTCCCCTTGTTCCGCCCCATCTTCACCGACACCCGGGTGTCCCACCGGTCGGAGAGCTCCGCAGCCAGGTCCTCGTGCTCAGGGGAGGTGCGGCGGCTGGGCAGACGACGACGGCCTGTCTTCTCCTGCTCCGCCCCAGCACCGAGAGCGATGAGCTCCTCCAGGCCGCGGACCGAGAGACCCTCGGCCACGACGCGCTGGGCCATGCGCTCCATCGCGGCTCCGTCCTCCAGACCCAGCAGGGCGCGGGCGTGCCCCGCGGACAGGACCCCGGCCGCCACCCGACGGGCAACGCTCGGGGGCAGCTTGAGCAGGCGCAGGGAGTTGGTGATCCGCGGCCGGCTGCGCCCGAGGCGCTTCGCCAGCTCCTCGTGGGTGCACCCGAAGTCCTCGAGCAACTGACCGTAGGCCGCCGCCTCCTCGAGGGGATTGAGCTGCACCCGGTGGAGGTTCTCCAGGAGCGCCTCACGGAGCATCTCCTGGTCCTCGGTCTGGCGCAGGATGGCCGGGATCGTCTCCAGTCCGGCAAGACGCGACGCGCGGAGACGGCGCTCACCCATGATGAGCTCGTAGCGGTCACCCGCCGTCCGCACCACGATGGGCTGCATGACCCCCAGCTCGCGGATGCTGTGTGCGAGTTCCTCGAGGTCGTCCTCGTCGAACACCTCGCGCGGCTGCCGCGGGTTGGGCACGACCTCGTCGACCGGCAGCTCCACAAGGCGGGCCGGGGCGTCGACCAGATCCTTGGCGTCCGTCGAGGGTGTCGCGGTCGCCTCGGGGCCCTCCGCACCGGCGGGCGCCGCCTCGCCCCCGGCGGCTGCCGTGGCCGACGGGGACGTCAACCCACGCGATCCACTGTCGGCGCTGGGCGCCGCTGCCTGGTCACGCTGCGCGAAGTAGACGTCGCGGGGCCGCGCCCCGCCGTCCTCCTGGGGAATCAGTGCCCCGAGACCTCGCCCCAGTCCTCGTCGCTGCCCTGCCATGCTGTCTCCTCTCGACGCCTTGCCCTGCCGGACGACCCCCAAGTCTCCCATGCAGCGCGAACGTCGACCTCCACGGTCCACATGGCATGTTTCACGTGAAACGCGACGAGCGCTTCCCATCGGGCCCGTTGACTCACGGCATGTGGAGCCCACAACAGATCAGGCGACCCTCCCGAGGGGAGGGCCGCCTGGTGGGAACGCGAGGCTCCTGATCAGCTGCTGGGGCGCTTGCCGTGGTTGGCCTTGCCCTTGCGCTTCGTCTTGCGCTTGCGCGCACGCTTGCTCGACATGGTGACCTCCTGAGCCTTCTGAGACATCGAAGCGCCCCTGAGGGCGCGTATCGCGCAGTATCTCATACCCGGAACCACCGGATCACGTCCACGAGGTGACGTCAGGCACCACGTCACCCCCGCACCCCTCAGGACCAGCGGGCGACGACCTCCTTGGCCGCCGAACGGTAGGCCCGGGCCCCCGGGCCGTCCGCGTCGTAGGCCAGGACGGTCTGCCCGTAGGAGGGCGCCTCGCTGATGCGCACGGACCGCGGGATGAGCGTCTCCAGCACCACCTCACCGAAGTGGTCACGCACCTCCTGCGCCACCTGCGTCGCCAGTCGCGTGCGCGCGTCGAACATCGTGAGCAGGATGCCCCCGAGGCGGAGCTCCGGGTGCAGGTGCCGCTGGATGAGGGAGATGTTGCGCACGAGCAGGCTCACACCCTCCAGGGCGTAGTACTCGCACTGGATCGGGATGAACACCTCGTCGGCCGCCACGAACCCGTTCACCGTGAGCAGGCCCAGGCTCGGCGGGCAGTCGATGAGGACGACGTCGTACGTCTGCGCCTCGCGGATCTCCTGCAGGGCCCGGCGCAGACGGTTCTCCCGCGCCACGAGCGAGACCAGCTCGATCTCGGCACCCGCCAGGTCGATGGTGGCCGGCACCACGCTGATGCGTTCGCTCTCGGGCGACACCTGGGCCACCTGCTCGAGCGTGGCCTCGTCGATGAGCACGTCGTAGACACCAGCCACCCCCGACTGGTGCTCGATGGACAGGGCGGTGGAGGCGTTCCCCTGCGGGTCCAGGTCGATGACGAGCACCTTCAGCCCACCCTCGGCGAAGGCGGCGGCGAGGTTCACCGTGGTGGTCGTCTTGCCGACGCCACCCTTCTGGTTGGCCACCGTCATGACCACGGTCCTCGAGGGGGCCTTCAGCGGCGTGGGGCGACCACGCTCCTTGCGCTCGGCGGGGGTGAAGGGGGGCACCGGATCGTCGTCCTCGTCGTCGTCCGTGGAGGGCTCACCGGTCGGGGCGGACGACCCCTCGGCAGCGGCCGTGGTCGTGGACCCCGCCGCGGCCCCGTCGGTCCCGCCCTGCGCGGTGTCCACCGGGGACTCCTGCGGGACGGCCCCCACGGCCGGCACGCGCTCCACCGACGAGGGCGCCACCGTCGGCTGCCAGCCCACCGGCGCGGTCCCCGGCGTGGGGGCGGTGGGGGTGGCGGGGTGGCTCCCATTGGGCCAGCCGACGGGGTTGCTCATCGCTTCTCCTTGCTCCGGGACCGACGGCCGCGGGAGCTGCCTCCCGAGCGACCGACGTCCTCCTTGGTGACGATCACCACCGTGGTGGGGACCTCCAGGTACGCCGACCCACAGTCCACCACGTCCACGGCACCGCCGCCCAACCGCCGCAGCACCTTCTGCGCCTGCTCGACCTCCTGCTGGGCGGAGGACCCCTTGAGGGCCACCATGCGACCGCCGGTCTCCACCAGCGGGAGGCACCACGGGGCCAGCACCTCGAGGCGGGCCACGGCCCGTGCGGTCACCACGGGGGCCGTCGTCCCGTCGTCGAGGTTCTCTGCACGAGAACGGATCACGGCCACACGGTCGCCCAGGCCCAACTTGGAGACGACCTCGTCCAGCCACACGGTGCGCCGCAGCATCGGCTCCACCAGGGTCACCCGCGTCTCGGGCGCGGCCAGCGCCAGCGCGATGCCGGGCAGCCCAGCCCCGCTGCCCACGTCGAGCACGTGGTCGGCGCCGTCGAGGACCTCGGCCACCACGGCGCAGTTGAGCACGTGGCGCTCCCACAGCCGGGGCACCTCCCGCGGGCCGATGAGGCCCCGCTCCGTACCGGAGGTCGCCAGCATCTGCGCGAACCGCTCGGCCTGCGGCAGCAGGTCACCGAAGACCCGTGCCGCGGCCTCCGGGCTGGGGGCCAGGCCCTCTCCGCCGGCCTCGGGGGCGTCCACGTCACTCACCGGCCGGCGCCGGGGAGACCACCACGTAGCGGTTGGGCTCCTCGCCCGCCGAGGACGAGTGCAGCCCGCCCGCCAGCACGCGGTCGTGCACCACCTTGCGCTCGAAGGCCGTCATCGGCTCCAGGGAACGCTCGGTGCCGCTCTCGCGCACGGCCTCCACGGTGCGATCGGCCAGCTGCTCCAGCGCCTTGCGGCGGTCGGCGCGGTACCCGGCCACGTCCACCATGAGGCGGCTGCGCTCCCCGGTCTCTGCCTGCACGGCCAGGCGGGAGAGCTCCTGCAGGGCCTCCAGCACCTGGGCGCCGGGGCCGGCGAGACGGCGCGGCACCGTGCCCTCCTCGGAGTCCACGATGCTCACCACCGCCCGGTCGGCCTCGTGCTGGACGTCGATGTCGCCGTCCATGTCGGCCAGGTCGAGCAGGGTCTCGAGGTAGTCCGCCGCGATCTCGCCCTCGACCTCGATCTGCGCGGGGGTCCGCTCGGGGTGCGCCGGTGCGTCGGCCATGGGTCAGCCCTTCTTCCGCTGCTTCTTGCTCTTCTTGCTCTTCTTGCGGCGCACCGGCTGGGAGCGCTGCCCGCCGGTGCCGCCCTGGGCCATGCGGGTACCGGCCGAGACCGGGTTCACCTGCGGCCCCGAGGCCCCCTTGCCCGAGGAGGTCGAGCGACCCCCGTCGGTGGCCCCGTCCTTCTCGTCACCGAGCGCGTGCGCCCCGGAGTCCTTGCCGCCCACGGGCGCCAGCGTCATGCGCGTGGGCTCCTGGCCCTTGGCGATCTGGCGCGCGTGCATGCGGCGCTCGGCCTCGGTGTTGGGCGTCGGCATGTGGCGGATGATGTACAGCTGCTGGAAGTAGGACCACAGGTTGCTCAGGGTCCAGTACACGAGCAGGGCGATCGCGAAGTTCACACCGGTGAAGGCCAGCACCAGCGGCATGACGTAGAGCATGATCGTCTGCGACTGCCCCATCGGCCCTTCCTTGGCCGTCTCGGGCATGTTGATGTCCATCGACATCTTCATGCTGAAGAAGGTGAACGCGGTCATGAGCACCACGAGCACCAGCGCCACGACCTTGGGGGTCACGCCGGGGTCGTGCAGGAAGGTGTCGGAGAGCTCGGCCCCGAAGATCGAGGCGGAGTCGAAGGAGCGCGCCAGGTCCTGGGTCATGAACCCGATGGGGGCGTGCGCGCCGTCCGCGACGCCCGGGACGGCACGGAGCACCCGGAACAGTCCGTACATGATGGGGATCTGCAGCAGCAGCGGCAGGCAGGAGGCCATCGGGTTGGTGCCGTTGGCCCGGTAGAGCTCCATGGTCTCGGCCTGCTGGCGCTGCATGGAGGCCTGGTCGCGCTTGCCCTTGTACTTCTGCTGGATCTTCTTGATCTCGGGCGCCAGCAGCTGCATCTTGCGGCTGCTGTGGATCTGCTTGATCACCAACGGGATCATGGCCAGGCGGGCCAGGACCACCAGGGCGAGAATCGACAGGACCCAGGTCCAGCCCGACTCGGAGGGCATCCCCAGGGCGGTGAGGCCCCGGTGGGCGCCGGCGAGGATGGCTGCCACGGCCCATTCGATGGGGTAGAGCAGATTCGGCACGGAGAATCCTTCGTCTGTGGACTGCTGAGGTTCAGGGGGTGGGGACCGCAGGGCCCGTCAGGCCGCGTCCCACTCGGGGCCATTGTCCCCCGGGTCGGGCCGGGTGTGCAGGCCGCCCGGGTCGGTGCCGGGCACGGGGTCGTAGCCGCCGTGCGACCACGGGTTGCATCGTGCCACGCGCCAGACCGCCAGGGCAGTGCCACGGAGGGCGCCGTGCTCGGTGAGGGCGGTGACGGCGTAGGCCGAGCAACTCGGGTAGTAGCGGCACGTGGGCGGCAGGAGGGGGGAGACCAGCCGCTGGTAGCCCCACACGAGCACGAGCAGGGGCCAGGCCAGGAGGGGACGCCCGCCGACGCGCCACATCAGGCGCCCCGGGGGACCGCGCGGGCCAGGCAGCGGTCGAGATCGCGCACGAGGGCGCTCCACTCGGCGGTGGCGCTGGCGGGATGGGCCCGCACCACGAGATCGTGCCCGGCGGGCAGGTCGGCCAGCCGATCGGCCACGAGGTGGCGCAGGCGACGCTGCACGCGGGAGCGCACCACCGAGTTGCCCACCTGCTTGGACACGACGAAACCGACCCGCACGGGGTGCGGGTCGGTCTGGTCGGGCGTCGAGGGCCGGGGGGTCAGCACCACGGACATCGTGGTGGACGAGCCCTTGCGGCGGCCGGTACCGCGGAGCACGGCCGTGAAGTCACGGCTGCGTCGCAGTCGGTGGCGGGCCGCCAGCACCGCGGGTCCGCTCAGGCGGAGATCTTGGCGCGGCCCTTGCCGCGGCGGGCGGCGAGGATGGCACGGCCGGCGCGGGTGGACATGCGGGCGCGGAAGCCGTGCTTGCGGGCGCGACGACGGTTGTTGGGCTGGAAGGTGCGCTTGCTCATGGTGTCTCCTGGTCGTTCGGGCAGGCCCTGGTTCCCCGGGCTTGCGGCCCCGCTCCACGCATGCCGGTCGGCACGACGGCGGGGGGATGGCGAGTGCCCGAGCTCCGTGGGCACCTCATGGGCCGTGCGCCGACGCCCCCGGAGGGGTCACCACGGCGCAGACCGGACCCCTCACCCTACGTTTTGCCCCGCTCCCGGGTCAATTCAGCGCGGAGTCGGGTGTGGAGAGCCTGTGGACAACGGCTATCGTTGGGTCTCACCCACCACGCACGTTGGGTGTGTCCACAGGGTGTGGACGATGGTGTTGACAACGCCCCAGGGCGGGCGATCCGCACCTCGTGACCCTGGGGACGGACGTGTGCACGACGCCCCGGAACGCTGTGAGGACCCCCTGTGAGCCAGACCCCCGACGACCACGCCGCCGCCATCTGGCACGAGGCCATGGTCCGCCTGCAGGGAGCAGGCCTCGCCCCGCGCGACGTCGGCGTGCTCCGTCTGGCCACGCTGGTGGGCCTGCTCGACGCGACGGCCCTCATCGCCGTGAAGTACGACCACGTCAAGGACGCGGTGGAGGGCCACCTGCGGGACGACGTCGCCACCGCGCTGTCCGAGGTCCTCGACCGCGACGTGCGCCTGGCGGTCTCCGTGGACCCCGACGCGGTGGCCGCCGTCCAGGAGCCCGCCCAGGCCCCGCCCGCGTCCCCGGCGCGAGCGTCCACCACGGGTTCGTCCACAGCTGTGGACGAACCCGTGGAAAACTCCCGCGAGGTCCCCGCGCAGCCCGCGGCGCAGAGCGCCCCCGCCCCTGTGGAGGGCACCGGAGCCCCGGCGTCCCAGGGTGTGGAGCGGGACTACTCCGCACTGAACCACAAGTACACCTTCGACACCTTCGTGCTGGGTTCCTCCAACCGGTTCGCGCACGCCGCGGCCACCGCCGTGGCCGAGGCCCCCGCCCGCGCCTACAACCCGCTGTTCATCTACGGCGGGTCGGGGCTCGGCAAGACCCACCTGCTGCACGCCATCGGGCACTACGCGCGCACCCTCGACTCCTCGGTGCGGGTCAAGTACGTGAACTCCGAGGAGTTCACCAACCAGTTCATCAACGCGGTCTCGGCGGGCCAGGCGAACGCCTTCCAGCGCCAGTACCGCGACGTGGACGTGCTCCTCATCGACGACATCCAGTTCCTGCAGGGCAAGGAGCAGACGATGGAGGAGTTCTTCCACACCTTCAACACGCTCCACAACAGCGAGAAGCAGATCGTCATCACCTCCGACCAGCCGCCCAAGAAGCTCAGCGGCTTCGCCGAGCGGATGCGGTCGCGCTTCGAGTGGGGGCTGCTCACCGACGTGCAGCCGCCGGACCTGGAGACCCGCATCGCGATCCTGCGGCGCAAGGCGGCGGCCGACAAGCTCGACATCCCCGACGACGTGCTGCACCTCATCGCGTCGAAGATCTCGTCCAACATCCGCGAGCTCGAGGGCGCCCTGACCCGCGTGACGGCTTTCGCGAGCCTGTCGGGCTCCCCCCTGGACGAGTACCTGGCGCGCACCGTGCTCAAGGACGTGATGCCCGGGGGCGACTCCGGCCAGATCACGCCGGGGACGATCCTCGAGGAGACCGCGGCCTACTTCACCATCTCGGTGGAGGAGATCCAGGGCGCCTCCCGCTCGCGCAACCTCACGCGCGCCCGGCAGATCGCCATGTACCTGTGCCGTGAGCTGACCGACCTCTCGCTGCCCAAGATCGGCAAGGAGTTCGGCGGGCGCGACCACACGACCGTCATGCACGCAGAGCGCAAGATCAAGCAGCTGCTCAGCGAGGACCGTCGCGTCTACGACGAGGTCAGCGAGCTCACGAGCATCATCCGCAAGAAGGTGGCGCGCGGCCGCTGAGCCAGCGCGTCCCCTCCCCTCCTCCCGCGTCGTCCCCATCCTGTGGGGCCTCGGTCCACACCGCCGTCCGCAGGGTGGTGCACAGGTGCGCTCCGCGGCAGCGGGCCCCGTTTGACAGCGATTCACCGGATCTCCACAACGTGTGGACAAACTTGTGGATGTGGACGAGGTCACGTCAGGTCCACACCGGGCCGGGCCGCCACGACCCCCTGTGCACGTTCCTGTGGGCACCTGTGGGAATCCCCCTCCGGGGCGTGGACGGGACGGGCCGGTTCTGTGGGAGCAGGTGTGGACGCCGATCCGTCGTCCCCATCCCCCGCGGTCCGCCCACAGCTCGTCCGCAGGCCTCGTCAACAGGAGGATTCCGCTCCACGCCGCGCAGGACGGCCGTCGTCCCCAGTTCCCACAGCACCGATGACGACGACTACCCGGTTTCTCGAGGAGGGGTTGCGCACCGCGTACGTGGGGGGTCGTGCTGAGCCAGGTGCGGTGAGGGATCGGGGCTCGGAGGGTGGCGGTGGCTCGCGCTAGGCTTCGCCGGACGTCGCAGGCGCCGTGGACGGGACAGTGGTCCGCATGGCCGAGCAGTGAGGAAGCCATGGAGTTCCAGGTTCAGCGTGAGGTGTTGTCCGAGGCCGTCGCGTGGGTGGTGCGCGGTCTGACCAACCGTCCGCCGGTGCCGGTGCTCGCCGGTGTGCGCCTGGTGGCCGACCCCGCCGGCACGCTGACCCTCTCGGCCTTCGACTACGAGGTCTCCGCCGAGGTCACCGTGGAGGCCGACGTGGTGGAGGGCGGCGAGGCCCTGGTGCTGGGTCGCCTCCTCTCGGAGATCTCCCGCTCCCTGCCGGACAAGCCGGTGCGCATCCAGCAGGAGTCCGGCAAGCTCCAGGTCACCTGTGGCTCCAGCCGCTTCGCGCTGCTCGAGATGCCGCTGGGCGACTACCCCTCGCTGCCCACCTCCCCCGAGGCCAGCGGCACCGTGGACGGCTCGCTGTTCACCAAGGCCGTGGCCCAGGTGTCCGTCGCCGCCGACCGCAGCGACGCCCTGCCGATCCTCACCGGTGTGCACGTGGAGTTCGACCGCGACCGCATCACCATGCTGGCCACCGACCGCTACCGCATGGCCCGCCGCGAGCTCACCTGGACGCCGCGCGACCCCTCGGCCCACCACGTGGCGCTGGTGCCCTCGCGCACGCTGTCGGACACCGCCAAGAGCCTGGGGGCCGTGGGCCCAGTGGACATCGCGCTGGGCGACGAGGCCGGCGGCAAGGGCCTCATCGGCTTCTCCGCGGGACAGCGCCACAGCACCACCCGTCTGCTCGACGGCGAGTACCCCAAGCTCTCCAGCATCTTCCCCACCAGCAGCGAGGTGGACGCCGTGGTGGAGACCGGCGCCCTCATCGAGGCCATCAAGCGCGTCTCGCTCGTGGCCGAGCGCACCACGCCGGTCCGCCTGCGCTTCACGCCCGGCTCGGTGGCCATCGAGGCCGGCACCGGCGACGACGCGCAGGCGTCCGAGGCCGTGGAGTGCACGCTGGACGGCGACGACATCGACGTGGCGTTCAACCCGGGCTTCCTGCTCGACGGCCTGGGGGCCCTGGGCACGGCGTTCGCGCGCATGTCCTTCACCCAGCCGGGCAAGCCGGTGCTGCTCACCGGCCAGGCCGAGGTCGACGGCGAGTCCGACGACTCGTTCAGCTACGTGATCATGCCGGTGCGCTTCCCGGGGGCCTGAGTCCCGCGGGATACGGTGGAGGCCGCAGCAGCCTCCCCAGCCTCGACTCACCAGGAGTGGTCATGCAGATCGGACTCGTCGGCCTCGGCAAGATGGGCGGCAACATGAAGACCCGCCTGGAGCGGGCCGGCCACGAGGTCATCGGCTTCGACCTCGATCCCCAGCTGCGTGACGTCGACAGCCTGCAGGCTCTGGCGGAGACCCTCACCGGGCCGCGCGTGGTGTGGGTGATGGTCCCGCACGGCAAGCCGACCCGGAACACCATCACCGAGCTGGCCAGGCACCTGCAGCCCGGTGACCTCGTCATCGAGGGTGGCAACTCCCCCTACCAGGACGACGTCGAGCACGACCGGATGCTGGCCGCGCAGGGGGTCGGCTACGTGGACTGCGGCGTCTCCGGCGGCATCTGGGGCCTGGAGAACGGCTACGGCCTGATGTGCGGTGGCCGGACCGAGCACGTGGAGATGGCGATGCCGATCTTCGACGCGCTGCGCCCCGAGGGCCCCCGCGACGAGGGCTTCGTGCACGCCGGCGAGGTGGGCGCCGGTCACTACGCCAAGATGGTGCACAACGGCATCGAGTACGGGCTCATGGCGGCCTACGCCGAGGGCTACGAGCTGCTCATGGCCAAGGACATCGTCAAGGACGTCCCCGGTGCCTTCAAGGCGTGGAGCCGCGGCACCGTGGTGCGTTCCTGGCTGCTGGACCTGCTCGTGGACGCGCTGGAGGAGAAGCCGGACCTGGAGGGCGTGTCGGGCTACACCACCGACTCCGGCGAGGGCCGCTGGACCGTCATCGAGGCCGTGGAGAACGCCGTGCCGATGCCGGTGATCTCCGCCGCGCTGTTCTCGCGCTTCGCCTCGCGCCAGGAGAACTCCCCCGCCATGCAGGCGGTGGCCGCGCTGCGTGGTGGCTTCGGTGGCCACGAGGTGATGCAGTTCGGCAGCGAGCCGTGGGACCGCGACCGTCCCCAGCAGGTGCACCGTGCCGCCGAGCCCGCCGACACCCGGGGCCAGGCGACGCCCGGGGCCACCGACGACGAGGCGTGAGGCTCCGCCACCTGGCGGTGCGCGACTTCCGGTCCTACGAGGAGGCCGCGCTCGACCTGCCGGCCGGGGTGACCGTGCTGGTGGGCCGCAACGGCCAGGGAAAGACCAACCTCGTGGAGGCCGCCGGCTACCTCGCCACGCTCGGCTCGCACCGGGTGAGCAGTGACGCCCCGCTGGTGCGCTTCGGGGCCGAGCACGCGATCATCCGGGGCGCCGTGGAGCGCGACGGCCGGGAGACGGTGCTCGAGCTGCAGCTCAACCCGGGGCGGGCCAACCGCGCGCAGCTGGGGCGTTCCCCCGTGCCCCGGCCGCGTGACCTGCTGGGCACCCTGCGCACGGTGCTCTTCGCCCCGGAGGACCTGGCCCTGGTGAAGGGCGACCCGGCCACCCGGCGGGCCTACCTGGACGCACTGCTCGTGGCGCGCCAGCCGCGCTGGGCGGGGGTGCAGGGGGACTACGCGCAGGCGCTCAAGCAGCGCAACGCCCTGCTGCGCGACGCCCGTTCCTCCCGCAGCACGCCGTCGGCCTCCACCCTGGCGATGCTGGACGCCTGGGACGAGCACCTGGCGATGGGGGCCGCTTCCCTCCTCTACGCTCGTCTACGCCTGGTGCAAGATCTACGGAGATTCGTGGAGAACGCCTATCGAGAGGTGAGCGACGCCCAGTCCGAGGCGGGCATCGCCTACCGCTGGTCACTGGTGGGCGAGGAGGCCGACGCCGCGGCGCAGGCTCTGGTCGACGGGGGCGAGGTGCCCGAGCGCGAGGAGCTGGCGCGCCTCGTGGTGGCCTCCCTGGCGCAGCTCCGGCAGCGCGAGCTGGAGCGCGGCATCACACTGGTGGGGCCGCACCGTGAGGAGCTCGAGCTGACCCTCGGTCCGGTGCCGGCCAAGGGCTACGCGAGCCACGGGGAGTCGTGGTCGTTCGCGCTGGCCCTGCGGTTGGCGGCCTTCCACCTGCTGCGCACCGACCTGGGCACCGACCCGGTGCTGGTGCTCGACGACGTGTTCGCCGAGCTGGACGCCGGGCGGCGCGAGCGGTTGGCGCAGATGGTGGCCGACGCCGAGCAGGTGCTGGTGACCGCGGCGGTGGAATCCGACATCCCGCCGAGCCTGCGGGAGAGCGCCCACCACGTGGACGTGACCATGGGCCACGCCGAGGCGCGCACGTGAGCACCCCGGGACCGCTCGGCGGGCCGGTTGACCGGAGCGGCAACGGACCCGCGAGCGGGGACCCGGCGGGCGGCGAGGCCGAGCTGGACGCCGCGGACCTGACCCTGGCCCGGATGCGGGACATGGCCCGGGCGCGTGGTCTGCGCCCCGGAGCACCCGGGCGGCGCCGCCGGAAGGACTCCCCCGGCCGGGCCGGCACCTCCGGCAAGGGCCGCTGTGACCCGCAGACCCTGGGTGCGGAGTTCACGCGGATGATCGAGGACCGCGGCTGGGGCGACGAGCTCAAGGTGGGCCGCGTGATGGGCGACTGGGTCGGCATCGTGGGTGCCGACGTGGCCGGCCACAGCCTGCCGGAGAGCTTCGAGGACGGGTGCCTGGTGGTGCGGGCGGAGTCCTCCACCTGGGCCACGCAGCTGACCATGCTGACCAGCACGCTGCAGCGCCGGCTGGACGAGGAGCTGGGCTTCGGGGTGGTCACGAGCGTGCGCGTCATCGGCCCGGCGGCGCCGTCCTGGCGCCACGGCCCGCGGCGCATCTCCGGCCCGGGCCCGCGCGACACCTACGGGTGAGGTGGCCCCGGGTCCGATGCGGGCCCCTGTGGCCGTTCGTGGGGGTGGTGGCCGTACCCGCCCACGGGTGGGGACCCGCTCGTCGCTCGTGAGGTTCCTCCCGGCCCGATTTCGGGGCCGTGAACCGGTGGACGGCCATGGGGAATCGGCGTCCTCTTGCTAAGATGGGGCGTTGCATGTGTCCTCGCGCGCCCGCGCGCGTGAGAGAGGTGCGGGTACGCCAGTGCCCGCCGCACGGCATCGAGCAGCACCCCGCACCACCGACAACGACCAGCCGTCCCAGGGAGTCCCGTGGCCGACCAGCCCCAGCAGCCCACCGCGTCGTCCTCCAGCTACGACGCCAGCTCGCTCCAGGTGCTGGAGGGCCTCGAGGCCGTCCGCAAGCGCCCCGGCATGTACATCGGCTCCACGGGCGAGCGCGGCCTGCACCACCTGGTGTGGGAGATCGTCGACAACGCGGTGGACGAGCACCTGGCCGGGTACGCCGACCGGGTGGAGGTGACGGTCCTGCCGGACAACGCCGTGCGCGTGGTGGACAACGGCCGCGGAATCCCCACCGACGTGCACGCCAAGGAGGGCATCTCCGGTGTGGAGCTCGTGCTCACCCAGCTGCACGCCGGTGGAAAGTTCGGCGGCGACTCCTACGCGGTCTCCGGTGGTCTGCACGGCGTGGGCTCCTCGGTGGTGAACGCCCTGTCCACCCGCATGGAGGTGGAGGTGCGCCAGAAGGGCCGCGTGCACCGCATCGAGTTCGACAACGGCGTGCCCACTGCCCCGCTGCAGGCGATGGAGGAGGTGCCCGAGGACGAGACCGGCACCACCATCACCTTCTGGCCGGACGGCGACATCTTCGAGACCACCCTCATCGACTTCGAGACCCTGCGGGCGCGCTTCCAGCAGACCTGCTTCCTCAACAAGGGCCTGACCATCCAGCTCACCGACGAGCGCCCGCGCGCCACCGACGCGGACGACGAGGGCCTGGACGACGCTGATGCGGACGTTGCCGACGGCCTGACCAAGGGTGCCGACGGCGAGCAGGTCAACGACGCCCCGCAGGAGGGTGACCAGGGCGCCGAGGGCGAGGCCGCCGAGAAGCCCCACCGCTTCCGCACCGTCACCTACCGCTACGACGACGGCCTGCTGGACTACGTGCGCCACCTCAACAGGTCCAAGAAGTCCGAGCCGGTGAACGAGGAGGTCATCGCGTTCGAGACGGAGGACACCGAGCGCATGCTGCAGTGCGAGATCGCGATGCAGTGGACCACCTCGTACTCCGAGTCCGTGCACACCTACGCCAACTCGGTGAACACCCACGAGGGCGGCACGCACGAGGAGGGCTTCCGCGCCGCGCTGACCCGTCTGGTCAACGAGTTCGCCCGGGCCCACAAGCTGCTCAAGGAGAAGGACGCCGCCCTCACCGGTGACGACGTCCGCGAGGGCCTGACCGCCGTCATCTCCGTGAAGCTCGGCGAGCCGCAGTTCGAGGGCCAGACCAAGACCAAGCTGGGCAACTCCGAGGTCAAGGGCTTCGTGCAGCGCGCGATGGCCGACCAGCTGGGCCACTGGCTGGAGGCCCATCCGTCGGAGGGCAAGGCCATCGTGGGCAAGGCCGTGCAGGCCGCCCAGGCGCGCATGGCCGCCCGCAAGGCCCGCGAGGCCACCCGCCGCAAGGGCCTGCTCGAGTCCGGCGGTCTGGCCGCCAAGCTCAAGGACTGCCAGAGCAACGACCCCACGGTCTCCGAGGTCTTCATCGTCGAGGGTGACTCCGCCGGCGGTTCGGCCATCGCCGGGCGCAACCCCTTCAACCAGGCCATCCTGCCCATCCGCGGCAAGATCCTGAACGTCGAGAAGGCCCGCCTGGACAAGATCCTCGCCAACACCGAGGTGCAGGCGCTCATCTCGAGCTTCGGCACCGGCATCGGTGAGGAGTTCGACATCGAGAAGGCGCGGTACCACAAGATCGTGCTCATGGCCGATGCCGACGTGGACGGCATGCACATCCGCACCCTGCTGCTCACGCTGCTCTTCCGCTTCATGAAGCCGCTGGTGGAGCACGGGTACGTCTATTTGGCGCAGCCGCCGCTGTACCGCCTCAAGTGGACCAACGCCGAGCACGACTTCGCGTTCACCGACCGGGAGCGTGACGCCCTCATCGAGGCCGGCCAGGCCAAGGGGCGCCGCCTGCCCAAGGAGAACGGCATCCAGCGCTACAAGGGTCTGGGTGAGATGAACTACTCCGAGCTGTGGGAGACCACCATGGACCCGGACAACCGCGTGCTGCGCCAGGTGACCATGGACGACGCCGCCGCGGCCGACCAGGTGTTCTCGGTGCTCATGGGCGAGGACGTGGAGTCCCGCCGCTCGTTCATCCAGCGCAACGCGCACGACGTGCGCTTCCTGGACATCTGACGCTCGATCAGAGCTTCTACGACTTTCTAGCGACTACGAGATACTGAGGTAGGCACTGTGAGCGAGCAGCCCCCGCAGGACCCGAACGAGCCGATCGAGCCCACCGACGAGACCCCGGTGGAGGGGACCGGGGCCGGCGATGCCGAGCAGCCCACCGAGGGCGCCCAGGTGGCCGCCGGCACCGACCCGGTGGACGACCTGCCCGCCCCCGTGGCCCCGGCGTGGGACGCCATCCCCGAGCACGGCCGCATCGAGCCGGTGGACCTCTCCAGCGAGATGCAGCGCAGCTACATCGAGTACGCCATGAGCGTCATCGTGTCTCGCGCGCTGCCGGACGTCCGTGACGGCCTCAAGCCGGTGCACCGCCGCATCGTGTACGCCATGTACGACGGCGGCTACCGCCCCGACCGCTCGTACAACAAGTGCGCCCGCGTGGTGGGCGACGTCATGGCCAACTACCACCCGCACGGCGACTTGGCCATCTACGACGCGATGGTGCGCCTCTCGCAGCCGTGGGCCATGCGCTACCCGCTCATCGACGGCCAGGGCAACTTCGGCTCCGCCGGTGACGACGGTGCCGCCGCCCCGCGTTACACCGAGTGTCGCATGCAGCCGCTGGCCATGGAGCTGGTGCGCGACATCACCGAGGACACGGTCGACTTCGAGCCCAACTACGACGGCCGCACCCTGCAGCCGACCGTGCTGCCGGCCCGCTTCCCCAACCTGCTGGTCAACGGCTCGGCCGGCATCGCGGTGGGCATGGCCACGCAGATCCCGCCGCACAACCTGCGGGAGGTGGCCGAGGGCTGCCAGTGGCTGCTGGAGCACCCCGAGGCCTCCAAGGAGGAGCTGCAGGAGAAGCTGCTCCAGGTCATCAAGGGTCCGGACTTCCCCACCGGGGCCAAGATCATGGGCCGCTCCGGCATCGAGGACGCCTACCGCACCGGCCGCGGCTCCATCACCATGCGTGCCGTGGTGGAGGTGGAGGAGATCCAGGGCCGCACCTGCCTGGTGGTCACCGAGCTGCCCTACCAGGTGAACCCCGACGCCCTGGCCCGCAAGATCGCCGAGCTGGTGAAGACCGGCAAGCTGCAGGGCATCGCGGACCTGCGCGACGAGACCTCCGGTCGCACCGGCCAGCGCCTGGTCATCGTGCTCAAGCGCGATGCCGTGGCCAAGGTGGTGCTCAACAACCTCTACAAGCACACCCAGCTGCAGCAGAACTTCGGCGCCAACATGCTGGCCCTGGTGGACGGCGTGCCCCGCACGCTGCCGCTCAACGCCTTCGTGCGCCACTGGGTGGACCACCAGGTCGAGGTCATCGTCCGCCGCACCACCTACCGCCTGAAGCGCGCCGAGGAGCAGATCCACATCCTGCGCGGCCTGCTCAAGGCGCTGGACATGCTCGACGAGGTGATCGCCCTCATCCGCCGCTCGCCCACCGTGGAGGAGGCGCGCGACGGCCTGATGGAGCTGCTCGACATCGACGAGGTCCAGGCGCGCGCCATCCTCGACATGCAGCTGCGCCGCCTGGCCGCGCTGGAGCGCCAGAAGATCATCGACGAGCACGACCGCCTGCAGGCCCTCATCGAGGACCTCCAGGACATCCTGGCCACGCCCGCCCGCCAGCGCACGATCATCAGTGAGGAGCTCGCCGAGATCGTGGACAAGTACGGCGACGAGCGCCGCACGGAGATCGTGCCCAACGACGCCGAGGTCAACATGGAGGACCTCATCCCGGACGAGAACGTGGTGGTCACCATCACCCGGGGTGGGTACGCCAAGCGCATCCGCGTGGACGCCTACCGCTCGCAGCGCCGCGGCGGCAAGGGCGTGCGCGGCACCACGCTGCGCGCCGACGACGTGGTGGACCACTTCTTCACCACCCAGACCCACTCGTGGCTGCTCTTCTTCACCGATGCCGGGCGCGTCTACCGCGCGCGGGCGTGGGAGCTGCCCGAGGGGTCGCGCGACTCCAAGGGCCAGCACGTGGCCAACATCATGGCCTTCGGCCCGGACGAGAAGATCGCCCAGGTGCTGGCCATCAAGGACTACGAGGCCGCGCCCTACCTGGTGCTCGCCACCAAGAACGGCCTGGTCAAGAAGACCCGCCTCACCGAGTACGACTCCCCGCGCTCCGGTGGCCTCATCGCCGTCAACCTGCGCGAGGGCGACGAGCTCGTGGGCGCGCGCCTGGTGGACGGTGAGGACGACATCCTGCTCGTGAGCCGTCAGGGCCAGAGCCTGCGTTTCCGGGCCTCGGACGACCAGCTGCGCCCGATGGGCCGCGCCACCTCGGGTGTGACCGGCATGCGCTTCCGCGGCGACGACGAGCTGCTGGTCATGCGCACCGTGCCGCACGAGCAGGCCGACGGGGCCCAGGTGTTCGTGGTGTTCGAGAACGGCATGGCCAAGCGCACCAGCGTGGACCAGTACCGTGTGCAGGGCCGTGGCGGCCTGGGCATCAAGGTGGCCAAGGCCACCGAGAAGGCCGGCGACCTCGTGGGCGCCCTCGTGGTGGGCGACCACCACGAGGTGATGGTGGTCATGAGCTCGGGCAAGGTGGTGCGCAGCCGCGCCGACGAGGTGCGCCTCACCGGGCGTGACACCTCCGGGGTGCGCTTCGCCGACCCGGGCAAGAAGGAGCACATCGTGGCCGTGGCCCGCGCCCAC
>NZ_PKIZ01000003.1:0-80084 GCF_002847825.1 Kytococcus schroeteri | reverse complement strand
GCTCGGCGCTCAAGCTGAGCTTCCTCACCGGCGTGGGGTTGGGGCTGGCCATCGTGGCCGGCACCACCCTGCTGTGGCTGGCGCTCTCGCTGCTGGGCGTCTTCGACGACGTCAACAAGCTCGTGGGCGAGCTGGTGGGCACCAAGGCCGACCAGGGGAAGGCCACCGAACTCACCGACCTGCTCGGCCTGGGGACGGTGCTCACGTTCACCACCGTGTTCGCCGTGGTGAACACCCTCGTGGTGACCGTCCTGGGCACTCTCCTGGCGTTCATCTACAACCTGATGTCGGCCCTCGTGGGCGGGCTGCAGGTGGACCTCGTGGAGGACTGAGGCGCCGATTGGCGCAATCCGCACGAGGTGCTGTACCGTATCCCCTCGCATCACGGTAAGCCGTGACAGCACGGGCCTATAGCTCAGTCGGTTAGAGCGCTGTCCTGATAAGACAGAGGTCACTGGTTCAAGTCCAGTTAGGCCCACCCATCCACCCCCTGGGGGCCTTGGCGCAATTGGTAGCGCATCTGCTTTGCAAGCAGAGGGTTAGGGGTTCGAGTCCCCTAGGCTCCACGGTTCCAGAAGGCCGTCCGGCACCCGCCGGGCGGCCTTTTGGCGTCCTGTGGGCGTGAGCGAGGCAGCGCAGGCTAGTCTCCGGACCATGCCCCCCGTCGCCCGTGCCGAGAACGTCGCCTTCGTGGACCGCGAGCAGGAGGTGGTGGTGGCCCTGCTCCCCTCCGGCCCGCTGCGCGTCCTCCAGGGGCCCGCGGTGCTGCTGTGGGACCTCACCGCCGAGGGCCCGGTGGAGCGCCCGGCCCTGGTCGAGCAGGTGCTGGACGCCTACGGCGAGTACCCGCCCGAGGCGCCGGCCCAACTGGAGGAGGCCCTGGACCTCATGCTCTCCGACGGGTTCCTGACGGCGTAGGCTTGCGGGTATGAAGAACACCCTCCTGGCCCTCGGTATCGCCGGCGTCGCCGCCCTCCTCGTGACCCGCACCCTGGACAAGAACGCCAAGACCTCCGAGCTCTGGGCCGCTGCCACCGACGAGCTGCCCGCGCAGGTCTGATCCCCCGCGGCCACGCAGAGCACGATGAAGGGCCGACCCCCGAGGGGGTCGGCCCTTCATCGTGCTCCGGGACGGTCAGCGCGTCAGTTGCGCAGCCACTTCTCGTCGGTGCCCTTGCGGGTGGGGGCGTCGCCCTCGCCGTAGGGGTCCACGTTGTTGTCCGACGGGCGGGCGTCCACCGGGTTGAGGCGCTCACCCACGGTCGGGATGGACTGGGTGGGGGCGTTGTCGCCGGCGATGTCGTCCGCCTTCTGGGCGTAGCCGGTGGCGATGGGGCCGGTCGTCGCCGGGTCCTCGAAGCGGCGCTGCGAGCCGGTGGTCGGCTCGGTGGCGGGCTTGGCCGAGGTGGTGGGCGTGGTGGTGCCGGTGCCGGCCGGGGCCACGGACTGGGCCGGGCGACCGGTGGCCAGGGCGGACACCGGGCCGGTGCCCTGCGCCTCACGAGCGGCCTCGGAGGGGCTCAGGTGCACCTTCTCGCCCACGGCCGGGGTGGTGTGGGCGGTGGTGCTGGGACGCATGCCGGCGCCGGGGTTGGCGGCGGCCGAGACGCTGCGGCGCTCGGTGCCGGCCCACGGGTCCTCGGTGGTGGCCACGCGCTGCCACGGGTCACCCTGACGACGCTTCTGGTCGGTGTACCAGAAGTAGGCGGCACCACCCAGGAGGGCAAGACCCAGCACCATGAGCACGCCGCCCTTGCGCTGACGCTTCTGCACGGTCTCACCGGCGAAGGCGGAGAGCGCACCGCCGGAGTCGGCGGCCTCGTCCTTGGCCTCCACGGTGCCGTCCACCATGCCCTGCAGCTTGGGCAGCAGCTCGTCGACGATCCAGTCTCGGGCGTGGTCGACCTTCTCCGGGGCGGCGTCCAGGCCGTCGGAGAGGGTGCTGGCCGAGGCGTCCACGCCGTCGCTGATGCCGTGGGCGGTCTTGGAGCGGGCCGCGGCGAAGGCGGCGGCCACGGTGGGCACGAGCCCGGACAGGGCGGACCCGGCACTCTTCGCCGAGGCGGTCGCACCCTCCGCGGTGCGGGCGCCGATCTCGCGGGCGCGCTCACCGGCCTCCTGCGATGCGTCGGCGGCGGCGCTGAAGCGCTGGCGCGCGTTGTCGGCCAGCCGCTCGCTGGCGGTCTTCTTGCGGAACGGGTTGTCGATCACGAATCCTCCTCGGTCGTGGGCTCTGCCCCCATCCTGCACCGAAGGGCGCGGTGACCACCACCTCGGGGCGGGACGAGCAGCCCGGCGTGACGCGCCACACCGCCCCACGCCACGGACGGCGGCGGTTCTGTGACAATGGCGCCATGAAGATCACGCTGCACACCACGCTCGGCGACATCCCGGTCGAGCTGTTCGAGAACCAGGCGCCCAAGACGGTCGAGAACTTCGTCGGCCTCGCCAAGGGCACCAAGGAGTACAAGGACGACGCGGGCCGCTCCAACCCGACGCCCTTCTACGACGGCCTCGGCTTCCACCGCATCATCGACGGCTTCATGATCCAGGGCGGCTGCCCGCTGGGCACCGGCACCGGCGGCCCGGGCTACATGTTCGACGACGAGATCTCCCCGGACCTGGCCTACGACCGCCCCTACCTGCTGGCCATGGCCAACGCCGGCATCCGCATGGGCAAGGGCACCAACGGCTCCCAGTTCTTCATCACCGTGACCCCCACCCCGCACCTGCAGGGCAAGCACACGATCTTCGGCGAGGTGAAGGACCCCGAGGGCCAGAAGGTCGTCGACGCCATCGCCAAGGTGCCCACCGGTCGCATGGACGCGCCGCTGGAGAAGGTCGAGATCACCAGCGTCACCGTCAACGACTGACGCACCACCGCACGTGAGCACCCCCCTGCCGGGTGACCCGGAGCACCGCCCCTCCACGCCGGGGGGCGGTGCTCCCGTCTGTCCGCGGCACCCCGACCGGCCCAGCTACATCCGCTGCCAGCGGTGCGAGCGGCCCGCGTGCCCCGCCTGCCAGCAGCCGGCGGCCGTGGGGGTGCAGTGCGTGGACTGCGTGCGCGCGGCACGCCGGGCGATGCCGGCGCGGCGCACCAGCCTGGGCGGCCGGGAGCTCGGGTGGGGCGACATGCCCGTGACGTACGGCCTCATCGGGCTGTGCGTGGCCCTGTGGCTGGTGCAGCTGGCGCTGCCCCAGCTCACCCAGTGGGGTGCCTTCGTGCCCGGTCTGGCCGACGCCGAGCCGTGGCGCTTCGTCAGCTCGGCCTTCCTGCACGACCCGTCCGGTCCCACCCACCTGCTGTTCAACATGGTGGCGCTGTGGTCGGTGGGGGGCTACTTGGAGCGGCTGCTCGGGCCGGCGCGCTACCTGGCGCTGTACCTGGTGAGCGGTCTCGGGGGCTCGGTGGGCTCGCTGCTGCTGGCCACGCCCCCGGACGTCGCCGCGCGCTCCTGGGGGGACTGGTACTCCGGCAGCGTGGGGGCCTCCGGCGCGGTGTTCGGGCTCTTCCTGGCGCTGTTGGTCGTGGACCACGCGCGGGGCCGGTCCACCACCCCGATGCTCGTGCTCATCGGCATCAACGCGGTGATCGGCTTCGTCTACCCCAACATCGAGTGGGAGGCGCACCTGGGTGGTGCGCTCACCGGCGCCGTCCTCGCGTGGGGCATGGCGCGGGCGGCCCGCACCCGCACGCCCGCCCTCGCGTGGTGGGTGGTGGCCGGGACCGTGGTGGTGCTGGTGGCCCTGGCGCTGGCCCGGTACGCGATGGTGGGCGACCCGCTGGCGGGTCTGGTCCCCTGAGCCGCGTGGGGAGGTGCCGTGGCTCCCTCCCCACCCTGTGGATCACAACGGTGTGGTTTTCCCCAGCCTGTGGACGGCCTGTGGGAAATCACATCGGTGTGATTCCCGTCGTCCACAGGCTGTGGACGGTCACTGCCAGCGTGTGGCGAGCAGGAAACCGCCCATGAGCAGCGCCATGCCGGCGGCCACGTTGTAGTAGCCCCAGGCCTCCACCGGGTAACGGCCCTGGGTCACGTAGTAGACGACCACCCACAGCACGCCCAGCACCATCAGGCCCACCATGGTGGGCACCAGCCAGCCGGGGTTGACGCCCGGGGCGGAGCTCGCGATCTCCTCTCGGTGTGGGTCCTGGGTGTCGTCGGCGTCTCGCAGTTCGGGGGGAAGCTCGGTCATGGGCCGCTCCTGTCGACGGGTCTCGGTGGGCGCCATCCTGTCCTACTGCCCGTGGGAGACTGCCACGGACTCGCCCACAGGCCACAGGGAGGACGCATGCGCAGGCTGTGGGGGACGGCCGTCCCCGTGGTCACCCTGGCTGCCGGACTGCTCTTCGGGATCTCCGCCTCGGTGGCCGACGGCGACGACATCCGCCCCGAGAACCGCGATCGGGCCGAGGCCCTGCGGGCCCTGACGGCCAACGTCCGGGACAAGGAGCAGGAGGTGGCCGGGCTGCGCACCCAGGTGGACGCCGCCGTGGCCGACCGTGCCGGCACGGACGACCAGGACGACCCGGTGGCGAGGGCCGCCGGCCTCACCCCGGTCTCGGGGCCCGGCGTGGAGGTGGTGCTCGACGACTCCCCCCTGCGTGGCGACGCGGTGCCCGACGGCTACGGACCCAACGACCTGGTCATCCACCAGCAGCAGATCCAGGCCGTGGTGAACGCGATGTGGGCCGGTGGCGCGGAGGCCGTGGTGCTCATGGACCAGCGCCTGGTGTCCACCTCGGCGGTGCGGTGCGTGGGCAACACGCTCATCCTGCAGGGACGCGTGTACTCGCCGCCGTTCGTGGTGCGCGCCGTGGGGCCGGCCGACGCCATCCAGGCCGAGCTCGACGCCGCGTGGGAGGTGCAGCTCATGCGCGAGTACACCTCGGCGGTCGACCTCGGCTACCGCGAGAGCCGGGTGGACCGGGTGGACGCCCCCGCCTTCACCGGCGAGCTGCAGGTCTCCGCCCGCCCGCTGGCCCCGAAGGGCTAGACGCCGGGGCGGGAACCGTTCAGGGGGTGGTGCTGGACACCGTGGCGCTGGACGTCGGGGAGCTCTCGGTGGAGGACTCCGTCGGCTCCGTGGCGCTGGTCTCGCTCGCACTCGACTCCGAGGGAACGGGGTCGGTGGCCGAGGAGTCCGTCGGGCTGGGCTCGGTCGGGCTGGGCTCGGTCGGGCTGGGCTCGGTGGGGGACGGGTCCGGGGACCGGCTCTCGTCCGAGGTGGTGGCGGTGGGGTCGGTCGGCGAGGGCTCCGTCGCGCTGGTCTCGCTGGGGCTCGGCTCCGTGGGGTCGCTCTCCGTGGGCGTGGGGTCGCTCTCGGACGGGGACGGCTCGGTCTCCGTGGGCGAGGGGTCGCTCTCGGACGGGGACGGCTCGGTCTCCGTGGGCGAGGGGTCCGTCGTCGGCGAGGGGTCGGTCTCGGTGGGCGACGGCTCGTCCGTCGTGGTGGGGTCCGGGTCGTCCGTGGTCGTGGGGTCCGGCTCGTCGGTCGTGGTGGGGTCCGGGTCGTCCGTGGTCGTGGGGTCCGGCTCGTCGGTCGTGGTGGGGTCCGGCTCGTCGGTCGTGGTGGGGTCCGGGTCGTCCGTGGTCGTGGGGTCCGGGTCGTCCGTGGTCGTGGTGGGCTCCTCGGTGGTGGGCACCGGACCGCCCGGCACCCCGGGGTCGCTCGTGACGGGCTCGTCCTGCGTGGTGGTCCCCGGGTCCTGCGGCGTGGTCTCCTCGTCCGTGGGGCCCTCGGACGTCTGGCCGTCGGTCGTGGTCGGGTCGGTGGCGGAGGGCTCGGTGGTGGAGGGCTCCGTGCCCTCGTCGCCGGCGGTGGAGGACGACTCCCGGTCGTCGCCCGAGCCCCCGTCGGTCTCGGTGGGCGAACCCTCCTGCCCGTCGGAGGACGACGGGTCCACGCCCGGGCCGGTGGGCGCCGGGCTGTTCTCCGTGGAGGCCACCACCAGGGTGACCATGGAGCCGCGGGCCACGGACGTCTGGGGGTCCGGGGTCTGCTCGAGGACGGTCCCCAGCGGGGCCGCGTCGATGCGCCCCTCGATGCGGGCCTCGAGGCCGGCGTCGTCGAGGATCTCCTCGGCCTCCTGCTGGGACTTGCCGCGCACGTCCGGCACGGCGACCGCGCCCCGTTCGTTCGACCAGTGGTTCACGCCGGCGGCCACGCCGACGCCCACGCCCAGCAGGGCCAGGCCCGCCATCGGCCAGGCCCACCACGGGGTGCCGGTGCGTCGCGCGCGGCGGCTGAACCGTCCCATCATCGGCCCGCCGTCCTCGTCCTCGTCGTCGAGGACCGGGGCGTCGGAGCCCTCCCCCAGGCGGGTGGTGCCGGACACGGTGGTGCCGGTGTCCGTCGTCAGCGGCGCGCCGGCCTCCAGCGAGCGGCCCCCGTCGTCCGTGGCGGCGTGGTCGGTGGCGTCCAGCGCGGTGGCCGCGCTGGCCCCCGCCCCGGCCGCCCCGGCGGCGACGGCGGGCACGCGGGTGGTCTCGTCGGTGTCACGCGCGGCCGTGGAGTCCACCCGGGATGTGTCGGCCAGGCGGATGACGTCGCTGTCCGCCGGGAGGGAGCCCGTGGTGGAGCCGGAGACGTCCGTGGTGCTTCCCACCGGCGGGGCCGGGGTCGGCTCGGGGGCGGAGACGCGGGTGGTGGCGGCCTCGTCGGTGCCGATGACGGGCACCGCGAAGGTGGGCACGTCGTCACCCGGCTGCCAGGGGGCGTGGTCGTCGCTCGACTCCGCGGTCCCCTCCTCCTCGACGGTCACGTCCGGAGCCGGGGCGTCCTGCGAGGCGTCGTCCACGGGCCCGGCCGGGGCGTCGTCAGCGGCCCCGTCCTCCCGGGGCGCACCGGTGTCCAGCGGCGTGAAGGGTGCGGGCTCGGAGGCCGTGGTCTCCTGCGACCGGTCCACCTCCAGCGGGCGAAACGCGGGGGACTCGCTGGCGACGGCGCCGACGGCGGCCCCGCCCCAGGCGGACGAGGCCCCGTGGCCCACGGCGGTCCCGGTGACCGCGGTGGCCGAGCGCGGCGTGTCCAGGTCGCCGGCCACCGCGCGCAGGAGGCGCTCGGCCTCGCTGGCGGGGTGGGGGCGCTCGGCGGGGTCCTTGGCCAGCATCGCGGCCACCAGGTCGTCCAGGTCCGGCGAGACCGAGGGCAGCTCGGTGGACACGCGCGGGGCCGCCACGTGGAGGTGCTGGTTCACCAAGGTGGTGGGGTCACCGGTGAACGGCGTGCGGCCGGTGAGCATCTCGAAGAGCATGCAGCCCACCGCGTAGACGTCGGAGGCCGGCTCGGCCGGGGAAGCGTCGGCCAGCTCCGGTGCCATGTACTTGGCCGTGCCGAGCACGTGGTCCGGCTGCGTCAGGGTGACCGTCACGTCGGCCAGGGCCCGGGCGATGCCGAAGTCCATGATCTTCACCGTGCCGTCGTCGGTGACCATGACGTTGCCCGGCTTGATGTCGTTGTGCACCACGCCCTGCTCGTGGCTGTAGGCCAGCGCGGCCATCACGTCGGCGGCCACGTCCACGGCCCGCCGCGGGGCGAGCACGCCCTCGGTGTCCAGCACGGTGCGCAGGGTGGAGCCGGAGACCTTCTCCATGACGATGAAGGGCAGCGGCAGGCCGCCGCGGGTGTCCGGCTGGTGCTCACCCACGTCGAAGACGGACACGATGCCCGGGTGGTTCAGCCGGGCGGCCGCCAGGGCCTCGGCCTCGAAGCGCCGCACGAAGGCGGGGTCGCGCGCGAGGTCCTCACGCAGGATCTTCACGGCCACGCGACGGCCGAGGCGGGAGTCCCGGGCGGCGACGACGTCCGCCATGCCACCCCGGCCGAGGGTCTCTCCGACCTCGTAGCGGTCGGACAGCAGTGGGGTCTCCATGTGGGTTGTCTCCTAGGCGAGGTCGGACAGGTCGAGGGACTCGGTGAGGGTGATGTCCGGCGAGGACGGGTTGATCGGGCCGATGGTGACCGACGCGGTGGGGTCAAGGGGGCTGTCCGTGGGCGACGGGCTGTCCGAGGGGCTGGGGCTGTCGGTGGGGCTCGGCTCCGGGCTGTCCGTGGGCGACGGCTCCGTGGTGGGCGTCGGGTCAGGCCCGGGTTCCGTGGTGGGGCTGTCCGTGCCGGTGGGGTGCCCCGGACCCGTGGTGGTGGGCTCCGACGTGGGACTGGGCTCGTCCGTGGGGCTCGGCTCCGGGCTCTGCGTCGGCGAGGGCGCCGTCGGGGTCGGGGTCGGGTCGGTGGTGGGTGCGGTCGTCGGGTCGGTGGTCGTCGGCTCGGTGGTGGGTGCGGTCGTCGGGTCGGTGGTCGTCGGGTCCGGCGTGGGGTTCACCGGGTCCTGCGTCGTGGTCGGGATGGTGGTGGTCGGGTCAGCCGGCGTGTCGGGCTCGGTGGTCGGGTCCTCGGTGGGGTCCGGGCTGTTGGTGTGGGTGGTCGTGCGGGTCACCGTGCTGGGCCCGTCGCTCACCGGCGGTGGCTCGTCCCCGCCGCCGAGCACCATGGCCAGCAGCGCCGCCGCCAGGCCCACGAGGAGCACCGCGGCGAGGAACCACGCCCACGGGAAGCCGCGCCGGCGCTGGGGGGCCCGCCGCGACCCGCCGGCCGCCGGACGGTCCAGGTTGGCCATGACCGGGTGTCCCTGCGTGGTGGCGATGCTGCGTCGCCGCACCGGGGGCGCGGCCACCGGGCGGGTCGCCTCGTCGGCCGGGTCGGGACCGACCACGCGCGGGGGCGCGGCGGCCACCGCATCGGGGTTGGTGAGCATGGCCACCAGCTCCCGGGCACCCTGCGGGCGGTCGGCCGGGTCCTTGGCCATGAGGCGGGTGACCACGGCCGCCAGCGGACCGGGGGTGGAGGCCGGCAGCGGCGGGATGGGCTCGTTGACGTGCGCCATCGCGGTGGCCACCACGGACTCCCGCTCGTACGGGCGCTCGCCGGTGAGCATCTCGTGGGCCACCACGCCCAGGCTGTACAGGTCCGAGGCCGGGGAGGCGCCCCGGCCCATGAGCTGCTCCGGTGCCAGGTACTGGGCGGTGCCCATCACCTCGCCGGTGCGGGTGAGGCCGGCGGAGTCCACGGCGCGGGAGATGCCGAAGTCGGTCAGCTTGGCCACGCCCGAGGGGGTCACGATGACGTTGGCCGGCTTGACGTCGCGGTGCACCACCCCGGCGGAGTGGGCGGCCCCCAGGGCGCGGGCCGCCTGGGTCATGAGGTCGGCCACCTCCTCGGGGGGCAGCGCGCCGCGGTCACGGATCATCTGCGCCACGGTGAGGCCGGGGACGTACTCCATGACCAGCCAGGCGCCGTCGTCGTCCTCGCCGAAGTCGTGCACGGCCGCGATGTTGTGGTGGTGCAGCTGGGCGCTGTGTCGCGCCTCGGAGCGGAAGCGCTCGTCGAAGCCCTCGGTGTCCTTGAGGCCCTTGGTCAGCAGCTTCACGGCCACGGGGCGCTGCAGCACCTCGTCGTCGGCCTGCCAGACCTCGCCCATGCCACCGGTGGCGATGTGCTCGGTGAGGCGGTAGCGGCCTGCCACGAGGTCGCCGGAACCGTGCCTGCTCATCGGGCGAGCACCTCCTCCATGATCGAACGGGCGATGGGCGCGGCCACGGACCCACCGGTACCAGTCTCCCCCGAGGCCGAACGGCCCACGTCCTCGACCACCACGGCGACGGCCACCTGCGGGTCGTCGGCGGGGGCGAACCCGGTGAACCACGCGTGGACGTGGCCCTCGGGATCGTCGAACTCGGCGGTGCCGGTCTTGCCCGCCACCTGCACGCCGGGGATGGCGGCGGCCCGGCCGGTGCCGGACTCCACCACCTGCACCATCATCTCGCGCAGGCGGTCCGCGGTCTCGGGGGAGACCGCACGGTCCAGGTCACCGTGCCCCGGCTCGTCGATGACGTCGAGGTCGTCGTCCAGGATCTGCTGCACGAGGTGGGGCTCCTTGGCCTGTCCGCCGTTGGCGATGGCGGCGCTGATGAGGGCGACCTGCAGCGGCGTGGTGCGCACGTCCTGCTGGCCGAGCGCGGAGAGGGCCGTGCCGGCCTCGTTGGGGTCGGCGGGGAACGAGCTGGGCACCGCGCGCATGGGCACGCGCAGCTCCCGGCCCACACCGAAGGCCTCGGCCTGCTCCCGCAGGGCGTCGTCGCCCACCTGCACGCCGAGGGCGGCGAAGGCGGTGTTGCACGAGACGCGCAGGGCGTCGGCGAGCGTCTGCCGGCCCGAGGGGTCCTGCGTGCACTCCTTGCCACCGAAGTTGCGCAGGCTGGTGCTGGTGCCCGGCAGGGTGTAACGGGCGGGGGCGTCGAGCTGTGTGTCCGGCTGGGCCACGCCCTTCTCCAGGGCGGCTGCGGCGGTGACGAGCTTGAAGACCGACCCGGGCGGGTAGGTGGAGCGCAGCACCCGGTTGGACAGGGGGCGGCCGGGGTCGGCGTTGAGCTCGACCCAGGCCTTCTCCACCGCACCGAGGTCCGTCTGCGAGAGGCGGGTCGGGTCGTAGGAGGGGGAGCTCACCATCGCCAGGATGTCGCCGGTGCGCGGGTCGATCGCGACGGCGGCGCCGCGGCGGTCCCCGAGGGCCTGGGCCGCGGCGTGCTGGGCGCGCGCGTCCAGCGTGGTCTCGATGCTGGCGCCGGCCGGCTCACGGCCCGCCAGCAGGTCGGGCAGGCGCCGGTAGAACAGGGAGTCGTCACGGCCGGACAGCAGGGAGGACTCGGTCCCCTCGAGGCCGCCGCCGCTGCCGTACACCAGCGAGAACCAGCCGGTGGTGTGGGCGTACTCCTCGGCCCGGGGGTAGGTGCGCACCCACGGCACCTGCCCCTGCGCGGGAACGCTGGTGGCCACGGGCTCGCCGTCCACGAGGATCGTGCCCCGCTCCCGGCCGAAGTCGTTGAGCATGGTGCGCCGGTTGCCGGGCAGCTCGCGCAGGTGGTTGGCGTCCACGACCTGGATCCAGCTGCCCGCCACGAGGAGGGCGCCGAAGAGCAGGGCGACGAGCCACGCGAGGTGTCGGATGGGCTGGTTCACGCGGCCACCTCCCGGGTGCTGCGGGCCAGGGCCGAGGCACGCGCGGCCGGGCTGTCGTCGTCGGGTGCCTCGCCCTCGCCCAGCGGGATGGGGGAACGGGCGTCGTGGGAGAGGCGCAGCAGCAGGGCCACGATGGTCCAGTTGGCCAGCAGGGAGGACCCGCCGGCCGAGAGGAAGGGCGTGGTGAGGCCGGTGAGCGGGATGACGCGGGTGACGCCGCCGACCACCACGAAGACCTGCAGGGCCACGGCGAAGGCCAGCCCTGCCGCCAGCAGGGTGCCGAAGCCGTCCCGGGAGCCCAGGGCGATGCGCAGCCCCCGCTGCACGAGGACGGCGTACAGCACCATCATCGCCATGAAGCCGACCAGGCCGAGCTCCTCGGCGAAGGACGGCACGATGAAGTCGCTCTCGGCGAAATAGGTGAGGTCCGGCCGGCCTCGGCCCAGGCCGGTGCCGAGGAGCCCGCCGTTGGCCATCCCCATGAGGCCCAGCGGCACCTGGTCGCTGATGGCCAGCGCCTCCGGGCTGAAGGGGTCGAGCCACATGGTGACGCGCTGCTGCACGTGCCCGAAGAGCCGCCAGGCGGTGAACGCGCCGGCGGCGAACATGCCCAGGCCCAGCAGGATCCACGAGAGGCGCTGGGTGGCCGCGTAGAGCATGGCCACGAAGAGGCCGAAGAAGAGCAGCGAGGACCCGAGGTCCTTCTCGAAGACGAGAATGAGGATGCTCAGGCCCCACACCATGAGGATGGGACCGAGGTCGCGCACGCGGGGGAAGCGCAGGCCCAGCACCTTGGGGCTGGCCTGCGAGAGGGCGTCGCGGGCGCTCACCAGGTACCCGGCGAAGAAGATGGTCAGCAGGATCTTGGCGATCTCTCCCGGCTGGAAGCTGAAGGGGCCCAAGCTGATCCAGATGCGCGAGCCGTAGTTGGACATGCCCAGGCCGGGCACCAGGGGGCTCAGCAGCATCATGAAGCCCAGGGCTGCGCAGGTCCACGTGACCCGGCGCAGCCGCCGGTGGTCGCGCAGCACCACGAGCACCACCATCGCCACGGCCACCGCCAGGGCCGTCCACATGAGCTGGCGCCCGGCCACGCCGCTGGCCAGCCCGCGGTCCTTGGCGATGTCCAGCCGGTGGAGCATCACCAGGCCCAGGCCGTTGAGCAGGGTGACCACGGGCAGGATCACCGGGTCGGCGTAGCGGGCACGCCACCAGAGCACCACGTGGAAGAGCAGGGCGATGCCGGCCATGCCGCCGGCCAGCGTGAGGATGTTGGTGGGCACCGCGCGGGCGGTGCCCAGGCCCACCTGCACGTAGGCCAGGGCGGTGATGCCGATGGCCAGGGCGAGCAGCAGGAGCTCCATCCACCGGCCGTTGCGGGGAGCCAGCCAGCTCTCCTGCACCGGAGCGGTGGCCTCCTGCCCGCGGTGACGCAGAGGGGTCACGAGGCGGACCCCGAGGAGCCGGTGGGGGCGGGCGAGGACGGCGCGGCCGAGGACCGGGAGGGACGGGGCGAGGAGCCCGACCCGCTGGAGCCGTGCGGGCTCGGGGACGCCGAACCCTTCGAGGTCGGCGAGCCGCTCGGGTTGCTGGACCCGCTGGACCCGCTGGAGCTGCCCGAGCCGTTGGAACTCCCGGACCCGCTGGAGCCCGACTTGGTCCCGCTCGGCTCCTGGCGGTTCTTCCCGGCCCGCTCCGCGCGCTCGCGGAGGTCGGCCAGGGTGCGCTGGGCGTCCGGCAGGTCGTCGGCCGGGATGGCGTCGCGCACGCTGTCGGCGTAGAAGCCGGGCAGGGCGTCCACGCGCAGGTCGCTGCCCTCCTCGAGGGTGGAGAGCTCCTGGCCGGCCAGCACCACGTCGAACCCGCGGCGGATCTGCACCTGCCCGTCGCGCTCCCCGACGAAGTAGTTCTGCGTGCCCCACCACCACAGGCCCCCGACGGCCAGGGCCAGCAGGGCCAGCGCCCCCACCACCCACGCCACGGCGCGGGCCACGGGATGGCGACGTGGCTCGGTGGCCACGGGGCGCCCGTCGCCGGTGGGGCCGCTGTCGCGGATCTCGATGACCTCACCGGTCGGCTCGGCGGCGCGCTGCCCGAAGTCCGCCTTGGTGCTGCCGGTCACCCCGTCGCGGCTGATGGTGCGCGGAGTGAAGGCCCGCTGCCCGATCACCAGGTGACGCCCGTTGAGAGTCACCGACCCGTCATCGGCCACGGGGACGGTCTGGGTGGGGGCGTCGGCGGACTGCGGCTCGCGGAAGGCGTGCTGGTCCGGCTCCTCGGTGGCGCCCTCGTACTCGTGGCCGGAACGCAGCCGGGCGGCGGCACCCACCATCTGCGGCTGGTTGCGCGGCGCCGAGCCGGGGCGCACCACGTCGGCCACCACCACGGTCACGTTGTCGCGGGTGCCCGCGCGGCGGGCCACGTCCACCAGGGCCTGCGCGGCGTCGTGCGGGTCGGGCGACTCCCGGAGCACCTGGGCGATCGTCTCGTCGCGCACGTAGTCGCTCAGGCCGTCGGAGCACAGCAGGAAGCGGTCGCCCAGCACCAGTGGCATGACGCCGTGGTCGGGCTCGTCGTCCGGCCGGCCGGAGAGCACACGGGTGATGAGGGAGCGCTGGGGATGGCCCCACGCCTCCTCCTCGGTGAGGTGCCCCTCGTCGATGAGCAGCTGCAGGAAGGAGTGGTCGTGGGTGATCTGCGAGAGCACGCCGTCCTGCACGCGGTAGGCCCGCGAGTCGCCGATGTGGGCGATGGCCAGCGAGTGGGAGCTGCGCACCATCGCGATGCAGGTGGTGCCCATGCCCTCGGTCTCGGGGTGCTCCTCCTCGAAGGTGTGGAGCTTGGCGTTGGCCGCGGCCACCTCGCGCAGCAGGATGTCGCCGGCGTCCGAGGCGCGGTAGACGTCGTTGTCCAGCTCGGCCAGGTGGTGCACCACGATGGCCGAGGCCGTGTCGCCGCCGGCGTGCCCACCCATGCCGTCGCACAGCAGCAGCAGGTTGGGGCCCGCGTAGCCCGAGTCCTCGTTGCGGATCTTGGAGCCCAGGCCCAGGTCGGAGCGCGCGGCGAAGTGGAGGTCGAACATGCTCAGGCCTTCGCTTCCAGGACGGTGCGGCCCAGCCGGATGGTGCTGCCCACCACGAGCGGGGCTGCCTCGAGCAGGCGCTGGTCGTCCAGCCAGGTGCCGTTGGTGGAGCCCAGGTCCTCGATGATCCAGCCGTGCGGGTCGGGGCTGATGCGGGCGTGGGAGCCGGAGATGCTGTCGTCGTCGACCGACAGGCTGGACTCCGGGTTGCGGCCGATGACGACGGGGGACGACGTCAGCGCCAGGCTGGCACCCCGCATCGGGCCGGCCACCACCACGAGGCGGCGCGGCTCGCGGGGGGCGTTGCGGCGACCGGGGCGGTCCGGGGAGGCCTCATCCGGCATCGGCGTGCGACGGGTCTGGCGGCGGCGGTCACGGGTGACCACGCGGGCGCCGTAGAGGTCGCTGCGCAGCACCCGCGCGACGGCCAGCACGAAGAGCCAGAGCGCTGCGAGCAGGGCGAGCCGCAGCACCGAGACCGTGAGCTCGCTCACTGCGCCCGTCCGAGCCGCACCGTGACCGTGGTGCGACCCATGACGAAGGAGTCCCCGTCGGCCAGGCGGGTGTTGCGGACGCGCTCCCCGCCCACGAAGGTGCCATTCGTCGACCCGAGGTCACGCAGCGTCAGCCGGGCGGTGTCCGTCGCGTCCACCGTCAGCTCCACGTGGCGGCGGGAGATGCCCGGGTCCGGGACGGTGATGTCGCACACCGTGTCGCGGCCCAGCAGGGTGGTCGGCTTCTCGAGCACGTGGCGCACACCATCCACCTCGACCCACGGGCGGGCCACGGAACGAGTGGAGCGGGCGGGCACCTGGGTGGTCGCGGCGGTGTCCCGGGTCTCCTGCTCGGTCTCCTCCTGACCCCCTCGCTCGCGCTGGGCCTGCTCCCGCTCGGCGGCGCGGCGGATCTCGGCACGGTGCTGCTCGGCGGCCGCCTCGCGCTCGCGGTCGCGCCGGGCCTCGGCAGCGCGGTCGGCCTCCTTCCGGGCGCGGCGCGCGTCCTCGGCCCCTCGGGCGGCGGAGTCGTCGGCGGTCGGCTGCTCCGAGGAGGCCTTCGCCGCGGCGATGGCCTCCTCGTCCACCTCGCCCAGGTACTTGGCGTCGGCGGGGATGCGGTGGCCCTGGGTGTGGCGGTCGATGGCGTCGTCGAAGCGCTCGTGCGCGGCGCCCCAGGAGTCGATGTCGCCCCGCTCGTCCAGGGTGGCGGGGTTGCGCACGGTGGCGTGGTGGAGCTTGTAGATGCCCGGCTGCAGGTCCGGGTCGGCCACGAGCTCGATCTGCAGCGGGCCGCCGGGGGTGTAGCGCTGCTCGGTGACGTACTCCTGGGCGTCGGCGATGAGCTCGTCGGTGATCGCCTCGTCGAACGCGATGAGGCGGTCGAAGTCGTCGTCGGACAGCTCGATGGTGAAGACGTTGGGAACGATGGTGCGGTGGCGGTTCACCACGGCCGCGCGCGAGTCCATGGCCTTGCGGATGGCGGCACCGATCTCGACGGGCTGCAGCTCCTCGCGCTTGAACAGCCGGGCGAAGGGCGCCGTGAAGACGCGCTCCGTCCCGGACTCGAAGCGATCCAGCAAGCCCATGAGTGCCTCCCTGCGGCGGTTCTGCAGCGTCGGTCGCGCCACGGGGCGGGTCCACGGGGGTCCGGCGGGCGCGTCGATCCTGCGGCGATCGTACTTGCCGGGGCCCTGCCGCGCGGGAGGACCGGAGGTGGATGCCACGCGTCCGCGGGGTGGACCAAGGCCGTGGGTCGGCGCCCCGTCGGGCCGATTGGCGTGCCCGTGGATGTGCTGTTAACGTATGCCGTCGTTCGATCGATGGGTCGACACCATCTCCGGGTGGTGAGATCAGGTGGTCGGGCACTGCGCGCGAGTGGCGGAATAGGCAGACGCGCACGGTTCAGGTCCGTGTGCCCGAAAGGGCGTGGGGGTTCAACTCCCCCCTCGCGCACGCAAGGGAAAGGCCCCGGGATTCGTCCCGGGGCCTTTCGCGTACCCGGGTCCCGGTCGGTGGTGGCCGACCGGGACCGTCGGGGCGGTGCTCAGAGCACCTGGTGGCCGGGGCGGGCCTCCCCGGAGTCCAGCGCGTCGCGCACCACCTGCGAGGCCGCCTTCACGCGCGGGCTGTTGGGGATGGTCCCCAGACGCCCGGCCTGGAAGTCCTCGAACGCGGTGACCAACTCGGCGCGGGTGTTCATGACGAACGGGCCGTAGGCCATCACCGGCTCGCGGATCGGCTGCCCGCCGAGGACGTACAGGTCGAGCCCCTCGGCGTGGCGGGCGTCCTGCTGCTCGTCGGCACGCACCTCGATGTGGTCGCCCTCGCCCAGCAGGGCCAGCTGGCCGGTGCGCAGCGGGCGGCGCTCGGAGCCCACCGTGCCGTCGCCGGAGAGCGCGTAGACCAGGGCGTTGAACCCGGGGTTCCACGGCAGGCGCAGCTGGGCGCCGGGGGCCACGGTGGCGTGGACGATGCTGATGGGGGTGTGGGTGATGCCCGGCCCCTCGTGGCCGTCCACCTCGCCGGCGATGACGCGCAGCAGGCTGCCGCCGTCCTCGCTGGAGAGCAGGCGCACCTCGCCGCCGCGGATGTCCTGGTAGCGCGGGTCGGACATCTTCTGGTGGCTCGGCAGGTTGACCCACAGCTGCAAGCCGTGGAACAGGCCGCCGGACATGACGAGCTGCTCCGGCGGGGCCTCGATGTGCAGCAGGCCGGACCCGGCGGTCATCCACTGGGTGTCGCCGTCGGTGATGGCCCCGCCACCGCCGTGGGTGTCCTCGTGGAGGAACGACCCGTCGATGATGTAGGTCACGGTCTCGAAGCCGCGGTGCGGGTGCCAGTCGGTGCCGCGCGGCTCGAGCGGGGCGTACTCCACCTCGCCCATCTGGTCCATGTGGATGAAGGGGTCCAGGTCGCGCAGGTCGATGCCCGCGAAGGCGCGGCGGACGGGGAAGCCCTCGCCCTCGTGGCCCTGGGGTGCGGTGGTGACGGAGCGGACGGCGCGGGCTCGGCTGCCGGGGGCCGGCACGACGCGGTCCAGCTCGAGGACGTTCTGGGTGGTCACGGCAGGCATGGCGCCTCCTCCTGATGGTGATGTGTCACCAAGTATAGCGCGCGGGGTGGCCGGTGCATTCCCGCGCACACGGGTCGTGGGCGGAGCAGGTGGGGGTGGTGGGCCACGGCGTCGGGCGTGGACCGCGGCCGGACACGGAACGGTCGGTGCCGTCGCGGGATCCCCCTCCAAGACCCCGGGGCGGCACCGACCCGTCCGGTGTGGGCCAGTGGCCCGGTGACGCAGTAGCGCCATCGGTTCCGAGTATCGACGCGCCCGGATCAGGGGTGCGTCATCCCCCGGGCCGATCTGTGGACGGTGTGGTGCCCCCCTCGTGAGGGAGCCGGTCCGTCTGTGGGCAACCCCGAGGACACGCTCCGGGTCCACGGGTGGAGACCCGCGGGCCCACCGGGGCCTCATGCTGGCCCACATGCCTGCACGACGTCTCGACCCCCCGCACCACGACCGCCCCCGGGCCGAGGTGGAGGACCTGGCCGAGCCGCAGGTGGGCTGGCGGGCCCAGGTGCCGCGGGCCATGGCCGCCCTGCTGGTGGCCAACGGCCTGCTGGTGCTGGCCCTCTCCCTCGTGCCGCACCTCTACACCGCGGGCATCCGCACCGTGGACTCGTACTACCTGGTGGCCTACCCCAGCTTCACCGTGGCCACGGTGATGTTCGTGCTGGCCGCCGCGCTCACCGCCCGCAAGCGGGTCGGGTGGGCCATGCTGCTGGTGTATCTGGTGATTCTGCTCGAGGGTGACGTGTTCAGCCTGCAGGAGGGCCAGTCCTGGCACGCCGTGGCCGCCAGCCTCCTGCACCTCACGTGGCTGGGGGTGGCTGTGGCCTCCTACCGCCATTTCTACGCGCGGGTCCGGAGCAACGCCTGGGCCTCCGCGGCGGCGTTCATGGTGCTGGGCACCCTGTCGGCCATCCTGCTGGGGTGGCTGCTGGTGCGGCTGCAGCCCGGTGACCTGCCCCACCACCGCCGGCTCGCGTGGGCGGTCGACCACGTCACCGGCCTGGACGGCGGTCTCGCGGCGGACGCGTCCCACGCGCCACCGGTCTGGGTGACCGGCATCCTGTCGCTCATGGGGTCGGCGGTGCTGGTGGGCACGCTGCTGGTGCTGCTGCGCAGCGCCACCTCCCACAACAGCCAGGACGCCCAGGAGCAGGCGGCGGTGCGGGCGCTCCTGGAGCGCTACGGGGCGCAGGACTCGTTGGGCTACTTCGCCACGCGCGACGACAAGGCCGTGATCTTCTCCAGCGACGGACGGGCCGCCGTGGCCTACCGGGTGGAGCAGGGCGTGAGCCTGGCCTCGGGCGACCCGCTGGGCGACCCGCAGTCGTGGAGCAGCGCCGTGCACAACTGGCTGGCCGTCTCGCGGCGCTTCGGGTGGGCGCCGGCGGTGGTGGGCGTCTCCGACGCGGGGGCGCGGGCCTTCGCCGACCGGGGCATGGGGGTGATCTCCCTCGGGGACGAGGCGGTGCTGGACGCCGACGCCTTCTCCCTCAACGGGCCGGACATGGCCCCGGTGCGCCAGGCCGTGCGTCGCGTGCGGCGGGCCGGTGTGGAGGTGCGCGTGCGCCGCCACGAGCAGGTGGACCCCGCCGAGTGGCCGGGCTTGGTGCGGGCCGCCGAGGCGTGGCGCGGGGACGCCCCCGAGCGGGGCTTCTCGATGGCGCTCGGGCGCCTGGGCGACCCGGCCGACGGACGGTGCGTGCTGGTGGAGGCCGTGGACGCCGAGGGCGACCTCGTGGGACTGCTGTCCTTCGTGCCCTGGGGCCCGACCGGGGCGTCCCTGGACCTCATGCGCCGCTCCCCGGACGCCCCCAACGGCGTCACCGAGACGATGGTGGCCGAGCTGTGCCGCCAGCGCGAGAGCGTGGGTCTGCGCCGCCTCAGCCTGAACTTCGCCGTGTTCCGCTCGGTCTTCGCCGAGGGCGAGACCCTGGGGGCCGGCCCGGTGACGCGCATGCAGCGCTGGCTGCTGCGCCGAGCCTCCCGGTTCTGGCAGATCGAGTCGCTCTACACCGCCAACCAGCGGTACCGGCCGGAGTGGAACCGCCGGTACCTCTGCTACGCCGAGGCCGAGCAGCTGGCCCGCATCGGACTGGCGACGGCGCGCGCCGAGGGCTTCCTGCCCACCTGGAGCCGTCGGCACGCCACCGGTGGCCGGCGTGCGGCCGCCTACGCGGTGGTGCCGGTGACCGCCCCCACCCCCGAGCAGCTCCAGGAGTGGGCCGGGGACACCGACCTGGCGTCCGCGCGCCGGGCCCGCCTGCCGGAGCAGACCCGCGTGCGCATCGCGGCCGTGGAGGCCGCCCGCGAGGCCGGGCGCGAGCCGTGGCCGGTGGCCGAGCGTCCGACGCACACCACCGCGCAGGCCCTGGCCGCCGGGGAGGGCGAGCGCGTGTCCGTGGCCGGGCGCGTGCTGGCGGTCCGCGACCTGGGCGGCGTGCGCTTCGTGCGCCTGCGTGACGGGCAGGGCGACCTGCAGGTGGTGCTGGAGCGCCAGCACCTCAGCGCACAGGACCACCGCGACTTCATGGTGCTGGTGGACGTGGGCGATCTCGTGGCCTTCGAGGGCGTGCGCGGCGCCTCCCGCAGCGGCGAGCCGAGCCTGCTGGCCCACAGCTGGCGGATGGAGGCCAAGTGCCTGCACCCGCTGTCGCCGGTGCGCACCGGCCTGGTGGACCCCGAGGCGAAGGTGCGCCAGCGCCACGTGGACCTGGCCGTCTCGCAGGAGGCCCGCGACACCCTGCGGGCACGGTCGGCCGTGGTGCGCGCCCTGCGCGAGGGCCTGCAGGACCGCGGCTACCTGGAGGTGGAGACGCCGGTGCTGCAGACCGTGCACGGCGGGGCCAACGCACGGCCCTTCGCCACCCGCATCAACGCCTACTCCATGGACCTCTTCCTGCGGATCGCGCCCGAGCTGTACCTCAAGCGGCTCTGCGTGGGTGGCGTGGACCGGGTGTTCGAGATGGGCCGGGCGTTCCGCAACGAGGGCGTGGACGCCACCCACAACCCGGAGTTCACGCTGCTGGAGGCCTACGCCGCGCACGAGGACTACCGCTCGATGATGGACACCACCCGCGAGCTGGTGCAGGCCGCCGCGGTGGCTGTGCACGGGCGGTGCGAGGTGCCCGGCCCCGACGGAACGATGGTGGACCTCTCCGGCGAGTGGCCGGTGGTGACCCTGCACGACGCGGTCTCCGAGAAACTGGTGGCCCTGGGTGGGCAGCCGGTGGGGCCGCAGAGCACCGCCGCCGAGATGCACCAGGCCGCCCGACGGGCCGGGGTGGAGGTGCGCCCCGACCTGGATGCCGGCGAGGTGGCCCTGGAGCTCTACGAGGAGCTGGTGGAGGGGTCCACCGTGCGGCCCACCTTCTACTGCGACTTCCCGAGCTCGGTCTCGCCGCTGACCCGCGGGCACCGGTCCACCCCGGGTGTGGCCGAGCGGTGGGACCTCGTGGCCTTCGGCATGGAGCTGGGCACCGCCTACTCCGAGCTGACCGACCCGCTGGAGCAGCGGGCCCGTCTGACAGCCCAGTCGGTGGCCGCGGCCGCCGGCGACCCGGAGGCCATGAGCCTGGACGAGGACTTCCTGCAGGCCCTGGAGTACGGCATGCCGCCCACCGGTGGCCTGGGGCTGGGCGTGGACCGCGTGGTGATGCTGGTGACCGGCCGCACCGTGCGCGAGACGTTGGCCTTCCCCCTGGTGCGACCCGCGGGCCGCGAGTGAGCGGCGCGCGCCGGGTGCCCGCATCGGGTGGGGGACACCGCGCCGTGCCGTGGTGGGCGGCCGGGCTGCCCCTGCTGGCGATGGCGGCCTGGTCGTCCTGGCTGGTGGCCGGGCCGTTCTCGGACCTGTCGCCGTGGCACAGCTGGGCCAGCGAGCTGGGGGCGCAGGACCAGCCCCACGCCTGGTTCGTCCGGGCCGGCGACGTGCTGGCGGGGGCGCTGATGGTGCTCTGGGTCGGGCTGGTGGCTCGCCGGGGCGGACTGCGACGTGACCTGCGTGGTCTGGGTGTGGTGGCCGCCGGGGTGTTCGGGGCGGCCACAGTGGCCGATGCGCTGCTGCCCATGGCCTGTGCCAGCACGGTGGACGCCGCCTGCCTGGCCGCCGAGCAGGCGGGGACGCTGCCGTGGACGCACACCGCGCACTCGGTGAGCTCGTCGGTGGCCGGGACGGCGCTGGGAGTGGCCGCGGCCGCGCTGTCCCTGGCAGCGCTGCGCCGGGGCCGTCCCGGGGCACGGGTGCTGCTGGTGCTGGTGGGCGTGATGCTGGCGACCCTGGGCTGGCAGCTCGCCTGCCTGGCACCGGGGGCCGCGCGCGTGGGCGAGGTGCTCACGGTGCCCGGGCTGGCGCAGCGGGTGCAGCTGCTGGGGACCGTGGCGTGGTGGGTGGTGTTCGCCGTCGGGACGGGCTGGGGGGCCGGCCGGTGGTGGGTCGAGGACGATCGGGCGGGCGGGGGTCCCGGGCAGGGGTGACACTGGTGCCATGGAGAGGTGGCGCGCCGCACGGCGTCAGGAACGGGCTGGCCGCGTGAGGGGAGCCCGCGACACCGGACCCCGTGCCACGGACCTGGCCGCGGAGGTGCAGGGGGAGCACGGGCCGTGGGTGGTGCTGATGCCGGGCCTCGGCATGGGCGCTGAGGCGTGGGACGAGGTGGCGGCCGACCTGGCCCGCGACCACCGTGTGGTGCGCTACGACCGGCCGGGGCTGGGGCGGGCCCGTGCCGAGCGGGTGGCCGAGCCGCACCTCCACGACGAGGTGGCCCACCTGCGCCGGGTGGTGCACGAGGTGGTGCCCGACCCCGCGCGGGTGTGGCTCGTGGCGCACTCGATGGCGCGCTTCATGGCCGAGGCGTACCTGCGCAGCGACCCGCACCGGGTGGCCGGGCTCGTGGCCGTGGACGGCTCCGTGGAGGAGGACCCACGCCTCCGGTGGCCCGTGGAGGACGACCTGCGCCACGCCCTGGCGGCCGGGCTGGGCTGGCTGCCCCTGGTGGGGCGCCGGGTGCGGTCCGCCCTGCTGGAGGACGCCGGGTACACCCGCATGGCTGCCGAGCTGCTGCGGCTGCGCCGGGTGCTTCCCCTGCCTGCGGTGCCGATGGTGCTGGTGGTGGCCGCCCGCCCGTGGGAGCCCGGCTCGCGGCGGTGGGTGCGGCGGCAGCGCCACCTCGCCCAGCGGCACCGGGTGGAGCTGCGGCGGACCCGCCCCGAGGAGCCGCTGCCCCGCATCCGCACCGTGGTGGTGCCCGACAGCGGCCACCTGGTGATGCGCGACCAGCCCACCCGGTTGGCCGCGATGGTGCGCGCCGCGGTGGCCGCTGGCCCGGTGCCTGGGGAGACCGGCCGGGGCTGAGGTGCCCGTCAGCCGGCGTGGGCGGCGGCGGCCGCCAGCTCCTCCATCTGTGCGCGCACGCGGGTGAAGGCCTCCCGGGTGATGGCCTGCCAGAGCCGCAGGGCCAGGCCGGAGTCCTCCACCTCCAGCTGGCGCAGGACCTCCGGGGAGAGCAGCCAGGTCTGCAGCTCCTCGCGGGCGGTCACCGTGGCCGCGTGCCGGCCGTCGCCCACCAGGCCGAACTCGCCGAAGCTGTGGCCCGGGCCCAGCACCGCCAGCCGCCGCAGCTCCGGGCCGCGCGTGGTGGGGTCGGCCACGTCCTGCTCGTCGCCGGCCGCCCCGGCCGCCCCGGAGGTGGTCTCCACGGTGCCGCTGGTGATGAGGTGGATGCCCACGAAGGGGTCGCCCTCGCGGATCACCACCTCCCCGGCGGCGTAGTGGCGCGACTCCATGCGGGCGTGCAGGGCCTTGGCGTCGGCGGCGTCGAGGGTGGAGACGACGCCCACGTCGCCCACCTCCACCTCCTCGAGGTCCAGGCCGGGTCCACCGTGCCGCTCCAGCAGCAGGTTCTCCACCGCCTCGACGCCGACGCGGCGCCGCGCCACCACCCGCACCGCGTCGCCCGCCAGGCCGCGGTCCGGGTCGTCCACGAGCACCAGCACGCGCCCGGCATCGGCCATGCCACGCGCCACGGCGGCCAGCCCCTCCCGGGCGAACTGCGGCACCACGGTGACGCGCCGGACGTCCAGCAGCACCGCATCGACCTCCTGCAGCGAGCAGAGCTCCCGCATCACCGACTCCGCGGCCCCGAAGGTGAGCGCCCCCTGCACCTCGATGACGCGCCCCCGGTGGCCCACGCGCTCGAGCACGGTGGCGGCCGCCGGCGGGCGGCGCACCCCGCTGGGCACCGCCGTCACCGGGTAGGTCACGCGCACCGCCGAGTGGGGCTCGCGCACGCCGTGCATGAGGTGCAGGTCCAGCTGGGCCGAGAGCGCCTCGCAGGCCAGCACGCCGCGCTCGGAGTTGCCGTGGCGGTCCAGCCGCGGGGAGTACACCGCGAACCCGGCCTGCCCGGGCACCACCACGAGGATGCCGCCGCCCACCCCGGACTTGGCCGGCAGACCCACGCGCACCATCCACTCGCCGGCGTCGTCGTACATGCCGCAGGTGCTCATGACGCCCAGCACGCGCTCCACCACGGCCTCGTCGAGCACGCGCTCGCCGGTCTGCGGGTGCACGCCGCCGGTGGCCAACAACGCCGCCATCATCGAGAGGTCGCGGACGGTCACGAGGATGGAGCAGGCAGCGAAGTAGTCGTCGGCCACGGCCTCGGGGGCCTCGGTGACCAGGTCGAAGCTGCGCATGAGGTGGGCCAGGGCCAGGTTGCGGTCGCCGTCCTCCCGCTCGAAGGCCAGCACCTCCTCGTCCACCTCCAGCGCGCGTCCGGCCATGCGGGAGTAGCCGCGCACCAGGCGGTCGCGGCGCGTGTCGCCCCGGGCCACCGAGCCCTCGTCGTGCGGGTTGGAGGACGAGCCGGCCACCAGCGAGGTGGCGGCGATGGCGCCGGCGTTGATGAGGGCGTTGGACGGCCGCCCGGTGCCCTCCTGCAGGGAGATCTCGTTGAACGCCTCGCCGGAGGGCTCCACGTCGATGACGGCGTCCACCGCCTCGAACCCGGAGTCGGTGAGCGCGATGGCGTAGGTGAACGCCTTGGAGATGGACTGGATGGCGAAGGACCGCTCGTCCTGGCCCACCGAGTAGGTGTGGCCGTCCACGGTGGTCAGGGCCAGGCCGAAGTCGTCGGCGTCCACCCCGCCGACCGCCTGCGCGAACGCAGCCACCTCCCCCTCGGTATGGGGCAGGAAGTGGTCGTGCACGCGGACCAGCAGGTCGGTCAGGGGCGTGTGCGGGGTCGGCTCGGCCATGCCGCGAGTCTCGCAGGTCCACGGTCCCGGACCGCGCCCCACAACACGACTTGGCACGGCACGATCTGGCCACGACCGGCATCGCAGGGGGTTCGCCACCGCCATGACGTCCACCCCCGTGACGTCCACCGGCGGCAGGGCACTCACCGCGTCCCCCGGGTCAGGTGCACGGTCGCCCGACCGGACGCGTCGCGCGTCACGGTGTGCTGCACCCCGGGGTGCTCCACCATGCGGTTGTGCCGGCCGCACAGGGGGATGGCATTGGCCAGGTCCGTCGACCCCCGCGGCGACCTGCCGGTCGGTGGCCCACCCCGCGGCGACCTGTCGCCACCCCGGTCGCCGGGTGACCCGCGTCGGGCTGCCCACGGCTGGTCGTGATGCACCTGACACCAGGCGAACGGGCGATCACACCCCTCGGCGGCGCACTCGTCGTACACCCGGGAGAGCGCCACTCGTTGCGCATCGGAGAAGAAGCGCCGTTGCCGCCCCAGGTCCAGCGGCATGCTCTCGCCACCCAGCACGCTGGGGACGATGCCGGCCTGTGCCGCGATCCGCCGGACCTCCCCTGCCGAGAGGCGGTGGGCGCTGTCGGTCACCCCGGCCCGTTCGGCCTCTCCCCGCAGGGTCTCCAGGTCGGTGTGGACCACGACGGTGGCGGCGACCTTCTGGTGCAGGTGCTCGGTCGGCAGCCGCTCGACGAGCTCGGCCAGGGCCAGGCCCCGCTCGTGCCACAGGTCCAGCTGCTGGTCGCGGGACTCCTCGTCGGTCCGCGACCGCCCCAGCACCGCGGCGGGACGGGTGCGACGAGCCGGCGACGCCATCGCCTGCAGCACCCGTTCCAGGGCCATGGCCTGGAGGGTCGGCAGGACGGCGTGCAGCACGGAGGTGCCGTCGGCGCGGTGCGTGATCGTGGCCCGGGTGGCCTGCCATGCGGCTTCCTCCTGACGGTGCAGCAGGTCGTTCTCGTGCTCGTCCACCTGTCGCCGGGTGCGGCCCACGGCCGCCAGCACCCGCCGCCCCGCTGCCCGGAGCGAGGCCGGGGAGAGGCGATGGGCCGATCGGGTCAGGTCGCGCTCGATCTCCTCGCGTTCCGCTGCCGTGACGTCCTCGGGGAGCTCGCGCAGCGTCGCCAGGATGACGTCCACGTGCTGCCGGCTGATGAGTCCTTCGTCGAACGCCCGCCCCGCAGGCGTTCGCCTCCGTGCGGCCATCCTCTCCGCATCGTCCGGCACCTCCGGGTCACCCGCCGTCCTGCCCGTCGTGGCCAGGCTCTCTCGCCCCACGGGCGCCACGGGGCCGTTGCCGAGCTCGCGGGCCAGGTGGGCGTCCTTGCGGGCAGCCGCCGGGTCCCGCTGCCCGTCCCGGGCGAAGAACTGCCCCTCGTCCAGCAGCGTCGAACCACCGCGCTCGCGACATCCCGCCATGAGGTGCCCCACCCGCAGACGGGCGGACTCCAACCGGTTGACGGCTCGGTTCACCTCCGCCGAGAGGGAGCCCAGCGCTGCGGCGTCCACGCCCGGCGCGGTGGGAGCGAGCGACGACAGGGTCTGCAGCAACTGGTCGGTGGCTCGGTGGGCCTCCGCGAGGGCGGCACGTGCATCGTCCACCGACGGTCGCGCCCGGTCCGCCGCCTGCCGCGCGGCATCCACCCCCGGCCCTGCCGTGGTGTGCGAGATCCCCATGATCACCCCCCGTGACCCTCGTGCGCCCGGCGCGGTAAGCCCGTGCCCTTGACCCAAGGATAGTACAGATGAACGAGCACATGCAACACGTGTACCCATGTCCATCCGGTGCGACCATGTCCGCCATGGATGCCGTGCAGCACGTGGACGCCGTGACCCGTCGGGTGGAGCCCCTGGGCGAGGGCTGGGTGCTCTCCCTCTCTCGCGTGGTGCCCGGGGTGCCGCGCACGGTGTGGCCCCACTGGCAGCAGGCCGTGGCCAGTACCGGTGCGCGTGCCGACGAGCTGCTGGACCCCGAGGGCTGGCGCGGCAGCCTGGAGGTGGACGGGGTGACCTCCTGGGTGGCCGCGGACCTGGCCCGTGACGGCGGGCAGACGGTGCTCACCGTGCAGCACGCCCTGCCCGCCGGGGTGGTGGACGGGCCGCAGCAGGACGTGGCCGCGGCGCTCGTGGCCCGGGGACTGGTGTGGGACCGGCTGCTCTGGGGGCTCGGCCGCGCCGTGGAGGCCGAGCGGGGCGAGCTGGAGGACGTGCCCGCCCGCGAGGACGAGGCGGCCGACGCAGCATCGGAGCTGTGGCGGGTGGCTGCGCGACAGGCGGGCATCCACCCGCGCTGAGGGGCGCGCCCCCATCGGGCCCGGGGAGCCGGTGCTCAGGCCAGGCCCATGTGGCGGGCCTCCTCCCACAGCTCCTCGCGCACGCTGGGGTGCGCCGCGTTCTCGATGATGCCGGCCGCCTGCTCCCGCTCCGAGAGACCCCACAGCCGCGCCACGCCCTGCTCGGTGACGACGGCCGTCTGCTGGAAGCTGGTCACCGGCTCGTCGAGCAGCGGCACCACCGTGGACACGTCTGCCCGCGGGTGCCACGAGCGCAGCCCGATGAAGCTCTGCCCGCCCGCCGAGTGCAGCGCGCCCACGATGAAGTCGGTCTGCCCGCCGAAGCCCGAGTGGATGTGCGCGTCGATGCGCGAGGCGTTGGCCTGGCCGAAGAGGTCCACCTCCAGGGCGGCGTTGATGGAGGTCATGGCCCGCTGCTGCGCGATGCGCCCCGGGTCGTTGGTCTTCTCCGTGCGGAGCATGCGCACCTGCGGGTTGCCGTCCACCCAGTCGTAGAGCTCGGTGGACCCGAAGCAGAAGGACGACGTGATGGGCGCCTCCGGGTCCAGGGCGCCCTGTCGGTGCAGCTCGAGCACGCCGTCGCTGAACATCTCGGTCCAGATGCGCAGGTCGCGGCGGCCGGTGAGATTGGCCAGCACGGAGTCAGGCACCGCACCGATGCCCATCTGCAGCGTGGCGCCGTCGCCGATGAGGGCCGCCACGCGCTCGCCGATGACGCGCCCCGCCTCGTCCGTGGCCGGTGCGCCGTCGTGGGCGGCCAGCGGGGCGTCCACCTCCAGGGCCAGGTCCACGTGCTCCACCGGCACCTGCGCGTCGCCGTAGGCGTACGGCATCCGCGGGTTGACCACGGCCACCACCAGCCCGCCGCGGGCCCGGCACGCCTCGATGGCCGCGGGCATGATGTTGGTCTCCAGCCCCAGGCTCAGCTGGCCGTCGCGGGGCGGGGCGCAGTGGGCCAGCACCACGTCCGGCGGCAGGGTGCTGCTGAACAGCAGGGGCACCATCGAGAGGCGGCTGGGCACGTAGCGCAGGCGGGGGTGGCGGCGCTGACCGGGGCCCACGAAGGAGGTCTCGACGGTGACGCCCTCACGGTCCGGCAGGCCGGGCGGGCCGTTGAGCACGTTGAGCACGTACTGCGCGCAGGCCCGGTCGGCCACGGCCACGGCCTCCCACGGCACGCACATGTTGCCGCTGGCCACGATGCGGGGGGTGCCCGGCAGGGCGGACAGTCGGGACTCCAGGGCCTCGGCGCTCACGGTCTGCATGGGGAGATGGTGCCCGATGGGGCGGTGTCCGGCCACGGGCGGTCGCGGCCGGGGGGGTACCACGGCCTCCGCAGGCCAGTCCGGCGACACCGCCGCCACCACCTGCGTGAGCCGCCCGTGGGGATCCGGTGCCACGCAGCGCGACTGGCCCGGCATCGACTCCGGCTCCTAACTCGACGGCGCCCGCGCCACCCGGCACACCTGCACCGACCGCGTCGTGTTCGACCTGGGTCGAGTGAAGCGCGAGGACGTCTCCTACGACGTGCGCTATGTGGGCGCCGTGCACAACGACTTCAGCGGCAAGAAGGTGCCGTTGGACGGCGGCGCCTTCCTCGAGCTGCACCTCGGCTCGCCGGCCTACGTGTGGAAGGACGGCCGGGTCGTGCCCACCTGGGCACCGGCCAACCCGATGCGCGCCGTGAACGTCTCCGGATTCCGCACGCTGCGCCAGGTGGCCCTGGTGTCGTCGTGGGAGGGCCCCTCGTCGCGTCACCGCGCGGTGCGCTCGTTGGTGGACTCCCCGGCCCGGTCGCCGAGGGTGGTCAGGGCGTCGACCACTCGTCGGGCCCGGCCGCGCAGTCCCTGGCGGGCCACCCGTCCCTCGACGGTGGTGCCGGGGCCCAGCGGGTCGACCGCCTCGGCGCCGGGCAGCACCCGGTTGACCAACCCCATGAGGCGGGTGGTGAAGGAGGGGGCCAGCCCGTGCACGCGCGAGCCCACCTGGGTCACCGGGGTGAGCATGACGTGCGTGTGACCCTCCAGCACGCCGTGCACCATCCTCTCGGCGGCGCGCTCGGCGTCCATGGACAGCAGGGGCAGCGAGGCCGAGGGGCCGAACCAGGCGAACTCCCGGGCCGCGTCACCGGTGAACAGGGCGGCGTCGTGCGAGCCGGTGCGCATGAGGCCCGGCACGATGGTGGTGGCCGTGACGCCGGTGCCGGCCAGCTCGGCCGTGAGGCCTTCGCTGAAGCCGACGGCGCCGAACTTGGCCGTGGAGTAGGGCAGCAGGTGCGGGGGCGCCACCTTGCCGCCGACGCTGGTGACGGTGCCGATGCGGCCGCGTCCCCGCTGCCGCATGTGCGGGAGCACCTGCATCGTCACGTTCACCGGACCCATGAGCATGGTGCCGACGGCCTGGTCGAAGTGTTCCAGGGTCATCGCCTGCGCGGGCCCCACCTGGATGATGCCGGCCACCGTGAGCAGCACCTCGATGGGGCCGAGGTCACGCTCCACACCCTCGACGAGCGCGGTCACGGCATGGCGGTCGGAGACGTCGCAGGGGGCGATGTCGACGGTGGCCTCGGGGTGCTCGGCGAGCAGCTGGGCGCGGGCGGCCTCCAAGGACTCCTGGCTGCGCGAGGAGAGCACCACGCGGTGGCCGTGCTGGATGAGCTGCTCGGCACAGAGCAGGCCCAGCCCGCGCGATGCCCCCACCACCAGGGCCAGTGGTTCGCCGCCACGGGGTGCCGGGCGGGCGGTGCCTGCGGACGGGGACGTGGCCGGGCGGGCGGACGGGGAGGGGAGGGTGGACGGTGTGCTCGACACGGTGGAGTCCATGCCTCCACGGTAGGGGCGCGGCGCTCACCGCGCGCGCTGGACGGATCACGTCTAGCGTGGAGCCGACCGAGCAGGACCCCCATCCGGCCCCGGCCGGGCAAGGAGCAGGACCATGCGCGCACTGACCTGGCAGGGCCCCCAGGACGTCCGGGTGGAGACCGTCCCGGACCCCGTCATCCAGCAGCCCACCGACGCGATCGTCCGTGTCACCTCGACCGCCATCTGCGGCTCCGACCTGCACCTGTACTCGGTGCTCGGGGCGTTCCTGCACCCCGGGGACGTGCTGGGCCACGAGTTCATGGGCGTCGTGGAGGAGGTCGGGCCCGAGGCCGCGGCGTCCGGGCTGTCCGTCGGCGACCGCGTGGTGGTGCCGTTCAACATCTCGTGCGGCCACTGCTGGATGTGCTCCCGTGGGCTGTTCGCCCAGTGCGAGACCACGCAGAACCGCGACCAGAGCAAGGGGGCCTCGCTGTTCGGGTACACCGATCTCTACGGCGCGGTGCCCGGCGGCCAGGCCGAGTACGTGCGCGTGCCGCAGGCCCAGTTCGGACCGGTGACGCTGCCCGAGCACGGCGCCGACGAGCGCTACCTGTACCTCTCGGACATCCTGCCCACCGCGTGGCAGGGCGTGCAGTGGGCCCAGGTCCCCGAGGGCGGCACGCTGGCCGTCTTCGGACTGGGTCCGGTGGGGCAGTTGGCCGTCCGGACCGCGCTGCGGCTGGGGAGGGTCGGCCGCGTCATCGGGGTGGACCTGGTGCCCGAGCGCCTGGCAGCCGCCCGCGCCTGGGGCGCTGAGGTGGTGGACCTGAACCAGGTGGACGGGAAGGGCCGCAAACCGGAGGAGGTCGGCCGCGCCATCGCGGAGCTCACCGACGGGCGGGGTGCCGACGGCGCCCTGGACGCGGTGGGCATGGAGGCCCACGGCAACCCGGTGGCCGAGCGCGTCATCACCGTCGCCGGCCGGCTGCCCGGGGTCATCGGCAAGCCGGCCATCGAGAACGCGGGCATCGACCGCCTCGCGGCGCTGCACGGCTGCATCGAGTCGGTGCGGCGCGGTGGCACGGTCTCGATCTCGGGCGTCTACGGGGGCATGGTGGACCCGATGCCGATGATGACCATGTTCGACAAGGGCATCGCGATGCGGATGGGCCAGTGCCACGTCAAGCAGTGGACCCCCGAGCTGTTCGACGTCGTGACGCAGGACGAGGACGTGCTGGGCCTGGAGGACCTTGCCACCCACCGGGTGGGCCTGGAGGACGCCCCGCGCATGTACGAGGTCTTCCAGAAGAAGCAGGACAACTGCCTCAAGGTGGTCATGACCCCCTGACGCGCGTCCCGTGGGCCGAGTGCCCCACCCCTGCAGGGCACTCGCCGGCAATCACCGCCAGCGGGTGCCCTGCAGCAGTCCGATGAGGTGGTCCAACACGTCCTCGCCGGCGCCCAGCCCGTTGTGCTCGTGCGCGCTGGTCTCGTACACCCGGGCGTCCTGGAGCAGCGCGGCCGTCTCCAGCGAGAAGTCGCGCGGCACGTAGGCGTCGTTGCTGTAGACCGCCGCGGCCACGGGCACGTCAGCCCGGCGCAGCGCCTCGGCCGGGTAGAGCTCCGCCCACTCGACCTCGGCCAGCAGGTCGGTCGCCTCCGCGAACGGTGCCAGCAGGCTGTCCTCGGTGAACAGCGACCGGTGCAGGTGCTCCCCGCCCAGCAGCGTCGGGTCCGCCGCCACCGCACCGGGGATCGTGCGGTCGGCCGCCCAGCGGGTGGCGACGCCGTCCGCCATCGAGGACTCGTGCAGGACCGAGTACAAGGGGTTGCGACCGCCGAACGGCAGCATCCCCTCGAGGTCGGCCGCGAAGGCCGATGACGTGTGGTCGCGCTCCAGCAGGTGGTGCAGCCGCTCGGAGCCCCAGGACATGCCCAGCCCGTGGCCGACGGTTCGGAAGCGCTCGGGGGAGACGACGTCGCCGTTCGGCAGGACGATCTCGCCGTCGGCCGCGCGCTCGGTGAGCTCGGCGATGCGGGCGCGGTCGCCGGGGAAGCGGCGGTGGTGCTCCTCGGACTTCCCGATCATCAGCTCCCAGGTGGCGCCGTAGACCTCCTCGATGGTGTGGTCCACCGGCGGCAGACCGCCGGTGATGAGCGCACCGGCCAGGGACTCGGGGTGGGTGGCGAGGTAGTGCAGGGAGGTGAAGCCGCCGAAGGACTGCCCGAGGACGGTCCACTGCTCGGCCCCCAGGGCTTCGCGCACCAGCTCGCAGTCCGCGACGATCGAGTCCGCCCGGAAGTGCTGCAGGTAGGCGGCCTGCTGGGCGGGCGTGGTACCGGCCAGGACGCCGGTCAGCCCGGGCGCGGTGCGGCGCGGCCCCAGGGTGCTCCCCACGGGGGTGGACAGGCCCGTTCCCCGCTGGTCCAGCATCACCACCTGGTAGTCCTGCAGGGCACGCCGCAGCCACGACGGGCTCGAGAGGGTGAGGGAGGGACGTGGGGCCTCGCCGCCCGGGCCGCCCTGCAGGAAGACCAGATACGGCTTGTCCGCCCCGTCGGTGCCGGTGACCACGCGGGCGAAGAGCTCGAGCGTGTCTGCGGGCAGGGCCACGTCCGCCGGGGCGTCCGGGCCGGTCGCCGGAGGCCGGGACAGGCCGTGGTCGACGGGCGCCTCGAGGCGCAGGGTGCGGATGGTCAGGCCGGGCTGGTACTCGGTGGTCTGCTGCATGCGCCGAGCCTAGGGCCCGTGACACCATCACCCGATGCGTCTGTGGAGTGTGCACCCCGCCCAGCTGGACCGTGCCGCCCTGGTGGCCGGCTGGCGGGAGGGTCTGCTGGCGCAGAAGGTGCTGCGGGGGCTGACGAAGGGCTATACGCAGCATCCCCAGCTGGAGCGCTTCCGGGCGCTGGACGACCCGGTGCTCGGCATCGCGACCTGGCTGCACGGCCTCGCCGATGCCGCCGACGCCCGCGGCTACCGGTTCGACCGCACCCGGGTGGTCTGCGATGCTGACCCGCACCTGCGCCTGCCGCTCACCGACGGGCAGCTCGCCTTCGAGTGGGAGCACCTGGGGGCCAAGTGCCGCCAGCGCTCACCCGAGTGGTGGGCGCAGGTGGGGAGCGACGAGCCCCGACCCCACCGCATGTTCGTGGTGGAGCCGGGGCCCGTGGCGCCGTGGGAGCGTGGTGCCTCGTGAGGGCTCACTCCGTCTCGGAGGCCTGCAGGCTCTCCTTCGGCGCGTCACCGGCGCGATCGCTGGCCTGCGCGTCGGCGTCGTCGTGGTCGTCGATCCACTCCTGCGGGTCCTTGTCCTGCGGGGTGATGCCGCGTGCAGCCTTGAGCGCCTCGTAGCGCAGGAACTCCACGGCGATGTCGTGGCGCAGCTGTAGCGATGCCTGCTGGCGGAAGTCCAGCAGGTCCTGGCGCTCCTCCTCGCCCATGTGGGTGGAGTTGGCCACGTTGGCGTCCACCACGGCCTTCCACCACGCCTCGGAGCCCACCTCCTCGGCGTCCGCGCGGCGCACGGCCTCGCGGATGGAGTTGTGGTCCTCCAGCGCGTCCTCGATCTCGTGCTCGGCGTCCGGGGCGTCCGCGCCGCCGGTGCCCAGGGTGAGCAGGTGCGGGTAGAAGTACTTCTCCTCGGCCTCGGCGTGGGTCTCCAGCAGGATGGCCAGGCGCTTCCACACGGCGCCCAGGCCCTCGGTGTCGGTGCGGTCCCACTCCTCGAGGTAGGAGAAGAGGGTGCGCTGCTCGTCGTGCTGGCGCTGGATGATCTGGCAGATGTCCATGGGGCCTCCCGGGTGGTGGTGGGTTCCCCGGCAGCCTAGAGGCGACCGCGCCCCGCCGCCTGTGGGAGGCGGCCGGGGCGCGGGGACGCGGGACGGGTCAGGCGCGCTGGCCCGCGCGCTCCTGGTGGCGCACCGTGAGCACGCCCAGCCCGGAGAGCACCACCAGTGCGACGGCGCCGGCCACCAGCGCGGGGCGGGTGTCGGGCGAGAGGGCCATGGCCACCAGCACGACGGCGAAGAAGGCCAGTGCCAGCAGGGAGGGCAGGGGCCACCCGGGCATCGCGAACTCGCCGCGCTCCAGCCGGCCGCGGGCCACCTGGCGGCGCATCACGAAGTGCGCCACGAGGATCGTCCCCCACACGAAGATGGTGGTGAAGCTGGCCAGCGACGCCAGCAGCATGAAGATCACGCCGGGCCAGATGACGTTGGCCACCAGCCCCAGTACCAGGCCCGCACCCACCACGGTGATGGCGCCGGTGGGCACGCCCTGGGCGCCCACGTGGCGCAGTGCGGCCGGGGCGCGACCGTGGTCGGCCAGGCCGTAGAGGGTGCGGGCGGTGGCGAAGACGATGGCGTTGAGCGCGGAGAACGCCGCGATGATGACCACGGCGTTGAGCACGTGGCCGGCGGCGGGCAGGCCCACGGCATCGAGCACCTGGACGAAGGGGGACTGCTCCCCGTCGATGCTGTTCCACGGGGCCAGCGCCAGCATGATGCCCACGGACCCCACGTAGAAGATGAGGATGCGCCAGGGCACCGTGTTGATGGCCTTGGGGATGGCCGTGCGGGGGTCCCGTGCCTCGGCCGCGGTGAGGCCCACGGTCTCCACGCCGCCGAAGGCGAACACCACGATGGTCAGGGACATGACGATGCCGCTGATGCCGTGCGGGGCGAAGCCCCCGTGCTCCCACAGGTGGGAGATGCTCGGCTGGCTGCCGGGCAGGCCGGACCCGGAGGCGAGCAGGCCCAGGCCGAGCAGGATCATGGCCACGATGGCGCCCACCTTGAGCAGGGTGAGCCAGAACTCGGCCTCGCCGAAGTACCGCACGGCGGCGACGTTGAGCAGCAGCACCAGGGCGATGACGCCGGCGATCCACACCCAGCCGGGCACCGCGGGCCACCAGCGGCCCAGGTAGATGCGCAGGGCGGTGGCGTCGGCGATGCCCACCAGGAGCATCTCCAGGGCGAAGATCCAGCCGAGCACGAAGCCCGGGACACGGCCCAGGTAGCGCTCGGTGAAGTCCACGAAGCTCGTGGCGTCCGGCTGGCGCACGACCATCTCGCCCAGGGCGCGCATGACCACGTAGATGGCCGCGCCGGCCAGGGCGTAGGCCACGAGCACGGCGGGGCCGGCCACCTGGATGGCGCCGGCGGAACCGAGGAAGAGCCCGGTGCCGATGGCGGTGCCGAGCGCGATGAACATGACGTGCCGCGTGCTGAGGCCGCGGTCGAGGGCGCGGGGCGCTGCGGCGTCCTCCGCGGGGGCGGGGGGCAGGGGGGTGGCCACGGGGGTCCTCTCGGGGATGGGTGAGTGCGCAGAACCGTAGGGCATGTGGGGGCGGTCCGTGGGGTCGGGCGCGGGCCGGCGCGATGGTCGGAGGGGCTCGCGCGGCGTGATGAGTAACACAGGGTTTGGAGAAAGAACACGCCTCGTGATCCCATGGTGGGGCGGTCGTGCGACCGCACCGTCCCGACCCCTCATCGATCCCTTGGGAGTTCTCCGTGGTCCTCACCGGCCTCCTCGTCGGCGCCCTGCTCGGTCTCGTCATGCAACGCGGCCGCTTCTGCGTCACCGGCGCCTTCCGCGACGTGTGGCTCAGCGGCTCAACGCGCTGGCTCACCGCCTTCGGCCTGGTCATCGCCCTGCACGCCGTGGGCTACCTCGCGCTCACCGCCACCGGCGTGGTCGCGCCCGAGGTGGACCCGCTGCCGCTGGGTGCCGCCGCGGTGGGTGGCCTGGTGTTCGGCGCCGGCATCATCGCCGCCGGAGGGTGCGCCACCGGCACCTACTACCGGGCCGGCGAGGGCCTGGTGGGCAGCTGGTTCGCCCTCATCTTCTTCGCCCTCTCGGCCGCGGTCATGAAGTACGGCCCGCTGGCCGGCGGCTGCACCGTGGGCCACGGCATGGTGGCCACCGCCCAGCTCAGCTGGGGGGGTGGGGCGCCACCGGCTCGATGCTGCTGGGCGCCGACGTGGGCACGCGCCTGTTCGTGACCGCCCGTCAGGGCCGTACCGCCAGGGCCGACGCGGCGGACCAGCCCGCCACCGAGCGCCCCGCTCCGGCCCTCACCCCGGTGGACGAGCGCCCCGCTCCGGCCCTCACCCCGGTGGACGAGCGCCCCGCTCCGGCCCTCACCCCGGTGGACGAGCGCCCCGCCCCGGTGCTCACCCCCGTCGGCTGAGACGTCCCGCTGGGGCGGGTGCGGTGACGCGCTCGCCCCAGCACTCCCCTCGACACCGACACCGACCCCCGACTCCCCCAGGAGGACCCCGTGACCACCTACGCCCTCGACACCGCCGGGGACGTCTGCCCCTTCCCGCTCGTGGACGCACGCCGCGCCATGGAGCAGCTGCAGGTGGGCGACCAGCTGCGCATCGACTTCGACTGCACGCAGGCCACCGAGAGCCTGCCCCAGTGGGCCGCCGAGGACGGCCACGAGGTGACGGCCTTCGACCGCACGGGTGACGCCGCGTGGACGATCACCGTCCGCAAGGGGAGGTGAGCCGCCGCTGGGGCCTACGCTCGGGGACATGACTCCCAGCAGCCCCAGCGGTCCCCCTGCCGGCGAGCAGTCCCGCCCGCAGCTCAACCCGTCCTCCCAGCCGGCCGTCGTTCCGGGTGCGTACGGCCCGTACCCGGGCGGTCCCGGCCAGGAGGAGCACCCCGACGGCGTGCCCGTGTTCGTGACGGGTCTGCTGAGCCTCATCGCGTTCCCGCCCATCGGGTTCCTGGCCTGGGTGATGGGCAACCGGGCCCGCCGTGACATCCGCTCGCAGCCGGGGCGCTATCGCAACGAGGGCCTCGTGACAGCCGGCTGGGTGATGGGCATCATCGGCGGACTCATCACCCTGTTCCTCGGTGCGCTGTTCGTGCTGATGTTCGGCCTGGGCATCGGCGTCCCGATCCTGATCGGCCTCAGCGAGGCCTGAGCCCCGCCCCCACGGCGCGGAGGGGCGCCCACCACCACGGTGGGCGCCCCTCGCGCGTGTTCCGGGGACGACGGGACGCGGCTCAGCCGACCAGCCCCACCTCGGTGGCGAGGAAGAACACGGTGAAGCCGGCGAGGAAGACCAGGCCCACCCACGAGAGGGCGCGCAGCCACGCGGGCAGGTGCTCCTCGCGGCGCACCAGGCTGAAGTTGAGCCACGCGAACACCGGCGCGGTGACGAAGGCCACCATCATCGAGAAGCGCAGCAGCTCGCCCATCTGGGCGCTGAACCACAGGATGACGGCCAGCGACGCCACCGCGATGAGGGTGCTCCACAGGATGACCGCGGTGCGCCCGGCGTTGCCCCCGCCGCGGCGCAGGTGGTGCAGGGACTCGGCGCACGCGCGGCCGTACCCGTCCACCACGGTGATGGTGGTGCCGTACATGACCACGAACGCGAGCAGCGCCATGAGCGGGCGGCTCCACTCGCCCATGGTGGCGGTGTACATGCTGATGAGTTGCGGGATGTACGCGCCGCCGGCCATCTTGATCTCCACCCCGGTGCCGAACTGCACCAGGGCGCCCATGGCCAGGAAGAAGACCGCCAGCACGGTGGTGACCACGTAGCCCACGTTGAAGTCCCACAGCACGTCGCGCGCCGTGGACGGGGTGCGGCGCTGCTTCTCGGCCACCCACAGCGACTGCAGGGCCGAGATCTCGATGGGGGCCGGCATCCAGCCCACGAGTGCCACGAGGAAGGGCACCGAGGCCAGCGTCCACGGGCTCGCGGCCACCGCGTCGGCGGCGCCCTGCGGGCCCTTGGCGGCGGCCACCACCACGGTGAGCACCGTGACCGTGGTGAGGATGACGACGATCACCTTGGTGAGGCCGTCCAGGGCGGGGAAGCGGCCGGCCAGCAGGATCACCCAGACCGACAGCATCATGAGACCGGCCACCCACGGCACGCTCAGGGACCACGAGGCGGGCAGGGCGAACTTCAGGATGACCGCGCACAGGATGCCCACGCCGGCGGCGGCGATGACGGCCGAGACCACGCAGAGCAGGAAGAACACCCAAAGGTAGCCGCGGCCCTTGCGGGCGTAGCCCTCCACGAGGTTGTGGCCGGTCTCCACCGTGTACTGGGCGCCGAAGCGGAAGAAGGGGTACTTGAGCACGTTGGCGGCCACGACCAGGCCCACCAGCTGCCACTGGAACAGGGCGCCGGCCTGGGTGGAGCTCACCAGGTGGGAACCGCCGATGGCGGCCGAGGCCATGAGCAGGCCGGGGCCCAGGGCGGCGACGCGGGAGCGCCAGGTGCTGGGGGCGCCGGGTGGCGCGGACGTGCGGGAGTCGGGCAGTGCGGTCGACATGGCAGCACCCTGCCGCCGGACGCAGACGGGGCCCCACCGCGACGTCGCGGTGGGGCCCCATCGTTGCCAATCCGTGACCTGGCCACGGGGCGTGCGTGTCAGGCGTGGGCGGGCACGGCGTCGATGGCCTCCTCGCCCATGTCCTCCAGCTCCTTGCCGTTGGTCTCCTGCACGTAGCGCCACACGAACAGCAGCGAGAGCAGGGCGAACGCGGCGTACAGGCCGTAGGCCAGGGTGAGCGACACCTCGGCCAGGCGCGGGAAGCTCATGGTGATGGCGAAGTTGGCCAGCCACTGCGCGGCAGCGGCCACGCCGAGGGCCAGGGAGCGGATCTTGTTGGGGAACATCTCGCCCAGCAGCACCCACACCACCGGGCCCCAGGTGATGCCGAAGGCCACGATGAACAGGTTGGCCGCCACCAGGGCGATGACGCCCCACGGCTCGGGCAGGGAGACGGTGTGCGTCTCACCCGAGCCGCTCACCACGGCCTGGGAGAACGCCACCGCCATCGTGGCCAGGGAGAGGAACATGCCCGCCGAACCGGCCAGCAGCAGCGGGCGGCGGCCCACCCGGTCCACCAGCAGGATGGCCACGATGGTCACCACGATGTTGGTGACCGAGGTGCCCACGTTGATGAGCAGGGCCTGCGACTCCTCGAAGCCGACGGCCTGCCACAGGGTGGAACCGAAGTAGAAGATGACGTTGATGCCGACGAACTGCTGGAAGACGCTCAGCAGGATGCCCACCCAGACGATGGGCTTGAGGCCGGCCGCGGCGCCCTTGAGGTCGGACAGCGACTGGCGCTCCTCGAGGTTGAGGGTGCGCTGGATGTCGGCCACCTTCTCCTCCACCTCGGCCTCGGGGGTGCCGATGACGTCGATGAGCAGGCGGCGGGCCTTCTCCACCTGGCCCTTGCCCACCATGTAGCGGGGGGACTCGGGGATGCTCAGGGCGAGCACGCCGTAGACCACGGCCGGCACCACGCCGGAGAGGAACATCCAGCGCCAGGCCTCGAGGCCGAACCACAGGTCCTGCGCGGCGCCGCCGGCCAGCTCGGCCAGCCAGGCGTCCACCAGCAGGGCGGCGAACAGGCCGATGACGATGGCCAGCTGCTGCAGCGAGCCGAGCTTGCCGCGGATGCGGGCCGGGGAGATCTCGGCGATGTACGCCGGGGCCAGCACGGAGGCCATGCCGATGCCGGCACCGCCGACGAAGCGCCAGGCCATGAGGTCCCACTCCGAGACGGTGAGGAAGCAGCCCAGCGAGGAGGCGGTGAACAGCACGGCGGCCACGACCATGGCGCGGGTGCGGCCGATGCGGTCGGAGACGGTGCCGGCGAACCAGGCACCCACCATCGCGCCGAGGAGGGCGATGGCCACGGTGAAGCCGATGAGGGAGGACGACAGGCCGAAGCGGTGCTGGATGGCGTTGACGCCACCGTTGATGACGGCGGAGTCGAAGCCGAACAGGAAGCCGCCGAGCGCGGCGACGAGGGCGAGCATGACCACCTGCGAGCCGGACTCGGCGGCGGTGCCGGGCAGGCGGCTGGCCGGCGAGGCGCCGGAGGTGGAGGGGTGGAGCGGTTCAGTGGGCATCGGAGAAGTGTGCGGCCCCCGGGGGTCTGCGCGCCAATCCCGCTCGACCGCGCGGGGGCTCAACGGCCTCCCTCAGCCGGTGGATTCGGCGGTGAGCTCCAGGAAGGCGCCCAGGGTGAGCAGGTCGTGCGGCGAGGCCGGCGCGATGTCGGTGAGCGCCGCCGAGCGCACCACGTACGCGGCCACCTGTCCGCGGGAGACGGCCACGTTGAGGCGGTGCACGTCGAACAGGAAGGCCATGCCGCGCGAGACCCGGTCGCGGGCCGATGCGGTCATGGAGAGCACCACCACCGGGGCCTCCTGGCCCTGGAAGGCGTCCACGGTGCCCACGGCCACCTCGCCCAGACCGGCCCGCTCCAGGGTGGTGCGCAGCAGGGCGACCTGCGCGTTGTACGGCGCCACCACCAGCACGTCGGCCTCGGTGAGGGGGCGCTGCTGCTCGCCGGCCGGCAGGTTCTCGTCGGTGAGCGTGCGGCCCAGCAGGTCCTGCACGACCCGCAGCACCTCGTCGGCCTCCTCGGGGCTGGCCACGGCGTTGTCCTGGTGGTCCACCACGCGCACGTGCAGGCCGGGGGTCACCCCCTCGATGCGGCGGCCGGCGGTCACCTGCTCGTGGGAGCGCAGCCGGCCGTCGTAGGCCAGGGCGGAGACGCGGCGGGTGAGCTCGGGGTGCATGCGCCAGGTGGTGTCCAGGAAGTAGCCGAACCGCTCGGGCAGCACGTGCTCGGAGCCGATGAGCCAGCCGAGCGCGGAGTCGTCGAGCGGCTCGGGGTGGATGCCCTGGGAGACCTGCGGCAGCTGCTGCGGGTCGCCGAGCAGCAGGAGGTTGCGGGCGGCCCGGCTGGCGGCCAGCAGCGGCGCCAGGGAGAACTGGCCGGCCTCGTCCACCACCAGCAGGTCCAGTCCCTCGGCATCCAGGGCGGGGTTGGCGAAGGTCCACGCCGTGCCGCCCACCACGAACCCGTGGCCGGCGGCGGTCTGCTCCTCCACCCACGCCGCGGGCTGCCCGGAGCCCTTGATACGGGTGAACGCGGCCTGCGCGTTCTCCGGCCGGGCCTGCTTGCCCACGCGCACGTCGGGCACCCCGGCGCGCACGCAGGCGGCCAGGAAGTTCTCCACCGCGGCGTGCGACTGCGCCACCACGCCCACGCGCCACCCGCGGGCCACCAGGGCGGCCACCACGCGGGAGCCCAGGTAGGTCTTGCCGGTGCCGGGCGGGCCCTGCACGGCCAGGTAGCTGTTCTGCAGCATCTGCACCGCGGCGGTCACGGCGTCGACGGGCGTCTCGATGCCGGGGTCGCCCACCTGCGGCAGCAGGGTGCGCCGGGCATCGGGCCCGGGGGTCGTGTCGCTGCCGGTGTCGCCACCGGGGCCGTCCTCGCCGGTCGGGGCCTCCCCGTCGATCCGCGGTGCGCGGCGGGCCAGCACGTCGAGCCCGGCGGTGGCCGGCAGCGGCTCGGTGCTGCTGGCGTCGCGGTGGGCCAGCACGCCGGCGGCCAGCTCCAGCAGGGCGGCGTCCAGGTGGGTGGTGCTCGGCGGGGCGGTGGGGCCGAAGCCCACGGGCACTGCATCGGTGGGCGGCACCTCGGGGCGGTCCGCCCTGGGGCGCGGACAGGGCACGGTCACGGTGCACACCTGCAGGCCGGTGGCGGCGTCGGTGCGGGAGTCGGTCACCTCGGCCGAGGAGGGCCACGCCACGTGGGGGTACCCGCCCTCGGGCACCAGGCCCTGCGGGTGCGGGGCGCCGAACACGGCCACGAGTCCCGTGCCGGGCGGCACCGGTCGGCCGCCGGTGTCCACGCGCACCTCCAGGGTGCGCCGCGGGTTGCTGCGCGGGGTGGGGCGCTCCCACTCGTCGGTCCAGGTGGCGCGGTCCACGGTGGCCACGCCGGAGGTCAACGGCCACTCGGCCACGGGCAGGGCCAGGCGCTCGAAGTGCCCCCACCAGTGCGGCTTGTGCTCGCGGCGGTAGTACTGCGGGGCGGCGCCCACCATGGCCAGCGCCTGCTCGGCACCGGTGCGCTCGCCGGCCGGCGGCAGGCCCAGGGCGCGGAAGCGCTCCTCGGCCTCCTGCGCGGCTGCCCACCGGTCCGATGCGGTGGCCTCCGGCGTCTCGGGCAGCGCCGGTTCGGGCACTGTGGGCCCGGGTTCCTCGGCGTCGCCGTCCGGACCGCCACCGTCCCCCTGGGCGTGAACTCCGCACCGGTGCTGAACTCGACTGTCGAGTTCAGCACCGGTGCGGTTCTCGGTGCCGGTGCACTCCGGGCAGGCGCCCTCCGCCCCACTCGCGTCCGCCACGGCATCGCGCTGGGCGAGCAGCCAGTCACGCAGCCGCCAGGTGGACTCGCAGTCCAGCTCGTTGTACGCCCGGATGCGCTCCAGCATCCCGGCCGCGCGCTCGGCCTCCCCGGCGTCGCGGGCGGTGCAGTACCGTTGGTACTCCACGATCGAGTCGGCCCCACCGGTCACGCCGTCGGCCCCGCGGGCGGGCATGTACAGCGGCTCCAGCTTCTTGATGGAGTAGCTCGCCTGGCTCACCCGCACACCTGCGCGCACGGTGGCGTAGAGGTCCACGAACACGTGCTGGCGCAGCAGGTCGTCCAGCTGCTCGGCCCCGATGCCGTGCACCGCCGTGAGCCGCTTGAGGGCGGTCACCTCGTAGGCGGCGTAGTGGTAGACGTGCAGGTCCGGGTAACGGCGGCGCCGAGCGGCCAGCCAGTCCAGGAAGTCCGCCAGCGCCCGGCCCTCCTCGGCGCGGTCGTGCGCCCACCACGCGCGGTACCGGGCGCCGTGCTCGTCGGGCGGCCCGTAGGCGGCGGGGTCGTCACCACCGACGACGTCAGCCCCCTCGGGCACGTCCAGCACCTCCACGCCGAAGAGGTACTCCAGCCCGCTCGGCGCCCCCGGCGCGGGCCGCCACAGCGGGTCGCCCTCGAAGTCGAAGAACACGTCCCCCGGGCTCGGCGCGGGCAGGGCGGCCAACGCCTCGGCCGAGATCACCTCGCTGAGCACCACCTCCGGTGCCGCGGGGTCGGCCTCCCGTGCGGCGGCGGTGGCCTCGCGGGCCCGTACCTGCAGGGCGGCCTGGTCGCGCAGCGCCTCGAAGTCGGCCTGCCGGATGCCGCGCGGGCCCCGCTCGGCGGTGGCCAGCTGCGCCATCGTGGTGATGCCGTGGGCGTGCAGGGCCTTGCGTCGCGGCATCGACATGCGGGCCACGCCGAGCAGGTCGTCGCCCGCCGCGGCGCGGGGCGCGCACACGTCGCAGCGCCCGCAGGCGGCCACCCCCTCGGCGCCCCAGACCACCGACGCGCCACCCTCCCGGTGCGCGGTCACCAACCGGGAGAGCCGCGCCCACCGGTCACGCACCACCGCGGCGGTGGGGCCCAGCGGGTGGGCGTCCACGGCGCCGGTGCCCAGCACCAGCTCCACCTCGGGCGCCACGGGCACTCCCTGCCGCGTGAGGGCCTCGGCGTAGGCGGCCACCTGCAGCATCGAGGCCACGGTGGAGTGCGCGGCCAGCTTGGTGTCGCCCACGCGCCAGCCCTCGGGGGTGCGCACCACGAAGTCGGCCATGCCGCTCAGGGGCAGCAGGGGTGTGCCGTCGGCGGTGGTGCCCTCCAGCAGCACGGGGGCCTGGTGCACCACCTGCACGTCGGGGCGGCGGCACTGCTGCACCGTCCAGGCCATGCCGTCGGCCAGCGCGTTCCACGTGAAACCGCGCGGGCGCTCGCCGGTCACCACACCGGCACCGAACCGCTCGCGCAACCGCTCCAGCTCGCGCGTCTCGTGGGCCGTGCCCAGCTCCGCCAGGCGGTCGGCCATCGGGTCGTCGGCCACCTCGCGCGGGGCGCGGCCCAGCGTGACGTCCACGCGGTGCAGCAGCGCGAACTCGCACTCGCTGGCCAGGCGGAGGTCCTGGGCGCTGGTGGCCAGCGTCCCGTCATCGAGGAGGAACATGGCGCCACCCTAGGGGTGGGCACCGACACCCACGAGGGGTCGATGCGGTGGGCGCAGGTCTCCGCCGAGGGTTGCAGAGGGACGGGTCCGGTTGCCCCTATGGTGAAGACGTGCCCGCGGGAGCGGGCATCGTGCCGGGGAGGCACGTCTTCCCCGGGGCGTCCACACATCACGTACGTGCGTGCGTGACAACGAAAGGGATCCCATGACCATCACCAAGATCGCCGGTGGCTCCCTGGCCGCCGCCGTGGCCGTGGCCGGCCTGACCTTCGCCGGTGGCACCGCCGCCCAGGCCGCTCCGGGGGCTCAGGACAACCTGCCGACCTGCACCAAGTTCACGGGGAGCGGCTCGCACAAGATCACCGACGTCGACGGCAACGGCAAGGCCAGCGCCGGTGACAAGATCACCCTGACCGTCGTGCTGAAGAACGGCACCAAGTCGAACGTCCCCTTCCACGCCTTCAGCGCCCCGTACACGGACGCCAACGGCGGTGCCGCCTACTACTCCCTCACCACCAAGCAGGACACCCTCAAGGCCGGCGGCACCGTCACCCTGACCGGCACCCACACCATCAAGGAGGGTGACTTCGGCAAGACCAACCCGGTGACCCTGGTCGGCCCGGAGTTCGTCTACCACGAGAACAACGTGCCGTCCTGCAACGTGAAGCTGGCGAACGTGACCTTCCAGGGCGACGACCTGGGTGGCGACAAGCCGGCCCCCAAGCCGGAGCCGAAGCCCGAGCCCAAGCCGAAGCCGGAGCCCAAGCCCGAGCCGAAGCCGGAGCCCGGCCCCCCGGTGGACACCGGCTACATGGGTGAGGACAACACCGCCACCGCCGGCCTGGCCGGTGCGGGTCTGCTGCTGGCCGGTGCCGCCACCGTCGGCGCCACCCGCCTGCGTCGCAACAACTGACGCACGCACCCACGGCCGAGGGCCGGCTCCCCACCCGGGGAGCCGGCCCTCTCGCCGTACCTGTGGCCTGCCTCAGCCCTTCAGGCGCGGCAGGCGCGGGCGCCAGCGGCTCAGCGGCGAGTCGTCACCGGTGTGCCGCACGCCCTGGGCGCCCGGGTCGGTGGGACGGGCGCTCGGCGTCTCGATGGAGTCCACCACCTCCACCTCCGGGTACTCCGGGGTCCACATGAGGTTGGCGATGGTCTCGCGCGGGTTGTCCAGCTCCAGGGTGGCCACCCCCTCCTCGACGGCGGCGGCGGCCACGCGCTCGGCCACGGCCGCGGACACCGAGCGCAGCTCCCGCATCGAGGGCAGCACGGCCGCGCCCTGCGTGCCCACGGTGGTCATGTCGGCCACGGCCTGGGCGGCGGCGGTGATCATGCCGTCGGTCAGGCGGGTGGCGCGCACGGCCACGGTGCCCAGCCCCATGCCGGGGAACACCAGCGCGTTGTTGGCCTGGGCGATGGTGTAGGTCACCCCGTCGCGGACCACGGGCTTGAACGGCGACCCGGTGGCGATGAGCGCGCCGCCGTCGGTCCACTCCAGCAGGTCCTCCGGCACGGCCTCGGCCTTGGCGGTGGGGTTGCTCAGCGGCAGGATGATGGGCCGCTCGGTGACCGAGGTCATCTCGCGGACGATCTCCTCGGTGAACGCCCCGGCCTGCGCGGAGGTGCCGATGAGCAGGGTCGGCTTGGCCTGTCGCACGGTCTCGGCCAGCGAGTAGTTGCCGTCCTCGTCGGCCTGCCAGTCGGCCAGCTCGTCGGTGGGGCGGGCGTAGCGCTCCTGGAAGGGGCGCATCCTGCCGCCGGTGTGGATGAGGCCGCGGCTGCCCAGGCCCCAGAAGCGGCGGGTGGCCTCGTCGGCGTCCAGACCCTCGCTGATCATGATGTCGCGCATCAGGTCGGCGATGCCGATGCCGGCGGTGCCTGCGCCGTGGATGACCACGCGCTGGTCGGAGAGCTGCTCGCCCTTGGCCTTGCACGCCGCCAGGGCGGAGGCCACCACGACGGCAGCGGTGCCCTGGATGTCGTCGTTGAACGAGCACACCTGGTCGCGGTAGGTCTCCAGGATGCTGTGGGCGTTGGAGGCGCCGAAGTCCTCCCAGTGCAGCAGGGCCTTGGGGAAGCGCTCCTGCACGGCCTCCACGAAGTCGCCGATGAAGGCCTCGTACTCCTCGCCGCGCACGCGGTCACGGCGCAGGCCCAGGTAGTTGGGGTCGTGCAGCAGGGCCGGGTTGTCGGTGCCCACGTCGAGCACCACCGGGAGCACCCGCATCGGGTGGATGCCGGCCGCAGTGGTGTACACGGCGGACTTGCCGATGGCGATGCGGATGCCGCCCACGCCCTGGTCGCCGATGCCGAGGATGCCCTCGGAGTCGGTGACCACCACGATGTCCACGTCGTCCGGGCCGTTGCCGTAGGCGGCCAGCGCGGAGGCGATGCCCTCGGCGCCGCCGTGGTCCTCGATGGACAGGTAGATGCCGCGCTGACGGTCGAAGGTGGAGGAGAACTGCTGGATGGCCTCACCCACGGTGGGGGTGTAGATGATCGGCATCATCTCGTCGAGGTGCTCGGCCACCAGGCGGTGGAAGAGGATCTCGTTGAGGTCCTGCAGCGAGTTCAGGTACACGTACTTGGCCAGGTTGGTGGGCTGCATCTGGAACTGGCCGTAGCAGCGGCGCACCTGGTCGTCGATGGTGTTGACCGCCGGCGGGATGAGGCCGCGCAGACCCAGCGCGTCGCGGTCCTCGAGGCTGAAGGCGGACCCGCGGTTGAGCATGGGGCGCGCCAGGACCTGGCGGCCGCGGACGGCGATCTGGACGGTCTCGTGGCCGTCTTCGTTGCGGAACTGGTACTGGCGAGGCATGGAGCCAACGTAGTGCCCTGCGCGCCGCGCGTCGCGGGCGGTGCGCGGTGTACCGGGTGAGGGGGGGACACCTCCGGAAGTCCGACGCCGGGCAGCACTACGCTCGGTCACATGAAGACGCCGAGTCTGTCCCCCCAGTCCGCCGAGATCGTCGCCGCCACCGCCGGGGTGGTGGCCGAGCACGCCGTGGAGATCACCCGGAGCTTCTACCCCAACATGTTCGCGGCCCACCCCGAGCTGCTGCGGGTCTTCAACAAGGCCAACCAGGCCATCGGGGAGCAGCCCGTGGCCCTGGCCAGCTCCGTGGTGGCCTACGCGGTGCACCTCATCGACCCCGACGCGCCGGACTTCACCCCCGTCATGGAGCGCATCGCCCACAAGCACGTCTCGCTGGGTATCAAGGCCACCGAGTACACGATCGTGGGCCACTACCTGCTCGAGGCCGTGGGCCAGGTGCTCGGCGACGCCGTCACCCCCGAGGTGGCCGCCGCCTGGGACGAGGTCTACTGGCTGTTCGGCACCCAGCTCATCGCCGCCGAGGCCCGCCTCTACGCCCTGGCCGGCGTGGACCCCGAGGAGCCGTGGCGCAAGTACGAGGTGACCGAGCGCACCGAGGAGACCGACGAGGTGTTCTCGCTGACCATCAAGCCCGTGGAGGGCGAGCTGCCCGCGCACACCACCGGCCAGTACGTGGCCGTGGCCGTGGACCTGCCCAATGGTGAGCGTCAGCCCCGCCAGTACACGATCTCCGGCGCGCCCGAGGGGGCCTTCCGCCTGAGCATCCGCCGCGTCAAGGGCGTGGACGGCCACCCCGACGGCCAGGTCTCCACGTGGCTGCACGAGAACGCCCACCCCGGCACCGTGCTCGACGTCTCCACCCCATCCGGCGACGTGGTGCTCGAGGAGTCCGACGCCCCGCTGGTGCTGGCCAGCGCCGGCATCGGCATCACCCCCATGGCCGCGATCGTGGAGGACCTGGCCGAGCGCCAGCCGCAGCGCCCGGTGACCCTGCTGCACGCCGACCGCACCGCATCGGCCCACCCGCTGGTGGAGACGATGCAGGCCTCCAGCTCCCGCCTGGCCCACGTGGCCGAGCACGTCTGGTACGAGGAGATGGACGCCGCCGGCGAGGCCCGCGGCGCCCGGGTGGGCCGCATGGACCTCACCGATGTGGAGGTGCCCACCAACGCGAAGGTGTTCATGTGCGGCCCGCTGCCGTTCATGCGCGCCGTGCGCCGCACCCTCATGGACAAGGGCGTGGACCCCCGCAACATCTCCTACGAGGTGTTCGGCCCGGACCTGTGGGCCCAGGACCCGGACAACGACGCCGCCGAGCAGAAGGTGCAGCTGAACGCCGCCATGGCCTGACACCACCGTGCTCCACCGGGGCCTCCTCCGCGCCGTCCGGGGGAGGCCCCAACGTTTGGTCAAGACCTCGGCAGGAGTCCGTCTGCGGCCTTGAGAGGGCCTGTGGCGCACCGCACGATGGCGGTGCCGGAGCAACCTCCAGTGCGCCGGCCCCGCCCAGCGGGCGGTCCCCCATCCAAGGAGAAAGACCATGCGTCGCACAACGCTGAGCGCCCTCATCGCCTCCCCGGTGGCCGCCGTCTCGCTGGCGGGCCTGGCCCTGTCGTCCACCGCCATGGCCGACAGCCCCGACCTCGGCCCCGAGTCGGCCGCCGTCGTCGACTTCAAGGCCCCCAACGGGGGTGTGGACAGCTCCACCCGCTACGTGGTGACCACCGCCGCCGAGAGGGCCGAGCACTTCGGTGCCACCACCGCCCTGGGCACGGTGAAGGACGCGTCCGGCCAGAAGCTGGTCATCTCCCGCACCACCGCCGACCAGATCGCCCGCATGAACCACGGCGAGGCCGGCGAGCGCGGCCCGGGCTTCCGCTCCTTCGCCACCCGGGCCGAGGCCGAGGCGTTCGTGCAGAACGACCGCACCGCCCAGACGGTGGGCGCTGCGCTGGACCTGCCGCCGGTGGACAACCAGGACACGGTGAACCCGTGGTTGGACGAGGTGAAGGAGGAGCGCATCCGCCAGACCATCACCGACCTCTCCACCACCTGGCCCAACCGCTACTACGCCTCCAGCCACGGCAAGGCCGCCACCGCCTACGTGCACGACGCGTGGACCAAGGTGGCCGGCGACCGCGAGGACGTGACCGTGGCCTACGACGAGTCGTGCGGCTCCGACTGCGGCAACCAGTCCAACGTGACCATGACCGTCAAGGGCACCGAGAACCCCGAGGAGATCGTCGTCATCGGCGCGCACTTCGACTCGGTCTCCAATGCCGGCCAGGGCGACGACATGGACGCCCCGGGTGCCGACGACAACGCCTCGGCCACCGCCACCGTCACCGAGGTGGCGCGGGTGGCGCTGGAGAGCGGCTGGAAGCCGAAGCGCACCGTGGTGTTCGCCGCCTACGCCGCCGAGGAGGTGGGTCTGGTGGGTTCCAACGCCATGGCCCAGTCCTTCGCCAGCGAGGGCAAGAACGTGGTGGGCGTGCTCAACCTGGACATGACCAACTACGACGGTGGTGACACCGACATGTCCGTGATGGAGGACAACGTCAACACCGAGCTGACCGCCTTCAACAAGGAGGTCTTCACCACCTACCTGGAGCCCAAGGGCATGACGCTCGGCGCCATCTCCTGCGGCTACGGCTGCTCGGACCACTCCTCGTGGACCTCGGCCGGCTACCCGGCCTCGATGATGAGCGAGACCGAGCTGTTCCCCTACATCCACACCGCCTACGACACCCTGGAGAACTCCGGCGGCACCGCCGAGCACTCGGTGAAGTTCGCCCAGTTCGGCCTCGCGTTCCTCGGCGAGATGGCCAAGACCGGCGCCTGATCCCCCTCCGCCCGGGTTTGTGTGTGGGCCCGGGCACCAGGCGCTCCGCTTCGAGCCCCACCCCTGAGCGGGGGTGGGGCTCGAAGTCCTTGCGGGGGGGGGTCAGGAGGCCGGTCTCAGGGGCACTCCTGGCCGTGGGGCATCGCCAGTAGACGCCGAGCGGGGGTGAGTGAACCCTTGCGCCCGCTCTCCTCGTGGTACTCGATGGTGAGGTGGTCCTCCGTGGTGTGGTCGCCGGTCACCTCGAGGACGACCGCCACCCGCTTGGACTCACCGGGGGCGAGTGTGGGTGAGCTGTCCCCCGGGCGAGGAGGGATGTCCGGGGAGGCGGCTGCGGCGTACAGGTACTCGTCCATCCCGACGAGGAACCAGTCACGCACCGTCTGGCCCGACCGGTCGGGCATCTCCACGCGGTCCACCGTCAACGTGACATCCCCATTGTTCGTGATCATCTGGGTTGCGAACATCTTGAGTTGGTCCGGTTTGGGTCCTGCCGGGCCACGGGTGCGAGCTCCGCTGTCGGGCGCGGTGAGTGCTGTGGACGGGTGCGGCCAAACCCCCCAGACAGCGGCCGCCGCGAGGAGAAGGACCCCCACAGCGGTCGCTGCCGAGAGCACCAGGTGTCGTGTAGAACGCATCGCCGCTCCTTGCGACTCCTGCGGTGACCCGAGTGGTCCCCGCCGTCGGGAAGAGAATCCGGCCACGGGTGGCTGCCCACAAGGGCCGAGGGGAATCGTGTTCGAATCGTGACCGCCCCGGAGCTCTGTTCAGCGTGCCGGCGCCCTCACCAGGGGTGGGGCTCGAAGTCCTTGAGGAACACGCCGTACAGGTCCTCGCCGGCCTCACCGCGCACGATGGGGTCGTAGACGCGCGCGGCGCCGTCCACCAGGTCCAGCGGGGCGTGCCAGCCCTCGGCGGCGATGCGCAGCTTCTCGTGGTGCGGCCGCTCATCGGTGATCCAGCCGGTGTCCACGGCGGTCATCAGGATGCCGTCGGTCTCCAGCATCTCCTTGGCCGAGGTGCGGGTGAGCATGTTGAGTGCGGCCTTGGCCATGTTGGTGTGCGGGTGGCCCGAGCCCTTGTAGCGGCGGGAGAACTGCCCCTCCATCGCCGAGACGTTGACCACGTACGAGCGGCGCGCGCCGGCCTGGACGGCGGCGGCCAGCGCCGGGCGCAGGCGGCTCACCAGCAGGAACGGTGCCACCGAGTTGCACAGCTGCACCTCCAGCAGCTCCATCGGGTCCACCTCCTGCACCTTCTGCGTCCACGAGTTCTGGGTGGCCACGTCCGGCAGCAGGCCCCCCGCATCCAGCGCGGTGCCCGCCCGGTGGGCCTCCAGGCTGGCCGACCCGGCACGCAGGGCCAGGCGCGTCATGTCCGATGCGGTGAGCGCGCCCCCCTCCACGTGCGCCACCGCGTGCTCGCTCAGCGAGCCGACCAGCGCCGCCGGGTGCGCCTCGCTGATGCGGTCGAAGGCCAGCATCGAGGGGCGCAGCTCGTCGCCGACCAGCGGCTGCTTCTCGCCCTCGGTGAGGTGGGAGTACGAACCCGGCGTGCGGCGCACCGTCTGGCACGCGTTGTTGATGAGGATGTCGAGCGGCCCGCCGGCGGCCACCTCGTCGGCCAGGGCGATCACCTGGGTGGGGTCGCGCAGGTCGATGCCCACGATGTGCAGACGGTCGATCCAGTCGGCCTGGTCCGGCTGGGCGGCGAAGCGGCGCGCGGCGTCCCGGGGGAAGCGCGTGGTGATGGTGAGCTCCGCGCCGTCGCGCAGCAGCATGAGGGCGATGTACATGCCGATCTTGGCGCGGCCACCGGTGAGCAGGGCGCGCTTGCCGCGCAGGTCCGTGTGCTGGTCGCGGCGGGCGTGGCTGTCGCCGGCGCAGTCCGGGCAGAGCCAGTGGTAGAAGGAGTCGACCGCGGTGAACTTCTGGTGGCAGATGTAGCAGCCGCGCGGGATGTTCAGGTGGCCGATGACGTGCCCGGGCCCGGCCAGGCCGGTGGGGGTCTCCAGCAGGATGCCGGCCGTCTCGTCGTCGATGCGCTGCGGGCTGCCGGTGGCGGTGCGCTCCATGAGGCGCTGGTCGGCCTCGAGCAGGGGCTGGCGCTCGGCGCGGCGGGCCTCCGCGCGGCGTGCCTTGCGGACGGCCTTGTACATGCGGCCCGCGGCGCGCTTGACGGTCTCGATGTCCGGGTGGCCCTTGGGCAGCTCGTGCAGCTGGCCGAGCACGCGCAGGGTGGCCTCGAGGTCCGCCGGGTCGATGCCGGGGTGGTCGGTGGCGGGGTCCTCCGGGGCCAGGCCCTCGGCGGCGGCGTCGGTGTCGTGCGTGGCGTCGGCGGGGGTCACGTCATCGGGCTGGTGGGGCTGTGGGGGCTGGTCGGGCACGGGGCGCATCGTAGGTGCCCTGGCCGGTCCGAGCCCCCCGATCCGGTCGGGCGGCCGGCGCGGGGGGCGGGAACGCGCAAGGGGGTGGGGCGGGTGCAGATCCAGGTTCAGGCGGCGCGGGAGGGGTGCCGCGCCAGGGTCGCTCGCATGCCGGCCGCGGTGAGGTGCTGCCCGAAGAGCACGTTGCCCGGTTCGGCGAGACGCCCGCGGGCCAGCGGCGCCTCCACGGGTGCGAAACCCATCGCCACCACCAGGCCGCTCACCACGGTGCGGGCGGTCGGGTCGTCGCCGGCGACGAGCAGTGCGCGGCGGTGGTCCGGGCCCGATGCGGGGTCGGCGCCACCGGGCCCCCGCGCCTCGAGGTCGCCGTCCTCGCCGTCCGCGCCAGCCGCGCCGCCCGCCCCACCGGGCGCCACCTCCACGTCGTGGTACGAGAGGTGGTTGAACGCCTTGACCACCCGCGAGTGCCGCAGGTGCTCGGCCACCGCCCCGCTCGTACCACCCGGGTGCACGGCGGCCGGCATCAGCTCGGCGGCATCGCCCCAGGCGTTCATGGCGTCCACCACCACCCGCCCGGCCAGCAGCTCGGGGTCCAGCTCCTCCAGGTGCTCCAGCGGCAGGGCCAGTAGCACCGGCACCGCGGGCGAGCCCGCCGGCATCAGGTGCAGGCGCCGGTGCACGCGCACCCCCAGCCCGCGGGCGGCCGCGCGCCCGGCCAGGGCCCGGCCCATGCGGCCGGCACCCAGTACGTCCAGCTGGTCCACGCGCGTCCTCCTCTCGATGCCGTGCTCCCGGGCGTCCGCGCCGGACTCCCGCACGCCGCCCACGGTGCAGTGCCTCATGCCGGCCGCACCGTCAGGTCACCGTCCCGGGCCGCGCCCGTCTGCCCCGCACCGTCACGTGCTGCGTGGGCGCCGCCACCGGCGACCGTGCGGCCCGCCCGGGCCCGGCGCCGCGCCGGAACCCACGCCCCGGAGAGCAGCCGCTGCGCGGCCAGGTCCACCAGTGTGCCCACCGCTCCGATGAGCAGGATCACCACGAGCATCTCGTCGTAGGCCAGCCGGTCGCGGGCGTTGAGGATCTCGTACCCCAGCCCGCTGCGCACCCCCAGCATCTCCGCCGGCACCAGCACCACCCACGCGATGCCCAGCGCCAGCCGGATGCCGGTGAGCACCTGCGGCCGCACCCCCGGCCACACCACGGAGCGCAGCAGCTCACCGCGCGAGGCGCCCAGGGTCCGCGCCACGGCACCCCAGCTGGGCGGCAGGTTGCGGATCCCGTGCGCCGTGTTGAGCACCACCGGCCAGGTGGCCGCCGCGGCCACGATGAACACCACCGGCACCGCCCCGATGCCGAAGGCCGCCACGGCCACCGGCGCCCAGGAGAGCGGCGAGACCATGCGCAGGAACTGGATGCCGGGAGCGGTGGTCTCGCGCACCCACCGGCTGGCGCCCACCATCGCGCCCAGGGGCACGCCCACGAGCACGGCCAGCGCCACCCCCGCGGCGAGGCGGCCGAGGCTGGTGGCCAGCCCCGGCAGCAGGGCGCCGCGGCCCCACAGCTCGGCCAGGGCGCCGGGCACGCGGTCGGGGCGCATGGCGGCGGCCATCGGGTCGGTGCGGCCGGCCACGGCGGTGAACACCCACCAGGCCAGCACGAGCAGCAGCACGCCGAGCAGGCCACGCCCCAGGGCGCGGGCGGAGGGGGTCATGCGGAGTACTCCTCGGTGCGGGGGGTCAACAGGGGCGAGTCGGGGCCGTCGAGGGCCTCCAGGGAGTGGCGCACGAACCGGTCGTCCACCACGCGGGCGTGCACCGATGCGGGGTCGGCGTCGTGCAGGAAGGCGTCGGGGGCGTCCACCACGGTGCGGCGCATGGCCTGCACCAGCCGGGTGGTGAAGTCCTTCTGCGGCCACGGGGTGAAGTCCAGACGCTCGCCGTGCCAGTCGGCGTGGTCCACCTGTGGCGGCGCGGTGCCGGGCCTCGGCCCGTGCGGGTGGTGGTGCAGCGCGGCGGCGATGGCCGGTGGCGGCTGGGGCAGGAACTCGCGGCTCAGCATCGCGGCGGCCTCGCCGCGGTGGGCGCTGGTCCAGCGGCCGGCCTCCACCAGTCCGCGGGTGAAGCGCTGCAGCACCTCGGGGTACTCGCGGGCCAGGTCGCCGCGCACCACGGTGACGCAGCAGGCGTGCTGGCGCCACACGTCGCCCAGGAAGCGGTGGATGCGGCCCACGCCCTGGAGCGCGGCGCCGGCGTTGAACGGGTCGGCCACGGTGAAGCCCTGCAGCGTGCCACCGCCCAGGGCGGGCAGCATGTCCGCCGGGGCCATGGGCACCAGGGCCACCTCGCCGTGGCTGGCGCGGGGTCGGCGGCGGATGACGGGCACCATCCCCTCGGCGCGCAGCATCTCCTGCAGCACCACGTTGTGGATGCTCCACCAGGCCGGAATGGCCACGGTGCCGCCGGCCAGGTCGGTCAGCCGCCGCACGTGGGGCGCCACGGTGAGCGCCGAGCCGTTCACGTGGTTCCACGCCACGACGGTGGTGTCGGCCCCGAGCCCCAGGCGCAGGTGCAGCGCCATCGGCATGAGCAGGTGCACCACGTCCACCTCGCCGGCCATGAGCGTCTCGGTGACCGACGCCCAGCTGCGCAGCAGCACCGGCGGCGCCACGTGCACATCCTGTCGGGCGAAGTGCCCGCCGGCGTGGCCCACCAGCAGCGGGGCGGCGTCGGTGATGGGCAGGAAGCCGATGCGCAGGGGGTTCTCGCGGGTGCCGGCACCCACCGGGCGGCGGTCGCCGGCCTGCCAGGTGCCGCCCGCCCAGGCCGCCGCGCCCGTGCCCAGCACCGCGGCCGATGCGGTGAGCAGCTCGCGCCGCGTGGCGCCGACGCTTCTCATGCCGCCCACGCCACGTCCCGCGCGTAGTGGGCGGCCAGCTCGCGCTCCAGGGCCACGCGCCCGGCATCGTCGGCGGGACGGGTCCAGCGGCCGGTGACGCCCCGGGCGCCGTCCAGGTGCACGATCTCGTCGCCCAGCCGCACGGCCTCGGGCACGTCGTGCGTCACCAGCAGGGCCGCCACAGAACGAGCGGCCAGCAGGTCGGCCAGCCAGCCCTGCAGGCGGTCGCGCGTGGCCGGGTCCAGCGCGCCCAGCGGCTCGTCGAGCAGCAGCACCTCGGGGTCCACGGCCAGCGCCCGGCCGATGGCGGTGCGCTGCGCCTGCCCGCCGGAGACCTCGTCCACGCGGGCGTCGGCCAGGTGCTCGATGCCGAGCTCGGCCAGCAACTCGCCCGCCGAGAGGTGCCCGGCGCCCCGGTTGGCGCGGAACCCGGTGCCCAGCACGAGGTTCTGCTCCACCGTGAGCCACGGCAGCAGGGCCGGCTCCTGGAAGGCCACGGCCGGACGGCGGGCCGCCGGGTGGCGCTCCACGGTGCCGGTGGTGGGCTCCAGCAGTCCGGCGGCCACCCGCAGCAGCGTGGACTTGCCGCTGCCGGAGGGCCCCAGCACCACGGTGGTGCGGCCGGCCACGAGGTCGAGGTCCACCCCGGCCACCGCCGGTGAGGCGGCACCGGGGTGGGTGTAGCCCACGCCGCGCAGGCGCAGCACGGTGGTCATCCCGCCTGCTCCAACCGGCCCAGCAGCACACGCAGGTGGCCCTCGGTGGGCGACTGCACGGGCAGGAACTCGGCCTCGCGCACACGGCGGCTGGTGGCCGAGCGCAGGGCGAAGCCGCGCCCACCGGCCACGCGGCGCTCCAGGGTGGTGGTGCTGCCGGTGAGGTGCGCGGCGGCCAGACGCAGGCGCACCAGCTCCCGGCGGGAGGCCTCGGCCGGGGCGGCGGCCACGGCCTCGAGGCGGGTGGTGAGCTCCTCCAGCTCGCGCGACAGGGCCGCGTGGTCGTCGGCGAACACGGCCGACTCCGGGCCCGCCAGGAACTCCGCGCTGGCGGCGAGCGACGCCTCGCAGAGGCCCAGGCAGAACGCGCTCTGGAACGCCAGGAAGGGCGTCGTCACGCGCTCGCGGAGGGCGGCGGCGTCGCGGGTGAGCACCCGCTCGGGGCCCACCTGGACGCCGTCCAGGGCCAGCGATCCCGATGCGGTGGCCTCCAGCGCCGTGAGGCCGGACAGCAGACGCACGGACAGGCGCGGGTCGTCGGTGGCCACGCGGACCACGGCCAGCGCAGGGCCAGCGGTCGCCTCGGACCCGCCGGCCGCCGCACCGCCCTCCTCCAGCCGCACCGGCAGCAGCACCTCGCCGTCGGGCAGCAGGTTGGACGCCCACGGCATCCGCCCCTCCAAGCGCAGCCCGCCGTCGGGCAGGGGCGTGCCCACCACGGACACCTCGCCCAGCCCGGCCGCGCTCTTGAACAGCGGCGCCATGGCCGAGCTCAGCGGTACCGCGCCGGTCTCCACGCCCTCGGGCAGGGGCGCCCCGGCCGCGTCGAGGTACTCCACCCCCATCCGGTGGCCCCACAGCGAGAACGCGGTGGACAGGCACCGGGCACCGGTGGCGCGCAGCACGGCCACCTGCTCGCGGAGGTCGCCGGCGGTGGCGGTGTCACCGCGGCCCAGGGTCAGCGCGGTGCCGCCGTGCTCGGCCAGGGTGGTGAAGGCGGGGCGCTCGCCGCGGTCCACGGCCGCCGCGTGCTCGGCCGCGGCCTCCAGCAGTGCGGTGTGCGCGTCCTCGGGGCTGGCGTCCACACCGGTGTGCGTGCGCGCGGCCAGGGTGGTCACCGGCCCACACCCCGCAGCAGGTCGAGGTCCAGCACGTGCAGGCGGTCGATGGGGGTGCTCACGGCCTCGCGGGCGCGCACCACGGCGTCGGTGTCCGGGGCGTCGTAGAAGCACAGGCACTTGGCCGTGTCCTCGCGGACGTAGGTGCGCAGGAAGGAGGTCTCGGGCACGTCGGCGTACTTGGGGGCGTTGGCCTTCTTGCGCGCCAGGTAGGCGTCCATGGTGATCTCGGCGGGGATGTCCCACTCCACCAGGTAGCCGGCGGCGGGGCGGGCGGCCTTCACGTCGGCCAGCTCGGCGCCCACGAGGCGCACGGTGGCGGGCTCGGAGACCTCGGCGGCGGCGTCGCCCAGCGCGGTGGCCAGGTCGGCGGCGGGCGCGGCATCGGCCTCGCCCTGCACCTCGGCGATGACGAAGACACGGCCGCGGTCGGAGGTCACCTGGGCCTCCACCAGCTCGTGGCCTGCCTCGGTGAGGGTCGATGCCGTGCGGTCGAGCAGGGCGGACACGGCCTCGCGAGCGGTGTCGGCGGGGACGATCTCGATCAGCTGCAGGCTCATGGGTGCTCCTCGGGGGCGGTGGGGGAGTGCGGCCGGTGCGGTCGGCACCGTCGACGCCGCACAACGGTAAACAGGCGTGCGGATGTTCCAAACTCAGAGTGATGTGAGATAGCGCACGCCGGCATCTCCCACGCAGAGACCCCCGGCCTGGGTCAGGACCCCCTCGCCACGGTGGGGTGTTCCTGACCCAGCCCAGGGGTCCTGGTCCAGTTCGGGGGTCCTCGGTGAGTGGTCCGGCTCAGCCCTCGCCGCCGCGGGCTGGCACGTGGCCCTCGAGCGCGGCGTCGAACCGCGCGTCGAGCACCTTCTGCATCGACCGCACCCAGCTCGCCGTCACGTGCGCGCCCTGCCGGTAGGTGAGCACCCCGCCCACCACGGCCCGGCAGGTCCCCTCGGGGCAGAGGAAGTCGTTGAGGTCCACCACGGTGGCGTCCTCCACCCGGTCCACGGCACCACGCAACGGGGGCGAGCCCTTGCCCTCGGCGGCCGGCCAGTCGCAGGCCGTCACGTCCTGCCGGTGCTCGGCCACGCACTCGTACACCTTCGTCGGTGGCACGGGCACGTCCAACAGCGCCACCACCCGCGTCCCCCGCTCGGCGAGGGGCCGCCAGTTGCGCTCGTACCCCGCCACCAGCGGCTCCACGCCGTACTCGCGGGTCTCTCCGCCGGCAAACGCCACGTGGGCCCCGCCGCTGACGACCAGCACGTCCGGCTCCAGCGCGGTGAGGCGCTCGCGCACCCCGGCGCCCCAGGCCATGCAGCTGGCGTACCCCTTGTGCTGGGTGAGGGGCGCGTCGGCCCAGGTGCAGGACGACTTCGTGTACGACACCACCAGGTACCCGCGCCGCCTCGCCCAGTCGTCCAGGGCGGGCAGCCACTGGTCGGCCTTGGAGTCGCCGGCCACGGCCACCACCACGTCGCCCTCGGGGTCGCCGAAGCGGCACTCCACCGGGTCCGGGCTCTCCTGGGTCACGTGGCAGCCGCGCGCGTGGGTGGGCGGCACGTCCTCGACGGCGGTCGTCGGCGCCGGCGTGATCGATGCCGGGTCGGCCGCGAACGCCTCGGGCCGCACCACGGGCTCCACGTCCGCGGGCACGCTGCCGGCACCGGGGTCGGGCAGCAGCTGCTCGGCGCCGTGGTGGCCGACGGTCAGGTCCACGGCCGGCTCGGTCCGCTGCGACCCGATGGCCACCAGCGCCGCGGCGGCGGTCACCCCGGTGAGTCCCGCGCCCAGCAGCAGGGCGTTGCGGGTGCGCTTGAACGCCGGGGCGAAGCGCACCGGGTTCTCCACCAGCCGGTGGCCCGCCCACGCGGCCGGCACGGCCACCAGCACGGCCAGCAGGGTGGCCCACAGCGGGGCGTCCCCGTCGAACGGGCCCTGGTCCACCAGCACCACCAGCGGCCAGTGCCACAGGTACAGCGAGTAGCTCAGGCCGCCCACCCACACCATCGGCGCGGAGCGCAGCCCGGCCAGCAGGACACCCCCGCCGGAGACGCCACCGGCCACCACCATCGCGGTGCCCAGGGTGGGCAGCAGGGCCGCGCTGCCGGGCCACGGGGTGGCGGGCGTGACCAGGAAGAAGCCGGCCAGCACCAGCACCACGCCCAGCAGCACCAGGCCCGATGCGGCGGGGCGGCGCAGGCGCGGCCAGAACCCGGCGCCGCAGGCCACCACGGCGCCCACCACGAGCTCCCACAGCCGCGTGGTGGTGACGAAGTAGGCCGACTCCGGCGTGTGCGCGGTGGCCCACAACGACCACGCGAAGGACGGCAGGCCGATGAGGAGCAGCCCGCCCACGGCCGTGGGGCCCAGCCGCGTGCGCTGGCGGCGCACCACCATCGCCACGCCGAGCAGCACCAGCGGCCACAGCAGGTAGAACTGCTCCTCCACCGCGAGCGACCAGTAGTGCTGCACCGGGGAGGGCTGGGAGTCCTCGGCGAGGTAGTCGGTGGAGCGGTCGGCCAGGCGCCAGTTGACGACGTACAGCGCCGATGCCGCGACGTCGCCCCACATCTCGCGCCACCGAGTGGACGGCAGCAGCAGCCAGGAGGCCACGGCGGTGAACGCCAGCACGAGGGTGGCGGCCGGCAGCAGGCGCTTGAAGCGGCGCCCGTAGAAGGCCGGCAGGTCCACCGTGCCGGTGGAGCGCACCTCCTTGAGGAGCTGGCCGGTGATGAGGAAGCCCGAGAGCACGAAGAACACGTCCACGCCCGAGAAGCCGCCGGGCACGAAGGGCAGGCCGGCGTGGTACGCCATCACCGAGAGCACCGCCACGGCGCGCAGGCCCTCGATGTCGGGGCGGAACCCGGTGGGGGCCGTGGCCGGGGTGGCCGGTCGCTGTGTGTCGCGCTGGGCCGCCGCCCGGGTGCCGGGGGCGGGCACGCGGCGCACGCGGTCGGGCAGGGGGCGCACGCGCGGGCCCCGCGGGGCGGGGCGTCGTCCTCGGCCGCTCACCGGGGCGACGGAGCGTGCGGGGGTGCGGCGGCGCGCGGTGGTCACGTGGTCTCCCCGGGTCGGGCCCGCCGGTGGGGTGTGGCCCCAGGGGCGTCTGGTCGATCGAGCGAAGGATAGGCGAGCAGGGGCGACGTCCCGGGTTGGAACGACCCGGCCGAGGGCGCGACACTCACACCGTGCCCACCCGCCACCGCCTCGCCCCCCTCGCCTCGCTCACCGCCGCCTGCCTCGTGCTGGCCGCGTGCTCCGACGACGGGGGCGGCCCCACCGCGCCCGACCCGGCCTCGCCGGCGACCGTCACCGCACCGGACGGCGAGGCGGCCACCTGGTCGGACTGGGTGTCCTACGGCCCCGACGAGCGGCAGCGCTACCTGATGCTGCCCGGTGAGCAGGACGGCGGCGTGGCGGTGCTCGTGCACGGCGGCAGCTGGGTGGGCGGCACCGCCGGCGCCTACGTGGACCCCGCATCGCCCCTCAACGCCCTGGTGCGCGCCCTGCATGACGACGGGTGGTGGGTGGCCGCCGTGGAGTACCGGTACGCCGACCGCGCCCCGTGGCCCGCCACCGCCGACGACGTGCACGCTGCCACGCGCCACGCCGTCCGCGCGGCGCGCGAGCAGGGCGCCGACGCCCGCCTGCTGCTGGCGGGCGACTCCGCCGGCGGGCACCTGGCCGCCCTGGAGGGCACCACGCACCCGCGCGAGGTGGACGTGGTGGCCGCGTACTACGGGCTGCACGACTTCACCACCTCGGCCGGCCAGCGCACGGCCCGCGGCTGCCCGCAGGTGGACGTGGGGGCACCCAACGTGTTCGGCACCGAGCCGACCACCCCGCAGCAGCTGGAGCGCGCCCGGGCCGCCTCGCCGGTGCACCGGGTGACCCCGGACTCCCCGCCGATGGTGCTGCTGCACGGCCAGGACGACTGCATCGTGCCGCCGGAGCAGTCGCAGCAGATGCACGACGCCCTGGCCGACGCGCACGTGCCGGTGGAGCTGGTGAGCCTGCCGGGCCAGGGGCACGGCGGGCCGGCGTTCACCGACGGCACCACGCTGCCGGCGGTGCTGGACTTCGTGGACGAGCACGCCCCGGCCGCTGGGGCCGCCTCCGGCGCGGCAGGCTGAGGCGATGAGCTCCGCCGACCGCGCCACCGAGACCGCCCCCGTCCCCCGCGTCCGGGTGGGCGCCCGCTCGTTCGGCCCCGGTGCCCCCGCCGTCGCCGTGCCCGTGATGGGCTCCACCCCCGAGGAGGTGCTGGCCTCGGCCGCGCGGGCGTGCTCGGGCCCGGCCGACCTCGTGGAGTGGCGGGTGGACCACCTCGCCGCGCCGGTGGCCGACCTGCTCACCGACCTGCCGGACCTGCTGGCACGCCTCGTCGAGGCCCTGGACGGGGTGCCGCTGCTGGTGACCTACCGCACCGCCGGGCAGGGCGGCGAGGGGCACGCCACGCCGCAGGAGTACCTCGCCCTCGTGGAGCGACTCGCGGACCTGCCGGGGGTGGACCTCGTGGACGTGGAGCTCGACCACCCGCAGCGCGACGCCGCCCTGGCCGCCCTCCGCGCCGCCGGCGTGCCCCGCCTGGTGAGCCACCACGACTGGTCCGGCCAGGCGCCGGAGGCCGAGCTGGAGCAGCAGGTGGCCGACCTGCGCGCCACCGGGGCCGATGCGGTGAAGCTCGCCACCACGCCCGCGGACACCCCGGCGGCCCTCGAGCTGCTCGCCGTCCTGGACCGGGTGAGCACCTCGGGCGTCCCCGTCGCGATGCTGGGCATGGGCGCGGCGGGGCAGGTCACCCGGCTGGTGGGGCCGGCCTGTGGCGGGTTCCTCACCTTCGCCCACGCGGGCGCGGCCAGCGCGCCGGGGCAGCTCGACGTGCACCTGGTGGCGGCTACGGTGGAGGGCCTGTGCGGGCCGGGAGGCGAGCCGCCCGCACCCTGACCGTCCCGAGAACCCCTGCCCGAGAGGACCGTCGTGACCACCTCCCCGATGCAGACAACCGTCTTCGCCGTGTGTGCCGCCCTGACTGTCACCGGGTGTGGCGGAGGCCTCCCGGGCGAGGGGGCTGCCGGCCCCACCACGGCCGTCACCGCGGCGCCGTCCGGGGGAGAGGGGCAGCCCGCCGCGTCGGAGGTCGCCTCCGGTGACGGTGCAGCCGGTGACGAGGGGGCGCAGCCCGGCCCGTCGGCGGAGGGCACGAGCGCTGCGCCCGGCCAGCCGGGTGACCCGGCCGCGACCGGCGGCGAGGACGGAGCGGGCGGCGTCGGGGACCCCGACGACGGTGCTGGTGCCGCGCCCGCACCGGAGCAGCCCGCCGCGTCGGGCCAGCCGGGCACGTCCGCCCAGTCCGACGACCCGGGCACGGGGCAGCCCACGGACGGCGGAACCGACGGCTCCGCCCCCGGCGCCCCCCAGCCCGGTGACCCCGTCGTGGACCCGGGGCAGCCCGGTGCGTCGGCGCCCACCACCACGCAGCCCACCGAGGGGGCGCCCACCTCGTCGCCCACCCCGTCCGGCGGCACCGTGTCCGCCCCGGGGGATCCCGCGCCCACCGACCCCACGGCGCCGGCCCCCACCGACACCGCGCCGGCCACGGACGAGCCCGACCCCACCGACTCGGCCCCGGCCACGGACGAGCCCGCCCCCACCGACTCGGCCCCGACCACGGACGAGCCCGCCCCCACCGACTCCGCCCCGACCCCCTCGGACAGCGGGCCCGGCGACCCGACCGACCCCTCCAGCACGAGCCCCACCGACGGCCCCAGCCCGAGCCCCAGCGAGTCCGGCCCCACCAGCCCGGACGAGGGCTGGAGCGACTGGTACCACTACGGCGACGCCGCCGAGCAGAAGTACGCCCTGCTGCCCGGCGAGCCCGGCCGGGACGTCGTGGTGCTCGTGCACGGCGGCGGCTGGGTGGGCGGCCGCGCCGACGCGTTCATGGACGAGTCCTCCCGCAAGAACCGGGTGGTGCAGCGTCTGCACGACCAGGGCCTGTGGGTGGCCACCGTGGAGTACCGCAAGGCCGACGAGCACCCCTGGCCGGCCACCAAGGACGACGTGCACGCCGGCGTGACCGCTGCGGTGAAGAAGGCCCGCAGCCAGGGCGCCGGCCGGCAGGTGGGCCTCTTCGGCGACTCGGCCGGGGGCCACCTCGTGGCGCTGGAGTCGGCCACGCACCCGGGCACGGTCGACGCCGTGGTCGGCTACTTCGGCATCTACGATCCGCTCACCGGCAAGAAGCAGCGTCGGGCCATGGGCTGCCCGAAGGCCACGGCCGCCGAGGACCACATCCTCATGCACGACGCCACCGACCCCGCCGTGCGCGACCGGCTGCGCCGCACCGCCTCGCCCGTGGCCCTGGCCAGCCCGAGGACGGCCCCCACCTACCTGCTGCACGGCGACGCCGACTGCGTGGCCCCCGCCGCCCAGTCACGCCAGATGCACGAGGCCCTGCGCGACAAGGGCGTCGACTCCCGCCTCGACGTGGTGCCCGGCGCCGACCACTCCCAGCCGGCCTTCTGGACCGAGGACCGCCACCTGGGCCGGGTGGCCTCCTGGTTCGCCGACCACGGCGTGGACTGAGGCGCGTTGGTGCGGTCGGGCCCGCATCGGCCGGTAGTGTCCGGGGAATGATCCGACGCACCCTGCGTGACCTCCCCGCCATCAAGTGGCGTGACGAGAAAATCAACGAGTGGCGCGAGCTCGCCCGTCAGCAGAAGGCCGAGCTCCGCGAGGCCCGGGCCGAGATCGAGCGCCTCCGCGGTGCCTCGGCCGGCGTCACCGGAGTGGAGCCCGGCGACGACCTCGACGGCGCCACCCTCACCCGCGACAAGCCCGGCACCCTGCCGCGCGCCGAACTCTCCCGCCGTCAGGTCAAGGCCCTGAACGATGCCGGGTACCCCGGCACCGTCGGCGCCGCCCCGGGCGACGCGCGCGCCTACCCGAGCTTCGTGGACCACCTCTACGAGGCCCGCCGCCGCCGGATGCACCTGCAGAGCCAGGGCCTGCGGAACCACCCGCGCAGCGCCATCCCCAAGAAGCTGCAGAACCTGGCCCTGGGTGCCAGCCACGGCGTGCAGCCGCCCAACGTGCTGCGCATCTGGACCCGCAAGAACGAGATCGACCTCTCGGAGCTGCCCGAGGAGTTCGTCATCAAGTCCAACGGTGGTGCCGGCTCGCGCGGCGTGTACCCGCTGCGCCGCGTGGACGCCGCCCGCGACCTCTACGAGGTCAACGACACCACACGCCGCCGGATCACCGGGGCCGAGGTGGTCAGGAACCTCACCACCGACCGCAAGCTGCTGGGCCCCTGGTTCGCCGAGGAGATGCTGGTGGCCGACATGGGCGACGACCCGCTGCCCGCCGACATCAAGATCTACGCCTTCTACGGCGAGGTGGGCTACGGCTTCGCGCGCCGCGCCCCCATGCACCGGGGCGCGCAGGGCTGGCAGGAGAACCTGCAGTTCCGCTACTTCGACGCCCAGTGCCGCGACATCCCGCTGCGCCGCGACCCGGCCTCGCAGACCGACATCCCCTTCTCCCCGAAGCTGCCGCAGATGGTGGAGTTCGCCAAGGTGCTCTCCAAGGCCGTTCCCCTGCCCTTCGTGCGCGTGGACCTCTACGGCACCACCCGCGGCATCGTGATGGGGGAGATCACCCTGGTGCCCGGTGGCAGCCAGCACGTCTTCCCGCTGGAGGACGCGCGCCTGGGCCTGATGTGGGAGGAGGCCGAGATGCGTCTGCAGATCGACCTGGCCAACAACGGCCGGCCCTTCCGCAACATCGCCGGTGACCACCCGGTGCCGGAGATCCTGCGGCCCTACCTGCCCCAGGCCGACTGAGCGGCGCCCTCCCCCCGCGGGAGGGCGGCGCGGTGGTGCGCGGCGGCCTACCCTGCACCCATGCTCCGACAGACGCTGCGGGACCTGCCCGCCATCAAGTGGCGTGACGAGAAGATCGCCGAGTGGCGCGAGACCGCCCGCACCGAGAAGGCCGCCCGCCGCGCCGCCGAGCAGCGTGCGGCCGAGCTCGAGGGCAGCGCCACCGCCCGGGCGCGGTCCGCCGAGACGCTCGAGGCCCGCCTGGCCGATGCCGAGGAGGCCCGCCGTGCCGCCGAGGAGCGGGCGCGGAAGGCCGAGGCCGAGGTCGAGCGCCTCCGCGAGGCCGCCAAGCGCCCGGACCCGATCCAGCTGCCGTGCGGCCAGAAGCAGCTGGGCACCCACACCACACTCGTCCGCGACGCCGACGGCGCCGCGCCCCGCGCCGAGCTCGGCGGCGACCTCGTCAAGGCCTTGAAGCGTGCCGGGCACGAGCCCTCGGCGGGCACCACCGCCGGCGACCCGCGCGCCTACGGCAGCTTCGCCACCCACCTGCTGGAGGCCCGCCGCTACCGCAAGCGCCTGTCCGACCAGGGGCTCAAGAACCACCCGCGCCGCCAGATCCCCAAGAAGCTCGAGAACTTCGCCCTGGCCGCCAGCCACGGGGTGCGTCCGCCGCACGTCCACGCCGTGTGGCGCACCCCCGAGGCGATCGACCTGGCGGGCCTGCCGGACGAGTTCGTGCTCAAGTCCAACGGCGGCGCCGGCTCGCGCGGGGTCTACCCGGTGCGGCGCGTGCCCGGGCTGGCCGACACCTACGAGGTGGCCGACGAGACCCGCCGCCGCCTGACCGGCGCGGAGATCATCCACAACCTCACCACGGACAAGAAGCTCTCCCGCCCCTGGTTCGCCGAGGAGCTGCTCGTCTCCGACGTGGGCGGGGCCGGCCTGCCCATGGACTACAAGTTCTTCTCGTTCTACGGCGAGGTGGGCTTCGCCTTCACCCGCCACGCCCCGATGCACCGCGGCGCCGAGGGCTGGATGGACGCCCAGGAGTTCCGCTACGTGGACGGCGAGGGGCAGGACATCGAGATGCGCACCGGGGCCTCGCGCCGTGACGTGCCGCTGAGCCCGCTGCTGCCGGAGATGCTCGAGGCCGCGAAGGTGCTCTCCCGGGCGGTGCCGCTGCCGTTCGTGCGCGTGGACCTGTACGGCACCCCGCAGGGCGTGGTGATGGGGGAGATCACCCTCATGCCCGGCAGCCACGTCACCGACCTGCTGCCGCTGCAGGACGCACGCCTGGGCCGCATGTGGGAGGAGGCCGAGATGCGCCTGCAGATCGACCTGGCCCACAACGGGCGCCCCTACGCCATCCTGGCCGGCGACCACCCGGTGCCGGAGGTGCTGCGACGCTACCTGCCCAAGAAGGCCTGAGCCGCCGGACACGCCATCAGGCACGCGAGGGGCCGCACCCACCCGGGTGCGGCCCCTCGCGTCGAGGACGGGCGTCAGCCGCCCATGCAGGCCTGCTCGACCTTGCCCAGCTGCTGGCCGATCTTCGGGTCCTGCGGGCCCTTGGCCTTCTCCATCGCCCCGGCCAGGCCGGTGAGGGCCTTGCCCACCGCCGGCGGGGAGACCTTGGCCAGGTCCTTGAGGCCCTGCGCGCCCTCCGCGGGTGCGTCCAGGGAGGCCGGGTCGCTCATGGCGCCCTGCCAGTAGCCGCAGGCGTCCGTGGCGGAGAGCTTCTTGACCTTCGTGTCGATGCCCTCCATGTCCTTGAAGGTCGCGATGTCCAGGGCGCCGTCCTGGCCGGCAGCCGCCTCCGACGGGTCGGACTCCGGGTCGGACCCGGCGTCCTCCGGGGCGGCGGAGCCCTCGGCGTCGACGGACTCCCCGCCGGGCGCGGACTCCCCGCCGGGCGTCTCCGCGTTCGTCTCCGCCGGGGCCTCGGCGGAGGGGCTCGTGCTCGTCCCGGTGGACTCCTCACCCCCGCCGCAGGCGCCCAGGGCGAGGGCGGCGGGCAGGACCGCGAGGGCCAGCAGGCGCTTCGAGGTGCGGACGGGTCCGGTGCTCGGTGCGGTGTTCATCCCCCCTGCCTAGCACCCGGGCGCGGAGTGGGCCCAATCCGCGACCGGCCGGGACATACCGTGGGGTCGACCCCGACCGACCCCCGGAGGCACCCCATACCCACCCCACCCACCGGTGGACCCCGACGCCGTGACGCCGCCGGCGCGCACGCCGCCACCCCGGACCCCCACGGCCGCCGGCGCCGGTTCCTGCGCGAGGTCTCCTACCCGCACAGAATCCACCCGGCGATCGTGCCCGGTGTCTCGGTGGAGGACCAGAAGGTGCGCTACGGCATCGACAAGGTGGTGCTCGGCACGTCCGCCGCCGCGGTGCTGGCCTTCATCGCCTGGGGGCTGTCCGATGCCGCGCAGGTCACCCGCGTGACCACCGCCATGCTCACCTGGGTCATGGCCAACCTCGGCTGGCTGTTCAACGGCATCGCCGTGGTGATCCTGCTCATCGGCGGGGCCACGGCCCTCACCGGCCTGCAGAACCTGGTCACCGTCTCGGCGCTGCCCTTCGCCGTGGTGATGATCGGCATGTGCGTGGCCGTGCTGCGCGACTTCTCCACCGACCCGATGATGATCCGCCGCGAGTTCCGGCAGCAGGCGCTGGAGAACGCGGTGCGCGAGGGCGTCACCGAGTACGGCGACGACTGCAAGCTGGCGGTGGAGCCGGCGCACGGCGAGGCCGGGCAGTGGGCGGCCGGCCGGGACTTCGAGTCCACCGCCGAGGAGTACACGGCCTGGTACCAGCGCACCGACGAGGACGGCGAGCCGGTGGCGTACGACGACGAGACGAACGAGTAGGCCGACGACGCGCCGCGGGAGTGCCCCCAGGGATAACCTCTGGCCCCATGACCTCCTCCCGGCTCCGCTCCCTGGCCCGACGACTGCGCCCTGGAGCGGAGCGCAGGAGGCAGCTGGAGGAGCAGCTCGCCCGATGCGGGGGCCAGCTCTCGCAACGCGAGGACGAACTGTCCCGGGCCCACGCGGAGCTGTCCGAGGTGCGCTCCGAGCTCACCCGGGTGAGGGGCCGTCTCGAACAGGCCAGCGCGATGCGGGCGGTGGTCGACGCCCCCAACGCGATGCCCCGGGCGGTGCTGCCACCTGCGGTGCAGGACCGCCTGCGCAGCGCCGGCTTCCGCAACACCGGTGGCACGAAGAAGGGTGACCCTCGGGCATACGCGAGCTTCGTGGCAAAGCTCTTCGAGGTGCGCCGGTACACGTATGCCGTCCAGCAGACCGGTCTGCCTCACCCCCGGCCGGTGGTGTCCGACCGGCTGTCGGCCCTCGCGCTGGCGGCGAGCCACGGCATCGGCGTGCCGACCATCCACGGACTCTGGCGCGCCCCCGAGGAGATCGACCTCTCGGGCCTGCCCGACACCTTCGTGCTCAAGGCGAACCGGAGCGCCGGCAGCCGGGGGGTGATCCCGTTGCGGCGGCAGCCGGGTCACCCCGACCGCTACGAGGTAACCGACGACTCCTCGCGCAGCCTCAGCGCGTCCGAGGTGATCGATTGGGTGACGTCGAGGCCGGGACTCCGTGGCCCCTGGTACGCCGAGGAGATGCTCGTGGGCGACGACGGGTTCGGCAGCATCCCCCACGACTACAAGGTGTACTGCTTCTACGGCGAGATCGGCGGCGGTTTCGTGCGCCGCACCCACACGCACTTCGGGGTGGAGGGGTTCTCCGAGGGGGTGCGTTTCCGCTACTTCGACCATGAGGGGCGGGATGCCGTGTGGCGCAAGGAGCGCGTGGACCAGTCGATCCCGCTCTCACCCCAGCTGCCGGAGATCCTGGAGACCGCCCGCAGGTTGTCGAGGGTGGCGCCCCTGCCCTTCCTCCGGGTGGACCTGTACGCCACCACCCGCGGTGTCGTCATGGGCGAGCTCACGCTCGGCCCCGGTGGGAACCAGTACCTCCGGGCCGAGGACGACGTGCGCTTCGGGCGGTTGTGGGAGCGCGCCCAGGTGCGCCTGGAGTCCGACCTCTACACCGGCGCCCGTCCGTACGGTCTGGTGGCCGGGGACCACCCCGTGCCGGAGCTGCTGCGCGAGTTCCTGCCCGGCGCCTGAGCGCGGGTGCGCCCACGCGGGGCCCGACACCCGCGTGGCTGAGGGCTCCTACAGCCAGCCGTTCTCGCGGGCCGTGGTGGCCGCCCCGGCGCTGGTGCGTGCCCCCGTCTTGCCGATGGCGGAGGACAGGTGGTTGCGCACCGTGCCGGCCGAGAGGAACAGCTCGCCGGCGATCTCGGCGACCCCCTTGCCGGCAGAGGTCAGCCGCAGCACGTCGGTCTCCCGCGGGGTGAGCGGGTTGGGGCCGGCCAGCATCGAGGCCGCGGCCAGCTCGGCGTCCACGGTGCGCAGCCCGGCGTGGGTGCGACGCACGGCCTCCACCAGCTCGGCCGGCGGGCAGTCCTTGACCACGAAGCCGCTGGCCCCGGCGTCGAGGGCGCGGCGCAGGTAACCCGGCCGGCCGAAGGTGGTGACCACCAGCACGCGGGGCCCCTCGGGGTGGCCCACCAGCTCGGGCAGGGCGTCGATGCCGCTCCCGCCGGGCATCTCGATGTCCAGCAGCACCACGTCCACTGGCTGCTCGGCGGCGAACTGCACGGCGGACGGGCCGTCGGACACCTGGCCCACCACGTGCAGGTCGGGTTCCAGGTCGAGCAGGGCCGCCAGGGCGCCGCGCACCAGGGCCTGGTCGTCCACCACGAGCACACGGATCATCGGGGGGCCTCCTGCGGGGTCGGGGTGGTCGTCGCGCCGCCGGCCGGCGCGGCACCGGTCGGCGAGGCCGCGCCGGTCGGGAAGGTGAGCACCAGCCGGGTGCCGGGAGCGGCATCGGACCAGGTGACGGTGCCCCCGAGGGAGGCCACGCGCTCGCGGATGCCGCGCATGCCCGAGCCCTCGGCGGTGTGAGCCCCCTCGGGCAGGCCACGACCGTCGTCCTGCACCTCCACCCGGTCGGCGGCCAGGCGCACCGTCACGTGCGCGGCCCCGGCGTGGCGGGCCACGTTGGTCACGGCCTCGCGGAGCACCCACGCGGTGACGGGGCGGAAGCGCGGCGGCACGGCGGTGGCGCTGCCCTCCACGGCCAGCACGGCGCCGGCGCTGCGGGCCAGGTCGGCGGCACGGTCCAGCTCGGCCTCCACCTGCGGCGAGCGCAGCCCCACCACGGTGGAGCGCGCCTCGCCCAGGGCGGTGCGGGCGAGCGCGGCCACCTCGGCCACCTCGGCGCGGGCGCGCTCGTCGTCCCGGCCGATGAGGCGCTCGGCCAGGTCGGCCTTGAGCACGATGGCGGTCAACGAGTGCCCCAGCACGTCGTGCACGTCGCGGGCCACGCGCTCGCGCTCGGCGGAGACGGCCCAGGCGGTCTCCACCTCCTGCAGCTCGGTGCCGCGGTGGATCATCTGGCGCACCGCGAGCATCCCGGAGGTCACCGGCAGGGTCAGGAGGGCGAACCACGCGGCATCGGGCCAGGGGGTGAGCAGCATCGGCAGCGGGGTGGCGGCCGCGCCCAGGGCGACGGGCAGGTGGGCCGGGCGGGGCAGCTGCAGGGCGCAGTGCACGCCCACGTAGGGCACCAGGCCCAGGGCGCCGGGGCCCAGCACGGGCACGGTGGCCGCGGTGAGCGCGAGCAGGGCGCAGAGCACCAGCCACGGGCGCCACTCGGAGTAGCCCACGAGGTAGACCACCGCGAAGGCCAGCACCGCCGCCAGGGTGAGCCCCTGCGCCTCCCACCCGACGGGGGCCCGGAAGGCGGCCATGGCGGGGAAGACCAGGAAGACCATGAACGACAGGGCGATGGCCAGTGACCAGCGCTGCCACGGGTCGGGACCGGAGGCGGCGGGGGAGCTCACGCCCGTCCGCCCGTCCGCCGCATCATCAGGGCGCACGCCACCCCCAGCACCAGGAACCATGCGCCCATCGTCGCCCACGGCTGCCACAGCGGCACCTGGGTGGTCCGATCGAGCCACCCGTGGGTGACGGGGCGGCTGGCCGCGTTGGCCACGCCGAACATGGGCGTGAAGCGCGCCAGGTCGAGCAGCCAGCCCGAGAGGGGCATGAAGATGTTGCCCAGGAAGGCGAACACCACGAGCGACCCGGACGCGATGCCGATGGCCGAGTCCGACCGCATCACCAGGGCCACGAGCAGGCCGAACAGGGCGAACAGGGAGGAACCGAGCCAGCCGGTCACGCCCGCGGTGAGCCAGGTCTGCCAGGACGCCTCGGCGCCGGTGGACGCGGCGATGCCGAGCACCACCACCATCGGCACCGCGGCCACGAGCAGGGCGGTGAGCAGCTTCTGCACGGCGAACCCGACCGGGCTCAGTCGGGTGAGCAGCACCTGGCGGGTCCAGCCCTGCTGGCGCTCCCAGGCGGTCAGGGCGCCGATGGCCGCACATGCGGTGCACGCCCCGTAGGTGGCGAGGTTGACCGCCACCAGGGCGGCGCCGTTGCCGCCGGGCAGCTGGAAGTCACCGGTCTGGCCGCTGGAGAACACGAGGTACATGAACACCGGCAGACCGATGGTGAACACGAGGTTGGAGACGTTGCGCAGGATGCGCACGGTGTCGATGCGCAGGTAGGTGGGGGAGAACGGGATGCTCACGGGGTGCTCCTGGGGGTCGTTGCGGACGGGGTGCTGGCGGTGCTCGTGCTGGCGGTGCGGGTGAGCTCGGCGAAGGCCTCGTCGAGGCCCAGCGGCACCACCTCGAGCTCGCGGGCGCCCCACTGCTGCAGGGCCAGGGCGGCCAGGCGGTCGGAGTCGGTGGTGCGCAGCTCGAGGCGGTCCTCGGCGGTGGCGCGCGCGTCCACCACGGTGGGGTCGCCCGCCAGGGTGCCCAGCACCGCATCGGCCCGGGGCACCGTGCAGCGCAGCATGCGGCCGGGCACCCGGTTGCGCACGGCGGCGGTGGCGTCGTCGGCGATGACGCGCCCGCTGGCCATGAGCACCGTGCGGGGCGCGTACTCCTCGGCCTCGGCGAGGTAGTGGGTGGCGAAGACGATGGTGCGCCCGGCGTGCGCCTCCTGGGTGACGGTGCCCCAGAACTCCTGGCGTGCCGTGACGTCCATGCCCGCGGTGGGCTCGTCGAGCACGAGGAGGTCGGGGTCGGGCAGCAGGGCCAGGGCGAAGCGGAGGCGCTGCTGCTCGCCACCGCTGCACCTGCCGACGCGCCGGCCGGCCAGGGGGTCCAGGCCGGTGCGGGCCATGACCTCCTCGCAGCGCTGGCGGGTGGTGCGGTGCAGAGCGCCGACGGCGCGGACGGTCTCGGCGACGGTGAGGTCGGTGAGCAGGGAGCCGGTCTGCAGCATCGCGCCGAGGCGGCCGCGACGCACCGCGGTGGCCGGTGGTTCACCGCAGAGGCGCACCGTGCCGGCATCGGGGGCCTGGAGACCCATGGCCAGGTCGAGCGTCACGGACTTGCCGGCACCGTTGTGGCCGAGCAGGGCCACCACCTCGCCGCGGCGGAGCGTGAGGTCCACGCCGCGGACGGCCTCGACGCGCCGGGTGCCCCGGCCGAACGCCTTGGTGACGCCGGCGAGCTCCAGCACCGGGTCACCGGCGGAGGGTGCGCCAGAGGTGCTGGCGGCGTTGGCGGGGGCGGCGCCGGCGGTCGTGGGCGCCGCGTCAGGGTGTGGTCGCTGGGTCGGGGCGGTGGTGGGGGTGTCCATGGACCCACCGTGCTGCGGCGGGCCTCCTGGCACCTGCCCCTGCCGTCACGTCCTCACCGTGACGGCAGTCATGGGTGCCCGCTGCGCCGGCCGTGCGCCTTTCTGCCGCTGATCCCCGCCGCGCCCCCTGCCCTCCGCGCCCCTCCTCGCGGGCCCCACACCTCCGGGAACCTTTCAGACCCACTACGACGTCGCGGTGGGTCTGAAAGGTTCCCGGAGGGTGCCGGCTCAGGCGGTGGGGTCGAGCAGCAACTTGCCGCTGGTGCGGCGCCCGGCGAGGTCGTCCTGGGCGCGGGCGGCCTCGGCCAGCGGGTAGGTCTCGCCGATGGTGAGGCGCAGCGACCCGTCGGCCACCTGTGCGAGCACGTCCCCGGTGAGCCGCAGCAGGTCCTCGCGGGTGCTCACGAAGGTGTGCAGGGTCGGCCGCGTCAGGTAGACCGACCCGGCGGCGTTGAGCCGCTGCGGGTCCACCGGCGGCACGGGTCCGCTCGCGGCCCCGAACAGGCACAGCAGGCCGCGGGGGGACAGGCTCGCCATCGAGGCGTCGAAGGTGCTGGCCCCCACGCCGTCGAACGCCACCTTCACCCCGCGCCCACCGGTGATCTCCCGCACCCGGTCGGCCACGTCCTCACGGTCGTAGCGCACCACGTGCGCCGCGCCGGCCGCGCGGCCCGCCTCGGCCTTGGCGTCCGTGGAGCAGGTGCCGATGACCTCCACGCCGTCGGCCGTCAGCATCTGCGTGAGCAGCAGCCCCACGCCGCCGGCCACCGCGTGCACGAGCACGGTGTCGCCGGCCTCGAGCGGCCACACCTCGCGGGCCAGGACGTGCGCGGTGGTGCCCTGCACGAGGGCGGCCACGGCCTGCTCGTCGGAGACGCCGTCGGGCACCGGCACCACCTTCTCGGCCGGCACCACCGCGTGGGTGGTGTAGCCCTGCCCGTTCACCAGGCACCAGGCCACCCGGTCGCCAGTGGCCACGTCGGTGACGCCCTCTCCGACGGCCGCCACCCGCCCCGCACCCTCGTTGCCGGCCGTGGCGGGCAGCTCCACCGGGTAGGTGCCCTGACGGAAGTAGGTGTCGATGAAGTTGACGCCCGCCCGGGCCACCTCGACGACGACCTCACCGGGCCCCGGGGTGGGGTCGGGGGACTCGGTGACCTGCAGGACCTCGGAACCGCCGTGCTCGGAGAAGGTGATGTGGCGCATGGGCCCCAGCCTGCCACGCCCACTGCGGTCAGGACATGGATGACGCCGAGTCCACTCTGGAGGCCCTGCGGCTGCCGGTCATCACCCTGGACGCGCTGCTGCTGGGCGCCGTGGTGCTGGCCGTGGGTCTGGTGCCCGCCTGGTGGTCCGCTGGGTGCTGCGGGCCTGCGGTCGGGGCGCCTCGGCGGTGCGGGTGTTCGGCAGCATCGTCGGGTGGGCCGTGGCGCTCCTGGCGCTCGGCGTGGCGTTCACGATGGTCTTCCCCAGCATCAAGCCGGTGGACCTCATCGGTGGCATCGGCATCGTCTCGATCGCCGCCGGTATCGCCTTCCAGACGGTGCTGGGCACCATGTTCGCCGGCATCGTCATCCTGGCCCGCGACCGGTTCAACGTCGGCGACCAGGTGCACGTGGGAGACGTGCGCGGGACGGTGGAGGACATCGGTCTGAGCTCCACCGTGATCCGCTCGTTCGACAGCCGGCAGCTGCTGCTGCCGAACAGCCTGGTGCCCTCCCAGGTGGTGACCGTGCAGACCGGGTACGAACGGGTGCGCACCACGGTGACGGTCGACCTGGACCTCGCCACCGACCAGGACCGGGCGCGCGAGGTGGCTCTGGCCGCGATGCTGTCGGTCCCCCAGGTGCACGCCGACCCGGCGCCGCAGGTGCTGGCCGCCGAGGTGGTCACCGGGGCGGTCACCACCGAGCTGCCCTTCTGGTCCGGCGCCCGGCAGCTCGAGACTCGGGAGGCCAAGGACGCGGTGATCCGCGCGGTGCTGCGGGCGTTCGCGGCCGAGGGGATCGGCCTGGTCAGCGCGTGGTGACCGTCGAGGCGGGCGTCACGCTGGACGAGACCGTCCGCCGCGCCGGCGCCGACGCGACCCCGCGCTGAGCGCTCGCCGCCGCGCGCCACGACCGGTCGGGCAGCCTCCGTGTCAGCCGCGGTTCGCGGCCTTGACGATGCCCTCGTGCATCTGCGTGAACAGGGCGTGGTGGGCGGCGAACAGGCCCCACCAGTAGGCCTCCCCGCCGAGCCCGCGGGGCACGAACACGACCTCCTGCTCGAACACCGACCGCCCGTCGTCGCCCGGCGCGGGGGTGACGGTGAACCGCAGGCGCGCGGTGCCCGGCAGACGCATCTCCGAGCGCAGCCGCACCGACCGCCCACCGTTCTGGTCGCCCACCTCCTCGACGCGCCAGGAGTCCACCCGGTCGCCCTCGCGCAGGTCGGCGTGGTCGCGGACGTGGCGGTGCCCCGGGCCGCCGGCCAGCGTGTCGACGCGACCCCGCATCGACCACAGCGAGTCCGGCACGAACCACCCGGTCTGCCCGCCCAGGGAGGAGACGACCTCCCACACCCGGTCGGCCGGGGCGTCCACGGCGGTGCGCCACGTCTCGGTCCGCGGCTGACGGCCCACCCAGGCCGGGTCGGCGGGCGTCGCGTGGGCGGGGTCCTCGGCCAGGTCGTCCTCGCCCACCGGTGGGGCGTCCACCGCATCGGACCGGTCCAGGGCGCGGTCCACGGCGGTGTCGAACGGCGTGTGGCCGCCGGACGGGGCGCCGGTGAACTGCTCCAGCGCGCGCCCGTCCTTGACCACCACCTCGTGCACCAGAGAGCCGACCAGCGGCTTGGCCACCCCGGCATCCACCGGGGTCACCACGCCCACCCAGTGGCTGGCGAGCCACGGGGTCATCACCGGCGCCAGCACGATGCGGCGCCTCGCCAGACCGGCACGCTGTGCGTAGCGCTGCAGCATGTCGCGGAACTCCAGCACCTCGTCACCGCCCACGTCGAACGCCCGGTTCACCTCGGTCGGCAGCGACGCGGCGCCCACCAGGTAGTGCAGCACGTCGGCGACGGCGATCGGCTGGATGCGGTTGGCCAGCCAGGCCGGGGCCACCATCACCGGCAGCCGGTCGGTGAGGTGGCGGATCATCTCGAAGCTCGCCGAGCCGGCACCCACGATGACGGCGGCCTGCAGCACGGCGGCCGGGGTGCGGGCGGCCAGGAACACGTCGCCCACGGCCTTGCGGCTGTACAGGTGCTCCGAGAGCGGCTCGTTCAGGGGGTACATGCCGCCCAGGTAGACGATGCGGCCCACCCCCGCCTCGTCGCAGGCGTCGGCGAAGGTGGTGGCCATCGCCTGCTCGCGCTCGATGAAGTGCCCCTCGCCGTCCATGGAGTGCAGCAGGTAGTAGGCCACGTCGACGCCGTCCAGGGCCTCGGCGAGGTCCTCATCCGAGGTCGCGTCCCCGGCGCTGACCTCCACCCGGTCCGCCCAGGGGCGGCCCTCGAGCTTCGCCGGGGAGCGGGCCAGCACCCGCACCTGCCACCCGGTGGCGAGCAGCGCGGGCACCAGGCGGGAGCCGATGTACCCGGTGGCACCGGTGACCAGCGCGATCCCGGGGGTGGTGGCGGTCCCGGACGTCGTGCCATCAGCGGTCGAGGGGCGGATCTGTGGTCCGGTGGCGGCGGTGTCCATAATCCTCAGCGTAGGGGCGCTTGGGGTGGGGTGCGCGCTCACGCCAGGCCGGTGCGCGCTCACGCCCGGCCGGTGCGCGCTCACGCCCGGCCCGTGGGTGCACTCAGACCGCGCGTTCCATGAGCGTCGGCAGCACCAGCAGCATCCCCAGCGACCACACGCAGTGCACGATCACTGGTGCCAGCACACCGCCGGTGACCCGACGTTGCAGGCCGACCACGAGACCGAGCACGGCGGCGGCCAGGACCAGGCCCAGCGACCCGGTCGCGATCGTGGTGAGCGTGTAGACCACCGTGGTCACCGTGACCGGGTACCGGGGCGTGGCCGAGTACAGCGCCCCCCGGAAGAACAGCTCCTCGGCCACCCCGTTCACCAGGGCCAGTGCGACCACCAACGGCAGGTAGCCCAATCGGGCGTGGTCGAGCACCGCGTTGACGCTCTCCTCCAGCAGTGGGATGCGGGCGGCCACCAGGGCTCCGACGACGAACACCACGATGATCCCCAGGGCCACCAGCACCGGCTGCACCACCGGGCGGACGTAGTGCTGGCCGGACCGGGTGTGGTTGCGCCCCAAGTGCAGCGGTCCGGAGGCGAAGGAGCCGGCGGTCCAGGTCACGGCCAGTGCGGCGGCGGCTCCGTAGAACGACGGCGCCCCCGGCGCCGAGCGCAGCGACCAGCCGAGGAACACGATCCCCACCAGCAGCGTGCAGGCCACCACCAGCTGTCGACGGCGGAGCTCCGCGGTGGTCACCCGGTGGTCCCGCGGCACCTGGTCGACGAACTGCGCACTGCCGAAGTGCCGCAGCTCGCGGACCAGCGGGTCGAAGGGGGTGCGCATGCCACAAGGGTAGGTGCGGCCCGTCCCCGTGTCCCGTGCGCAACGGCCACACCCGTGATCCACGGCGCCCCGCCTCGCCCCCACACCCAGGCCGGCGCGAAGACCCGCGTCGCCCCCCACCCTGGCCGGCGCCGGCCGCGCCCCACGGCCCCGCCCCTCTGTGTCCTGAATCACCCTGTGTCTGTGGTTTACTGCGCGGCGGCCCGCCGGGGACCGGCTCCATCACGCCCCTGCGGAGACGACACGAAGGGTGAGGAGACCCATGAGTACCGCCGTGCACACCACGGGGAAGGCCGAGAACGACCGCAGCTTCCTGGGGCACCCCCGGGGACTGGCGACGCTGTTCAACATCGAGCTGTGGGAGCGCTTCTCCTACTACGGGATGCGCGCCATCCTGCTCTACTACATCGTCGACACGGTCGCCAATGGAGGCCTCGGTCTCCAGGACAGCGTCGGTGAGGCGATCGTCGCCACCTACGGTGCCGCCGTCTACCTGTTGTCGATCATCGGTGGCTGGGCCGCCGACCGCCTCATCGGTCCGCAGCGCAGCGTGCTGCTGGGCGGCGTGGTCATCATGGCCGGCCACATCTCGCTGGCGGTTCCCGGCAGCCTCTTCTCGTGGCTGGGCATCGTCCTGGTCGCGCTGGGCACCGGCTTCCTGAAGCCCAACGTGTCCACGATGGTGGGCCACCTCTACGACGACCGCGACGTCCGCCAGGACCAGGCGTTCACGATCTTCTACATGTCCATCAACATCGGCGCGTTCTTCTCGCCGTTCGTGGTGGCCTGGCTCAAGAGCCACTGGGGCTACCACGCGGGCTTCGCGGCCGCCGCGGTCGGGATGGCCGTGGCGCTGGTGGCCTACCTCATCGGCAAGCGCACGCTGGCCGACGAGTCCATCCGCGTCCCCAACCCGCTGTCCTCCGAGGAGCGCCGCCGCGTGCCCGTGCTCGCGCTGGGGCTGCTGGCCCTGGTGGCCGCCGCCATCGGCGTGGCCCGCCTGTGGCGCGAGACCTGGCCCGAGGCGATCGCCGACGGCATCTTCATCCTGTCGCTGGTGGCCTCCGTCGCCTACTTCGTCACGATGTTCCGCAGCTCCAAGGTGGAGCCGGTCGAGCGCAAGCACCTGTGGGCCTACCTGCCCATCTGGCTGGCCGCCGTGGCGTTCTGGATGATCTTCGAGCAGGCCGCCGTCAAGCTGGCCAGCTACGGCAAGAACCGCACCGACCTGGGCTCGCTCGGCTTCGAGTGGAACCCGGAGTGGTTCCAGTCGGTCAACCCCATCTCGATCATCGTCCTGGCGCCGCTCTTCGCGATGCTGTGGGCCGCCCGCAGCGGCAAGTTCCCGTCCACCGCCGCCAAGATCGCCCTCGGTGTGTCCATCGTGGGCCTGACGTTCATCTTCCTGGCGTGGGCCTCGCTCACCTTCCCCGGTGCCACCAGCCCGGTGTGGGTGCTGGTCTTGGTGTTCGTGGTGCAGACCGTCGCCGAGTTGTGCCTCAGCCCGGTGGGCCTGTCCGCGACGGCGTCCCTGGCGCCCAAGGCGTTCGCCTCGCAGGCGATGGCGCTGTGGTTCCTGTCCTCGGCGACCGGCCAGTCCATCGCCGGTCAGCTGATCTTGGCCATGGAGGGCATGGAGGACCACGTGTTCTTCCTGACCACCGGTGGCATCGCGATCGTGTTCGGCCTGCTGCTGTTCCTGCTCGTGCCCAAGGTGTCGCGCCTCATGGCCGACGCCGAGCCGGAGCGCCTGGCGCACTGACCCGACGCTCCTGAGGTGGCCCGCTGCGCGCTCGCGTGGCGGGCCACCGGCGTCGTGGGCAAGTCCTTGCCCAGCGTTCACCCCGGATTCACCCATGGACCAGATCGGTGCCACGTGCCCGGTACACACTGTGCCGCCATGCGCACCCCTGCACAGACCTCCCATGCCCTGACCGTGCGGAGTGCCGCGACGCACTCCTCGACCTCCGCGGCCTCGGTCACCTCCGCCGACCCGACTGCTGTCGGCCCCACCCACACCCCCGCCACCGCGCCCTCGCGCCGCCTGGTGCTCGCCTCGGGTGCTGCCGCGGCGGTCCTCGGCGCCTCGCCGTTGCTCACCGGCACCGCGGCCGCCGGGGACGCCTACCCCTTCCGCCTCGGCGTGGCCAGCGGTGACCCGACGCCCGACGGCGTGGTGCTGTGGACCCGCATCGCCCCGGACCCGGTGGCCGCCGACGGCCTGGGTGGTCTCACGGCGTCCACGAGGACCACCGTGGAGTGGGAGCTGGCCACCGACGAGACCTTCCGCACCATCGTGCGCCGCGGGTCCGTGACCACCGACTCCTCCGTGGGCCACAGCGTCCACATCGAGCTCTCCGGGCTGCGTCCCGACGCCTGGTACGCCTACCGCTTCCGCGTGGGATCGCACGTCTCCCCGGTGGGTCGCACCCGCACCGCCCCGGCGCCCACGAGCGACCGCCCGGCCCGCATCGGCGTGGTCTCGTGCGCGCAGTGGGAGCACGGCTTCTTCACCGCCTACCGGCACCTCGCGGACGAGGCGCCCGACATGGTCCTCCACCTGGGTGACTACATCTACGAGCACGGCCCGGGCGGGTACCCGGTGAAGTCCGGCGTGGCCCGCAGGATGGTGGGCGCCGAGATCCACACGCTGGCCGACTACCGGCGCCGCCACGCCCTGTACAAGACCGATGCCGACCTCCAGGCCCTGCACGCCACCGCCCCGTGGGTGGTGGTCTTCGACGACCACGAGATCGACAACGACTGGGCCGCGGAGTACCACGAGGTGTTCGGCCGCACGCCGGCCTTCCTCGAGCGTCGCGCCGCGGGCTTCCGTGCGTACTGGGAGAACATGCCGCTGCGCCGCACCTCGGTGCCCACGGCCGACGGCATCCACCTGTACCGCCGCCTCACGTGGGGTCGCATGGCCACCTTCCACATGCTCGACACCCGCCAGTACCGCTCCGACCAGACCGGCTGGGTGGGCCCGGTGCCGGCCACCTACGACACCCGCCGCACGATGCTGGGCTCCACGCAGGAGGCCTGGCTCGACGAGGGCCTGCGCTCCTCCGGTGCCCGTTGGGACGTGCTCGGCCAGCAGGTGATGGTGGCGCAGTACGACATGATGGCCGGCCCCGGCTTCATGACCAACCAGGACGCCTGGGACGGCTACGTGGCCGCCAAGGACCGCCTGCTCACCAGCATCGAGCGGTCCGGTGCCCGCAACCCGCTGGTGCTCACCGGTGACGTGCACGAGTCCTTCGCGAGCGACCTGTGGCGCACCACCGACTCGGGCCGCACCACCATCGCCTCGGAGCTGGTGACCACGTCGGTGACCTCCGGCGGTGACAGCAAGGACTCCGCCTTCACCGGCGACGCGGACAACCCGCACATGCGCTATCACGAGACCACGCGCGGCTACCTGCGCCTGGACCTCGCGGCCGACGCCCTGACCGGCACCTTCCGCGCGGTCGACCGCGTGAGCACGATGGGCGGTGCCGTGCGCACGGACGCCACCTTCCGCCTGTCCGACGGCGTGCGCGGGCTGCAGAACGCCTGACCCAGCGCGTTCCCGCGGGCCCTCCCGGGACGGCGCGGCGGCACGCGGAGCCCGGTGCAGGACGGTCCTGCGCCGGGCTCCCGGCGTGTGCTGTCCGCGCGTCACGTCCTGCCTCCTTCCGAGAGCGAGCGGCGTCGTGACCCGTCGGGCGGCCCACCGGGTGTCCCTCGGGGTGGGGTGTCCGTCCTCCATGGTTGTCCGGGTCGTCGTGGGTGGTAGGTGATGGTCCGTGTGCCGTCGGGGTGG
>NZ_PKIZ01000029.1 GCF_002847825.1 Kytococcus schroeteri | reverse complement strand
CTTCTACAATCACCACCGGGTCCACTCCGCGATCGGAGCCCCGCCAGTCAGCCGCCTCAACAACCTGGCTGGACATCACAGCTAGCCAGCGCGGGCCCCGGGTCCCGCATCCTGACGGGCCGTTGTGACGGTCCTGACAGACTGCGGGCCATGTGGTGGCTGCTGCTCGGGACCCTGGGCTTCGGGGCGCTCTCGGCGCTCGTCCCGGGCGTCCCCATCGAGCTGTGGCTGGGCGGGGTGGGAGCCCTCACCGACCGGGTGGGCGTGTGGACCGTCGCCTTCGCCGCCGCGCTCGGACACGCCCTCGGCAAGGTGCCCTGGTACGCCCTGGGGCGGTGGAGCGTCGGGTGGCCGTGGATGCGCCGCCAGCTGGAGAAGCCCGCCGTCGGGGAGCGCTACGACCGGCTCGTGGACTGGATGCAGCGCCACCCGGGCTGGGGGCAGGCCACGATGTTCCTCTCCAGCCTCGTGGGGGTGCCCCCCTTGGCGGTGTTCGTGGTGGTGGCCGGGCAGCTGCGCATGTCCCTCGTGGCCTGCGTGGTCTCGATGACGGTGGGCCGCACACTGCGCTTCGCCGCCCTCCTGGGCGCCTTCACCTGGGCCCTCGACCTCGTGCGATGAGGCCCCGCAGGTCGCCGATTGGCATCGGCGCCGGATGTGCCCTATAGTTTCTCCTCGTCCCGATGAGCCACTCCGGTGGATCACCGAGATGGGCGCCTGTAGCTCAACGGATAGAGCATCTGACTACGGATCAGAAGGTTTGGGGTTCGAATCCCTACAGGCGCGCACTGTGTTGAGACAGTCCTCGAAGGCCCCGGCCGCGGAAACGCGGTCGGGGCCTTCGACGTGCAGGCCCTGGCCGACGGACGACCGGCCGCAGCACCCGAGGGCCCCGCTCCCCTGGCAGCCCCACCACACGCCGAGAGCCCGGAACCTCAACGGTTCCGGGCTCTCGCGAGTCGGCGGAGACGGAGGGATTTGAACCCTCGATGGAGCTATAAACCCCAAACCCGCTTAGCAGGCGGGCGCCATAGACCAGACTAGGCGACGTCTCCTCGCATCAGGATGCGAGGAGTCAGGGTACCTGCTCCCCCGGCAGGACCGAAATCAGGTCGGCGCGCCCCACTGCGGCGGCCCCTGCAGGCACGCTCCCGGCAGTACGCTATGGGGCACCCGCCGGGGGTGCGGCCGGTGCTGATCGTCCGTGGATCCCCCCGGCACGGACGCGCCACCACCAGAGGAGCAGCGTGAGCACTTCTGCCGACCACGAGCCGCCCGCGGGCGGCTCGTCCCGTACCGGTTGGGTCCCGTCCCGGACCCGCCGGCCTCCGTCCCTCCGCCGCTCGCTGGGCCTCACGGCGCTCTCCGGCGTGGTCCCGGGCCTCGGCCTGGTGTTCACACCGGCCTGGCGCCTGGGCGCCCTCGCCGTGGGCCTCTGCCTCCTGCTGCTCCTGGGGCTGGTGGTCAAGCTCGTGAGCGGCGGCCTCGTGGGCACGGCCCTCGACGCGGCCACCTCCGGCACCCAGCTGCTGCTGCTCGCCGGCGGCGTGCTCCTGGCCGCCCTGGCCTGGATCGTCCTCATCGCGATCACTGCGCGCGTCACGCGCCCCCGCGGCCTGGACACCCGCGGCTCCCTTGCGCTCACCGGCGTGGCCCTGCTCATGAGCGGCCTCGTCCTGGCGCCGGCCGTCCAGACCCTCAACCTCGTGGCAGCGCACCGCCAGGCCGTGAGCACCGTCTTCGCCGGCGGCAGCGCACCGGCCTCCGGGGGTCCGGCCGTGCACGAGGACGACCCGTGGAAGGACTTCGACCGGGTCAACCTGCTGCTCCTGGGCTCCGACGCCGCCGAGAACCGCATGGGCGTGCGCCCCGACGCCCTCATGGTCATGAGCATCGACCCCCGCACCGGCGACTCGGTGCTGATCGGCGTCCCCCGCAACCTGCAGAAGGCCCCCGTGCCGGCCGGCAACCCACTGCACCAGCTGTGGCCGTCCGGCTACGACTGCGGCAACACCTGCCTCATCAACGCGCTGTGGTCCGAGGCCGCCAACCATGGCGAGCTGTTCGGCGACAACGCCAACCCCGGCTCCGACACCACGCGCGACTCCGTGGAGGCCGTGGTGGGACTGGACATCCAGCACGTGGTGACCGTGGACCTGCAGGGCTTCCAGCAGCTGGTGGACGCAATGGGCGGCGTCGACATCACCGTGGGCGAGCGCATCCCCATCGGCGGCAAGGTGAAGAACGGGGAGATCGTCCCCGGCTCCATCACGGGCTGGATCGAGCCCGGCCAGCAGCACATGGACGGTTACACCGCCCTGTGGTTCTCCCGCTCGCGCGCCACCACCTCGGACTACGACCGCATGAGCCGCCAGCGCTGCATGGTGGGCGCCCTGGTGGACCAGTCCAACCCGCTGGACATGGTGCGCCGGTACCCGGCCATCGCCGGCGCGCTGGAGCAGAACGTGTGGACCGACATCCCGCAGGAGGACCTGCCCGCCTGGGCCCAGCTGACGATGCGCATGAAGGACGGCCGCATGCGCAGCCTGCCGCTCACCAACGAGCGCATCGACACCTCCGACCCGGACTTCGACGCCATCCACACGATGGTGCAGCGGGCCATCCACCCGCCCAAGCCGACCGGCAAGCCCAAGCCCAAGCCGTCGACGCAGGAGCCGACCCCCGAGCCGTCGCCGAGCGACGCCGAGGACCTGGCCTCCACCTGCTGAGGCGGCCGCCCGGCCCGGGCCACGGGCCGGGCACGGCACAGGGCCCCACCTCCGAGGAGGTGGGGCCCTGTGCGCGAGGTGCTGTCGTCAGCGGCCAGCCGCGACGATCAGCGGGAAATCACTGGGGGACGACGTTCTCCGCCTGCTGGCCCTTGGGGCCCTGGGTGATCTCGAACTCCACGCGCTGGTTCTCGTCCAGCGAGCGGTAACCGTTGGTCTGGATGGCGGAGAAGTGGACGAAGACGTCGTCGCCGCCGCCGTCCTGCTGGATGAAGCCGAAGCCCTTCTCAGCGTTGAACCACTTGACGGTGCCCTGTGCCATGGGGATTCCTTTTCTTTGGATTGGCGATGACCGGCGGAAGGCGCCGATCACGAGTTGCTGCCAGAACCCCCGGCGGGCGGAGCCTGCCGTAGATCAACCAGATGTGCGTCCGTGGAGCGGACGATGTTCCTTCGACGTGCGAGGTACTGCGTCGTGCAACCTGATTCCACGGTACCACCGACAGGCCCTCCTGCCACCGGGCTGGGCGGCGCAGAGACACAGGTCACGCGGCGTCCGGAGCGGAGGGCGTGGGATTCGAACCCACGATGGCGTTGCCGCCATAGCGGTTTTCAAGACCGCCGCACTAGGCCACTATGCGAGCCCTCCCGTCCCCGGGCGGCAGGGCCGCGCACGGGGGTGGCCCACCCTACGCGGACCCCTCTCGCGCCCTCCGATTCGGCACGGTTGCAGGGCTGGCCACTTGCGTTGAGGCTGTCATGGGACATGATGGAGCCAGTGCCGGCACGAGTCGGCCTCCATCCGGAGGGGTCACGTCGGCCGTCCGACACCCCCCTCGACGCATGCAAGTGCACGAACAAGGAGTTCCCATGAACCGCACCGAGCTCGCCAGCGCGATCGCCCAGCAGGCCGACGTGTCCGCCAAGGACGCCGCCGCGGTCCTGTCCGCCATGGGCGATGTCATCTGCGAGACCGTCGGCAAGGGCGAGAAGGTCTCCCTCCCGGGTCTCATGACCATCGAGCGCGTCGAGCGCTCCGCTCGCACCGGCCGCAACCCGCGCACCGGCGAGACCATGGAGATCCCGGCCTCCTTCGGCGCCAAGCTGTCCGCCGGCTCCGCCCTGAAGGCCGCTGCCAAGGGCTGACCGCCGCGGTTCCCGGGCCCGCCGGGAACCACCCGGGCGCCCCGCCCAGCTCAAGACCGTAAGAACCCGAACACCACTGAGAGGTAGAACCATGAAGAACAAGCTCCTCCTGCTCGTCGGTACCGGCATCGGTTACGTGCTCGGCGCCCGCGCCGGCCGTGAGAAGTACGACTCCCTCGTGGAGCAGGCCCAGACGCTGTGGGGCGACCCGCGCGTCCAGGACGCCGTGAGCACCGCCAAGACCTCCACCGGGTCCGCCTTCTCCCAGGCCCAGGACCAGGTGAAGGACAAGGTGGCCGAGGTCAAGGAGAAGAACTCCGACTCGACCACCACCGGCACCGCCACCACCGGCACCTCGTCCTTCTCGCAGACGACCAACACCACCGGTCGTCCGGCCACCACCACCGGCACCACGGGCACCACCCCGACCCGCGGCGCCACCTCCGGCTTCCAGCCGACCACCAACACCTCGTCCTTCGGCGACACGAAGCACTGAGGTCGCACCACCCCGGTGGTGACGCGGCAGCCGCCGCGCGCAGCAGAGGCCCCCTCCCGGTTCGTCCGGGAGGGGGCCTCTCGCGTGCGCAGCGGGCACGGTCACGCGGTCAGGTGACGGGCCGGGGCGTCCTGCGCGTCAGATGACCCACTGGTCGGCGGCCTGGTCGCGCGTGAGGGGTGGCAGCCGGTAGGTGGAGTCCAGCGGCGCGGCAGGGATGCCGCCCACCACCTGGCCGGCCGGCACGGGCTTGAGCACCACGGCGCCCGCGCCCACGGCGGCGCCACCGGCCACCTCGATGTCACCGAGCACGGTGGACCCGGCGCCGAGCAGCACGCCGTCCCCGACGGTGGGGTGGCGCTTGACCGCGTCGCCGGAGGTGCCCCCGAGCGTGACGCCGTGGTACATCATCACGTCGTCGCCGACCACGGCCGTCTCGCCGACCACCACACCCATGCCGTGGTCGATGACGAGACGGCGGCCGATGGTGGCACCCGGGTGGATCTCCACCCCGGTGACGGCCCGGGACACCGTGCCCAGCACGCGGGCGGGCAGGCGACCGCCCGGACGCTGCCACAGGGCATGGGCCACGCGGTGCGCGGCGATGGCGTGCAGGCCCGGGCTGGTCAGGAGCGCCTCCAGACGCGAGGAGGTGGCTGGGTCGCGTGCGACCACGGCGTCGGCGTCCTCGGCGACCTGGCGGATCAGGCGGCGCAGCACGGTCAGTCCGTCAGGCCCTCGAAGAGGACGGTGGAGAGGTAGCGCTCACCGAAGTCCGGCACGACCACCACGATGGTCTTGCCGGCGAACTCGGGGCGCTTGGCGAGCTCGAGGGCGGCGTGCACGTTGGCACCGGCGGAGATGCCCGCGAGGATGCCCTCCTTGGCCGCGAGATCGCGGGCGACGCGCAGCGCGTCCTCGAGCTGGGCGTCGAAGACCTCGTCGTAGACCTCGGTGTCCAGCACCTCGGGCACGAAGTTGGCGCCCAGGCCCTGGATCTTGTGGGGGCCGGCCTGGCCACCGGTCAAGATGGGCGAGTCAGCGGGCTCCACGGCCATGACGAAGACGTCGTCCTTGCGCTCCTTGAGCACCTGGCCCACCCCGGTGACGGTGCCGCCGGTGCCCACGCCGGCCACGAAGGCGTCGACCCGGCCCTCGGTGTCGGCCCAGATCTCCTCGGCCGTGGTCTCGCGGTGCGCGCGCACGTTGGCCGGGTTGGCGAACTGGCGGGCCAGCACGCCACCGCGCTCGGCGGCGATCTCCTCGGCCTTTGCCACCGCACCCTTCATGCCGTCGGGGCCGGGGGTGAGCACGAGCTCGGCGCCGTAGGCGCGCAGCACGCCGCGGCGCTCGGCGCTCATGGTCTCCGGCATGGCCAGCACCATCTTGTAGCCGCGGGCGGCGGCCACCATGGCCAGGCCGATGCCGGTGTTGCCACTGGTGCCCTCGACGATGGTGCCGCCGGGCTGCAGCTGGCCGGACTCCTCGGCGGCCTCGATGATCGCCTTGGCGATGCGGTCCTTGACCGAGGACGCGGGGTTCGCCGACTCCAGCTTGGCCAAGACGGTCGCACCCACCCCCTCGGTGACACGGTTGAGGCGCACGAGGGGCGTGCCGCCGATGGTCGAGGTGACGTCCTGGTGAATGGTCATGTTTCTGTGAACATCACACCGGCTTACATCCTTCCGGATGCGCGGACGCAGTGAGGCACACCACACCAAGCCGGCTCGGGGGCCTGTTCGTAGACTCGCGCCATGCCTCCCCTGCAGCTCCTCGCGATCGTCCTCGGACTGGCCGTCACGGCCGTCGGCGTGGCCCTCCTGGTGCGCGCCGTCATGCGCATCGTGGCCGTCGTCCGGCAGGGCCGAGCGGCCGTCGGACGCTTCGACGACCCGGCCCAGCGCACCAAGACCATGCTCTACGAGGTCTTCGCCCACCCGCGGATGCTCCGCAAGAAGTGGGTCGCCGTGGCGCACTGGTTCACGATGATCAGCTTCGGGATGCTGTTCCTGACCTTGGTGAACGCCTACGGGCAGCTCTTCGACGCGCGGTTCGCCCTGCCCCTCATCGGGCACTTCCCGCCGTTCGAGTGGCTCACCGAGTTCTTCGCGTGGACCGGCCTGTTCGGCATCGTCTACCTGATCTGGCTGCGCCAGCGGACCAAGCCGTCCGTGGCCGCGCGCGAGAAGGGCAACGAGCGCCGCAGCCGCTTCTGGGGCTCGACCTTCTGGCAGGCGTACTGCGTGGAGTTCACCATCCTCGCGGTGGTGCTGTGCATCCTCGCCCTGCGCGCCCTGGAGTTCGCGCTCGGCAGGGTCGACGGGGAGCACCACGCCAGCGCCCTGCACTTCCCGCTCACCGCGTGGATGGGGCAGGCCCTCACCGGCCTCTCGGCCGCCACGCTGGCCGGGGCGATCATCGCCGTCGCGTTGCTGAAGATCCTCGTCTCGATGGCGTGGATGATCACCATCGGCCTGCAGCCCACCATGGGTGTGGCCTGGCACCGTTTCCTGGCCTTCTTCAACATCTGGTTCAAGCGCCACGCCGACGGCCGCACGTCGTTGGGCGAGCTGCAGCCGATGATGGTCAAGGGCAAGCCGCTCACGGACATGGAGCAGCTGGAGGAGCTCTACGCCGACGAGGAGGAGGACGGCACCGAGGGCGCCGCCGAGCCGAGCCTGGGCGTGGGCCGCATCGAGGACTTCACGTGGAAGGGCCTGCTGGACTTCACCACGTGCACCGAGTGCGGCCGCTGCCAGGAGCAGTGCCCTGCGTGGAACACCGACAAGCCGCTGAGCCCCAAGATGCTGGTGATGAACCTGCGCGACGCCGCGTACGCGCAGGCGCCGTGGCAGACCGCCACCCAGCCGGCCGGCACGGGCGAGGGGGCCGACGGCTCCGGCGCCACCCCGATGACGGGCACGCCGGAGGACTTCGACATCCGCCAGCTCGTCGGCCCCACCGAGGGCGACCCGACGCGCCCGACCGGCGGCGCCGTCATCGACCCCGACGTGCTGTGGAGCTGCACCAGCTGCGGTGCCTGCGTGGAGCAGTGCCCGGTGGACATCGAGCACGTGGACGCCATCGTGGACATGCGCCGCAACCAGGTGCTCATCGAGTCGGCCTTCCCGAGCGAGCTGGGCGGGCTGTTCAAGAACCTGGAGAGCAAGCAGAACCCCTGGGGCATGGCCAACTCCACCCGCATGGACTGGGCCAAGGACCTGGACTTCGAGGTCAAGCAGGTGGGGGCGGACGTGGAGTCCCTCTCCGAGGTGGAGTACCTGTTCTGGGTGGGCTGCGCCGGCGCCTTCGAGGACCGCGCCAAGAAGACCACCCAGGCCGTGGCCGAGCTGCTGAACATCGCCGGCGTGGACTTCGCCGTGCTGGGTGACGGCGAGGCGTGCACCGGTGACTCCGCCCGCCGCGCGGGCAACGAGGTGCTCTACCAGATGCTGGCGCAGCAGAACGTGGAGATGCTCAACGAGGTGGGCGCCACCAAGATCGTGGTCACCTGTGCGCACTGCTTCAACACGATCAAGAACGAGTACCCGCAGAACGGCGGGAAGTACGAGGTGGTGCACCACACCCAGCTGCTCAACCGCCTGGTGCGCGAGAAGCGCCTGCAGCCGGTGGCCGCCTCCGAGGTGGCCGAGCCGTCCAAGGTGGCCTCGAGCGCGCCGTCGGTGACCTACCACGACCCCTGCTACCTGGGGCGTCACAACCAGGTGTACGAGGCGCCGCGCGAGCTCATCGCGACGCTGCCGGGCGTGGAGTACCGCGAGATGGAGCGTTCGAAGGAGAAGTCCTTCTGCTGTGGCGCCGGCGGTGCTCGCATGTGGATGGAGGAGAAGCTCGGGTCGCGCATCAACGTGAACCGCACGGAGGAGGCCATCGCCACCGGTGCCGAGCGCATCGCCATCGGCTGCCCGTTCTGCCGCGTGATGATGTCCGACGGCCTGACCGCCGCCCAGGAGGAGGGCCGCGGCAAGGACGTCGAGGTCGTGGACGTGGCGCAGATGCTGCTTGCGGGCGTGCGCCGTGGGCAGGCTGCCGACGGTGGCGCCGTCGCCACCCCGGGCGAGACGCGTGAGGGCACCGCGGACGAGGACGTGGCGGCCGCCGCGACCCAGCGCATCACCCTGCCGGGCGACCTCTCGGGCCCGGGACAGGCCGGCGCTGCGGCTGCCGGCGCTGCCGCGGCGGCTGGCGAGGGCGCCGCCACGTCCGATGAGGCCCGCACCTCTGACGGTGACGACACCGAGGGGCCCACCGGCACCCGCGTGGACGAGGAGGACGCCGTTCCCGAGGCCGAGGCCACGGTGGACCAGGACGGCGCCACGGGCCCGACGACCGAGCAGTCGGAGGCCGGCCAGGTGGATGCGGGCGGCACAGGCGCCGCCGTCGCCGCCGGCGCAGGTGTGGCTCCGGCCGCGTTCGCGGGCCAGCGCATCGGGGCCGGTGCGGCGCTGCGGCTCGGCTGGGCCGGTGGCGACGCCCCGGCGGTCGGGACCGCTGCCCCGGCGGCACCCGCCCAGGGCGCCGACGAGGCCGCGCAGGCCCCGGTGGCGGACGAGGCCCCGTCCGAGCAGCCCGCCCCGGCGGCGGACGGCGGCGCCCCCGCCGAGACCGCCCCGGCCGCTCCGGCGACGAGCACCCCGGCCACCGGTGGCTCGGCCAGCGGTGTGGCTCCGGCCGCGTTCGCGGGCCAGCGCATCGGGGCCGATGCGGCGCTGCGCCTCGGCTGGGCCGGCACCGGCGCAGAGGGCACCACCCCCGTGGCAGGCCGGGCCCAGACGCCGGAGGACGCTCAGGCCGCTCCGGTGGAGACCGGCGCGAAGGCCGGCACCGAGGCCACGCAGGCGGCAGCTCCGGCCACCCCGGCCGAGGGCACCGTCCAGGAGTCCGCTCCGGCGGGCGAGGGCACGACCACGGCTCCGGCCGAGACGGCCCAGCAGCGCCCGCAGACTGCCGCGCCCGCGGCGGGTTTCCCCGCCGGGTCGGGTACGGCCCCGGCCGCATTCACCGGTCAGCGCATCGGTGGCGATGCCGCGCTGCGCATGGGGTGGGCCGCTCCGGGGTCCCCCGCCACGACGGGTGGGACCGCTGCCTCCGAGCAGCCGGCCGCCGCCGGGACCGCGGGCACCGAGCCCACGCCGGCCCGTGAGGAACAGCCGGTGGTGGACACCGATGCGGCTTCCGCGGCCACTCCCGCCACGGAGACCCCGGAGCGCCCGCAGGGTGGTCAGCCGGCCACCGCGCCGGGAGCGCACGCGGGTTCCCGCATCGGGTCGGAGTCGACCACCCGGTTCGGCTGGGCTGAGGGACGCACCGCCGAGGGCGGGGCGGGCGAGGCCACGGTCAGCTCGACCGGCGTGATGGGTGGTTCCGCCGTCGACGACGCGGCCGCCGCCCAGACGCCGGACTCGGCCGAGGACCGCGAGCCGCAGGAGGTCGTCGAGACCCCGGCGGCCCAGCCCGCCGCGGAGGAGGCCCCGGTGCCCGAGGAGCAGGCCACCCCGGTGGCCGACTCCTCGCAGCCCGTCTCGGAGCCCAGCCCCACCGCCGACCGCGGCCCGGTGGCCGTCCCGAACGTGGGCGAGCGGGCTCCCCGCATCGGGTCCGGCTCGCCGGCGCTGCGGCTGGGTGCCTGGAAGGGCTGAGCCCGGACGTCCCCTCCGGGAGCCCGGTACAGGCGCAGCCTGGGCCGGGCTCCCGGCGTTCCGGGGGCCGCCCCGGCCCTCCGGGCGCGCAACGGCCGGAGCGCCCTCTCGCAGGTCACGACACACCGGGCGCCACCCGCCTGCTCCAGGGTTCACCGGAGCGACGCCAGGTGAACTCCACCGTGGCGCGCCCCGCCGTCGTGCGGGTGATCACATGGCTGAGCCGTGGGTCGTCGAGTTGCCGGTGGTGCTGCCCACACAGCGGGATGGCGTTCCCGAGATCGGTCCGCCCACGTCCGGGATGGACCTCCCGGCCGTCAGGCCCGCGGACCGGTCTCCACGGATCCGCATGGTGGATCTCGCACCAGCTGAACGGGCGATCGCAGTCCTGCGCGGCACAGTGGGAGTAGACCGCAGCCAGGGCCGTGCGCTGGCTCTCGGTGAACAGCCGACGCTGATGGCCCAGGTCCACCGGGACGGATGCACCACCCAGCACGACCGGGACGATGCCGGCCCCGCTGGCGAGTCGGCGAACCTGCCCGGCCGACAGCACCGCCCCGGTGTCGGTGACACCCGCTCGGTCGCTCTCCCCGCGCAGGGTCTCCAGGTCCGTGCGCACGAGCAGGACCGCGTTGACCTTTCCGCCCAGCCCATCTGCCGGCAGGTGATCCAGCAGCTCAGCGAAAGCCCGCCCCCGCTGCTGGTTCCACCACGCACGGTCGTACCGGGCGTCACCGGTGGCGGAGGGCCGCTCCGCCGCAGCACCGTCGACGGCTCCCTGCCCCGGCGGCGTACGCCGCCGCGGGGCGGTCAGCGCGTCGAGCACCTTCCTCAACATGTGGGCCTGCAGGTCCGGCAGCCTGAAGTGGCCGTCCCAGGTGCCGTCGCCGTTGTCGCGCATCCAGAGGCTCGCGTTCTCCCACGCCGCCTGCTCCTCGCTGCGGACCTGCTCGTTCTCGTGGGCGTCGACCTCCGGCTCGTCGACTCCGACCTCTGCGAGGACGCGCCGTGCGCGCCGTCGCAGGGCGCTCGGACCGAGACGTCCCGCCCACTCGACGAGAACCTCCTCCGCCCGCTGGCGCTGGTGCTCCGTCAGGTGCTCGGGCAGCCCCTCGAGGGTGGAGACGACCACCATCGCCTGCCGCTCGCCCACCTGTCCGGCATCACAGGCGGCGGCGAGCCGCGGGAACCGAGGCGCTGTCGGGGGCTCTCCCCGGCCCTGCCCGCGGGGTCCCTCCGGCCCCGGCACACCATTGCCCAAGACTGCCGCCAGGTCTCGGTCACGACGGGCGTCCGCGGCATCCATCCGTCCCGCCCCGGCTGCCAGCTGGGCGTCGTCGAGGTGGTGCAACCGCCCCTCCTCCCGCGCCCTGCCCACCACCGCGAGCACCCGGGACCGCACGCGGGCCACACGATGGCTCAGCACTGCCGCGAGGTCCACCAGGGCCGTGGCCTCGTCGCGGGTCCACACGAGATCACCAAAGTCCGCCTGCTCCAGGGCAGCGAGCGTCGCCATGACCCGGTCGACCGACGCACCCGCGCCCGCGAAGGCGCCGGCCACGACATCGACCGGCCCTACTGGGGCAGACGTCACCCCACCCTCAGCGGTCACGAGACGACTGGTCACGGCACCCCCCGAACTCCCCGACCGGACCCCCTGTCCAGCCACTGCGCCCATACTAGTACATAGGCACCATCAGTGCAACACCTGTATCATCCTCGGGGTGCCCGCCCCTCCGTGGGTGAGGCACTGGGCCGCCACCTCAGGGTCCGGTTCACAACTCCTCCTCCACCCACCGGTCGGCGACCTCCTCGGGTGAGTCACCATCCAGCACGGCAGCATTCATGGCAGCCAGGTCGTCCACGGTGAGTGCCGCCGACACCGCATCCAGTGCCTTGCGCACCTTCGGCGTGGCCGCACGCTCGGACACCACCGGCACCACGTTCTGCGCGCTGAACAGACCCTTGTCGTCCTCGAGCACCACGAAGTCGTTGGCCGGGATGGCGGGATCCGTGGTGAAGATGTTGGCCGCGTCGAGCTGCCCGTACTTGAGCGCCAGCGCCGTGACGTTGCCACCGGCGTTCATGGCGCGGAACGTCTGGAAGTGCAGCCCGTAGGTCTTCGCGAGCCCGGGCACGCCCTGCGGCCTCTTCTGCCACTCCGGCGGGCCGCCGAGGGTCATCTGCCCGGCCAGCGGTTCGAGGTCGGAGATCTTCTCCAGGTGGTGCTCCTGCGCGGTCTCGCGCGTCACCACCACGTTGTCGGAGTTGGCCGCCTGCGAGTACTCCAACGCGACCACGCCCTTCGGCAGGTTCTTCTGCAGCGAGGCGTAGACCTCCTCGGGCTCGGTGGCGGTCAGCTCCTCGTCCAGGTAGGCCGCCAGCGTGCCGGTGTACTCGGGCACCAGGTCGATCGACCCGTCCTGCAGCGCCGGCAAGTAGGTCTCCCGGCTGCCGATCTCGAGCTTCTTCTGCACCGGCACCCCGGCGTCCTCGAGGGCCTGGGCGTACACCTCGGCCAGGATCGTGGACTCGGTGAAGTTGGCACTGCCCACGGTCACGGTGCCGCCACCGGCGTCGCCCCCCTCCTGCACGGCGGGGTCCTTCGTGGGATCGCCGCCGCAGGCCGTCAGGGCCAGGGCTCCGGCCAGCACGGTGGCCATCGCACTGATGCGTCGCATCACGAGACCTCCCTCTCCCGCAGGCCGGGGCTCACCACGAGCCGCTCGAGCAGGGTGAACAGCAGCTCCATGACGAGCGCCAGCCCGGCCACCAGGATGGCGCCGCCGGCCATCATCACGTAGTCGCGGAAGGCCAGCCCGTCGATGAGGAAGCGCCCCAACCCGCCCAGCGACACGTAGGCCGCGATGGTGGCGGTGGCGATGATCTGCAGCAGCCCGGAGCGCAGCCCGGAGAGGATGAGCGGCATCGCCACCGGGATCTCCACCTGGCGCAGCACCTGCCAGCTGGTCATGCCCATGCCCTTGGCGGCGTCGCGCGCGGCCGGGTCCACCTCGGCGATGCCGGAGTACACCCCCGACAGCACCGGCGGCACGGCGAGCACGGCCAGCACCACGAGGCTGGGCAGCACGAAGGCGAGGTCGCCCGGCAGCCACCGCGCGAGCAGCAGCCAGCCGAGCAGCAGCAGGCCCAGCGACGGGATGGCACGCAGCGCCGAGGCGGCGTTCACCACGGCCACCGAGCCCTTGCCCGTGTGTCCGATCCACAGCCCCAGCGGAACGGCCACCACGCACGCCATCGCCAGCGCGGCGAAGGAGTACGCCAGGTGGCGCACCACCTGCATGCCGATGCCGTCCGGGCCCTGCCAGTTCAGCGGGTCGGTGAGCCACGCCCAGATGTCGGTGAGGATCATGCCCGCACCTCCCGCTCCCACGGGGTGAGCCACCGGCGCACCAGCACGATCACCGCATCGAAGAGCAGCGCCAGCAGGATGCAAGCGCCCATCCCGACGGCGATCATGCCCATGTCGTCACGGTTGAAGCCGCGCGTGAAGAGCGACCCCAGCTGCGGGATGCCCACCAGCGCAGCGACACTCACCATGCTCACGTTGCTCACCGCGGCCACGCGCAGCCCGGCGGCGATGACGGGGACGGCCAGCGGCAGCTCCACACCCACCAGCCGGCGCCAGCGCCCCAGCCCCATGGCGGTGGCCGCCTGCCGCACGTGCTCGGGCACCGAGCCCAGTCCGTCGGCCACGCTCCGCACCAGCAGCGCCACCGTGTAGAGCGTCATGGCGATCAGCACGTTGAGTGGATCGAGGATCTGCGTGCCGATGAGGCCCGGCAGCAGGATGAACAGGGCGAGCGAGGGCAGCGTGTAGAGCAGCGCGCTGCCGGAGACCAGCAGCGTGTGCAGCCGTGGCACCCGCGCTGCGGCCCACCCCAGCGGCAGCGCGAGCGCCAGGCCGATGACCAGCGGCGCCCCGGCCAGCCAGGCGTGGGCCACCGTGAGCTGCCACAGCTCGCCCCACTGCACGTTCCCGATCTCGCTCACGACGTGCTCCCGGGCGAGGACGCGTCACCAGGGCTGCCCGCGTCACCGCCGGTCTCCACGGGGCGCCCGGCCGGGTCCGTGCCCTCGGCGTGCTGCGAGGTAGGGTCGCTGCGGTCGGTGTCGGTGATGACGTCGAGGACGTCGTGCGGGCGCACCGTGCCCACGAGCCGGCCGTCGTCGTCCACCACCACGCCGCGTTGGCTGGGCGAGGAGAGCGCCGCGTCGAGCTTCTCGCGCAGCGACCCGCCCCGGCGGGCCAGGGTGCCGCCCAGGCGCAGCGCCTCCTGCGAGGCGACCTCACCCCCATCGGTGCGGAGCCAACCGAGCGGCTGGTGCGCGTCGTCCACGGCCAGCACCCACTCGGTGTCGCGCGGCAGCGGCTCCCCCAGCCGCACGGTGCGCTCGGTCTGCATGGGCACCGCGCCGTCGTGGAAGGCCAGCGAGCGGTACCCGCGGTCGCGCCCCACGAAGCCGGCCACGAAGTCATCGGCCGGGCGGGCCATGACACGGGCGGTGCTGTCCACCTAGGTGTGATGTCCAGCCAGGTTGTTGAGGCGGCTGACTGGCGGGGCTCCGATCGCGGAGTGGACCCGGTGGTGATTGTAGAAGTGG
>NZ_PKIZ01000028.1 GCF_002847825.1 Kytococcus schroeteri | reverse complement strand
CGACCAGGTGCCGGGCGCCCGCCGCCTCGGTGCCCCGGCCCGCCGCGGCCCCGGCGGGCCGGCCGCGCGTCGTCCCGCCCCGGCCCGGGCCGCGGCGTCGGCCTCCTCCCGCCGGTCCACGCCGCGCCGTGCCCCGCGCGGTACCCCGGCGCGCCCCGGGCGCCGCACCGCGCCGGGCACCCGGTCGGTGCGCGGCCCACGGCGCCGGCCCTGAAAGACTCGTCCCGGTACACCCCGCCGGGCCCCGTGGCCCGGTCCGTCAGCTGCTCCAGGAGGCACCCCATGACCCCTGTGACCTCGGTCGTCCTCGCCGGTGGCGGGTCGGCGGGCCACGTCTCGCCGCTCGTCGCCACCGCCGACGCGCTGCGTCGGCACCACCCGGACGTGCGCATCACCTGCGTCGGCACTGCCGAGGGCCTGGAGGCCCGGCTCGTGCCCGAGCGGGGGTACACGCTGCGCACCATCCCCAAGGTGCCCTTCCCACGTCGCCCCGGGGTTGCGATGCTGCGTCTGCCCGGTGCGCTGAAGGCCGCGGTCGACGCCGCGGGCCGGGTCATCGACGAGGCCGGCGCCCAGGTGGTGGTCGGCTTCGGCGGGTACGTCTCCACGCCGGTCTATCTCGCGGCGCGCAACCGGCGGGTGCCCATCGTCATCCACGAGCAGAACTCCGTGCCCGGACTGGCCAACAAGCTGGGGGCGCGCCTGACGCCCTACGTGGCCACCACCTTCAGCCAGACCCGCCTGCGCGGCTCGCGCCTGCTGGGCATGCCGCTGCGGGCGGAGATCACGGGCCTGGACCGCGCGGCCTCCCGGGCCGAGGCGCTGGCGGAGTTCGGCCTGGCCGACCACCGGCCCACCGTGCTGGTGACCGGCGGCTCGCTGGGAGCGGCGCAGCTCAACGAGTCCTTCGCCTCCTCGGCCGACGCGCTGCTGTCCGCCGGCGTGCAGGTGCTGCACCTCACCGGTGCGGGCAAGGTGCCGGCCGCGCTGGCCGACCGCCCCGTGGCCGCCGACGGCCCGCGCTACGTGGTGCGCGAGTACTGCGACCGCATGGACCTGGCCTACGCCGCGGCCGACCTGGTGGTCTGCCGGGCCGGGGCCAACACGGTCACCGAGGTGACCACCGTGGGCCTGCCCGCGGTGTACGTGCCGCTGCCCATCGGCAACGGGGAGCAGCGCCGCAACGCCACGGACGTGGTGAACGAGGGCGGCGGTGTGGTGGTGGACAACGACGCCGTGACGCCGCAGTGGGTCACCGGCGAGCTCACCCGCCTGGCCCTGGACGCCCCGCGCCTGGAGGCGATGGCACGTGCCGCGGCCTCGCTCGGGTCGGCCACCGCCGCCGACGACATGGTGCGCCTGGTCGAGGAGGCCGTGCGATGAGCCTGCAGGACACCGCCGGAGACACGGGTCTCCCGGCGGGAGGCACCGTGGCCGGCGTGCCCACCCGCTTCGACTTCCGCGCCGAGCTGCCCTCGCTCGACCGGTGGCGCCGCATCCACCTGCTCAACGTGGCCGGCTCGGGGGTCTCGCGCGTGGCGCGGCTGCTCGCCGCGCGCGGGGTGCAGGTGAGCGGCTCGGACCCGGCCGACCTGCCGGTCATGGCCGCCCTCCGGGCCGACGGCATCGACGCGCAGGTGGGCTGGGACCCGGCCCGCCTGGAGGGCGTGGGCGCCGTCGTGGTCTCCAGCGCCACCAAGGAGGACGTGCCGGAGCTCGCCGAGGCACGTCGTCGCGGCCTGCCGGTGCTCCACCAGGCGCAGGCGCTGGCCCTCGCCACGCAGGGGCGGCGCCGGGTGGTGGTGGCCGGGGCCAACGGCAAGACCTCCACCTCGGCGATGGTGGCCTGGACGCTGCGTTCGGTGGGCACCGACTGCGGGTACGCGGTGGGCGCCGACCTCGTGGACAGCGGCCGCAACGCGGCGGTCGGCACCGCGCCGGAGTTCGTCATCGAGGGGGACGAGTCCGATGGCTCCTTCCTCGGCTACCGGCCCGAGGTGGCGGTGCTCACCAACGTGCGCCCGGACCACCTCGACCTCTACGGCGACTTCGAGACCGTGCAGCGGGCCTACGACGAGTTCCTCGACACCGTCCCCGACGGCGGGGTGCTCGTGGCCTGCGCCGATGACCCCGGTGCGCGGGCCGCGGCGGACCGGCAGCGGGGACGCCTGCGCGTGCTCACCTACGGCTTCGAGGGGGACGGCACCACCGTGCCGGACCTGCACCTCGTGGACCCCTCGCACCGGGGGATGGCCTGGGAGTCCACGCTGCGAGACGGGATCTCGGGTCGAACCCTTGATCTGAGGGTGAAGGTTCCCGGGTTGCACAACCTGCTCAACGCGACGGCCGCCTACGCCGTGGCCGTGCACGCCACGCTCGAGGCCCCTGAGGGTGGGGCTGGACCCGAGGTCGAGGCTGCTGCCCTGGCGGGTCTGGCGGGCTTCGCCGGGGCCAAGCGACGCTTCCAGGTGCGTGGAGAGGCCGATGGCGTCCTCGTGATGGACGACTACGCCCACAACGCGGACAAGGTGGATGCGGTGGTCCGCACCGGTGCGGCGCTGGCCCACGAGGCCGGCCACCGGGTGCTCGTGGCCTTCCAGCCCCACCTGTACTCCCGCACCCGCGACTTCGCCGCGGGCTTCGCCGCCGGGCTGGACGCCGCCGACGAGGTGCTCCTGCTGCCGGTGTTCGGCGCCCGGGAGGAGCCCCTGGAGGGCGTGACGAGCGCGCTCGTGGGCGACCGGCTCACCACCTCGTGGCGCGCGGTCGACTCGCTCGAGGAGCTGCCCCAGGCCGTGGCCGCGCTGGCCCGCCCCGGGGACCTCGTGCTCCTCGTGGGGGCCGGCAGCATCACCACCGCCGGGGAGGGCGTGCTCACCGCCCTGCAGCAGCGCCGGTGAGCCGCCCCGGTACGCGCCAGCGTCGGGTGGTGCGCCCCGAGCCCGGTGCCCGCCAGCGGTCCCCCCTGTGGTGGGTGGTGCCGCTCGTGTTGGCCGTCCTGCTGGCGCTCGGGGCCTGGGTGGCCTACGGCTCGGGCTGGTGGGTGGTGCGCGAGGTGCGCGTGCAGGTGGACGCGCCGCAGAGCACGGCCCCGTGGGCCGAGGAGGTCGCCTCGGCCCAAGAGGTCCAGCGCGCCTCGGGCCTGCGCTCGGGGGACCGCGTCGTGGACCTGCCGCGGGAGCGGGCCCAGCGGTCGGTGGAGGAGCTGCCCGGGGTGGACTCCGCCGAGGTGGGGCGCGGCCTCACCGGCACCGTGCGCATCACGGTGCACCTCGAGGAGGCCGTGGCCCGGACCTCCTCCGGTGGTGACCAGGTGGTGCTCGACGCCGACGGCCGGGAGATCGCGCGCCTGTCCGGCGACGGGGGCGAGGACGCCGCGGCGCTGCCCGAGGTGGTGCCGGCCCCCGGGGTCCCCGCGGGGGAGCGCGCCGAGGCGCTGGCCCGGTCGCTGCCGACCCTGCACCTGCTCTCGGGCGAGACCCGCGACCAGGTGCGGGAGTACCGGGTGGCCCCCGAGGGGCTGTCCACGGTGCTGCCCGACAGCTACCTCGTGCGCTGGGGCCACGTCACCGACGCCGCCGACCTGGCCACCCGGGAGAAGGCCGTGCGGGCGCTGCTGGCCGAGCAGCCGCCCGCGCCCGGGGCCACGCTGGACGCCACGGCAGCGGGCTCCGTCGTGGTCACCGAGTGACCGGGTGCGAGGTGCAGCGGAGGCGTGACCCTCAACTGCACCATGAGAGTGGCACGAGACCGGGTCGCGACATACTGTGACGCCATCACCCGGGGACGGGTGTCGACCGCGTACAGTGCTCCGCACGGTGTTCGACGACCCACGTCCCGTGCGGTGGGGAGTACCTCACCGTGAAGTAGAAGGTTGATCCGCTCCGCCGGTCCGGATCTCCGTCCACCCGGTAGCCGCCGCGGCGCCCGACTCAGGAAAGGCCACACCTCCATGGCAAACCCGCAGAACTACCTCGCCGTGATCAAGGTCGTCGGTATCGGCGGCGGTGGTGTCAACGCCATCAACCGGATGATCGAGGTGGGTCTCAAGGGCGTCGAGTTCATCGCCGTCAACACCGACGCGCAGGCGCTGCTCATGAGCGACGCCGACGTGAAGCTCGACGTGGGCCGTGAGCTGACCCGTGGACTGGGTGCCGGCGCCGACCCGGAGGTGGGTCGCCAGGCCGCCGAGGACCACGCCGACGAGATCGAGGAGGTCCTCAAGGGGGCCGACATGGTCTTCGTGACCGCCGGTGAGGGTGGTGGCACCGGCACCGGTGGCGCCCCGGTCGTGGCCCGCATCGCCCGCTCGCTGGGTGCCCTGACCATCGGTGTGGTCACCCGCCCGTTCACCTTCGAGGGTCGTCGTCGCGCCAACCAGGCCGAGTCCGGCATCGGTGCGCTGCGCGAGGAGGTCGACACCCTCATCGTCATCCCCAACGACCGCCTGCTGTCCATCAGCGACAAGGGCGTCACCATGCTCGACGCCTTCCGCAGCGCCGACCAGGTGCTGCTCTCCGGCGTGCAGGGCATCACCGACCTCATCACCACCCCGGGCCTCATCAACCTCGACTTCGCCGACGTGAAGTCCGTGATGCAGGGCGCTGGCTCGGCGCTCATGGGCATCGGCTCGGCCCGCGGCGAGGACCGTGCGGTCGAGGCCGCCGAGCTGGCCATCTCCAGCCCGCTGCTCGAGGCCTCCATCGACGGCGCCCACGGCGTGCTGCTCTCGGTGCAGGGTGGCTCCGACCTCGGCCTGTTCGAGATCAACGAGGCCGCCCGCCTGGTGCAGGAGGCCGCCCACCCCGAGGCCAACGTCATCTTCGGAACCGTCATCGACGACTCCCTGGGCGACGAGGTGCGTGTCACCGTCATCGCCGCCGGGTTCGACGGCGGCGAGCCCACCCCGCGCGAGGACGCCACCAACGGCAACGCCGGCCGCGTGGCCCAGCCCGCGCAGGGTGCTGCCGGTGCCGGTGGCCACCTGGGGGCCGGCTTCGGCGGGACCCCGCGCCCGGCGCAGCGCCCGCAGGCCGCCGCGCCGCAGCAGCGCCAGGCCGCCCAGCGCACCGCGGCCGCGCCGCAGAAGCCGGCGCAGCAGCGTCCGGCCGCGCAGCCCAAGCCGCGCCAGTCCGACCTGGACGTGCCCGACTTCCTCAAGTGAGCGACGCGGGGCCCGTCCCCGCCCGCCGGCCGACCACAGGGGCCGCTCCCGCACCGGGAGCGGCCCCTGTGACGTGCGGTGGGCACAATGGCCCCGACCCCAGCCGCCCCCCGAGAAGGAGACGCCGTGACCGCGTTCCGCAGCCCGGCCCGCCCGGCACCCCTGGCGCCGGCCCCCGTGTGGTGGCAGGAGTCGCTGCCCCCGGCCGACGACCTGTGGGGGGTGGAGTGGCTGTTCACCCGCCGCGCGGTGGACCACTTCCCGGGCGAGGGCGCGATGGCCGGGTTCAACCTCGGTGACCACGTGGGCGACGACGCCGGACGCGTCACCGCCCACCGCCGCTCGGTGGCCCGCGGCCTGGGCGTGGGGCTGGAGGACCTGCACTGGATGCACCAGGTGCACGGGGCACGGGTGCGCGTGGTGGACGCCGAGTCCACCGCCCACGTGCCGGCCGGGTCGCACGTGCTGCCGGAGTCCGACGGACTCGTGGTGGACGCCGCGGGGCGCCTGGCCGCCGGCATCGAGCCGGGGGCGGCGATGGTGGTCGTGGCCGACTGCACGCCGGTGCTGCTGGTGGACCGCGAGCGGGGGCTGGCCGCCGCGGCCCACGCCGGCCGCCCCGGGATGCTGGCCGGCGTGGTGACCCGCACGGTGGAGACCCTCCGCGAGCGTGGCGCCGACCGCCTGGAGGCCGTGGTGGGTCCGTCGGTGTGCGGCCGCTGCTACGAGGTGCCCGAGGAGATGCGCGCCGATGCGCTGGGGACCGAGCCGGTGTCCGCGGCGCGGACCGCCTGGGGGACCCCCAGCATCGACGTGGCCACCGGCGTGGTGGAGCAGCTGGCGCGCGCCGGGGTGCACCTGCGCGAGTGGGTCCACGGGTGCACGATGGAGGAGCACGACCTGTTCAGCCACCGCCGCGACCGCGGCACCGGGCGCCTGGCCGGCGCGGTGCGGCTCGTGGCACCGACCCACCGGGAGGGCGCGTGAGCACCGACCACCACGGCACCGGCCACCCCGACGAGCGCACCGCCGAGCTCGCCGCCGGGCTGGAGGCGACCCGTGACCGCATCGCGGCGGCCTGCCGCGACGTCCGTCGCGACCCCTCGGAGGTGACGCTCGTGGTGGTCACCAAGTTCTTCGGCGCCGACGACGTGGCGCGCCTGGCGCGGCTGGGCGTGCGCGACGTCGGGGAGAACCGCGACCAGGAGGCCAGCGCCAAGGCGGCCGAGTGGCCCACGCTGCTGACCGAGGACGAACGCTTCCTGGCCGAGCAGGTGCGTACGCACTTCATCGGCCAGCTGCAGAGCCGCAAGGCGGGGTCCGTGGCGGGCTACGCCGACCTCGTGCACTCGGTGGACCGCCCCAAGGTGGTGGGGGCCCTGGACCGCGCCGCCCAGCGCCACGAGCGGCGGCTGGGTGTCTGCGTCCAGGTTGACCTCGCCCCGCTCCTGGAGGGAGCCGAGGAGGATGCCGGCCGCGGGGGAGTGCACCCCGGGGAGCTGCTGGCCCTGTGCCAGCAGGTGGCCGAGGCCGAGGCGCTGGACCTGTGCGGGTTGATGACGGTGGCGCCCCCCTCGGTGGAGCCGGCCGTGGCCTTCGAGGCGTTGGCGGGCCTCCACCAGGAGGTGCTGGCCGAGCACCCCGGCGCCGCGATGCTGTCGGCCGGCATGAGCGGCGACCTCGAGGCAGCGGTGGCCGCCGGGGCGACACACGTGAGGGTGGGGTCGGCAATCATGGGGGCCCGTCCGGCGCTGGGCTAGCCTTGGCCCGCGCGTCGGCGTGCCCGGTGGTGCCGGTGCCCCCCCGGGGTGGGGTGCAGGTCGGCGCCCGGACCACCCACCCGATGCCCGTCACGACCCGCCGGGAGCTAGGAGCGAGACATGGCAGGTGTCTTCAACAGGACGATGGAGCTGCTGGGCTTCGCCGAGATCGACGAGCGCGACCGCTACGACGACTACGACCGCTACGACGAGGACGCCGTGGAGGTCGACGAGCGCGACGCCCGCCGGGAGGGTTCGGGCGCGCACGCCCTGGGTGACGAGCCCGATCCCGAGCGCCGCAGCCGTCCCGAGGCGCGCCCCGTCGCGGCCGTCCCGGACCGTCGTGAGCACGCCCCGTCCCCGGCCCGTCCCGAGTCCCGTCGCACCGCAGGAGTTCCCATGGGTGGCATCCACCGCATCACCACCATCCACCCGGCCACGTTCAACGAGGCCAAGCTGATCGGCGAGAGCTTCCGTGAGGGCGTGCCGGTCATCATGAACCTCACCGACCTCTCCGACGGGGACGCCAAGCGCCTCGTGGACTTCGCCGCCGGCCTGGTCTTCGGCCTGTACGGCTCCATCGACCGCATCACCAACAAGGTGTTCCTGCTCTCCCCGGAGGGCGTCTCCTCCGAGGGCGGCCAGGGCGACCCGACCGCCCAGTCCTGACCGTGGCGGTCGTGCTGGCGCTGGTGCACCTGGCGCTCTTCCTGTTCCTCTGGGCGCTGCTGCTGCGGATGGTGTTCGACTGGGTCGGCTCGTTCGCCCCGTCCTGGCGCCCGTCGGGTCCGGTGCTGGTGCTGGCCGAGGGGGTCTTCACCCTCACCGACCCGCCGCTCAAGGCGCTGCGTCGCGCCATCCCGCCGCTGAACCTGGGACAGATCCAGCTGGACCTGGGCTTCCTCGTGCTCGCGCTGGGCACCATGCTCCTGCTCAACCTGGTGAACCCGCTGGCCTTCCTCTGAGGAGGTGGGCGCCCCCGGGTGCCCGTCCACACGCGCCCCGTCGACCCTCGGTCGGCGGGGCGTCGTCGTGGCAGACTCGCCGGGAAGTCGACCCCTCAGGAGGACGAGCATGGCCCTCAACCCCGACGACCTGTTCGAGCGCGAGTTCGAGGAGACGCGTCTGCGCCCCGGCTACGACAAGGCGCAGGTGAACGAGTTCCTCGACGGCGTGCAGGCCGAGCTGCGTCGACTCATCACGGAGAACGAGGCGCTGCGCGACAAGGTGTACGAGCAGGGGGGTGCGCCCGCCTTCGCGGGGGGCTGGGAGGGCCCGGTGGAGGCCGCGCAGCCGGGCGGGACCGCCTGGGGCGAGGGCATGGGGTCCGCCGAGATGGCCGATGACGGGTTCGTTCCGGCGGGTGCCGGGGCGGGGTTGGGCTCGCCGGAGGCGGCGCGCCAGGAGGCCGACCAGCGGGTGATGGCCGCCATGCACGCCGCGGAGACCGCGGAGTTCGAGGCGCACCACCGCATCCAGGCCGTGCGGCAGGAGCAGCAGCGGGCCGAGGCCGAGCTGGAGCGGGTGAAGCAGCGGGTGGCCGGGCTGGCGGCTGCCGCCGACCGGGTGGAGCGGGCCGGCGACGAGGGGGCCGCCGCGGGCGACCTGCTGCGGGCCGCGCAGCGTCTGCACGACGAGCACGTGTGGGCCGCCGAGGAGTCCGCCCGGGAGCGCGAGCAGCACACCACCGGGCGGCTGGAGGCCCTGGAGGTGCGCATCACCGACGCCCGCCAGCGGCTGCGTGAGGCCGAGGCGATGCTGCGGGACCGCGCCCAGGAGTTCGCGGACTGGGCGGCCGAGCAGCGCCGTCACCTGGCCGCCCCGTCGACCCCGGAGCCGACCCCCGCGCCCGCGCCCGCGCCGTCCGAGGTGGCGTCCTCGGGGCCGGTCGAGGGCGTCGACGAGGCCCCGGTGGAGGGGCGTCCGGCCTCCGCGCCGCGCGTCACGGGGGCCAGTTCCCTCTGGGGCTGAGGTCGGTTCGCGTCCCCGGTGAACGCGCGCCGAACACGAGGTGACGATTTGGGCACGATCCGGTGAGGGGTTTGGCCCACCCGCTGCTGCGGCCTATGGTTCCCGCAATCGTTCCGGGAACGGAGCGCCGAGCACGGGTACCAGGGCCGCAGGCGACGCCCCTCGCGAGGGGTCTGCCGGATCGGTTCGGCCCGCCGAACCGAGGAGATGCGGTGGCGACGACGACCGCGAGCACGAAGACGCCGACGAAGAAGGCGACCGCCAAGAAGGCGACGGCGAAGAAGGCCGGCGCCAAGGCCACCAAGGACCCGGCGGCCGCGAAGGCCGAGGGGGCCTCGAAGAAGGCGACGGCGAAGAAGGCGACCGCCACGAAGGCCGCCGGCAAGAAGGCCGCCGGCAAGAAGTCCACGGCCAAGGCCGACGCCAAGAAGGCTGCCAAGAAGGCTGCCGAGAAGAAGTCCCCCGCCACCAAGGCCACGGCGAAGAAGACCACCGCGAAGAAGGCACCGGCCAAGAAGTCCACCGTCGGCGAGCGCCTCACGGGTCGCAAGGCGGCCAAGGCCAAGGAGCTCGTGGTCGGCCAGGCCGAGGAGCCCTGGTCGAAGGCCGAGCTGGCCGAGGTGCGCACCGAGCTCGAGTCCGAGCTCGCCCGCCTCACCCAGGAGCTGGAGATCGCCGAGAGCGACCTCTACGAGCTCGTGAGCAGCAGCCAGGGCTCGCAGGGCGACGAGGCCGACGCCGGGTCGTTCAGCAGCGAGCGCCAGCACGAGATGTCGCTGGCCGAGAACTCCCGCTCCATGCTCCTGCAGACCACCACGGCGCTGGGGCGCATCGCCGACGGCACCTACGGCCGGTGCGAGAACTGCGACCAGGCCATCGGCAAGATGCGGCTCCAGGCCTTCCCGCGTGCGACCCTGTGCATGCCATGCAAGCAGCACCAGGAGCGACGCTGAACGCGTCCCACACCCAGACCACTCGTCCGACGACCCGCCGCGGGGGCTTCCTGCCCCTCGTGGCGGGTCTCGCCGCGCTGTGGGTGGTCCTCGACCAGGCCACCAAGCAGTGGGCCCTCAGCGGCCTCGAGCGCGGCGTCACCCGACCCCTCCTGGGGGAGCTGCTGCAGCTTCGGCTGGTGTTCAACCCCGGCGCGGCGTTCAGCCTCGGCACCGGCACCACGTGGGTGTTCACGGTGCTGGCCACGCTGGTCACCGGCGCCATCCTGTGGTTCAGCACGCGGGTGGTGAGCCCGCTGTGGGCCCTCGCGCTGGGCCTCGTGGCCGGCGGCGCGGCGGGCAACCTGGTGGACCGCCTCGTCCGGGCGCCCGGCGTGGGGCGCGGCCACGTGGTGGACTTCCTGATGCTGCCGCACTGGCCGATCTTCAACGTGGCCGACATCGGCGTCACCTGCGGTGCGGCCCTCATCGTGCTGCAGGCCCTGCGTGGCGTGGAGCCCACCGCGCAGGCCGACGAGACCGAGGCGACGACCCGCGCCGACCAGGAGGAGCGAGCATGAGCGACACCCGCACCGTGGTGGTCCCCGACGGGCTGGACGGCGAGCGCGTCGACGCCGGGCTCTCCCGGCTGCTGGGACTTTCCCGCAACCGGGTGGCCGACGTGGCCGCCGAGGGCGGCGTGGTCATGGGCTCCAAGGCCCTGGGCAAGGGTGACCGGCTGCTGGCCGGCGAGCTGGTGACGGTGACCCTCCCGGCCGAGAACCAGGCGCAGCCCGTGCTGCCGAGCACCGAGCCGATCCCCGGCATGCGGGTCGTGCACGAGGACACCGAGATCATCGTGGTGGACAAGCCGGCCGGCGTGGCCGCGCACCCGTCGGTGGGCTGGAAGGGCCCGGACGTCGTGGGTGGGCTGGCCGCGGAGGGCTACCGCATCAGCACCTCGGGCGCCGCCGAGCGCCAGGGCATCGTGCAGCGCCTGGACGTGGGCACCTCCGGGCTCATGGTGGTGGCCAAGTCCGAGCGTGCCTACACGGTGCTCAAGCAGGCCTTCCGCGACCGGACGGTCGAGAAGACCTACCACACGGTGGTCCAGGGCCTGCCGGACCCGTTGAGCGGCACCATCGACGCCCCCATCGGCCGCCACCCGGGGCACGACTACCGGTTCGCCGTCATGTCCACCGGGCGCCCCAGCATCACGCACTACGAGCTGCTCGAGGCACACCGCGCGGCCTCCCTGCTGGAGGTGCACCTGGAGACCGGGCGCACCCACCAGATCCGCGTGCACTTCTCCGCGATGGGCCACCCCTGCGCGGGTGACCCCACCTACGGGGCCGACCCGACCCTGGCCAAGCGGCTCGGGCTGGAGCGCCAGTGGCTGCACGCCGTGGAGCTGGGCTTCACCCACCCCGGCTCGGGGGAGTGGGTCACCTTCACCAGCGAGTACCCCGACGACCTGCAGGCGGCCATCGACCAGCTCCGCGGCTGAGTCGCGCCCGCCGCCCCCCCCCTGAGGGGGAGAGCTCCCACCGGCGCTGCAGCGTCTACTGCTCGGGACGAGCGGCACCGTCAGGAGGTGCGCCGGGACGGGAGAGCGCCGATGCGATGGGTGTGGGCACGACGGGTCGTGGGTCTGGGGGGCGGTGGCGTGCCTCGTGGCCGGGTGCAGCGGAGAGGGGTCCCAGGAGGAGACCACGTCGCTGCCCCCGTGGTCGGTGGCCGTGGTCGAGACCTCCCTGGACGCCGATGGGGGGCACCCCCACGGTCAGGTGGTGCTGGTGGACGATGCCGGGGACGTGGTCGCCGAGCACCCCACTGCGGGTGTGGAGAACGCCGACGCCGTGGTCGCAGGCGGCCAGCTCGTGGTGCCCGCCCGGCAGCAGGAGGTGCTGCTCCCCGTGGCAGGTGGGGCTCCCGGGGTGGGGGACCTGCCGCCCTCCGACGAGGACGAGGTGGGCGGAGTCACCGTCACCGGTGTCGGTGACACGACCCTGGTGCTGAAGAACGCCGGCACCCGGTCCGGAGGCCGGGGGTACGCGTTCACGGGCAGTGTGATCGATCCCGAGGGGGTTGACGCCCGGGTGGAGGTCGACGGGTACGTGGTGGGGGCATGGTCCTGCGGCAAGGACTACCGGGTTCTCGTCGACGACGACGGAGCCAGTGACTCCGCGGCGCAGCACCTGACCGAGCTGCGCATCGACACCGACGGGGGAGTCCAGGAGGTGGGCCGTTCCGTCCTGCGCGGCAGGTACCTGCAGGGGGCCACGACGGTGCAGTGGGTGTGCCACCGGGGCCGGGGCACGGGTCTGGCCGGCTTCGCCTCCCCGGGGTCGGGTGAGGAGCTGCGGGTGGTGACCTCGGTCCGGGGTGACGTGAGGACGGTGCCGATGACGGGGGACCGGGCCGTCCGTCGGAGGATGGGGGTGCTGGACCTGGCCCGGTGGGGTGACCAGCTGGTCTGGGTCACCCACGACGGGGTCGTCGCCGCGGCCTCGGCGGACGGTTCCGACGCGCGGCGCATCGGGCGGTTCGTCGTGGACGAGCACCAGCGCGGCAGCGCCCACTTCTCGCTCGACGAGGGCTCCGCGCAGATGGCGGTCACCGAGCGTGAGCACCTGCTGCTGCGGTGGTTCGCGCTCGACGACCCCGAGCACGTGCACGAGCGGACGCTGGGCCACTCCGTGCCCGGTGACCTCGTCGTGACGGACGTCGTCCGGGCGCCCTCCGGCGCCTCGCCGGGGCGTTGAGCGGGCTCCCTCCGGGGGTCGTGGGACCGGTTCCCACGGCCCCCGGAGGCTGTCGGTGGCCGGTCGTAGGATGACCCGCGATGAGCGCACCCACCCCCACCTCCGGCACCGGTGAGAACTTCGTCCACCTGCACAACCACACCGAGTACTCGATGCTGGACGGTGCGGCCCGCATCGACGACATGTTCGCCACGGCCGACGAGATGGGCATGCCCGCCATCGCCACCACGGACCACGGCTCGGTGTTCGGTGCCTACGAGTTCTGGTCCAAGGCGCGCAAGTACCAGGCCAAGCCCATCATCGGAGTGGAGGCCTACGTCACCCCCGGCACGCACCGCACGGACAAGACCCGTGTGAAGTACGGCGACGGGGGGCGCAACGACGTCTCCGGATCCGGTGCGTACACCCACATGACCCTGTGGGCCGAGACCACCGAGGGCATGCACAACCTCTTCCGCGCCTCGTCGCTGGCCTCCATCGAGGGCTTCTACTTCAAGCCCCGCATGGACCGCGAGCTGCTGGAGCGCTACAGCAAGGGGCTCATCGCCACCACCGGCTGCCCCTCGGGCGAGGTGCAGACCCGCCTGCGCCTGGGGCAGTACTCCGAGGCCCTGCAGGCCGCCAGCGACCTGCGCGACATCTTCGGTCGCGACAACTACTTCTGCGAGCTCATGGACCACGGGCTCGACATCGAGCGGAACGTCCGTGCCGACCTGCTCAAGCTGGCCAAGGAGCTCGAGTTGCCGCTGGTGGCCACCAACGACCTGCACTACACCAAGAAGGAGGACGCCAAGGCCCACGGCGCCCTGCTGTGCGTGCAGTCCGGGTCGACCTTGATGGACCCCAACCGGTTCAAGTTCGACAGCGACGAGTTCTACATCAAGTCCGCCGCGGAGATGCGCCACCTGTGGCGCGAGCTGCCCGAGGCGTGCGACAACACCCTGCTCATCGCCGAACGGTGCAATGTCGAGTTCACCGAGGGGGAGGGCCGGTACATGCCGCGCTTCCCCTGCCCCGACGGCCACGACGAGACGTCCTGGTTCATCCACGAGGTGCAGACCGGCCTGAAGCGCCGCTTCGGCGACACCGTGCCCGACTACGCCCTGAAGCAGGCGGAGTACGAGCAGGAGGTCATCATCGGCAAGGGGTACCCCGGGTACTTCCTCGTGGTGGCCGACTTCATCAACTGGGCCAAGGACAACGGCATCCGCGTGGGTCCGGGGCGTGGCAGTGGTGCCGGTTCCATGTGCGCCTACGCCATGGGCATCACGGACCTGGACCCGGTGCCGCACGGCCTGATCTTCGAGCGCTTCCTCAACCCCGAGCGTCAGTCGATGCCGGACTTCGACGTCGACTTCGACGAGCGCCGCCGCCCCGAGGTCATCAAGTACGTCACCGAGAAGTACGGCAGCGACCGCGTGGCCATGATCGTCACCTACGGCACCATCAAGGCCAAGCAGGCCCTCAAGGACGCCAGCCGCGTGATGGGCTTCCCGTTCGCCACCGGTGAGAAGCTCACCAAGGCCATGCCGCCGGCGGTGATGGGCAAGGACATCCCGCTCTCGGGCATCTTCGACGAGAAGCACCCCCGTTACGCCGAGGCCATCGACTTCCGCGAGCTGCACGCCAACGACCCCGAGGCCCGCGAGGTGTTCGACACCGCGGTCGGCCTGGAGGGCCTGAAGCGCCAGTGGGGCGTGCACGCCGCCGGCGTGATCATGGCCAGCGAGCCCCTCATCGACCTCATCCCGATCATGCGGCGCGAGGCCGACGGGCAGATCATCACGCAGTTCGACTACCCGTCCTGCGAGACGCTCGGCCTGGTCAAGATGGACTTCCTGGGGCTGCGCAATCTCACCATCCTCGACGACGCCATCAAGAACGTGGAGTCCAACCGGGGCGAGGAGATCGACCTCGACGCCCTGAGCAAGGACATGACCGACCCGGCGGCCTACAAGCTGCTGGCCCGGGGCGACACGCTCGGCGTCTTCCAGCTCGACGGCGGCGGCATGCGCTCGCTGCTGCGCCTCATGCAGCCGGACAACTTCGAGGACATCTCCGCCGCCCTCGCGCTCTACCGCCCCGGCCCCATGGGCGCCAACGCGCACACCAACTTCGCGCTGCGCAAGAACGGCAAGCAGCCGGTGGACTACATCCACCCCGAGCTCACCGAGGCGCTCGAGCCGATCCTGAAGATGACCTACGGCCTGATCATCTACCAGGAGCAGGTCATGGAGATCGCGCAGAAGCTGGCGGGCTACACGCTCGGCAACGCAGACCTGCTGCGTCGCGCCATGGGCAAGAAGAAGAAGGAGGTGCTCGACGCCGAGTACGTCAACTTCGAGGCCGGCATGCTCGACAACGGGTACTCCAAGGAGTCGGTCGAGACGCTCTGGGGCATCCTCCTGCCGTTCAGTGACTACGCGTTCAACAAGGCGCACACCGCCGCCTACGGCGTGGTGTCGTACTGGACCGCCTACCTCAAGGCCAACTACCGCGCCGAGTACATGGCCGCGCTGCTCACCAGCGTGCGCGACGACAAGGACAAGTCCGCCCTGTACCTGGGCGAGTGCCGCCGCATGGGCATCAAGGTGCTGCCGCCGGACGTCAACGAGTCCATCGGCCAGTTCGCCGCCGTGGGGGAGGACATCCGCTTCGGTCTGGAGGCCATCCGCAACGTGGGCGGCAACGTGGTGAAGGCCATCATCGCCACCCGTGAGGAGAAGGGGCGGTTCACCTCCTTCGAGGACTTCCTGCGCAAGTGCCCGGCGGTGGTGTGCAACAAGCGCACCATCGACTCCCTCATCAAGGCCGGTGCGTTCGACGACCTCGGCCACCAGCGCCAGGCCCTGGCGAGCGTGCACGAGGCCTACGTGGACGCCCTGGTGGGGGAGAAGAAGGAGCAGGAGCGCGGTCAGGAGTCGCTCTTCGCCGCGCTCATGGGCGAGTCCGACGAGGGCGGGTCCAGCGGGCTGGGCGGCATGCCGGCCATCCCGGACATGGAGTGGGACAAGCAGACCCTCCTGGCCTTCGAGCGCGACATGCTGGGTCTGTACGTCTCGGACCACCCGCTGTTCGGCATCGAGCACGCGCTGAGCCGGGCGGCGGACTGCACCATCGCGGTGCTCAACTCCGAGGACGGCAAGCCCGACGGTGCGGAGGTCACCATCGCCGGGCTCATCACCCAGGTGGTCACCAAGCGCAACAAGCGTGGCGAGCTGTGGGCCATCGCCACCGTGGAGGACCTCGAGGGGTCGGTGGAGTGCCTGTTCTTCGCGCGTACCTACATGACCGTCTCCACGATGCTCACGCAGGACGTGGTGTGCGTGGTCACCGGTCGCGTGAAGCGTGGTGAGGACGGGGTGTCGATCTTCGCCAGCGACCTGCGGCTGCCGGACCTGGACGACGGGCCCCGCGGTCCGGTGATGATCCACATGGCCATGAACCAGACCACCGATGCGGTGGTGAACAGGCTGCGCACCGTGCTCTCGGAGCACCCCGGGCCCACGGAGGTGCAGATCCACCTCACCCAGCCCGGGCGCCGGGTGGTGATGCGGGTGGAGGACAGCCTGCGCGTGGAGGCGTCGAACTCGCTGTTCGGTGACCTCAAGCAGCTGCTGGGGCCGAACTGTCTGGCGGTGGGTTGAGCGGGGCGCGCCGCCGCCTCTGCAGGCTGCCGCCGTGGTCGCCGCGCCTCAGACCGACCCCTCGCGCTCGACCACGAGGATGCGTGCGGCTCCGCGCGGGTGGGCCACGTGCTCGTCGCCCTCCTCGGCGATGCAGATGCGCCCCGGGGTGAGCAGTTCCACCTCCTCGCGGCCGTCCGCGCGGTAGTGCATGTCCACCGCGCCGTCGAGCACCACGAACACCTCGACGCCGTCGTTGACGTGCCAGACGTAGGGCTCGTCGGTCCAGTGGAGGCGGACCGAGGCGCCGTCGACGGTGGCCAGGTCGAGGGCGCCCCAGGGGCGGTCGGCGGTGTGGTCGGTGGCGGTCACGAAGCGCATGGGGTCCTCTCCGGGTGGGGTGTGGCTGCCGTCGCGACCCTAGCGAGAGGGACGGACCCGGTCGGTGTCCACAGGGTGGGTGGTGGTGCGGGCGCGGGCGTCAGGTAGTTCACATGTTCGATGGTGGGGTTGCAGTAGGTCGGTTGTGTGTACTAGTGTGGGGGTAGTTGGTTGGACAGGGGGTTCGACCAGTGGTTGGCCATCGAGGGGGTGGTGCCCGTGCCCAGGACGACGAACGAGACGCCGGTGCCCGGTGGGGGTGGTGGCCCTGCTGCCGCGGTGGTGTGGGGTGAGGTCGTGGAGGCGTTCGCGGGGTTGGACTCCGCGGTGGGGCGGGTGTTGTCGGCGTTGGCCGCTGCCGGTGGGCCCGGTCGAGCTGGACTGGCTGACCACGGAAGCAGCCAGGGTGGCGGCCCGGGGTGAGCGGGTGCGAGGACGGT
>NZ_PKIZ01000027.1 GCF_002847825.1 Kytococcus schroeteri | reverse complement strand
ACCGCCACAACTACCGACTCCGCATGCTCCTCATCGGCGGAGGACTCACCCCATGACCCACGCTCAACTCCGAAGAGCCCGATAACGATTCCCCCAAGACACGTCGACGGCCCACTGCCCCTGCGGAGGATCCACCCCTCGCAGTTGTCGGTCCCGGGTGGCAGGATGACCCGCGACGACGGAACGAGGTGACGGTGATGGGCATCCCCACCCCCCTGAACTGGCCGGTGCTGCGCCAGTTCCGCGAGGGCGACCCGCTGGGTCGCGGACGCGCGGTGACCAGCCGTGCCACGCGCGAGACCAGCAACCGCACCGTCACCGCCGACCGCGTGGCCCAGAGCGTCTGCCCGTACTGCGCGGTGGGTTGCGGCCAGCGTGTCTTCGTCAAGGACGAGAAGGTCGTCCAGATCGAGGGCGACCCGGACAGCCCCATCAGCCGCGGCCGTCTGTGCCCCAAGGGCTCGGCCAGCGAGCAGCTGGTCAACAGCCCCACCCGTGTCACGCAGGTGCTCTACCGGCGCCCCGGCGGCACCGAGTGGGAGGTGCTGGACCGCGACACCGCCATCGACATGGTGGCCGACCGCTTCCTGGAGTCCCGCCGCAACGGCTGGCAGGACCATGACGAGCACGGCCGCCCGCTGCGCCGCACGATGGGGGTCGCGGCCCTCGGCGGCGCCACCCTCGACAACGAGGAGAACTACCTCATCAAGAAGCTGTTCACCGCGGCGGGCGCGGTGCAGATCGAGAACCAGGCGCGTATTTGACACTCCGCCACGGTCCCCAGTCTGGGGTCCTCGTTCGGACGCGGCGGCGCCACGCAGTCGTTGCAGGACATGGCCAACGCCGACTGCATCGTCATCCAGGGCTCGAACATGGCCGAGTGCCACCCGGTGGGTTTCCAGTGGGTCAGTGAGGCCAAGAAGCGCGGTGCGCGGATCATCCACGTCGACCCGCGGTTCACGCGCACCTCGGCGGTGGCCGACACCCACGTGCCCATCCGCGTGGGCACCGACGTGGTGCTGCTGGGTGCCCTCATCAACCACGTGCTGAGCAACGGGCTGTACTTCGAGGAGTACGTCCGGGCGTACACCAACGCCGCCACGCTGGTGCGTGAGGACTTCCGCGACACCGAGGACCTCGACGGCCTGTTCTCCGGCTACGACCCGGAGAAGGGCTCCTACGACACCGCCACCTGGGCCTACGCCTCGCCCGACGACGGCGGCGTGGAGGAGTCCGAGGGCGGCCACGAGCACGGCGGGTCCAAGAGCCAGCGCGCCGAGGGCGAGTCCCACGGCTCGGGTGGTCCCGCGCTGGAGCACGCCAAGGTGATGCGCGACGAGACGATGCAGGACCCGCACTGCGTGCTGCAGGTGCTGCGCCGCCACTACGCGCGCTACACGCCCGAGATGGTGCAGGAGGTCTGCGGCATCCCCCCGGAGCAGTTCGCCGACCTGGCCGATGCCGTGACGTCCAACTCCGGCCGTGAGCGCACCACCTGCTTCGCGTACGCGGTGGGCTGGACCCAGCACAGCCTGGGCGCCCAGTTCATCCGTGCGGCGGCGGTGCTGCAGCTGCTGCTGGGCAACATGGGCCGTCCCGGCGGCGGCATCATGGCGCTGCGTGGGCACGCCAGCATCCAGGGCTCCACGGACATCCCCACGCTGTTCAACCTGCTGCCGGGCTACCTGCCCATGCCCACGGCCGGCAAGCACGACACCCTGGAGGACTACGTCTCCTCCATCTCCTCGCCGCGGCAGAAGGGCTACTGGACCAGCGCCGACGCCTACACCGTCAGCCTGCTCAAGGCCTGGTGGGACGATGCCGCGACGCCGGAGAACGACTTCGCGTTCGACTACCTGCCCCGCATCAACGGCACGCACGGCACCTACCAGACGGTCATGGGCCAGATCGCCGGCGACGTGGAGGGCTACTTCGTGCTGGGGCAGAACCCGGCGGTCGGCTCGGCCAACGGACGCATGCAGCGCGAGGGCCTGGCGAACCTCAAGTGGCTGGTGGTGCGCGACTTCCAGCTCATCGAGTCGGCCACCTTCTGGAAGGACGGCCCGGAGGTCGAGTCCGGGGAGTGGCGTCCGGAGGACATCGACACCGAGGTGTTCTTCATGCCGGCGGCCAACCACGTGGAGAAGGCCGGCACCTTCACGCAGACCCAGCGCCTGCTGCAGTGGCGCCACCAGGCCGTGCAGCCGCCGGGCGACGCGCAGAGCGAGCTGGAGTTCTTCCACGAGCTGGGCGTGCGCATCCGCGAGCGCCTGGCCGACTCCACCGACCCGCGCGACCGGCCGCTGCTGGACCTCACGTGGGACTACCCGCGCGACGAGCACGGCGAGGTGGACGGCGAGGCCGTGCTGCGTGAGGTGAACGGCCGCCACCTGACCGGCGAGAAGGCCGGGCAGATGCTGGACTCGTACACCGAGATGCGGGCCGACGGTTCCACCGACGGCGGCTGCTGGATCTACACCGGTGTCTTCGCCGGTGGGGTGAACCACTCCAAGAACCGGGTGCCCGGCCGGGAGCAGGACGAGACGGCCGCGCAGTGGGGCTGGGCGTGGCCGGCCAACCGCCGCATCCTGTACAACCGCGCCTCGGCCGACCCCGAGGGCAGGCCGTGGAGCGAGCGGAAGAAGCTCGTCTGGTGGGACGCCGAGGCGGGCCGCTGGACGGGTGACGACGTGCCGGACTTCCCGGCCGACAAGGACCCCGCCTACCGCCCGGACCCCGACACGGGGGGCGCGGAGGCGCTGGCCGGCGACGACCCGTTCATCATGCAGGCCGACGGCAAGGGCTGGCTGTACGCACCCAAGGGCATGGTCGACGGCCCGATGCCGGCGCACTACGAGGCGCAGGAGTCGCCCGTGGCCAACGTGGTCTACGGGCAGCAGGCCAGCCCCACCCGGGTGCTCTTCCCGCGGCAGGACAACGTCTTCGCGCCGAGCGCGGGGGCGGCGGGCTCGGAGGTCTACCCCTTCGTGTTCACCACCTACCGCCTCACCGAGCAGCACACGGCTGGTGGCATGAGCCGCTGGCTGCCCTACCTGGCCGAGCTGCAGCCCGAGATGTTCTGCGAGGTCTCCCCGGAGCTCGCCGAGCTGCGTGGGCTGGAGAACGGCGGGTGGGCCACCATCGTGAGCCCGCGTGCCGCCATCGAGGCCCGGGTGCTGGTCACCGAGCGCATGCGCCCGATGCGGGCCGGCGACCAGGTGGTGCACACCGTGGGCCTGCCGTACCACTGGGGCGTCGGTGGCGAGGCCGTGGTGTCCGGTGACGCCGCCAACGACCTGCTGGGCGTGGCGCTGGACCCCAACGTGCACATCCAGGAGAGCAAGGTGGGCTCGTGCGAGGTGCTGCCGGGCCGCCGCCCGCGCGGTGCCGCGCTGGCCGAGCTCGTGGAGGAGCACCGCCGCCGCGCCGGGGCCACGCCGGAGGTGGGCACCGACAACGCCGCGGTGACCACGCGCGCGGAGCTGGCCGAGGAGATGGAGGGAGACCCCCGATGAGCCGTCTGGGCAACCAGCTGGCCGGACCCACCGACCCCGCGGCCGACGCGGGCTGGGAGCCGACCCCGCGCAAGGGCTTCTTCACCGACACGTCCATCTGCATCGGCTGCAAGGCCTGCGAGGTGGCGTGCAAGGAGTGGAACGCGCTGCCCATGGACGACCTGGGCGCCACCGGCAACTCCTACGACAACACCGGCGACCTGGGCGCGAGCACCTGGCGGCACGTGGCGTTCGTGGAGCAGTCCGCCGAGCGCATCGAGACCGCGCGGGAGTCCGGGCGCCGGCTGGTGGACCTCGGCATGCCGTCGGTCGGTGCGCCCGCCGTGCCCGATGGGGGAGCGCCCGCCCCGTCCGGCGGGCCGGTGACCGACCTGCTCGCCGCCCAGCAGGCCCGGGCCGAGGGCACGGTGCCGGACTTCCGGTGGCTCATGTCCTCGGACGTGTGCAAGCACTGCACCCACGCCGGCTGCCTCGACGTGTGCCCCACCGGCGCGCTCTTCCGCAGCGAGTTCGGCACCGTCGTGGTGCAGGCCGACGTGTGCAACGGCTGCGGCTACTGCGTGGGGGCCTGCCCGTTCGGCGTCATCGAGCGGCGCGAGGACGAGACCGGGGGCCGTGGCCACGTGGACGGCGGTGAGGTGCCCCGCATCGGCATCGCCCAGAAGTGCACGCTCTGCTACGACCGCATCGGCCACGACCAGACGCCCGCCTGCGCGCAGACCTGCCCCACCACGTCCATCCAGTTCGGCGACCACGACGAGATGGTGCGCCGCGCCCACGAACGCGTGGACCTGCTGCGCGGCAACGGCTTCCCGGAGGCGCGGCTCTACGGCGCCAACGAGCACGACGGAGTGGGCGGCACCGGGTCGGTGTTCCTGCTGCTCGACGAGCCCGAGGTGTACGGCCTCCCGCCGGACCCCGTGGTGCCCACCGCCCACCTGCCGCAGATGTACCGCACCGCCGTGGGCGCCGCCGCCGGGCTGCTGGGCGCCGTGGCCCTGTCCTTCCTGGGAGGCCGCCGGTGACCACGAGCGAGTTCGACTCCTACTTCCCGGCCGAGTACGCCGGCCCCCGGCGACGCCGCCGTCGGGGCGCCGCGCGCGATCTGGCCGCCCGGGGCACCGACTGGCTCACCGGCCGGGCGCGGGGCCGCGGTGAGCAGCCGGTGGTCCCGGAACCGGAGTTCTCCAGCTACTACGGGCAGGGTGTGGTCAAGGCCGTGCCGTGGCGGCACGAGATCAGCGTCTACCTGTTCACCGGCGGTGTGGCCGGCGGGTCGGGGCTGCTGGCGGTCGGCGCGCACCTGGCCGGTCACGACGCGCTGCGCACCAGCGCGCGCCTGACGGCCCTGGCGGCCGCGGGGGCGAGCGGCGTGGCCCTCATCGCCGACCTGGGGCGGCCCGAGCGCTTCCTCAACATGCTCCGCACGCTCAAGCTCACCTCGCCCATGTCGGTGGGCACGTGGATCTTCAGCGGCTACAGCGCCAGCGCGGGGCTGGCCGCGGCCTGCGAGGTCGACCGCCTGCTCGGCGGCCGCCGCGGTGGGCCGGGCCTGCCGGTGCTGGGGGCGCTGCTCCGCCCGTTCGATGCCGTGGGCACGGCCGGGTTGGCGCTGTTCTCCGCGCCGCTGGCCGCCTACACCGCGGTGCTGCTGAGTGACACGGCCACCCCGGTGTGGTTCGAGAGCCGCCGCCACCTGCCGCAGGTGTTCGTCTCCTCCGCGGCGCTGGCCTCCGGCGGCGTGCAGATGGTGCTGCTGCCCACCGGGGCCGCTGGCCCGGCCCGCCGGCTGGCGGCGCTGGGGGCGCTCGGCGACCTCGTGGCCGTGCACCGCCTCGAGCAGCACCTGGAGCACGAGGGTGTGCTGGAGCCCCTGCACACCGGCCACCCCGGCACGATGATGCGCACCGCCAAGGCCTGCGTCCTCGGTGGCGGCCTGGGAGCTCTCGCGGCCGGCGCCCTGCGTGGCACGCCGGCGGGACGCGTGGTCTCGGTGGCCTCCGGGCTGGCGCTCGCGGCGGCCTCGGCGCTGACCCGTTTCGCCGTCGTGGAGGGCGGTCAGGCCTCGGCCCGCGACCCGCGCTTCACCGTGGAGCCGCAGCGCCGCCGCCTCGCGGCCCGCCGTGCCGCCGGCCAGGTGGGCGACTCCATCGCCACCTGAGGCCGTGCGCGCCCGGCCGGATGCGGTCCGTCAGGTCAGGCCACCTGCACGGTCACGCCCTCACCGAGGGACCCGCTGGCCACCGTCTCGCCGATGACGGGGGCGCCCGGCACCTCGCCCACCACGAGCAGCCCACCGGAGGTCTGCGCGTCGGCCAGCAGCACCAGCTCGTCCTCGCCCACGCCCTCGGCGCGCAGGTGCGGCCGCACCCAGTCCAGGTTGCGGCGCGACCCACCGGGCACGAAGCCCTGGCCCAGCAGCTCGCGGGCGGCCCGGAGCACGGGCACCGCCCCGGCATCGATGCGGGCGGCCACGCCCGAGGCGCGGCACATCTTGTGCAGGTGCCCCAGCAGGCCGAACCCGGTGACGTCCGTGGCGGCGCGCACCCCGGCGTCCACCGCGGCACGGCTCGCGGTGTCGTTGAGGGTGGTCATGAGCTCCACGGCCTCGGGGTGGCGGGTGCCGGTGGCCTTGTGGTGGTTGTTGAGCACGCCCACGCCGAGCGGCTTGGTGAGGCTGATGGGCAGGCCGGGCTCGGCGGCGTCGTTGCGCAGCAGGCGGTCGGGGCCCACGGTGCCGGTGACCGCCATGCCGTAGGTGGGCTCCGGTGCGTCGATGCTGTGCCCCCCGATGACGGGGCAGCCCGCCCGGGTGGCCACCTCCAGGCCGCCGCGGAGCACCTCGGCGAGCAGCTCGGTGGGCAGCAGCTCGCGCGGCCAGGCCACGAGGTTGATGGCCATGACCGGGGTGCCGCCCATGGCGTACACGTCGGAGAGGGCGTTGGCCGCGGCGATGCGGCCCCAGTCGGCGGCGTCGTCCTGGACGGGGGTGAAGAAGTCGGCGGTGGAGACCACGGCCAGGCGGTCGGCCACGCGGACCACGGCGCCGTCGTCGCCGTCGTCGAGGCCCACGAGCACCTCTGCGGTCGAGGCGGGTCCGGCGGTGTGGCCCTGGGGGGCAGGGCCGCCCGGGCCGCTGGCGTCGCCGGGCCCGCCGGGCAGTGCACCCCGCAGTGCGGCCACGGCGTCCTCGAGCTCACCGGGCGGGATCTTGCAGGCACACCCTCCGCCGCGGGCGTACTGGGTCAGGCGGACGACATCGGTCATGGGTCCAGACTAGGAGCGCCCGGGCGCCGCTCCCTCACCCCGGCCCTCGGCAGCCCTCCGCCGGTCGGTGCTCCCGCACCGCGCCGCTTCGCTGACCTACGCTGTGCCACGGAGGCGTCTGGGTTCCTGGTGGGCCCCCCGGTCTTCAACACCGGCGAGGGCGAGTACCTCGTCCTGGCGGGTTCGATTCCCGTCCGCCTCCGCCAACGTCTCCCGTGCCGAGATGCGCACCGGTGCGCATCTCGGCCTGCCACCTGCACCAGATCCGCACCGGTGCCGAACTCGACGGTCGACCTCGGCACCGGTGCGGTTCTCGTCGTGGGCAGCGACCGAGTTCCGCACCGGTGCTGAACCCACCGGCCCACCGACCCACCGCACCACCTGGCCCACGCCGAGGGGTCGATGAAGGGTCACCTCGACAGTCGAGGTGACCCTTCGATGCCTGCGACGAAGGACCGATCGGCCGCCGGCCATCGCCGCCCCCAGCCACTGGCTGAAACCCGCACCGGTGCGCATCTCGACCTGCCGCCTGACTGACGTCCGCACCGGTGCCGTTCTCGACTGTCGAGTTCGGCACCGGTGCGGTTCTGGTGGGCAGTGGGGGCCGAGTTCGGCACCGGTGCGGAAACCGAAGGCCACCCACGCCGCCCCACCCCGCCTGCCGGACACCCGCCGCCTACCCTCGTCCCATGACCGGCGCGCCCCCCGCCCCCGATGCCGCACGCGGCCCCACCCCGGACCCGCGCCGCCGCATCCCCCGCACCGATGCCGCGCTCGCCGACCCGCGCCTCGCCCCGGCCCTGACCCGCCTGGACCGCCGCACCGTCCGCGATGCCGTGACCGCCGCCCAGCAGCGCGCCCGCGCCGGCGAGATCACCCCCGAGCAGGTGGTCGACGCCGCCGCGGCCGCCCTGCCGCAGCACGCCACCAGCCTCACACCCGTGCTCAACGCCACCGGCATCGTGGTGCACACCAACCTCGGCCGCGCCCCGCTCGCCGCGGCCGCCCGCCGCGCGCTCCAGGAGGCCGCCGGCCACGTCGACGTGGAACTCGACCTCGCCACCGGCACCCGCGGCCCGCGCGCCACCGGCCTCCTCGACGCCCTCCGCCGCGCGGTCCCCGCCGCCGGCGACGCCCTCGTGGTCAACAACGGCGCCGCCGCCCTGGTGCTCGCCACCACCGCCCTGGCCGCCGGCCGCGAGGTCGTCGTCAGCCGCGGCGAGCTCGTCGAGATCGGCGACGGCTTCCGCCTCCCGGACCTCATCGCCAGCACCGGCGCCCGCCTCCGTGAGGTCGGCACCACCAACCGCACCCACCTGCGCGACTACGCCGAGGCCGTCACCCCGGACACGGGCTGCATCCTCAAGGTGCACCCGTCCAACTTCCGCGTGGAGGGCTTCACCTCCGGCGTCGATGCCGGCGAGCTCGCCACCCTGGGCGTCCCGGTGGTGCACGACGTCGGCAGCGGCCTGCTCGCCCCCGACCCCGCCCTGCCCACCGAGCCCGACCTCACCACCGCCCTGGCCGCCGGCGCCCACCTCGTGACGGCGAGCGGCGACAAGCTCCTCGGCGGTCCGCAGGCCGGCCTCGTCCTGGGCGATGTCGCGCTCGTCCAGCGCCTGCGTCGTCACCCGTTGGCCCGCGCCCTGCGCATCGACAAGCTCACCGCCGCCGCGCTCGAGGCCACCCTGCGCAGCCCGTCCACCCCCGTGGCCGACGCGCTCCACGCCACGCCGGACGCCCTCGCCGCGCGCACCCGCGCCCTGGCCGCCCAGCTCGGCCTCGAGGTCGTGCCGGTCGAGGGCCGTGTCGGCGGCGGCGGGGCGCCGGGGGTCCCGCTGCCGGGGTGGGCGCTGGTCCTCCCCTCCGATGCCGTGGCGCGCCTCCGCCGTCCTCCGGCGGGCACCGCGACGGTGCTGGCCCGCGTCGAGGGCGGGGTGGGGCTGGTCGACCTGCGCTGCATCGACCCCGCCGACGAGCCCGCCCTGGTCGATGCCGTGCGCGTCGCCCTGGGCGAGCCCGCGCCCGCCCCTGCCCCCGGGCCGACCCCCACGGACCCCACCCGATGAGGCGCGTCCTGGCCACCGCCGGCCATGTGGACCACGGCAAGTCCACCCTCGTGCGGGCCCTCACCGGGCGCGACCCCGACCGCCTCGCCCAGGAGAAGGCGCGCGGCCTCACCATCGAGCTGGGCTTCGCGTGGACCACGCTCCCGTCCGGCACCGAGGTGGCCTTCGTCGACGTCCCCGGCCACCGTCGCTTCATCGGCACCATGCTCAGCGGGCTCGGCCCGGCGCCCGCGGTGGTCTTCGTGGTGGCGGCCGACCAGGGATGGCAGGCGCAGTCCACCGAGCACCTGGCGGCCGTCCGCGCCCTCGGCGTCCGCGACCTGCTCCTCGTGGTCACCCGCTGCGACCTCGCCGAACCCGCCGAGACCCTCGTCACCGCCCGCGCGCACCTGGAGGCGGCGGGGCTCGCGGTCCCGCACGTGTGCGTGGCGGCTCCCACCGGCCAGGGCATGGACGAGCTCCGCGCGGCGCTGGACGCCCTCGCCGCCCGCACCCCCGAGCCGGATCCGGCAGCGCCCGTGCGCCTCTGGGCGGACCGCGCGTTCACGGTCGGCGGCAGTGGCACCGTGGTCACCGGCACCCTCGGCGCGGGCACGCTGGCCGTCGGCGACGAGCTCGACCTCCTCGACGCCCACGGCGCCCCCACCCGCGTGGCCGTCCGCGGCCTCCAGAGCCAGGACGCGCCGCTCGAGCAGGTGGGCCCGGTCTCGCGGGTGGCGGTCAACCTCCGCCGCACCGCGGTCGATGCCGTGGGGCGCGGCGCCGTGCTCCTCACCCCCGGCGCGTGGGAGAGCTCCGCCGTGGTCGACCTCGCGCTGGCCCCGGTCGATGACACGGGCGCCCCGCCGCAGCAGGCCACGCTCCACGTGGGCTCGGCCGACGTCGAGGCGCACGTGCGGCCACTCGGCGGGCACCACGTACGCCTCACCCTCGCGGCGCCCCTGCCGTGGCGGGTGGGCGACCGCGCCATCCTCCGTGACCCGGGCAGCCGGCGCGTCTGGTCGGCCACCGTCCGCGAGGTGGACCCGCTCCCGCTGCGCCGCCGGGGCGCGGCCGCCGCCCGGGCCGCCGCGCTGGAGGCCGCCGGGGGAGACCCGGCCGCGCTGCGCCGCCTCCGCCTGGCCGACCGCCGGGTGCAGGACGTCGCCCTGCTGGAGCGCCTCGGCCTCGCCCCCGCGTCCGAGGACGTCGCCACCCCCACCGAGGTCCGTCACGGCGACGTGGTGGTCGACCCCGCCGCCTGGTCCGCCTGGCGCACCGCCCTGTCCGATGCGGTGGCCGCCCACCACCGCACCCAGCCGCTGAGCGCCGGCGTGCCGCTCGCCGAGGCCGCCCACGCCATCGGCCTGCCGGCCCAGCACGCCACCCTGGTGCCCGAGCTGGCGCGCCAGGTCGGCCTCGCGGTCGACGACGGCCGCGTCCACGACCCCGCTGCCGCCGGCCTGGGCCCGGCCGAGGCGGCCGTCACCCAGGTGGAGGCCTGGCTGCGCGAGGACCCCTTCGCCGCGCCCGAGGCCCGCGAGCTCGACGACCTCGGTCTCGGCGCCCGGGAGCTCGCGGCCGCCGCACGCGCTGGCCGCCTGCTGCGCCTGCCGGGGGAGGTCGTCCTCCTCCCGGACGCCCCCGCCCGCGCGATGCGGGAGCTCGCCGCCCTCCCGCAGCCGTTCACCCTCAGTGTGGCCCGGCAGGCGCTCGGCACCACGCGGCGGGTGGCGGTCCCGCTGCTGGAGCACCTCGACGGCCGAGGCTGGACCCGCCGGGTGGACGGCCAGCAGCGCGAGGTCGTCCGCTGACGGGCCGCGCTAGTCGCCTCCCGACGCCCCTCGTCCCACCCGCTGCCTGTCCCACATCTGGGACACCTCGCCCCGCCCCCACCTGCCGCCCCGGCGCGACGGCTGGTGGAATGGCCGCACCAGCGCCGGGGTGCACCCACCACCGGCCACCGGGCCTCGCCCGGCCGACCGAGTCGAAGGAGACACCCATGGAAGGCGCCCGCCCCGTCCGCGCCCCGCGCGGCACCGAGCTGACCTGCAAGAGCTGGCAGACCGAGGCCCCGCTGCGCATGCTCATGAACAACCTCGACCCGGAGGTCGCCGAGCGCCCGGACGACCTCGTGGTCTACGGCGGCACCGGCCGCGCGGCCCGCTCCTGGGAGGCCTTCGACGCCATCGTGGCCAGCCTCAAGGAGCTCGAGGACGACGAGACCCTCCTCGTGCAGTCCGGCAAGCCGGTCGGCGTCATCCGCACCAACGTGTGGGCCCCCCGCGTGCTCATCGCCAACTCCAACCTCGTGGGCGACTGGGCCACCTGGGAGCACTTCCGCAAGCTCGAGGCCGAGGGCCTCATGATGTACGGCCAGATGACGGCCGGCTCGTGGATCTACATCGCCACCCAGGGCATCCTCCAGGGCACCTACGAGACCTTCGCCGCGGTGGCCACCAAGCGCTTCGGTGGCACCCTCGCCGGTACCATCACCCTCACCGGTGGATGCGGTGGCATGGGTGGCGCGCAGCCGCTGGCCGTCACCCTCAACGACGGCGTGTGCCTCATCGTGGACGTGGACCGTACCCGCCTGGAGCGCCGCGTGGGCAAGCGCTACCTGCACGAGATCGCCGACGACCTGGACGACGCCATCGCCCGGGCCAACAAGGCCAAGGAGGAGAAGCGCGGCCTGTCCATCGGCATCGTCGGCAACGCGGCCGAGGTGTTCCCGGCCCTGCTCGAGCGCCACAAGGCCGGCGACCTGCAGATCGACGTCGTCACCGACCAGACCTCCGCCCACGACCCGCTGAGCTACCTGCCGGTCGAGTTCACGATGGAGAACTGGCACGCCGAGGCGGAGAAGGACCCGGAGGGCTTCACCAAGAAGGCCCAGTCCGCCATGGCCGCCCACGTCAAGGCGATGGTGGAGTTCCAGGACGCGGGCGCCGAGGTGTTCGACTACGGCAACTCCATCCGCGACGAGGCGCGCAAGGCCGGGTACGACCGGGCGTTCGAGTTCCCCGGCTTCGTGCCGGCCTACATCCGCCCGCTGTTCTGCGAGGGGCTCGGCCCGTTCCGCTGGGTGGCGCTCTCGGGCGACCCGGAGGACATCAAGGTGACCGACCAGGCCCTCAAGGAGCTCTTCCCCGAGGACGAGAAGCTCCACAAGTGGCTGGACGCCGCCGACGAGTTCGTGGAGTTCGAGGGGCTGCCGGCGCGCATCTGCTGGCTGGGCTACGGCGAGCGCCACAAGGCGGGGATGCTGTTCAACCAGCTGGTGCGTGAGGGCAAGGTGTCGGCGCCGATCGTCATCGGCCGGGATCACCTGGACTCGGGCTCGGTGGCCAGCCCGTACCGGGAGACCGAGGCGATGAAGGACGGCACGGACGCGGTGGCCGACTGGCCGCTGCTCAACGCGCTGACCTCCGCGAGCTCGGGTGCGTCGTGGACGTCGATCCACCATGGTGGTGGGGTGGGCATCGGGCGGTCGATCCATGCGGGGCAGGTGGGTCTGGCCGACGGCACCGAGCTGGCCGCGGCCAAGCTCGAGGCGCTGCTGACGAACGACCCGGGCATGGGTGTGTTGCGCCACGTGGACGCGGGGTACGAGCGGGCCATCGAGGTGGCCGACGAGCGGGGCGTGCGCGTGCCGATGATGGACGCCGCCCGCCGCAAGGCCCGGGCGTTCGAGGACCCGGTGGCCGAGGACTGATCCGGACTGTCCCGGGCCTGCGTGCCCGCATGCGCATCGGTCCGTATCTCGACTGGCGAGATGCGGACCGATGCGCGTCTCGGGGGTTCCGCCGGTGCGGGTGGCTCGATCAGGTGGTGGTGGGGCGCAGGAGGTCGGGGCAGCAGCCGGGGTCGGGCCAGTCGGCGAAGTCGACGCCCATGCGCTGTCGCCATGCCTCGGCCTGGTTGTCGCACTCCTCGGTGTCCCAGACGGGGTGGGGGTGGCGGCCGACTTCTTCGAGGCGGACCGTGATGTCGGCCGCGGTGAGGGCGTCGGCGACGCGTTGGGTGACGATCATGTTGATCGTGTCGCCGGGGTGGTAGAAGTCGCTGCCGTCCCGGCCGTCGGGGGTGGGGTCGGTGCAGTAGGACTCGAGGGTCCACACGGCAGGGAGTTTCACGGTCCTCACGTGTTCGTCATGGAAGGTCTCGGAGTAGGTCGGTGAGGTTCCGGTGATCTCCAGTGCCCACCATGCTCCGGGTTTGAGGGCCTGCATCTTGTCCGAGGGTGGGGGGAGCTCGTGGAAGCGGACGCCGGTTGCTCCCACGGCCTCGATGGTGTCCTTGAAGGAGTCGTGGACGACGGTGCCGATGATGTCCAGCGGGATGCCGAGTTCGTGCAGTCCGTTGGCGTTGGTGAGGTCGCCCTTGAGGGTCCGTCGGTCGGTGGTCTCGAGGTGGCCGTTGCGGTACACCAGCCCGTTTCCCATGTACTTGTCCTGCAGGAAAAAGTGCGGTTCGGTGCTCGCCTGCCGAGTCGTCGAGCCGGGCGACTGGCGCCGACGTTGCGGCTGCCAGGGCGTTGCGCGGGACACCGTGACCAGGTAACTGGCGCACGAGCCGTGTGGATGGCGCCCGACCACGCTGCTGCTCACCGTGCGCCGGTACCGGTGCACCGAGTGCGGCCACGTATGGCGTCAGGACACCACCGCCGCTGCCGAGCCGCGGGCGAAGATCTCCCGCGGTGGGCTGCGCTGGGCGTTGCTCGCGCTGGTCGTGCAGCACCTGACCATCGCTCGGGTCGCCGAGGCGTTGGCGGTGGTGTGGGACACCGCCAACGACGCCGTCCTGGCCGAGGGCCGGCGCGTCCTGATCGGTGACCCGGCCCGGTTCGAGGGGGTGAAGGTGTTCGGGGTCGACGAGCACGTGTGGCGGCACACCAGGAAGGGCGACACGTACGTCACCGTCATCATCGACCTCACCCCGGTCCGGGACGGTACGGGGCCCTCCCGCCTGCTGGACGTGGTCGAGGGCCGCAGCAAGAAGGCGTCCAAAGACTGGCTCGCGCAGCGGGACCAGGCCTGGTGCGACGGGATCGAGGTCGTCGCCATGGACGGGTTCGCCGGGTTCAAGACCGCCACCACCGAGGAACTGTCGGACGCGGTCACTGTCATGGACCCGTTCCACGTCATCCGGTTGGCTGGCGACGCCCTGGATGAGTGCCGCCGCATTCAGCAGGAGGTGCACGGGCACCGCGGCCGCAAGGACGACCCGCTCTACTCGGCGCGCCGGACCCTGCACACCGGCGCCGACCTGCTCGCCGACCGCCAGGACGAGCGCCTCGACAAGCTGTTCACCGGGGACCGGCACGTCCAGATCAAGTGCACCTGGGTCATCTACCAGCGCATGATCTCCGCCTACCGAGACCCCAACCGGGTCGCCGGCCGCGTCGAGATGAGCTCGGTGATCGATGCCCCCGCCGACGGGGTGCCCCGACCGCTGGTCGAGCTGCGCAAGCTCGGCCGCACCCTGGCCAGACGCGTCTGTGATGTCCTGGCCTACTTCGAGCGACCCCGCACCAGCAACGGACCTACCGAGGCCGTGAATGGACGACTTGAGCATCTTCGCGGGCTGGCCCTCGGGTTCGGCAACCTCACCCACTACATCGCCCGAGCACTCCTCGAAGCTGGCGGATTCAGGCCCCGACTACACCCTCGTTTGCGAAGAGCCTGGAACCCATGCGGATTTAAACAAGACCTCAAAATATTTTACTTGCGAGGCGCACTCTGGAACAAGTGCCCATGAGGCGAATAGGGGTCAATCGATGCCCAGAGCACCCTTGTCCCACTGAAGTAGTTCAGTATGGTCGCAGTTATTGCACCTACCTTGAACGAGACGGGGCCGGTGGCACATCACTGTTGATCCTATCGCCCGGGGTTGATGGCTCTTCCGATCTGAGGGTGTAGCAGTGGTGGTGTGACACCCAATCCAGAATGGGCGGAACCCGGGCGAGGTGATCGGCTGGAGTCCGCCAATATGCTTCTTCCGCAGCGCGTTCGACAGGGGCGCGGCGGTGTGCTAACTTCCCTACATGAATATCGTGAACTCAATTGCAGAAAGTCTTGCCGGCGCCGTACTCATCACGGGCTCAACATTCGCTTCGGCCGATGAGGGATCTGGGGCGACCTCGCCCACTGTCGCTGCCGATCAAGCCTATCAGGCGGAGATTGAAGGTGTCGAGGAAAATGAGCAGTCCGCGGATGAATCACTTACTGGGGATGATATCGCTTCCCTCGCCGCACAGGGAGAGGTTGTATAGTTTGCCGTGATGGGAAAGGAACTCGGGGGAGTTGGCAGTGAAGTCCCCGTGTCCCTTGAATCCAGTGTTGCTGCCCTAGATTCCGCCTCTGAGGTCGATGCAAATGATCTCACCCAAGGTGCAAGGGAACTAGAGTCGCTCGCTCTCCCGGCGCCAGATGGCCGCTATAATACGGTGTCCCACTGGAAGGACAGGGAGGGTCGGGGGGTGCATCTGCGCAAAGGCTATTACGAGCCGGCCACGGCTTTCACTAAGGAGCGAGGCTTTGGGCATATCAAGATGTACCGCAAGCACAACGTGACCAAGACTGCCGCTTATGCGTCTACCAGGATGTACACGTCAACCATCAAGAAGGACGAAAAGCGCGAATGTCTAGCCCCAGTGAATTACGTTACATGCAGTGGCCGATGGATCTTTCGCACCTGCAAGGTGACCGCAAGAACTGTCCTTGTGACTATCCATGATGGGCGCACGCTCCGTGACGGGAAGTCCTTTGGGATCGTCACATCGTATTGCACGGGGTACATCCGTTGCCCTGATTGGGTAAAGCGTGCTGCGAACATCTGACCTGTCTGGCATGAGTGGCGGAGGGAAGATATGCCTCGGACTTTGACAGTGGACCAAGTGCGTGAGGGACTGCCGGTCCTCTGTCGCGAAGACACAGTTGAACCAGTTCTCTATGGGTTGGTACGCATCCTCTATGGCCATCCGGGGCGGGTCCTGCTGGGTGCTGGACCCGATCACGTAATGGTCGAATGGCTCGGGGCAGACCAAGAGTGGGGTTTGGACTGCGTGGGTTATGGTCGGATCGGCCCCAGGTTGGACACTTATGGTTTGAACGTCCCCGAGTCGGACAAGGAGTGGCAGGAAGCGGTAGCAAGAAGCCGTTCTACCCTCATCTATACATCTTGTGCAGACTGATCTCTCTGGTAACGGGGCTGTGTCAAGGCCTTGAAGGCAACGGTTTCATAACGGTCTCTTTGCAGGAGTTCGTGGAGTTCGAGGGGCTGCCGGCGCGCATCTGCTGGCTGGGCTACGGCGAGCGCCACAAGGCCGGCATGCTGTTCAACCAGCTGGTGCGTGAGGGCAAGGTGTCGGCGCCGATCGTCATCGGTCGCGACCACCTGGACTCGGGTTCGGTGGCCTCCCCGTACCGGGAGACCGAGTCGATGAAGGACGGCACGGACGCGGTGGCCGACTGGCCGCTGCTGAACGCCATGACCTCGGTGTCCTCGGGTGCGTCGTGGACGTCCATCCACCACGGCGGTGGCGTCGGCATCGGTCGTTCCATCCACGCCGGTCAGGTGGGTCTGGCCGACGGCACCGAGCTGGCCGCGGCCAAGCTCGAGGCGCTGCTGACGAACGACCCGGCCATGGGTGTGTTCCGCCACGTCGACGCGGGCTACGAGCGCGCCATCGAGGTGGCCGAGGAGCGTGGCGCCCGTGTCCCGATGATGGACGCGGCGCGCGCCACCGCGGCGAAGTACAGCGACACGGTCGCCGAGGACTGACGGCTGCGCCAGGGGTGAGCTGAACCCAGCACGACGGGCCACCCGGGAGCCTCCCGGGTGGCCCGTCGGCGTCTCCGCCCCCTCGTGTCCCGCCGCGGTCCACAGGGAGTGCGGTCCGCTCGGTGTGGCCGTTTTGCGTCTGGCGTGGAGTGTGTGTATTGTTCCTCCTCGTTGCCCAGCCGGGTGGCCCGCTCCGGGAGACTGGAGAGTGTGGGTCCGGGGTCTGGGTGGCGGCAACCTCTTCTTCTCAGGTCTGGTGATCTGGTCTGTCCTTTGCGGGGCGGGTTGGTGAGCGGGTCTGGGATGGTGTAGGGTTGTGGATCGCCCCTGAACGAGATCGTGCTGTGTGTGCGGTGGGTGTTGGGGAGTGTTTGGTCCTTGAGAACTCAACAGTGTGTCATGAATCGATGCCAAATTATTTTGTTGTATCCCTTGCGCATCCATGGCGTGGCTGGCCTTTGTGGTTGGTCGTTCGTGGGTGTGTTTGGTTGATTTCTTTGGCGATGAAGTTTGAGTCCAGCGACTCATTCTGACTCTGCCAGTATTGAATTT
>NZ_PKIZ01000026.1:5051-23154 GCF_002847825.1 Kytococcus schroeteri | reverse complement strand
GCTGGATCCACTTCTACAATCACCACCGGGTCCACTCCGCGATCGGAGCCCCGCCAGTCAGCCGCCTCAACAACCTGGCTGGACATCACACCTAGTGTGGGTGCCATGACCAGCCCGGCCGCCCCCCGCTCCGCGACCGTCCGCGCGCCCGCCAAGGTGAACCTGGCGCTGCGGGTGGGGCCTCCCGACCTCGAGACCGGGTACCACCCGCTGGCCACCGTCTTCCACGCCGTCGACCTGTGCGACGAGGTGACGGTGCGCCGCGCGCGCACGATGTCGCTGGAGGTCACCGGCAGCTTCACCGAGGGCGTGCCGACCGACCACACCAACCTCGCCTGGCGGGCGGTGGAGGAGCTGCGTGAGCTCCACGGGCGCACCTGTGGGCTGCGGCGCCCGCGGCCGGTGGCCATCACCATCGACAAGCAGGTCCCCGTGGCCGGGGGCATGGCCGGCGGGTCGGCCGACGCGGCCGCGGCCCTGCTCGCCGCCAACGAGGTGTGGGGCAACGAGTTCCCGATGGGGGACCTGCGCGCCCTCGCCGCCGACCTGGGGGCCGACGTGCCCTTCGGCCTCACCGGCGGCAACGCCCTCGGGCTGGGGCGCGGTGACGAGGTCTCCACCGTGCTGGCCCGGGGCGAGCTGCACTGGGTGTTCTGCGTGAGCGACCAGGGGCTCAGCACGCCGGCGGTCTACCGCGAGTTCGACCGGCTCAACGGTTGGGACCAGACCCCCACCCCGGAGACGCTCGAGGCGTGGGAGGCCACCCCCGAGCCCCCGGAGGAGCTGCTGCAGGCCCTGCGCACGGGCGACCCGCTGGCGGTGGCCGAGCACCTGCAGAACGACCTGCAGCCGGCCGCCATCAGCCTCCAGCCGTCGCTGCAGGACACCCTGGATGCGGGCACCGAGGTGGGGGCCGTGGCCGGCATCGTGTCCGGGTCCGGGCCCACCGTCGCGCTGCTGGCCGAGAGCCGGGAGCACGCCATCGACGTCTCGGTGGGCATGGCGGCGCTGCGCCCGGGCGTGCAGGTGTTCACCGCCAGCGGGCCCGCCCCGGGCGCCCGGGTGGTCGAGCGCCGCGACTGAGCCCCGGGGCCCGGCCCACGTAGGGTGACCGCCGTGAATCCCCCCGCGAACCTGCTCAACTGCGAGGGCCTGCACCTGGTGTACGGCACCCGCACCCTCCTCGACGACGTGACCCTCGGGCTCAACGACGGGGACCGCATCGGCGTGGTGGGGCGCAACGGCGGGGGCAAGTCCACCCTGCTGCGGGTGATGGCGGGTCTGACCCAGCCGGACTCCGGGCGCGTGGTGCGCTCCCGCGGGGCCACGGTGGGCATGCTGCGCCAGCGCGACGACATCGCGGCCGACGCCACCGTGAGTGACGTGGTGCTGCCCGGCCTGGCCGAGCACGAGTGGGCGGCCGACGCGCGGGTCCGCGGGGTGCTCACCGGACTGCTGGGCGGACTCGACGCGGAGGGGCTGGGCGGACTCGACCAGCCGGTGGCAGGCATGTCCGGTGGCGAGCGGCGGCGCATGGCGCTGGCCGCGCTGCTCGTGGAGGACCCCGACGTGCTGCTGCTGGACGAGCCCACCAACCACCTCGACGTGGAGGGTGTGGCCTGGCTGGCCGAGCACCTGCGCACCAGCCGCCGCTCCGGGCAGGCGCTCGTGGTGGTCACCCACGACCGCTGGTTCCTCGACGCCGTGGTGGAGAACACCTGGGAGGTCGTCGAGGGCGCGGTGCACCAGTACGAGGGTGGGTACGCGGCCTTCGTGCAGGCGCGCGCCGAGCGTGCCCGCGTCGAGCAGGCCACCGAGGAGAAGCGGCAGAACGTCCTGCGCAAGGAGCTCGCCTGGCTGCGCCGGGGTGCACCGGCGCGCACGAGCAAGCCGCGCTTCCGCATCGAGGCGGCCGACGCCCTCATCGCCAACGAGCCCGAGCCGCGCGACGAGGTGGCCCTGGCGCGCTTCGCGACCACCCGCCTGGGCAAGGACGTGTACGACCTGGTGAACGCCACCGTCCGCGTTCCGCCGGGCGCCCCCGAGGACGAGCAGACCACCTTGCTCGAGGGGCAGACCTGGCGCCTCGGCCCGGGCGACCGGTACGGCATCGTCGGCGTGAACGGCGCCGGCAAGTCCACCCTGCTGCGCGTGCTGCTGGAGCAGGTGCCGCTGGCCTCCGGCAAGCTCAAGGTGGGGCGCACGGTGCAGCCGGCCATCCTGTCCCAGGACCTCCACGAGCTGGACGAGGTGGCGGGCATGACCGTCATTGACGCCATCACGATGGTGCGCAGCTACACGGTGCTGGATGGCAAGGAGGTCTCGGCGAGTTCGCTGGCCAAGCGGCTGGGCTTCTCCGGGCAGCGCCAGCAGAGTCGGGTCTCGGACCTCTCCGGTGGGGAGCGGCGGCGCCTGCAGTTCGTGCGGCTGCTGCTGGACGAGCCGAACGTGCTGATGCTCGACGAGCCGACCAACGACCTCGACATCGAGACGCTGACCTCCATGGAGGACGTGCTGGACGGCTGGGCCGGCACGCTGCTGGTGGTGAGCCACGACCGCTACCTGCTGGAGCGCATGGCCAATCGCCAGGTGGCGCTGCTGGGCGACGGGCGCATCCGCGACCTGCCCGGCGGGGTGGAGCAGTACCTGGAGCTGCGGCGCGAGCGGCGAGGGGCGGGGCGCGGCACCGGGCGGGGCGGGCGCGACGTGGTCGAGGCCGTGGCGGCGGCCTCGGGTGTGGGGCCGGGGGCCGGTGCGTCGGGCGGCTCGACCTCCACGGGTTCCTCCACGCCCTCCGGGCTGAGCCCGGCCGAGGAGCGGGCCCTCACCAAGGCCATGGCCCGCGCCGAGAAGCAGATGGAGAAGGCCACCGCGGAGCTGGAGAAGGTGCACGCCGAGATGGCCGAGGCCGCCATGGACCCCGAGCGGCTCACCACGCTGTCGGCCCGGGAGGCCGGGTTGCGTGAGCAGCACGACGCCGCCGAGGCCGAGTGGCTGGAGGCCGCCGAGCGCTTCGGCTGACCCCGGTCGTCGGCGCCCGCCCGTGTGGAGGACGCGCCCCGGGCCGTTGGTAAGGTTGACCTATCCCCCTTTCGCCCTGCCCGTCGTGGCGGGGTGCGTCCCCGAGTGAGAGGTCCCCATGCGCCCTGTGAAGGTTGCCGTCATCGGAGCCGGCCCGGCCGGCATCTACGCCGCGGACATCCTGACCAAGGAGCACGAGTCGGCCACGGTCGACGTCTACGACCGCCTCCCGGCGCCCTACGGCCTGGTGCGCTACGGCGTGGCCCCGGACCACCCGCGCATCAAGGAGATCGTGAAGGCCCTGCGCCGTGTGCTGTCCGGCGACCGCCTCCGCTTCATCGGCAATGTCGACTTCGGCACGGACATCACGTTCGAGCAGCTGCGGAAGCACTACGACGCGGTCGTCTTCGCCACCGGCGCCATGGCCGACCGCCCGCTGGACATCCCCGGCATCGACAAGAAGGGCTCGCACGGCGCCGCGGACTTCGTGAGCTGGTACGACGGCCACCCGGACGTGCCGCGCGAGTGGCCGCTCGATGCCGAGTCCGTGGCCGTCATCGGCGCCGGCAACGTGGCCCTGGACGTGGCGCGGATGCTGGCCAAGCCGGCCGACGAGCAGCTCACCACCGAGATCCCGGCCAACGTGTACGAGGGCCTGAAGGCCAACCGCGTCAAGGACGTCCACGTGTTCGCCCGCCGTGGCCCGGCGCACCTGAAGTTCAGCCCGATGGAGTTCCGCGAGCTCTCCCACAGCCCCAGCGTGGACGTGGTGATGACCGAGGAGGGCTTCGAGATCGACGACGCCGGCCAGGCGGCCATCCAGGCGGCCAAGTCCACCAAGCTCGTGGTGGACACGCTGCTGAAGTACCTGGAGAAGGAGCCCACCGGTGCCCCGCACCGCATCCACCTGCACCTCATGCAGGCCCCGGTGGAGGTGCTCGGCGACGAGTCGGTGACCGGTCTGCGCACCGAGGTGATGCAGTACAACGGCGACGGGACCGTCTCCGGCACCGGCGAGTTCAAGGAGTGGGACGTGCAGGCGGTCTACCGCGCGGTGGGCTACCTGTCCTCCCCGCTGGAGGGCCTGCCGTTCGACCACGCCACCGGCACCATCCCGCACGAGGCCGGTCGCGTCATCGAGGACGGCGCGCCCAAGGAGGCCGCGTACGTCACCGGCTGGATCAAGCGCGGGCCGGTGGGCCTCATCGGGCACACCAAGTCCGACGCCAAGGAGACCATCGAGTCGCTCATGGCCGACCTCGAGGCCCTGCCGGCCCCGGCCGGGTCGCCCGACGAGCTGCTGGCCGAGCTGCGTGCCGCCGGCGTGGACCTCACGCTCTTCGACGAGTGGGAGCGCCTGGACGCCCACGAGATGGCGCTGGGCGAGGCCGAGGGGCGCGAGCGCATCAAGGTCGTGAGCCGCGAGGACATGATCGCCGCGGGCCGGGCCACTGCCGCCGAGGCAGCCGCCACCGCCTGACCGGCCTCGCGCGCCGGGGGTCCTGACCGGCGGCGGAGGATTGTCGGGGAAACGACGCGTGGTCGTAGGCTGGGGGTGCCCCATCCACACACAGTCTGGAGGCCCAGATGGCCACGTCCAAGCGTCCGTCCACCACCAAGGCAGCCGCCGCGGCCAGCACCTCCCGCTCCACCGCGGGCAGCGGTCGGAAGGCCGCGGAGAAGCCCGCCCGGAGCGCCCAGGCGACCTCCGCCGCGCCCGCCGAGGCCCCCGCCCCGGAGGACGAGGACCTCGAGGAGCGCCTGGACGCCGCCGCCGAGGACGTGGACCCCGCCCAGGTGCCGATCCTGGCGGACGCGGCCAACCCGGACCCGGAGATCGCCGCCCGCCTCGAGGAGCTCCACACGGCGCTCGCGGAGCGCGGCACCCCGGTGGGCAAGGACTCCTGGCGCCACGGCTACCCCTACGACGCCAAGCTGAAGCGCGCTGAGTACGAGGCCACCAAGCGCGACCTGCAGATCGAGCTGCTCAAGATGCAGCACCACATCAAGCGCAGCGGCGAGAAGATCGCCATCCTCTTCGAGGGCCGCGACGCTGCCGGCAAGGGCGGCTCCATCAAGCGCTTCACCGAGCACCTCAACCCCCGCGGCGCCCGCGTGGTGGCCCTGGAGAAGCCCACCGACCGCGAGCAGTCGCAGTGGTACTTCCAGCGCTACGTGCCCCACCTGCCCAGCGGCGGCGAGATCGTCTTCTTCGACCGCTCCTGGTACAACCGCGCCGGCGTGGAGCGGGTCATGGGCTACTGCAGCCCCACCGAGTACCAGGAGTTCATGCGCAGCGCCCCGGAGTTCGAGCGCATGCTGGTCAACTCCGGCATCCACCTGTTCAAGTTCTGGTTCTCCGTGGGCCGTGCCGAGCAGGCCGCCCGCTTCACCAAGCGCCACACCGACCCGGTGCGCCACTGGAAGCTCAGCCCCACGGACGTGGCCTCGCTGGACAAGTGGGACGCCTACACCGCGGCCAAGGAGGCGATGTTCTTCTACACCGACACGGGTGACGCGCCGTGGACCGTCATCCGCTCCAACGACAAGAAGCGCGCCCGCCTGGAGGCCATGCGCGTGGTGCTCTCGCAGATGGACTACCCGATGAAGGACGAGAAGGTCGTGGGCACGCCCGACCCCAACATCGTCCTCTCGGCCAAGGACGCCGTGGACGACGGGGAGACGAGCCCCGCGCCGAGCTTCCCCACCGTCCGCTGAGGCCCCGCGCCGCCGCTCAGTGCTCCAGGCGCGTCAGCACCTGGCGCAGGGCGGCGGCCATGTCGGCCTGCTCGTCGGCCCCGATGCCGGCGAGCAGCTCCCGCTCGTGGGCGAGCAGCTGGGTCATGGCGGCGTCCACGGCCTCGCGCCCGGAGTCGGTGAGGCGCACGATGACGCCGCGCCGGTCGGTGGTGGACCGCTCGCGCTCCACGTGGCCGCGGTCCACCAGCCGGTCGATGCGGTTGGTCATGGTGCCGCTGGTGACCAGGGTCTGGGCCACGAGGGCGCCGGGGGAGAGCTCGTGGGGTGCGCCGGCGCGGCGCAGGGCCGAGAGCACGTCGAACTCCCACGGCTCGAGCGACCCGGCGCCGAAGGCCTCGCGGCGGGCGAGGTCGAGCAGGCGGGCCACCCGGGAGATGCGGCTGAGGACGGCCAGCGGCTGCAGGTCGAGGTCGGGGCGCTCGCGCTCCCAGGCCGCCAGCACCAGGTCCACCTCGTCGTGCAGCGGGCCGGGGGTTGCCGCGTCGTCGGCGGTGGGGCCGGGGGGCTGGGTCATGTCGTCAGCCTACGCCGGCCGAGAATCTCGATGTCGAGACTCTCGCCCCGTGTGCCGGGCGCGGGCCGCGGCGCCCCCGACACCCTCCCCGCCGCCACCGCCGCGGGTGCGAGGATGACGGCATGACCGATCGCTCCGCCGCCGAGGCCGCCGTCCGCTCCTACTACCAGGCCGTCGACGCCGACGACGTGGACACCCTCATCGGGCTCTTCGCCGAGGACGCCACCTACGAGCGTCCCGGCTACGAGCCCTTCGTGGGCCACGACGCACTGCGTGCCTTCTACACCGGTGACCGCGTCATCGCCTCCGGCGCGCACACCGTGGACGCCCTGCTCGTCGACGGCGACCAGGTGGCCGTCCACGGCCGCTTCGAGGGCACCCTCAAGGACGGCAGCGCCTCGGCCGTGCGCTTCGCGGACTTCTACGTGCTCGACGAGCAGGCCCGCTTCACCCGCCGCACCACCTTCTTCCACACCGCGGCGGTCTGACCGATGGCGAACGCGTCCGCCGTCGTGCCGGCGCTGCTGGTCTTCGTGCTGCTCGCCGCGGTCGTGGTGCTGCTCGTGTGGCTCATCGCCCGCAGTACCCGTCGCTCGGCGCAGTTCCACGGCGTCGACCAGCCGGGCACGTCCCCGGCTCCCGGTGCCGACGAGCCCGGTCCCACCGACCGGGCCGCCCGCCGCGACGCGTAGGCTGGCCCGGCCCTGCGGGGCGTTCCCCGGTTGCTCTGCTGGTAGGGGCCGCCTGACTTTGAATCAGGACTAGGGACGTAGGTTCGATTCCTACCCGGGGAGCCGTGGCGGGCCGGCCCGCGCGCAGCGCCTGCCGGCCCGCGCCGCCGGAAGGCCCCCGGCCCGACGCAGTAGAGTCGCTGGCGAACGAGGCGGCCCCACCGGTCGCCTGCGCCCCCTCACCGATCGCTGGAGTCCTCTTGAGCACTGCCAAGCCTGCTGCCGTCATCGTCCTCGCCGCCGGCGAGGGGACGCGGATGAAGTCCACCCTCCCCAAGGTGCTGCACCCCATCGGTGGGCGCACGCTGCTGGGCCACGCGCTGCACGCCGCGCGTGAGGCGGGCCCGCAGTACCTCTCCGTGGTCGTCCGCCACGAGCGCGAGCGCGTGGCCGCCCACGTGGCCGAGGTGGACCCGCAGGCCCTCATCGCCGACCAGGACGAGGTGAAGGGCACCGGCCGCGCCGCCGAGGCCGGTCTCGCGGTGCTGCCCGAGGACCTCTCCGGCACCGTCATCGTGACGATGGGCGACGTGCCGCTGCTGACGGCCCAGACCCTCACCGACCTGACCGCCGCCCACGAGGCCGCCGGCGCCAGCGTCACCGTGATCACCGCCGAGCTGGAGGACCCCACCGGCTACGGCCGCATCGTCCGCGACACCGACGGCTCGGTGCGCAAGGTGGTGGAGCACAAGGACGCGCTGGCCGCCCGCGAGGCCGGTGGCGAGGACGCCGACGTGCTCGACGTGCGCGAGATCAACTCCGGCATCTGGGCCTTCGACGCCGCCGTGCTCCGCGAGTTCCTGCCGCGCCTGGGCACCGACAACAGCCAGGGTGAGAAGTACCTCACCGACGTGCTCGGCCTCTCCCGCGAGGCCGGCGGCACCGTGGCCGCCCACGTGATCACCGACACCCTGCAGACCGAGGGCGTCAACAACCGTGCGCAGCTCTCCGAGCTCGGCGCCGAGCTCAACCGCCGCATCGTGCGCCACTGGCAGATGGAGGGCGTCACCGTCGTCGACCCGGCCACCACCTGGATCGACACCGGCGTGACCCTGGGCCGCGACGTCGTGGTGCGCCCCAACACCCAGCTGCTGGGCGCCACCACCGTCGGCGACGAGGCCGTCATCGGCCCGGACACCACCCTCACCGACGTGGAGGTGGGCCGCGGTGCCTCCGTGGTGCGCACGCACGGCGAGCTCTCCACCATCGGTGAGGGCGCCAGCGTGGGCCCGTTCGCCTACCTGCGTCCCAACACGCAGCTGGGCACCGACGCCAAGATCGGCACCTTCGTGGAGACCAAGAACTCCACCATCGGCACCGGCACCAAGGTGCCCCACCTCACCTACGTGGGCGACGCGGAGATCGGCGACCACTCCAACATCGGTGCCTCGTCGGTGTTCGTGAACTACGACGGCGTCACCAAGTCCCGCACCCGCATCGGCAACCACTGCCGCACCGGCTCGGACACGATGTTCATCGCCCCGGTGACCGTGGGCGACGGCGCCTACACCGGTGCCGGCACCGTGGTGCGCAAGGACGTGCCCGCCGGTGCCCTGGCCATCACCGTGGCCCCGCAGAAGAACATCGAGGGCTGGGTGCAGGAGAAGCGCGCCGGCACCGCGGCGGCGCAGGCGGCCGACGAGGTGGCGCGCGAGCGCTCCACCGAGGACTGAGAGACTGGCCCCAGAACCCCACGTCCCGAGTGATGGAGAAGCGATGAGCGACCAGGGTGCCCCCGCCGCGACCGAGGGCGAGCACGCCCCGCTGGCGATCCAGCGGACCACGGAGAAGAACCTCATGGTGTTCTCGGGCCGGGCGCACCCCGGGCTCGCCGCCGACATCGCCCACGAGCTGGGTTCGCAGGTGGTGCCCACCGAGGCGTACGAGTTCGCCAACGGCGAGCTGTACGTCCGCTACAACGAGTCGGTGCGCGGTTGCGACGCGTTCGTGGTGCAGGCCCACACGGCGCCCATCAACACCTGGCTGATGGAGCACCTCATCATGGTGGACGCGCTGAAGCGCGCGTCGGCCAAGCGCATCACCGTGGTGCTGCCCTTCTACGGCTACGCCCGCCAGGACAAGAAGCACCGCGGCCGCGAGCCGATCTCCGCCCGCCTGGTGGCCGACCTGTTCAAGACCGCCGGTGCCGACCGCCTCATGGCGGTGGACCTGCACACCGCGCAGATCCAGGGCTTCTTCGACGGGCCGGTGGACCACCTCATGGCCATGCCGATCCTGGCCGACCACGTCAAGGAGAAGTACGGCGACGAGGACCTCGTGGTCGTCTCCCCGGACGCCGGCCGCATCAAGGTGGCCGAGCAGTGGGCCGAGCGCCTGGGCAACCGGCCCCTGGCGTTCATCCACAAGACGCGCGACATCACCCGCCCCAACGAGTCCGTGGCCAACCGCGTCATCGGCGAGGTGGAGGGCCGCATGTGCGTGCTCGTGGACGACATGATCGACTCCGGCGGCACCATCTGCAAGGCCGCCGACGCGCTCATGGAGGCCGGCGCCAAGGGCGTCATCATCGCCGCCACGCACGGCATCCTGTCCGGCCCGGCGGTGCAGCGTCTGCGTGACTCGGTGGCCCGCGAGGTCATCCTCACCGACACCCTGCCGATCGCCGAGGAGAACCGCTTCGAGGGGCTCACGGTGCTGTCCATCGCGCCGCTGCTCAGCCAGGCCATCCGCGAGGTGTTCGAGGACGGCTCGGTGACCAAGATGTTCGACGGCCGCGCCTGACGCGGCGCCCGCACCCGCCCCCGGGGCGGGACAGCGGTGGCCGGGGCCGGATTTCGGCCCCGGCCACCGCTGCGTCTACACTTCCTCGCACTGAGCTTCGGCGAGGGGCCGCCCACAGGGGCAGGCCCGTGATCGACGCGGCGACGAACCCAGGCCCTGCACTCCACGGGGCAGGTCTTCCTCGCGGCCCTCGCCACCCCACCGAGGAACACCTGAGGAGAGCACATGGCCGGCAAGACCATCCAGATCAACTGCACCGAGCGCACCACCTTCGGCAAGGGCGCTGCCCGCCAGGTCCGTCGCGAGGGCGGCATCCCCGCCGTCGTCTACGGCCACGGCGAGGGCCCCTTCCACGTCGTGCTGCCGGGCCACGAGGCCTTCATCGCCCTGCGCCACACCAACGCCCTGATGACCCTGACCTGGGGTTCCGGTGAGGACCGCCTGGTGCTGGCCAAGGACGTGCAGCGCGACCCGATCAAGCCGATCATCGAGCACGTCGACTTCGTCATCGTGAACCGCCACGAGAAGGTGGACGTGGACGTCACCATCCACGTGGAGGGCGAGGCCGCCCCGGAGACCGTCGTCTCCGTGCCCACCTCGACCGTCACCGTCAGCGCCCCTGTGCTGGACATCCCGGAGTCCATCGTCGTCTCCGTCGAGGGCGCCGAGGCCGGCACCCTGGTGCACGCCTCCGACCTGGAGCTGCCGGAGGGCGTCGAGCTCGTCACCGACCCGGAGGAGACCATCGTCAACGTCTCCGAGACCATCTCCGCCGAGGCCCTGGAGGCCGAGCTCGCCGAGGCCGAGGAGGAGGCCGGCATCGAGCACGACGAGTCCGACGAGGAGGCCGCCGAGGCTGCCGAGTCCGAGGGTGGCGAGGACGAGAAGTCCGAGTGACCTGCCGCGCCGTCCCCCGGCGCACCGTGTGACGCGGGGCCCTGCCACGATGGTGGGGCCCCGCACCCGTGTCCGGCGGGGTGCCGCCGAGGAAGGACGTCCGATGGAGCTCGACGAGGGGCCGTGGCTCGTGGTGGGGCTGGGCAACCCGGGCCCGCGCTACGCCGGCAACCGCCACAACGTGGGGGCGATGGTGGTGGCCGAGATGGCCGCGGCGGCGGGCGTGCGCCTGGCGGCGGCCAAGCAGGCGAGGGCGGTCAGCGCGGAGACGCGGCTGGGCACCTTCCCCGGCGGGCGCCCCGGTCCGCGCGTGGTGCTGGCCACCCCGCTGGACTACATGAACGTCAGCGGCGGCCCCGTGAGCGCCCTCGCGCGGTACCACCGCATCGAGCCCGACCACGTGGTGGTGCTGCACGACGAGCTCGACATCGACTTCGCGGCGGTGCGGCTCAAGAAGGGCGGTGGTGAGGGCGGGCACAACGGCCTGCGGTCCATCACCCGGTCGCTGGGCACCAAGGATTACTTCCGGGTGCGCCTGGGCATCGGCCGCCCGCCGGGCCGCATGGAGGTGGCCGACTTCGTGCTCAAGGACTTCTCCTCCACCGAGCGCAAGGAGCTGCCCTTCCTGCTGGGCGACGGCGCCGATGCCGTGGAGCGCCTCCTGCTGACCGGCCTGGAGGCCGCCCAGCAGGTGCACCACTCACCGCGCTGAGCGCGGCGCGGGGCTCACCAGGTCTCGCTGGCCAGCACGCGGGCGGACTCGCCCTGCCCGGTGCCGTGCAGCACCACCATGCCGCCCTTGCGCATGCCGGTGCGCGCGAGGTCCAGCACCGTGGCCTCCTCGGGGGAGCCGGGCTCGGTGTGCTCGGCGGCGGCCTCCAGCATCGAGGGGAGCACCGGGCCGTGGGAGCACAGCACCGTGCTGCGCCCCTTGGCCAGTGCCTTGCGCACGTGCCGGGCGGCCTTGTGCGGCTCGGCCTCGAAGCCCTCCTCGGACAGGCCCCGCTTGAGCCGCGGCTTGAGGGCGGAGAGGGCCACGAAGGGGGCGACCGTGTCGGTGCAACGGGCCGACGGGGAGGACACGATGCGGTCCACCCCGAAGGCCTGCAGCGTGGTGGCCAGCACCTTGGCGTCCTCGAAGCCGCGGGGCACCAGGGGTCGCTCCCAGTCCGGGCCGTCCCAGCGGCGGCGCTCCAGGGCCAGGGCGTGGCGCAGCACCACCAGCACCCAGGTGTCCAGCATGCCGTGGTCGTCCAGCTCCAGCAGCCGGTCCAGCTGCTCGCGGTCGTGGGGGTAGCTGATGCGGCGCCGGGCCTGGTCCGGGGACAGCCAGGCCACCTCGTCGACCTCGTGCTGCAGGTCGCCCAGGTCGCCGGTGACCCGGCCGGCCCAGTAGTGCACCTGCTTCACGCCGCCGCTCGGCATCCGATAGCGGGCGGTGGGCAGCGGCAGACCCAGGCTCAACTGCAGGGAGGCCTCCTCGGCCACCTCGCGGGCGGCCGTCCACGGCAGCAGCTCGCCGGGGTCCAGCTTGCCCTTGGGCCAGCTCCAGTCGTCGTAGTGGGGCCGGTGCACCATCGCCACCTGCAGGCGACCACGGCGCCGGCGCCAGGGCACGGCGCCGGCGGCCTGGACGACGCGTTCGCGGGTCATCGGCGGCTCTCCTTGCGTGCGCGGGTGTAGTGCTTCTCCATCTCGAAGTGCATCTCCTTCAGGGGACGTCCCTCGCCGTCGGTGTGTCGTCGGGTCCACAGGCCGTCGCCGTCGAGCTCCCAGCAGGCGGTGTCGGGCGCGAAGGCGGTGTCGAACAGCCAGTCCACGTGGTGCACGTGGTCCACGTCCTGCAGCCGCACCATCGCCTCCACCCGCCGGTCCAGGTTGCGCGGCATCATGTCCGGCGACCCGATGAAGGCGCGCACCGGGTTGTGCGGGTCGCCCGGGACCCCCACCACGAGCGCGCGACTGTGCTCCAGCAGCCGCCCCACGATCGAACGGACGCGGATGTTCTCGCTGAGGCCGGGCAGGCCGGGGCGCACCGTGCAGATGCCGCGCACCCACAGGTCCACCTCCACCCCGGCCCCAGAGGCCCGGTAGAGCGCGTCGACGACCTCCTGGTCCACCAGCCCGTTACCCTTGAGGCGGATGCGGGCCCGATGCCCCGCCCGGGCGCGCGCGCACTGCTGCTCCACCAGCTCCAGCACGCCCGTGCGGACCGTGTGGGGACCCACCAGCAGCCGGGAGAAACGGGCCCCGGGGGCAATCCCGGAGAGCTGGTTGAACAGACGGGTCACGTCCTCGGTGACCTCGGGGTCGCAGGTGAGCAGGCCGAGGTCCTCGAACACCCGGGCCGTCCCGGGGTTGTAGTTGCCGGAGCCCACGTGGGCGTAGCGCTGCAGCCCGCCACGCTCCTGGCGCACCACGAGGCACACCTTGGCGTGCGTCTTGAGCCCCACCTGGCCGTAGACCACGTGCACCCCGGCGCGCTCCAGCTCACGCGCCCAGCTGATGTTGTTCTCCTCGTCGAACCGGGCCTTGATCTCCACCACCGCGAGCACCTGCTTGCCGGCCTCGGCCGCGTCCACCAGGGCGCCGATGATGGGCGAGTTTCCGTTGGTGCGGTAGAGGGTCTGCTTGATGGCCAGCACGTCGGGGTCGGCCGCGGCCTGCTCGAGGAAGCGCTGCACGGAGGTGCTGAACGAGTCGTAGGGGTGGTGCAGCAGCACGTCGCGGTCCCGCATCGCGCTCAGCACGTCGACCTCGGTGGCGCTCTCCACGGGCGCGAGGTCGGAGTGGGTGTGCGCCTGCATCACCGGCCAGCGCAGGGGCATCAGGTGCAGGTCGGCCAGCGTCTCCAGGCCCCGCAGGTCCAGTGGGCCGGGGAGGACGTACACGTCCGGGCCGGCCACGCGGAGCTGCCGCTTCAGCATCGAGAGCACCTCGGGGGTCATCGACGCCTCGGCCTCCAACCGGACCGGGGGGCCCTGGCGCCGGCGGGTGAGCTCGCGCTCCAGGGCGGTGAGGAGGTTCTCCGACCCGTCCTCGTCCAGGGCCAGGTCCCCGTTGCGCGTGACCCGGAAGGTGTAGGTCGAGCGCACCTCCATGCCGGGGAAGAGCAGGGACAGGTGCGCCCCGATGAGGTCCTCGATGGGCAGGAAGCGGATGCCCGACTCCGAGCGGGCCAGCACCTCGTCGCTCTCGTGCACCCCGAGCCCGTGGCAGACGCGCAGCAGCCGGGGGAGGGCCGGGGGGACCTTCACCCGGGTGAAGTGGTCGCTGAGGGTCCGGGGGTCGGTGAGGGTGACGGCGAGGTTCAGCGAGAGGCCGGAGATGTACGGGAAGGGGTGGGCGGGGTCCACCGCGAGGGGGGTGAGCACGGGGTAGACCTGCTCCACGAAGAGGTCCTCGAAGTACTGCTTCTCGTGTGCCGCGAGCTCCTCCCAGCGCACCACCCGCACGTTCTCCCGGGCCAGGGCCGGCAGGACGTCGTCGTGGAGGAGGCGCGCGTGCTCGTCCATGAGGGCGTGCGCGCAGCGGCCCACGGTCGCGAGCACCTCGTGGGGGTCCTGGCCGGAGGGGGTGCGGACCGCCAGGCCGGTGGCGATGCGCCGCTGGAGCCCGGCGACGCGCACCATGAAGAACTCGTCGAGGTTGCGGGCGAAGATCGCCAGGAAGCGCACGCGCTCCAGCAGGGGGATGGTGCGGTCGGCCGCGAGCTCGAGGACCCGCTCGTTGAACTGCAGCCAGCTCGTCTCACGCTCGAGGAAGCGGTCGGCGGGGAGGTCCCCCTCCGCACCGGGGAGCGTGTGCACCGCCCGGGGTCGAGGGGGGTGGATGATGCGGGAGCCCCTCCGCTGCGTCGACGGGACTCCGGCGTCGCGCTCCTGGGGTGAGTCCGCTCCAGGTGCTGTCGAGTCCGCCATGCCGCCCATCGTAGGAGGGCCCGGCGGTGCGCTGCCGGCCCCTCAGGCGGCGGGGCCGTACTGCACGTCCACCGCGGCACGCTCGAACCCGAGCCGGCCGTAGGTGCTCACCGCTGCCTCGTTGTCGCCGTCCACGTAGAGCTCCACGGTCTCCACGCCCTGCCCGGCCAGGTGGTGCAGGCCCACGAGGGTCGCCGCCCGACCCAGGCCCTCACCCTGCCGGTCGGGGTCCACGCCCACCACGTACACCTCGCCGACGGGCAGCTCGTCGACCTTGGTCCAGTGGAAGCCCACCAGCTCGCCCTCGTGCTGCTCGTCCACCAGGAGCAGGAAGCCGGCGGGGTCGAACCAGCCCTCCTCGGTGCGGGCGGTGAGGTCCTCCTGCGTCATCCGCCCCTGCTCGGCGTGGTCGGCGAACGCCCTGGCGTTGAGGCGCAGCCAGGCCGCGTCGTCCCGGCCGGGCTCGAAGGCACGCACCGAGACCCCCTCGGGCAGCCGCACCGGCGGCAGCTCGGAGAACTCCCCGGCGACGGGCCGCTCCATCCGCCACAGGGACCGCAGCGGCACCAGGTCGCGGGACGCGGCCAGGCGCCGGCCCCCGTCCAGGTCCCCGTGGGCCCACAGGCGCAGCTGTGGGTCCACCTCGCGCAGGGCGTCCAGGAGGCTGCCGCCCAAGCCGGCGCGGCGCACCTCCGGATCGGTCACCACCTCGGCGGACCCGTGGGCGAGGGTGCCGTAGCCCACGAGACGGTCCCCCTCGGTGGCCAGCACGTGGGTGCGCCCCGGGGTGCGGTGGCGCAGCGCCAGCAGCGACTCCTCGTTGAGGGGGTCGACCCCGTCGGCCCGCCCGGCCCGGCGTGCCAGCTCGGCCACGGCCTGCAGCTCGGCGTCGGTGAGAGTCTCGGCGGGGCGGTGCGTCAGGTCCGGCGACATTGGTCCATTCCACCACGGCGTCGCGTCATCGGCGGGGCTGGATGCGGTGACCCGGGTCGCCCGCGGCGCGGAGGGGGCCCTCCCGCGGGTCGAGCGCATCGAGCGTCGGGGCCGGGCGGGCGCCGCCTCCTGGACGAACCGTGAGGACGGGGGCAGTGCCGTAGGTTACGGGCAGCGGGGCGCCCGGCCCCGTTCCCGCACCCGTTCCCCGTGCCGCCCCTTGGAGGTCCCCGTGCCGCCCCAGGCCCCGCTCCCCGGAGATGCCGGCGACCCTGCCGAGCGCGGGCGCGTGACGGCTGCCCTGGCCGCCGGGGCCACGGCCTCGACCCTGGCCCTCACGGCGTGGGGCGGGGAGCCCCTGCTCACGACGGCCGTGGCCGCCGTCGTCGGTGCGGCGGTGGCCCTGGGCTGGGGCCGGATGCTGGACCTGCCCGCCCCGCGCGGGACCGTCGCGGTGCTGCTGGTCGTGGTGGCGCTGGCCGTGGCCGCGGCCCTGACCAGTCGCCTCGACGACCGGGCCTTCGGGGTCTCGGTGTGGTGGGCGCTGCCGGTGGCCGGCGGGGTGTGGGCCTCCCTGGCGCACCAGGTGTGGCGTGGCGACGGCCGGCCGCGTGTGGTGGACGTGCTCACCGCGGAGGTGTTCGCCGTTCTCGTGGTGGTGGCCGGCTTCCTCTGGGGCTGGTCCGGGCCGGGCACCGTGGCCGTGGCTGCCCTCGGAGTGCTGGTCACCGCCGTCGGTGACGCCCTCCTGCCGACGCGCCGGTGGTGGGCCTGGGCAGGGGGCGCGGCCGTGGCCACCGCAGCCGCCCTGCTGTTCGGCGGCTGGCAGCACCTGAGCGGTGCCGGTCGGGTGCTCCTCGTGGGGGCGGCGCTCGTGGCGCCGGCCGTCTCGCAGGCCACCCGGCTGGTGCTGCTGCGCCTGCCCGCGGTGGCCAGCGGCGCCTCCGGGGGCGTCGTCGCGGGGCTCGTGAGCGTGGCGCTCACGGGTATCGTTGCGGGCCTGTCCGCGATGCTGGGCCCGGTCCTCGCCTGATCGACGGCCCACCCGCCCACCCCGTCACGCAGGAGCGCCATGGTCTTCACCATCGACCCCGACATGTCCCCCCGCCTGGCCCCGCTGGCCTGGCTCCTCGGCCGCTGGGAGGGCGCCGGTGTGGTCGGCTACCCCGACCGCGAGTCGGGCAACTTCGGCCAGGAGCTCGTGGCCACCCACGACGGGCAGGACTACATCACCTGGACCAGCCGTGCGTGGATGCTCGACGAGGACGGGCGCCCCGGGGAGGTCCTCGCCGTGGAGAGCGGCTTCTGGCGCCCCGAGGGGGAGGACGGCGAGTTCGTGCTGCTCCTGGCCCACCCCACCGGCTACGTGGAGCAGTACTTCGGCCAGCGCCACCCGGAGCGTCCCAGCATCGAGCTGGCCACCGACGGCATCCTGCGCACGGCGGGCGCCGCGGAGTACACCGCGGCCAAGCGGCTCTATGGCCTGGTGAACGGCGACCTCATGTGGGTGATGGACATGGCCTACGGCGGTCACCCCCTCACCAGCCACATGTCGGCGCAGCTCAAGCGCGTGGAGGGCTGAGGCCGGCACCTCCCGGGACGCACGGAGGGCTCGCACCCCGCTGGGGTGCGAGCCCTCCGTGCCTGGGCCACCCTCAGAGCGAGTCGTTCCGCACCTTCTCGCCGAGCGCGCGGATACCCGCCCAGTCCGGGACGACGATGCTCTGGCGCCCGTCGGGCGACCAGCCGATGCTCGCCCAGGGGGCGGTCTGGTAGGTCACCGTGCCGCCACCGGTGATGAACCTGCGCCCGATGCCGCGGATCTCCTTCGGCGAGAGGCCGGCGCTCACCCGGACGTTGCGGGTGCTGGCGTCCAGGATCCGCTGCACCTTGTTGGGGTTCCGTGCCACCTCGGCACTGCGGGCCGCGTCGAAGACGCCGCTGAGCACGGCCATCTGCCGCTCACCACGCCCCATGTCGCCCAGCTTCAGGGTCTTGCGCTCGCGGACGAACCGCAGGGCCTCGGCCCCGTCGTCCAGACGGACGGTGCCCTCGGGGAACTCAGGGGAGGGCTGCGGATTGCGGACGGTCACGCCACCGAGGGCGTCCACGGTGGACGAGAAGCTCTCGAAGTCGGTGACGACGACGTCGGTCACCGGCACGTCGAGCGCACCCTGGAAGGTCTGCGCCAGCAGCGGGGCACCGCCGGCGGAGTAGGCGTAGTTGAGCTTGTCGAAGCCGTGGCCGGGGATCGGCACCCAGAGGTCGCGGGGGAAGTGCACGAGCGTCACCTTGCTCCCCGAGGCGTTCATGTGGGCCAGGATCATGACGTCCGAACGGACGGCCCCGTTGCTGCGCCCGTCGTCCTCGCCCACGATGAGGATGTTGCGGGTGCCCTCGGCGCCGCGGCTGGGGTTCTGGGCCTTCTCGGCGGAGTCGCTCGGCGCCGTGACGGTGCCCTTCGCGCCCTTGTCCGGCTTCCCGTCACCGGTGACGTCCTTGAGGTACCGCGAGGCCTTCTCGGTCCCGCCCCCGTCCGTGCCGGAGCCCTTGCCGTCGCCCGTCGGGCTCTCGGTGCCACCGTC
>NZ_PKIZ01000026.1:0-4964 GCF_002847825.1 Kytococcus schroeteri | reverse complement strand
GGGTGGTGGTGGATGGCAGCAGCTGGTCGTCCACGGTGATGTTCTTCTCGAGGGTGTCGTTGGCGCGCCACACCCAGACGGCGGCCAGCACCAGCAGGAGGGCCAACAGCGCCGCGACGGTGCCGCACCCCCAGCGCCACCAACGGCGCCCGCCGTGGCCGCGCTGGCGGGTCGTCTCCGGGATCTTCGTACTCATGGCGGACACAGTAGGGGCCCCGGCTGGGAAGGGCCGGCGACCTGCGCGCGTTGGCCGGAGTGTGATGACGCAGACGTCCCCTGAAGACCCCGCCCACCCCTCGCCCTCCCCACTCAGCGCACGGCCCGGCGCGGTGCGCCTCGGCTCGCCGGTGGCGCTGCACCACGGTGACCCGCTCAAGGAGCAGCGGCTCCTCGAGGAGGGGCTGGCCGTGGTCGACCTGGGGGACCGCGGTGTGGTGACGGTCACCGGGCCGGACCGCCTCACGTGGCTGCACAGCCTCGTGACGCAGGACCTGGCCGGGCTGCCGCCCCACCACTCGGCGGAGGCCATCCTCCTCACCCCGCAGGGCCGCATCGAGCACGTTCTGCACGTGGTGGACGACGGCGAGACCACCTGGATCACGACCGACCCCGGCCACGCCGCGCCGCTGGCCGCCTTCCTGGACTCGATGCGGTTCATGCTGCGGGTCGAGGTGGCCGACCGCAGCGACGACCTGCGTGTGTTGGGCGAGCCGGTGGCGGCCGAGGGGCTTCCCGGCGAGCCCCCGGTGTGGCGGGACCCCTGGCCCGGGCCGGTCGGGGAGACGGCGGTGCGTACCGCGCCGGAGCTCGGGCGCCACCCCGGTGAGGGGTGGGCGTGGCGGGAGGTGGTGCTGCCCGCCGACGAGGTGGAGGCCTGGGTGGGCGACCGCCCGCTGGCCGGCCGGTGGGCGCTGGAGGCCCTGCGGGTGGCGGCCTGGCGACCGGCGGCCGACGAGGTCGACGAGCGCTCCATCCCGCACGAGCTGGACTGGCTCCGTACGGCGGTGCACCTGCGCAAGGGCTGCTACCGCGGGCAGGAGACGGTGGCGCGGGTGCAGAACCTGGGCCAGCCACCGCGGCGGCTGGTCTTCCTGCACCTCGACGGCTCGGGGCACGAGCTGCCGGTCGTGGGCGCCGAGGTGCGCTCCGGGGCCGTGGCCGGGGAGCCGGGCTCCGGCCGGGTGGTGGGCCGGCTCACGAGCGTGGCCCGCCACCACGAGCTGGGCCCCATCGGCCTGGCGGTGGTGAAGCGCTCGGTCGACCCCGCGGAGACGCTCACGGTCGACGCGACGGCCGCGGCCCAGGAGGTGGTGGTGGCGCCCGGTGGTCGTCCTCGGCGTCGCCGTCCCTGAGGTCGGCGTACTGTGTGACACAGGACACACGCCTGCGGTTGGTTCCGTGACCTTTCGCAAATACTGTGGATCCGAACCCCCCGGTCCTCCCGGGTGGGAGACCTGAGACGGACACGGCTCGCGCTTCGGGCCCGAAGGAGTACAGCAATGATCAGCAAGGAGCAGCTGCAGGACCTGCGAGGCGGCGACCTGTTCGGCGCCGGCAACGAGAAGATCGGGTCCATCAGCGACATCTACTTGGACGACCAGACCGGCCAGCCCGCCTGGGCCACGGTCAACACCGGCATGTTCAGCGGCGACAGCTTCGTGCCCCTGGACGACGCCACGATCGCCGACGGCGGCCTGGCCGTGCCCTACTCCAAGGACAAGGTGAAGGACGCCCCGCAGATCGAGGCCGGTCAGCACCTGGACGCCGAGCACGAGGTGGAGCTGTACCGCTACTACGGCGTGCAGTTCGACGGCGACACCACCCAGACCGAGACCGGCTTCGCGGGTGACCGCGTCGAGGCCGCCGACGTGGAGCGCGACAACACCGGTGCCGACTTCGGCCGCTGGGACGGCGCTGCCGCCGGCGCCGCTGCGGGCACCGGCCTCGCCGCCGGCGACGCCACCGCCAAGGCCGACTACGACCGCCAGTACGGCTCGGAGTCCGAGATCGACGTGGAGCGCGAGCGCGCCCTGGAGGCCGACCAGGCCGCCGGTTTCGCCGACCGCGGCACCGACGCCACCACCGCCGTGCCCACCGCCGCCGCCTCCACCGGCTACGCCGACGAGCGCACCGCCGACCGCGGCCTGGCCGTCGACGGCGAGCGCACCACGGTGACCCGCCACGAGGAGCGCCTGAACGTGGGCAAGGAGCGTCGCGAGACCGGCTCCGTGCGCCTGCGCAAGTTCGTGGTCGAGGAGGACGAGACCATCTCCGTGCCGCTGGAGCGCGAGTCCGTGGAGATCGAGCGTCGTGAGATCACCGGTGGTCAGCCGGTGGGCGCCTGGGACTTCGCCGACGACGAGCTCGAGGTCCGCCTCGTCGAGGAGCACCCGGTGATCTCCAAGGAGGTCTACGCGGTGGAGGAGATCGGCCTGAACAAGAAGGTCGTCACCGAGAACCGTCAGGTCACCGAGCGCCTGCGCCGCGAGCGCGTCGAGATCGAGGGCGCCGACGACGCCCAGCTCGACGGCCGCGACCGCTTCTGAGCGATCCGCTGACCCGCTGACGCGGCCCCGCCCCACCGGGCGGGGCCGCGTCGTGCGTGCGGGCTGGACTACCCTCGCCGCGTGACCGCTCCCAGCTCGCACCACAGCCCCCTCGTTGAGGCCCCCGTGGTCGCCCACGTCGTCCGGGGCGACCTCGTGGAGTCCGTGCACCACGGCCTGGCCGTCCTCACCGCGCCGGACGGAGGGGTGGAGCGGGCCGTCGGGCCGGTGAACGTGCCGATGTTCCCGCGCTCGGCCAACAAGCCGATGCAGGCCGTCGGCATGCTGCGCGCCGGTGCCGCCCTCTCGGGCCGCCACCTCGCGCTGGCGTGTGCGAGCCACTCCGGCGAGGCCTTCCACCGCGATGCCGTGCTGGAGATGCTGGCGTCCGCGGGCTTGGACGCCTCCTTCCTGCAGAACACGCCCACCCTGCCGGGGGACGAGCAGGTGCGGGCCGACTGGCTCGCCGCGGGGAAGGGCCCCACGGCCCTGGCGCAGAACTGCTCCGGCAAGCACGCCGGCATGCTCGCGGCGTGCGCGGCTGCGGGATGGAGCACCCAGACCTACCTGGACCCCGCCCACCCGCTGCAGGTGGCCATCCGTGAGGCGGTCCAGGACCTCTCGGGCGACGCCGTGGAGCACGTGGCCGTGGACGGCTGCGGGGCCCCGGTCATGTCCCTGACGCTGGCGGGACTCGCGCGGGCCTTCGGCCGCATCGCGTCGGCCACCGAGGGGCCCGAGCGGGACGTGGCCGACGCGATGCGGGAGAACCCCCAGTACGTGGGCGGGACCCGGCGCGAGGTCACCGCGCTGATGCGTGCGCTGCCCGGCGCGGTCGCCAAGGACGGCGCCGAGGCCGTGCTGGCCCTCGGGCTGCCGGACGGTCGGGGCCTGGCGGTGAAGGTCGCCGACGGCGCCGAGCGCGCGCTGTGGCCGGTGGCGGTGGAGCTGCTCCGCTCCGCCGGCGTGGAGAACGAGGCCCTGGACCGCATCGGTGCAGTGCAGGTGATGGGGCACGGACGGGCCGTCGGCTCGGTCGTGGCCACCGGGATCGTGGACGAGGAGGCCCGTTGATGGACATGGTCGTGCTGAGCATCCTGCGGTTCGAGACCTGGGTGCTGGCGGTGCTTGCCGTGGTGGCCCTCGTGGTGGAGGTGCGGGCGCTACTGCACGTGCTCACCACCCGGGTGGACGCCTTCCCGGCCGCGGATGCCCGCACCAAGGGCTTCTGGGCCGTGGTGCTTGGTCTGTGCACCCTGCTGGGCGCCTACCAGGTCTGGGTGCTGGGGAGCCTCGTGGCGTTGGGGTCGTGGACGACCTTCCCGCCGCTGGCGCTCTTCGGCCTCATCGCGGTCACCGTGGCGGGCGTCTACCTGGCCGACACCAAACGGCGCATCGAGGGGATCCTGGCCAACGCCCAGACCCCCGGCCGCCTGTGGTGAGCATGCCCGGCCCGCAGACGCACCTCGAGGACGGGCCGGAGGGGCCGCTGGAGGTGTTCGCCACCGGGAGGGGCGAGCCGGTGACCGTGTACGCGCACGGGCTGGCGGGCAGCATCACCTCCACCCGGCCCTTCGCCACCGGGGTGGTCGGCGGCTCGGTGTTCCTGCACCAGCGCGGCCACGGGCGCTCCCTGGCGCCCGAGGGCGGCTGGGACTACGGGCATCTGGCAGCCGACCTGCTCGCGGTGGCCGACCGCCACGGGGCCACCCGCGCGTTGGGGCTGAGCATGGGGGCGGGCGCCATCACGCGGATCCTGGCCGAGCAGCCGGACCGCTTCGAGCGGGCCGTCCTGGTGATCCCCGCCGTCATCGACGCCACACGCGAGGACGCCGCGCTGCGCCGTATGGAGCGGATGGCTGCGCTCGTGGAGGCTGGTGACGCCGACGCCCTCGAGGCGTGGCTGCTGGCCGACCAGCCCGCGGCGGTGCGCGACCAGCTGGCGGTGCGCGCCTTCTGCCGCCAGCAGGCCGAGGCGCTGCTGAGCACGGGGGCGGCCGCGGCGCTGCGGGCGCTGCCGGGGGCCCACCCCATCGACGACCGGGCCGCCCTGGCCGCGGTGAGCGCCCCGGTGCTCGTCATCGGGCAGGAGGACGACGACGCGCACCCGGCCTCGGTGGCCCGTGGGCTGGGCGAGGCCCTGGGCAACGCGACGGTGGAGGTGCTGCCGCCCGGCGGGCTCATCTGGGCCCACCGCAAGCGGGTCCGCGAGCTGGTGACGGGCTTCCTGAACGCCTGAGAGTCAAGACTCGCTCAGGGTTCGTTGAGGCAGTTGAATCCTGGATTCGGGGGGGATAGTCCTTGCAGTCGACTATGAGGGGAGTAGTAATCCGGCTCTTCCCAGATGAGGGTGTAGGCGACGCAGCAGCCGTGGTGGGAGGGCGCGGCGCGTCGGTGCCCGGATAGTGGTCGAGGCCT
>NZ_PKIZ01000025.1:21879-23433 GCF_002847825.1 Kytococcus schroeteri | reverse complement strand
CAAGCCACATCCCAGCCGGAGGTTCTCCCACGTTCAAGCCCGTCCTGCTGCTACCAACCTCCTGACCGAGAACACCTAGGGTCGCAGCATGCCTGCCACGCTGCACCGGACCGCGCCCGAGGCCGAGCCGTCACCACTGGCGGACGAGAGCATCTGGCGGGTGCGCGATGTCCCCCGGGTGATCGCCGGCCGCGGGCTCGTGGTGGCCGCCTCGCGCATGCTCATGGTGGTGCTGATGCTGTGGGTCCAGGCCTCCGGCCAGGGCTCGGGGGCCATGGCCGCGGTGATGGTGGCGGTGGCGCTCCCGGCCCTGTTCTTCATGGGCACGGCCGGCGACGTGGCCGACCAGCACGACTCGCGCCGCATCCTCGTGGCGGGCGTGGCCGTGCAGGTGCTCGGCGCGCTGGGCGTGGCCGCGGCGGTGGCCCTCACCTCCGGCCCGGTGGCCCTGCCCCTCGTGGTGGCCCTGGCCTTCCTCTACCAGGTGGGCTCCACCTTCAACCAGCCCGTGTGGGACGCGCTGGTGCCCCGCGTGGTGGGGGTGGACCGGGTGGGCGCCGTGGCCTCCTGGCAGCAGGGCGTGAGCAGCGTGGCCGGCCCGCTGGGTGCCGGGGTGGGCGGTGTGCTCGTGGGCTGGTGGTCCCCGGTGGGGGCCCTGCTGGTGACCGCGGCGCTCGTGGCCCTGGTCATGGTGCCGGCGGTCACCGTGGCCACCCGCCGTGGGGGACCGGACGACCCGCTGCTGGCCGAGGCCCGAGAGGCCGCGCAGCGTGCGGCGCAGGAGGCCGGGCCGTGGGCGCGGTTCTGGCGCAAGACGCCCTTCGGCCAGCTCTCCCGCAGCATCGCCGCGGTGCGCTCGGTGCCGGCGGCCGGCACCGTGGTGCTGGTGATGTTCTGCTTCATGATCTTCCAGGGCGCGTCCAACGTCATCGAGGTGTTCCTGGTGCGGGGGCCGCTGGGGGCCTCCGAGGCCCAGTACGGCATGAGCGAGGCCTTCGCCGCCGTGGGCGGTGTGGCCGGGGCGGCGGTCACCGCGCGGATCCTGGCCCCCTCCCGGCGCGTGTGGACGCTCGTGGCCGGGCTCGTGACCGGTGGTGTGGCCCTGCTGGGCATCGGTGTGGCCCCCCACTTCGGGTTCTACGTGGCCGGCCAGGTGGCCCTGGGCGTGATGCAGGCCCTCGTCGTGGCCAGCGCCGTCACCGTGGTGGTCACGAGCACGCCCGACGAGCGCCGTGGTGCGGTGATGGCCGCGTTCAGCGGGCTGCTCAAGCTGGGCACCGTGTGCGCCCTGTCCATCGGTGCCGTCATCGGTGGCCTGGTGGACCCGCGCACCGCCTTCCTCGTGCTGGGTGCCGCCTCGCTGCTCTCGCTGGTGGTGACCGGGTGGCGCCTGCCCGGCATCGCCCGGCGGCTGCGGGAGGAGGAGCAGGGGGCCGTCGCCGCGGGGCCCGCACCCGCTGCGGCAGGATGACCGCGTGACCGACGCGCGCCCCACCCGCCCCGATGCCGCGACCGACCCCGGGGAGCGCGAGGTGGGCGTGGGGCCCTGGGGCG
>NZ_PKIZ01000025.1:8182-21645 GCF_002847825.1 Kytococcus schroeteri | reverse complement strand
CCCGCCGCACCGGCTTGCACGTGGCGGTGGAGAACTGGGGGCACGACTTCAACATCGGCTCGGTGATCCGCACCGCCAACGCGTTCAACGTGGCGGCCTTCCACATCGTGGGGCGGCGGCGGTGGAACCGGCGCGGGGCGATGGTGACCGACCGGTACCAGCACGAGCACCACCACGCCGACGCCGAGGCCCTGGCCGCGTGGGCGGCCGCCGCGCCGCGGCGTGACGGGGGCACCGGGCTGCCGGTGCTCGGCATCGACAACCTGCCGGGTTCCGTGCCGCTGGAGGGGTACACGATGCCGGCCGAGTGCGTGCTGGTGTTCGGGCAGGAGGGGCCCGGCCTCACCCCGGAGGTGCTGGCGCACTGCGAGGCCGTGCTCCACATCGAGCAGTTCGGGTCCACGCGCTCCATCAACGCCGGCGCGGCGGCCGCCATCGCCATGCACGCCTGGGTGCGCCAGCACGTGCACGGCCTGCCCGCCTGAGCCGGCCCACCGGCCCGCCGGCGGGGCTTCTGACAAGATGGCCGGCGCACGGCACCGCGCCCTCGGGCCACGGTGCCCCGGCCCGCCGGAACGGACACACGAGGAGAACCACATGCCCATCGCAACCCCCGAGGTCTACCGCGACATGCTGGACCGGGCGAAGAAGGAGAAGTTCGCCTACCCGGCCATCAACGTGAGCTCCTCGCAGACCCTGAACGCCGCCATCCGCGGCTTCGCCGAGGCGGGCTCCGACGGCATCATCCAGGTGTCCACCGGCGGCTCGGAGTACTTCTCCGGCCCCACTGTCAAGGACATGATCACCGGCGCCCGCGCCTTCGCCGCCTTCGCCCGCGAGGTGGCCAGGAACTACGACGTGAACATCGCGCTGCACACCGACCACTGCCCCAAGGACAAGCTGGACGGCTTCGTGCGCCCGCTGCTGGAGGCCTCCGAGGCCGAGTACAAGGCCCACGGCACGCCCCTGTTCCAGTCGCACATGTGGGACGGCTCCGCGGTGCCGCTGGACGAGAACCTCACGATCGCGCAGGAGCTGCTGGAGCGCTGCAACGCGCTGGACATCATCCTCGAGGTCGAGATCGGTGTGGTCGGCGGCGAGGAGGACGGCGTCGCCAACGAGATCAACGACCAGCTGTACACCACCCCCGAGGACGCCATCGCCACCGTCGAGGCGCTGGGTATGGGCGAGAAGGGCCGCTACATGGCCGCCCTGACCTTCGGCAACGTGCACGGCGTCTACAAGCCGGGCAACGTCAAGCTGCGCCCGGAGATCCTCCAGCAGGCGCAGGCCGCCGTCGTGGAGAAGTTCGGCCCCAGCAAGCACTCCTCGGTGGCCGAGAAGCCGTTCGACCTGGTCTTCCACGGTGGGTCGGGCTCCACCGAGCAGGAGATCTCCGACGCGGTGGACTACGGCGTGGTGAAGATGAACGTGGACACCGACACCCAGTACGCCTTCACCCGCCCGGTGGCCGGCTTCATGATGGAGAACTACGCCGGCGTGCTGAAGGTGGACGGCGAGGTGGGCAACAAGAAGCAGTACGACCCGCGCGCCTGGGGCAAGCTGGCCGAGGAGTCGATGGCGGCCCGCATCGTGACCGCGTGCGAGAACCTGCGCTCCGCCGGGACCCACCGCTGATGCCGGGCGAGAACCTCCTGGGCATCCCGCCCACCGAGCTGCCCGAGGACCCGGCGACCGCCGCCCTCGAGCAGGGTCAGGACGCCCGCATGGTGGCTGCCGCGCGGCCCACCAGCTCGGCGGCCTGGGCGGAGCTCGCCGGGGCCGCCCTGGAGGACGGCCTCGTGGTGGAGGCCTACGCCTTCGCCCGCACCGGCTACCACCGCGGGCTGGACGCGCTGCGCCGCGCCGGCTGGCGCGGCCAGGGCCCGGTGCCGTGGGAGCACGAGCCCAACCGCGGCTTCCTGCGCTGCCTGGCCACGCTGAGCAAGGCCGCCGGCGAGATCGGCGAGACCGATGAGGAGCGCCGCTGCGCCGAGTTCCTCGCGGACTCCTCGGCCACCGCGGCGAGGGCTCTCGGCATCGAGCGCCCCGCCACCTGACGCCGGCAGCCGCGGTCGACCCGCCCGCGTCATCTGCCTCACACCCACGGCCGTCCTGCCAGCCAGGGCGGCCGTCGGCGTTCCCGGGTCCCTATCATCACGATGTCCCCCCACCCCCCCCGTGATGCCGGAGGTCCTGCATGCCCCATGCCGTCCGCGAGATGCTCCAGGTCGCCCCGGGGGAGCGCGACCTCGTGCCGGCCGTGCGCATCGCGCTGTCGGTGGCCATCCCGCTGGTGGTGCTCGTGGCGACGGGACACAAGGACCTCTCCATCTACGCGAGCTTCGGGGCGTTCACCTCGCTGTACGCGCGGCACCGGCCCACGCGCGAGCGGCTGCGCGACCAGCTACGGGCGGGCAGCATGTTCGTGGTCTCCGTGGGTCTCGGTGCCCTCGTCGCGCTGTCCGGGGCGGGGGACTGGGCCCCGCTGGTGCTCACCGCGCTCGTGGCGGGCGTGGGCTCGGCGCTGGCCGCCGGGTGGAACCTGCACCCCGCCGGGGCGCTGTTCTTCATGTTCGCCTCCGGCGCGGTGGCCTCCATGGGACCCGATGCGGTGGCCCCGCCGCTGCTGGCGATGGGGGTGGCGGCCGCCTCGGCGACGCTCTCGGTGGTGCTGGGTGTGCTCTGGCGCTACGTGGGCGAGGGCCCGCGTGACGTGAGGACCCCGCCTGCGCCGGCCGACCCGCTGACCCGGGCCCAGCTGGTGGCGCACGGTGGGCGGTTCCTCGCAGCCTCGACCCTGTCGGGCCTGCTGGGGGCGGCCAGCGGCATGAGCCACGCGTACTGGGCGCAGATCGCCTCCGCGGCGCCCATCGCGGCCCCGACGCACCGGGCGCGGCTGCAGCGTGGGGTGCAGCGCATGATCGGCACCATCGGTGGCGTGGGTGTCACGGCCTTCGTCCTGTCCATGCAGCTGCAGGTCTGGCACCTGGTGGTGTTCGTCGTGCTCTTCCAGTGGCTGGCGGAGATGTTCATCGGGCGCAACTACTCGGTGGCGCTGCTCTTCGTCACCCCGCTGGCGCTGCTGATGATCCAGCTCTCGCACCCCACGGACACCTCGGACCTGCTGCAGGCCCGGGCGATCGAGACCGTGATCGGTGCCCTGTGCGGCATGGTCGTGGTCTACCTGTGGCGCACCGCGGCCGAGCGGCGCGCGGACCGGGCGGTCATGGCGATGCTGCGCCGGGCCTCCCGCGACGACTGAGCCCCGGGCTCAGGCGCCGGCCGCTGCGGCGCGCACCCGCGCGGCCAGACGCTCCCTCGCCGCGGGCCACTCGGTGGCCAGCATCGAGTAGCAGGCGGTGTCGCGCACCGTCCCGTCCGGGCGCCGCCTGTGGTGCCGCAGCACCCCGTCGTGCCGCGCGCCGAGCCGCTCGATGGCCGCCCGGCTCCGGGTGTTCCGTGCGTCGGCGTGCCAGACGACCACCTCCGCGCCCAGCCCCTCGAAGGCGTGCCCGAGCATCTGCAGCTTGGAGTCCGCGTTGTGCCCGCGCCCGTGCCGGCTCCCTGCCAGCCAGGTGAAGCCCACCGCCACCGACCGCACCGCCGCGTCCGGCGCGTAGTAGGAGGTCGTCCCGAGGAACTCGCCGGTCACCGCGTCCAGCTGGGCCAGCGGCAGCCGGGCTCCGGCATCGCGGGCCGCCAGGGCGTCGGCGACGTCGGCCCGGGCGTCCTCCAGCGTCTGGGGGAACGGTCGGGAGAGCCATGCCCACGCCTCCGGGCCGGTCACCTGCGCCGCGGCGAACCAGCCCTCGGCGTGCTCCGCCCGTAGCGATTCCAGGTGCACCAGGGGACCCCCGCCCGGAGGCGGTGGGACCAGCCGAAACGGGGAGGAGGTGCTCATGCGCCCATCATCGCACGCGCCGACCTCGGTAGACTCTCCCGGTACCGGCCCCCGTGCGGCAGCGCCACGAGCGAGGCCGGCCGGTACGCCCGGGCGGGAGCCGCGTGGGCGATCCGTACGAGCGCGGGGCGAAGGGAGCCGGCATGCCGGCGATCGTGATCGTGGGCGCCCAGTGGGGCGACGAGGGCAAGGGCAAGGCCACCGACCAGCTCGGTGACCGCGTGGACCAGGTGGTCAAGTTCAACGGCGGCAACAACGCCGGCCACACCGTGGTCATCGAGGGGGAGAAGTACGCGCTGCACCTGCTGCCCAGCGGCATCCTCACCCCTGGCGTGACGCCCATCATCGGCAACGGCGTGGTGGTGGACCTCTCGGTGCTCTTCCAGGAGATCGAGGCGCTCAACGCCCGCGGCATCGACACCAGCAAGCTCAGGGTGAGCGCCAACGCGCACGTCATCCCGCCGTACAACACCACGCTCGACCAGGTGGGGGAGCGCTTCCTGGGCAAGCGCAAGATCGGCACCACCGGCCGCGGCATCGGCCCCACCTACGCCGACAAGATGAACCGCACCGGCATCCGGGTGCAGGACCTGTTCGACGAGTCCATCCTGCGCCAGAAGGTCGAGGCGGCGCTGACGCTCAAGAACGAGCTGCTGGTCAAGACCTACAACCGCCGCGCCATCGAGGTGGAGGAGACCGTCGCCGAGCTGCGCTCCTACACCGACCGCCTGCGCCCGATGGTGGTGGACTCCGGCCTGGAGATCACCCGGGCGCTCGATGCCGGGCAGACCGTGCTCTTCGAGGCCGGGCAGGCCACGATGCTGGACGTCGACCACGGCACCTACCCGTTCGTGACGTCCTCGTCCTGCGTGGCCGCCGGTGCGTCCACCGGGTCGGGCATGGCACCGGGACGCATCGACCGCGTGGTGGGCATCTTCAAGGCCTACACCAGCCGCGTGGGCGAGGGGCCGTTCCCCACCGAGCTGCTCGACGAGACCGGTGACGCCCTGCGCGAGGCGGGCTTCGAGTTCGGCACCACCACGGGCCGCCCGCGCCGATGCGGCTGGGCCGACGCCCTGGTGGGCCGCTACGCCACCCGTGTGAACGGCCTGACGGACATGGTGCTCACCAAGCTCGACACCCTGACCGGCTTCGAGACCCTGCGCATCGGCGTGGGCTACCGGGTGCCGGTGACCGAGGCGTCCGGTTTGGGGGACGGGCGCACCGAGGGCGAGTGGGTGTACTTCGACGAGATGCCGATGTCTCAGAGCGACTTCCACCACGCCCAGCCGGTCTACGAGGACCACCCGGGCTGGACCGAGGACATCTCGGAGTGCCGTGAGTTCTCCGAGCTGCCGCAGACCGCCCAGGACTACGTGCTGCGTCTGGAGGAGCTCGTGGGCACCCGCATCAGCGTGATCGGTGTGGGCCCGGGCCGTGAGCAGTCCATCGTGCGCCACGAGCTGGCCCCGGGTCGCTGAGACCGAGCACACGCGTGGGCCCCGCCGGGACGAACCGGCGGGGCCCACGAGTGTGTGGCTCAGGTGAGGAGCCAGACTCGGGAGGCCTGGTCGGTGCAGGGCTCGGGGATGGTCACGGAGACGGTGTCCTCGGCCTCCTTTCGGCTGGTGCCCCACCCGCCGATCGTGACCTCGAGGCCCAGCTCGTACTCCTTTTGCGGGGTCTTCACCGTGTCGCCGTCCACGGACGACCCGGTGGGCAGCACGGCCATGTACTCCGTGCCGTCCACCGTGGCCTTCAGACACCCGTCGGCCCGGGAGAGGGTCGCGGTGTAGCCCTTGTCCGTGTGGCCCCACTCGCCCTGCCACGTGGCGACGTCGGTCTTCTCCTGGCTGCACGCGGTGGTGACGGTGAGGGCCAGGGCGCAGCCCAGGAGTGCACCGGCGCAGCGCAGGGTGGTGAAACGGTTCATGGACGTCACCCCGTGTATACCCGAGTCGAGATCTTGCTGAGGGAGCTGATGGCAGTGAAGCACGAACTGCCCCCACAGTTCCCCATGTGGATGCCGTGGGCGCGGTCAGACCAGAACCACGGCCCGCCGGAGTCGCCCCCGCTGGTGATGTGCCCGCGGACGTAGACAAGGTTTCCCACCGTCTTCTTGATTCCACCAAAGTAGAACGCGCGTCCTGTTGACGTTACTTCGGAGCACCCGTGTCCCGTGGCGATGCCGAAGTGGCAGACCACGTTCCCTCTGACAGGATTGTAGGAGCGGTTAATTCGGCGGTGCTTGCCCCAGTCGTACCGTAGCGAGTTGGTGTTGGACACGCCGGCAGCCAGAAAACTCTGGACATCGCCTTCGCGCGCCGTGCTGACGGACCTTGCCGAAAGGGTCGCTCCGTCATAGCGGCTGGCGGAACCGCAGTGCGTTGTCGTGGTCACGGCAGTGCGCCCACCGCGGACCGCCGTGAACCCAGCGGTGCAGGAGTTCCCATTCCAGTTTCCGCCGGATCCGAACTCTGGCCCCGAGTCCTTGGCCGTGAACTCGACTGAAGCGGACTTCACAAACTCGGGCAGTTCGAGTTGCTGTTCCACGTGCTCCGGTGACACTCCGCCGGATCGTGCCTGGCGAGCGCTTGTGGCCGGGCGGGTCATGACGGTGATGGTTGCTTGGTTGGTCTTGGGGTCGATGGTTGCCGAAACATCCTGGTCGCCGTTGGTCAACCGTGCGGTTTGGTCCACCAAGTCGTACTCCGCTTCAGAGCGCGTGGTAGCCGGGACCGAATAGGACACCAGAATCCTCGGGGTAACAGAGGGGGCCGACGCCTTCGCTGCGGTCACCGCCGCATCGTAATGGTCTGGACGCACGGCGATGTAGGTGCCCCGCGAGTTGGGGCCGTCCCATTCGGCGTCGACGAATCCGTCGGGCATCTCGCGCTGCAGTTCGTCTACGAGTGCGGCGAACTCGTCCTGCCCTGCAACGTACCGCGCCAGGTCATCGGCGGGAATTCCGAGGTCCTGTGAGCTGATGAATTCATCGACCTGTCGGGACTGCTCCGGCGAGATGGCCAACTGGTCCACGCCGTGTGCAGCGGACCAGAGTAGGGTCAGGGCTCCTGCGAGCGCCAAGGGAACGCGGTTCGATTTCATGGTGTTGTCCTTCTCCCGTGAACCCCCTTCGAGTGAAGGATTGAGGGAAATCTAGGGGATCCCCCCCCCTAGCGGCAAGCGTTTCCGGAAAAACGCAGGCAGCGTGCGGCGTACGACCGACGGCCCGCACGGTGGTGAGGTCCACCGGCCGTCGTCTGGTGGGGTGGGAGCAACCCCTCAGGCGGGTCTTCTATCCCCGCCGACGCCTCCCTGCGCGCGCCGCGTAGTCGTCGAGCGCCTTCAGGACGTGGTCGGCGCGCCAGGTGCGGTTGCGCGTCTTGTGGTCCTGTGACGTCTTGAGGATGCCGCGCTCGACCAGGGCGTCCAGGTGCCGGTGCTCGTTCGCGCTGATCTGCAGGAGCTCGCGGGCCATGGGGGCACTGACGACGGGCTGCTGGAACAACTTGTCCGCCAGCCGTCGGGCGCCCGCGTCGGCACGCAGCCCCGTCAGGAGCTCAGCCCACAGAGCACGGACCGCCTGCAGGTCGGCGACCAGCGCGCGACCGTTCTGGACTCCCACCAGGCTCGCGCGGGCGACGCACTCGACGATGGGGTCGACTTCTCCCTCGCGGTAGGCGGTGAGGGCGTCGAAGTAGCGATTCGGGTCGCTGAGCAGCCCGGAGCTCAGCGGTACCGACGCCGAACGTGTCAATCGGTGGGCACGTAGCATCGCCTGCAGCAGAGCGCGCCCCGTGCGGCCGTTGCCGTCGGAGAACGGGTGGATCGTCTCGAACTGGGCGTGTGCCACTGCTGCCTGGGCGACTGCGGGAAGGTCGACGCGGGCGGCGAACGCCATCACGTCCGTGACCAACCCGGGCACACGGTCAGCCACCGGGGGCACGAAGTCCGCGTCGTGGGGTGACCCGGCGCCGAGGCGGGCCGACCCCCCGATCCACACCTGGTCGTCCCGGTACCGCCCTGCGATGTCGGGATCGCTCGTGCGCATGAGCTCGCGGTGCATGGCCAGCACGGCCTCCGGGTCCAGGCGGTCGGAGAGGCGTAGCGCTGCCTCCATCGCCGCCACGTTGCCGACGATCATCACGGCATGCTCCGTCCCGGAGCCGTTGACCTGGGCCTCTGCCACCTTTCGGGCGGAGGCGGAGAGGTGCTCGATCTCGGAACTCGATGCCGATTCGGAACGCAGCAGGATGGCCGCGTAGGGGGCGACGGCACCCCCGTGTTCGGCGTCGAAGGCGCTCACGGCTGCGGCGGCCTCCTCGGCAAGGGCGGCCGCGGCCGGGGAGACACGGAGGTCCAGAGTTGCGATTCGAGGCGGGACCGCAGCTCGGTAGGGCCGCCCCACACGCCACGTGTCCTGCCGACTGAGCCCGGTCACCGGGTGGAGGTCCCACGGGTGCTCCTCGTGCGTCACGGCCGGCCACTGGCCGGGTGCAAGGGGTCCGTGATCTGAGGCCATGGGTCCACCATAGCCTCACTTAGCAGTCCAAGTGAGGCCATGGTGGGAACCCGGCCTCACTTCTCCCTGAGCACCACCATCCGGTGCGCGGCGCGGGTGAACACCACGTAGAGCACGCGCGCGCCGCCGGGGGACTCGGCCACGATCTCCTCGGGGTCCACCACCACGGTGGCGTCGTACTCCAGGCCCTTGGTGCTCATCGGGTCGATGACCACCACCTGCGGGTGCTCGGCGCGCAGCGGCTCGCACGCGGGTACCGGGTGCCGGTGGCCGAGGCGTCCGGTTTGGGGGACGGTCGCACCGAGGGCGAGTGGGTGTACTTCGACGAGATGCCGATGTCTCAGAGCGACTTCCACCACGCCCAGCCGGTCTACGAGGACCACCCGGGCTGGACCGAGGACATCTCGGAGTGCCGTGAGTTCTCCGAGCTGCCGCAGACCGCCCAGGACTACGTGCTGCGTCTGGAGGAGCTCGTGGGCACCCGCATCAGCGTGATCGGTGTGGGCCCGGGCCGCGAGCAGTCCATCGTGCGCCACGAGCTGGCCCCGGGGCGCTGAGTCCGTCTGACCGCGGGATGATGTGAGGACGCCTCGTGCCGACCTAGCGTGGCGGCATGAGGCGTCTCGTTGTTCTTCTGGCCACGGCGGGGGCCGGCCTGCTCTCAGGCTGCGGGTCGGGTGTGAACGAGGGCCAGGTCAAGGCCTTCGAGGAATGGGCTGCAGAGCAGCCGAACGTGGAGTCCGTCGACTCGGCGACGCGCGATGAGGTCGACGGCCTCGCCTTCTCGGCTGAGCCGGAGGTGACCACGACCCTCCACTTCCCCGACGGCACGTCGGATGAGGCCGTGCTGGCCGTGGCGATGGGGCTGCACGAGGCGGACCCGGGTGACCGGGACCCCAAGTACGTGGTGGGAGAGCGCGAGGGGGTGACCTTCCTGCTCAGCGGCGACCCGGAGGACGACCGGGCCGTTCTGGCGCTGGCCACGGCGCTGGAGCAGGCTGCCCCCGAGGCGGAAGCGGGGGAACCGAGCCGAGAACACCCGGCCATGGTCGTCGGCTCGACCGTCACGGTGGTGGTGCCCGATGAGCAGATGCAGCGGGTGGCCCAGGCCGTGGTCAGCAGCAGCGCGGTCGGCGACCGGGGGGTGCTGATCCGAGTCCAGGGGAAGAGCGGGGGGTACTTCAGCCGCGACACGAGGGCGGGCCAGGATGCCTCGGTGGCTCCCGTTCCCGGCACGCACGTGTCCGTGGGGACCCAGACGCCCTGACGCCGCCTCAGCCCTCCGTGAGCACCACCATCCGGTGCGCGGCGCGGGTGAACACCACGTAGAGCACGCGCGCGCCGCCGGGGGACTCGGCCACGATCTCCTCGGGGTCCACCACCACGGTGGCGTCGTACTCCAGGCCCTTGGTGCTCATCGGGTCGATGACCACCACCTGCGGGTGCTCGGCGCGCAGCGGCTCGCACGCGGCCTCGACGTCCACCCGGTGCACCTGCGGCGTGATGACGGCGATCGCGCCGTCGACCGCGCCGGTGAGCTCGCGGGCGGCCTCCTCGGCGGCGGTGGCCCAGGTGCCGGAGTCCTGACCGGAGGTGCCCACGGCGTGCTCCGTGGGATCGATGCCGGTCTCCCGCACCGCGTTCGGGATGTCCGCATCGGCCTCGTGGCGGCGGATGTAGTCCGCGGCGTAGGCGAAGATCTCCGAGGCGTTGCGGTAGTTGGTGTCCATGTGGAACGAGCGGCGCGGCTTGGCCCCGAAGGCCTCCTCGCGCGCCTCGGCGGCCTCGGCGGCATCGGGCCAGGAGGCCTGCGCGGCGTCGCCGACCACGGTCCACGAGGCGGTGCGGCCGCGGCGGCCCAGCATGCGCCACTGCATGGGGGAGAGGTCCTGCGCCTCGTCCACCAGCAGGTGCGCGTACGCCTCGGGCGGCTCCACGGTGCCGTACAGCAGCCGCTCCCACGCGGTGGTCGGCGTCACCTGGTGGTACTCGGCCTCGGAGCGCCCCTCGCCGCCCTTGAGCGCGGCCACGCCGTACTGGCTGGCGTCCTCCAGCTCCTCCACCTCGTAGAAGCCGCGCTCGGTGTCCACCTCCACCCGGGGCTCACCGATGCGCGCGGCCACCTCGTCCACCAGGGCCGCGTCGGCGACCGACCAGGTGCCGGTGTCCAGGGCCACCTGCATCGATGCCGCCAGCGCGGCCTGCTCGTCGGCGTCCAGCAGGTCGCGGGCCCAGTCGGCCAGGCGCTCGGCGTCGGCGAGCCAGAGCACCACCTCGCGGGGGTCCACGGGGCGCCACCAGGACTCCATGAAGGCGTCCACCTCGCGGGAGTCCTCGAAGCGGTCGAAGAAGCGCTCCCGGTCCTCGCGCAGCACCTCACCGGACATCTGCGAGCGGGCCTGCGTCCACGCCTCCCGGGAGAGCAGTTCGCGTGCCGCCGCGGCGGCGTCGTTGCGTTTGGCTCCCCGCAGCACGGTATTGCGGATGCGGCGCAGCGCCTTCTCGTCGATGCGCAGGGCGTGGCCGCTGACGAAGGTGCGCAGCTCGGTGGGCGCGTCCGGGGCGGGGGCCTTGGCGGCTCGTGCCAGCACCCGGCGGATGCGCAGGGCGCCCTTCACGGCGGCGGCCTCGGGGGTGTCCAGGCGCACGCCGGTGAGGCCGTCCACCACGTCGCCGGCGGCGCGCAGGGCCACGGAGTCCTCGCCCAGGGTGGGCAGCACGCGCTCGATGTAGGCGGTGTAGGCCGCGCTGGGACCGATGACGAGCACGCCGCCGTGCTCGTAGCGGCGCCGGTCGGTGTAGAGCAGGTAGGCGGCGCGGTGGAGGGCCACCACGGTCTTGCCGGTGCCCGGGCCGCCGGTGATGGTGGTGACGCCGCGGGCCTCGGCGCGGATCGCCTCGTCCTGGTGCTGCTGGATGGTGGCCACGATGTCGCGCATGCGCCCGCCGCGGGAGCGGGTGAGGGCGGCCATGAGCGCGCCGTCGCCCACCACGGGCAGGTCGGCCGGCGGCTCGGCCACCATGAGGTCGTCCTCGATGCCGATGACCTGCTCGGCGCGGCAGCGCAGCACGCGGCGGCGCACCACCTTGTGGGGCTGCACGGGCGTGGCCCGGTAGAAGGCGCTGGCGGCCGGGGCACGCCAGTCCACCACCAGGGGCTCGTAGTCGTCGTCGCGCACACCCAGGCGGCCGATGTAGCGGACCTCCTCGACGGTGGGGGCGTCGCCCTCGGCGGGGCCGGCGTCCGGCATCGAGTGGTCGAGGTCGAGGCGGCCGAAGACCAGGCCCTCGTGCTCCATCTCCAGGGACGTGCGGCGCTTGTGGCTGCTGAACACCAGGGCGTCGCGCTCGAACAGGCCGGACATCTCCTCGTCGCGGACGTCGCCGGTGCGCATGGTGCGCCCGCGGGCCAGGCCCTCGGCCTCCACCAGGCCGGCGCGCTCGGCGGCCTTGGCCAGCTCGGCGTGCACCCGGTCGACGTGCGCCTGCTCGAGGGCGATCTCGCGCTCGGCGACGGGGTCCTGCTCACGGGGGGTGCTCAACTGCGGTCTCCTGCTCGGTGGTGGCCCTCGGGCAAACGGCCCTCAAGTCTACGGGCGGGCGAGCCGTGCCCGGGTGTGGCGGCCGGGGCTCGGCGCGGGAGCCGGAGAAGTGAGCCAGGCCACGTATTCATTTCACGGCGGAATGATTTGTGGGGCTATTCCTCAGGTGTGAGGGTAAATGTTCGGTAAATGATTAGTGAAATCTCCTGCGGATGGTCATTTCCGCACCTGTGACGCTCCTAGCGTGTGCGGCTCCGGGCAGATCGCACCAGCGCCCGACCCCCGTCCACACCTCGCGAACCCACAGGAGAGAACCATGAGGACCCTGCGCATCGCCGCTGCAGCCGCCGCCCTGGCCACCGGCCTGGCGGGCACCGCCACCACCGCCGCCCAGGCCGACTCGTCCTGGAAGGAGGCCGACGTCTGGCACATCAAGAACGCCGGGCCGGTCCGCTCCAACCTGCTCAACGACAAGCCCGTCTGCAACGCCTGGGAGCAGTACCGCACCCACATCACCGAGGTGCGCACCAGCTTCACCCCGGTGGGCGCCATCCAGACCACCAACCTGAGCGACAAGCCCATCCCGCTCACCCAGGAGCTGAGCGCCACCCAGTCGTTCACCCTCAAGCTCGACGGTGACTTCTCGCGCTCGTTCACCGTCGGTGGCACCGGCAGCGGCGACAACGGCAGCGGCGAGATCGCCGCCACCTGGACCCAGGCCATCCAGCCCGGCTTCAGCTACACGATGAGCTGGACCACCGGCCAGACCATCGGCCCGGTCGACGTGAAGCCGGGCTACGCCGCCCGCGCCACCTACGGCTTCAACACGGTGAGCTTCAAGGGCACCCAGCAGTACTGCAAGCTCGACGGCACCTGGAGCCAGCCCACCCCGGTCTCGGGCACCGCCCCCACCGCCAAGGACGTCCGCGTGGAGCAGTACGCCGACGGCGAGCTGCCCGAGAGCCGCTACTGAGCCCCACCGACCACACACCCAGGAGATCTGCGCATGAACACACTGACCCGCCGTTCCGCCCTCGGCGCGATCGTGGCCGCCGCCACCGGGGCCGCCACCGCCGCCCACGCCGAGCCGGAGCACGTGTACGAGACCCGCAACGAGGTCATCGACCTCAAGGCCTCCAACGTCACCGTCACCACCCCCGTGCCCGGCGCCATGAGCACCGGCCAGTTCACGGTGGCCAACGAGTCCCGCTACGCCCTGCCCGAGGGCTACCAGGTGACCCTGCGCTTCCGCGTGGTGGACGCCCCCTCGGTGGCGGGCCGCACCTCCGGTACGCAGTCCTACGTGTCCACCACCGCCACCCCCTCCTCCGGCTCCCTGCGCGTGAAGTTCTCCGGCGCCACCGACGCCAAGGTGGGCACCGACGGCGTCGCCACCGCCACCGTGGCCCACCGCCAGCGCGCCGGCCTGGGCATCTACGGCACCTGGTCGGGCGCCCACATCGTGGCCGACGGTGAGAACGCCCACGCCACC
>NZ_PKIZ01000025.1:0-7967 GCF_002847825.1 Kytococcus schroeteri | reverse complement strand
GCCGGCCCCGCCTCGTCGTGTCCCCGGTGGTTAGCGTGGGCGGCATGAAGACCCACGATGCCGTGCCGCCCGCCGTCGTCGAGCTGGCCCGGAACGCTGAGCGGGTGGTGGTGCTCACCGGCGCCGGGGCGTCCGCCGAGTCGGGGGTGCCCACCTTCCGGGAGGCGCAGACGGGGCTGTGGGAGCGCTTCGACCCGATGGCGCTGGCCACCGGCGAGGCGTGGGAGGCCGATCCCGCGCGGTCCTGGGCCTGGTACGCCTGGCGGGCGTCGCTGGTGCGCCGCGCGCAGCCGCACGCCGGGCACCACGCCATCACCCGGTGGCAGCAGCGCGAGGGGGTGGACCTGCGGGTGGGCACCCAGAACGTGGACGACCTGCACGAGCGGGCCGGTACCGCGGTGATGGCGCACGTCCACGGCGACCTGTTCGCGCTGCGGTGCGCCGACTGCGGGGTGCCGTCCCGGGCCGACTACCCCCAGGTGCCCGAGCCCGTGGAGCGTCTGGAGCCGCCGGTCTGCACCGAGTGCGGCGGCTGGGTGCGGCCGGGGGTGGTGTGGTTCGGCGAGATGCTGCCCGAGCGGGCGCTCGCCGCCACCGTGGAGGCGGCCGAGCAGGCGGACCTCGTGGTGGTCGTGGGCACCTCGGGGCTGGTGTACCCGGCGGCGGCCGTTCCCGGCATCGCGCGGGAGGCCGGGGTGCCCGTGGTGGAGGTCAACCCGGCTGGGCCGTCGCTGCCCGAGGGGGCCGACCACGTCATCGCGGCCCCGGCCGGCCAGGTGCTGCCGACCCTCGTGGCCGGCCTCTGAGGGGCTCAGCGGTCGGGCTGCTCGGCCTCGAAGGCCGCCAGCAGCTCTGGTGAGAACAGCACGAAGCGCACCAGCCGCACGGAGGCCGGCCCGCCGGCGGCGAACTCCCGGGCGGCCGCCATCGCCTCGCGCGCGGCGTCGGTGGCCGACCACCCGTAGACCCCCGCGCCCACGGCCGGCAGCGCCACGGAGTGGGCGCCCACCTCGTCGGCCACCCGGAGTGAGCCGGCGAACGCCGCCCGCAGCAGCGCGGGATCGGTCTCGCCCGCACCACGGTTGGGGCCCACCGTGTGCACCACCCAGCGGGCCGGCAGGCCCCCGGCCCCGGTGGCCACGGCATCCCCGACGGGCAGCCCGTCGGGGAGGGAGGTGGCGCGCAGCTGGCGGCACTCGGCCAGCAGCGACGGCCCGGCCGCCCGGTGGATGGCGCCGTCCACCCCGCCGCCGCCCAGCAGCCCGGAGTTGGCCGCGTTGACGACGGCGTCCACCGGCTGGGTGGTGATGTCGCCCTGCACGCACTCGATGCGGATGCCGTTCACGTCGCTCATGCCCCCATCGTGGCAAGGCGCCGGGCGAGTGTCGCCCGCGCGGCTCGCCCTCGCGCCGTCCGCCCGCACACCCCGCCCGCGCGCGTGCCCACACGGTGGAGCGGGCTTCCCGCGATGCGGGCACGGCACTCCACCGTCCCTCGACGTCAGGCGGCCACGGCGTGCGCGCTGTCCTCGGCTGGAGCGACCCGCCCGTGCCCTTCTAGCATGGAGGGCATGAGCCAGTTGAGCGACCGCCTCCGTGCCCTGCCCGCGTTCCCGGCGGACCTGCCCGTCCTCGACCCGGAGACCGCACCGGCCGACCCCGTCGAGCTCTTCCTCGCCTGGCTGGACGACGCCATCGAGGCCGGGGAGCGCCAGCCGCACGGCATGGCGCTGACCACCCTGGCCCCCGACGGCACGCCCGTGGGCCGCGTGCTGATCCTCAAGGAGGTGGACGCCCGCGGATTCCACTTCTCCACCCACCGCACCAGCCGCAAGGGCCAGCAGCTGGCCGACCACCCCCGGGCCTCGATGCTGTTCTGGTTCAAGGAGGCCGGCCGCACGGTGCGTGTCACCGGCGCCGTGCGTGCTCTGGACGAGTCCGCCTCGCAGCGGGACTGGGAGGGGCGGCCGGGATACGACGGCGCCCCCAACCCGGACTGGCAGCTCTACGCCCTGGTACCCGAGGAGCTCGAGTTCATGCAGGCCCGCGAGGACCGGAACCACACGCGGCTGGAGTACCGCCGGTCCGCCGAGGACGCCGGGCCGGCCTGGGCGCGCGGCCTCGTGACCACGCCCGCCGGTTGAGCCGCGGTGGCCGGCGCCACCCCGGGCCGCCCCGCCCCGCCCCGATAGGGTTCGGCCCGTGAAGATCCTCGTCCTCGGCACCGGCGGACGCGAGCACGGCATCCTCGAGGCCCTCCGCCGCACCCAGCACCCCGACCACCCGCACGAACTGTTCGCCGCCCCCGGCAACCCCGGCATGGCGCGGCTCGCCCAGTGCCGCGCGGTCGATGCCGGCAACCCGACCGCCGTCGTCGCGCTCGCCGGCGAGCTGGGCGTCGACCTCGTGGTGGTGGGCCCGGAGGCCCCGCTGGTGGCCGGCATCGCCGACGCGCTGCGCGAGGCCGGCGTGCCCACCGTGGGCCCGGACGCCGAGGCGGCCCGTCTGGAGGGCTCCAAGTCCTTCGCCAAGGAGGTCATGACCGCTGCCGGCGTGCCCACCGCCGAGGCCCGCGTCTGCACCGACGAGGACTCCGTGCCCGCCGCCCTGGACGCCTTCGCCACCAACGCGGCCGGTGAGGCCGTGCCGTGGGTGGTCAAGGCCGACGGACTGGCCGGCGGCAAGGGCGTGGTGGTGACCACCGACCGCGAGGAGGCGCAGCGCCACGCCGCGGACTGCATCGCCAAGGAGGGCCACGTGGTCGTCGAGGAGTACCTCGACGGCCCGGAGGCCAGCGTCTTCTGCCTGCTCGACGGCACGAGCGCCATCGCCCTGCCGGCCGCCCAGGACTTCAAGCGCGCCGGCGACGGCGACCTCGGCCCCAACACCGGCGGCATGGGTGCCTACAGCCCGCTCGCGTGGGTGCCGGCCGACCTCGAGGCCGAGGTGGTGCGCACCATCGCCCAGCCGGTGGCCGACGAGATGGCCCGCCGCGGCAACCCGTTCGTGGGCGTGCTCTACGTGGGCTTGGCGCTCACCGCCGCCGGTCCGCGCGTGGTGGAGTTCAACGTCCGCTTCGGTGACCCGGACTCCCAGGCCGTGCTGGCCCGCCTCACCTCCCCGCTGGCCGAGCTGCTGCACGCCACCGCCACCGGCACCCTGTCCGATGCCGCCGGGCCCACCTTCACCGACGACGCCGCCTGCGTGGTGGTGCTGGCCGCCGACGGCTACCCGGCCGCGCCCGTCAAGGGCGGCCAGCTCACCGGCATCGCCGAGGCCGAGGCCCGCGGGGTGACCGTGCTGCACGCCGGTACCCGCACCGAGGACGACCGCCTGCTGGCCGACGGCGGTCGCGTGCTCGACGTGGTGGCCCGCGGTGCCGACCTGGCCCACGCCCGGGAGAACGCCTACGCCGGGCTGTCCCTCATCGACCTGCCCGGTGGGTGGGCCCGCACCGACATCGCTGCCGAGGCCGCGGCCGGAAGGATCACGCTGTGAGCACCCAGACCCCCCGCGAGCTGCCCGGTTACGAGCTGGTGCACGCCGGCAAGGTGCGCGAGCTGTACGCGCCCGGCCCCGACGCCCCGCTGCCCGAGGGGTACGGAGCCGACGAGGTGCTGCTCATGGTGGCCAGCGACCGCATCAGCGCCTACGACTACATCCTGAGCACCCCCATCGCCGACAAGGGCGAGGTGCTCACCCGCATGAGCCTGTGGTGGTTCGACCAGCTGGCCGACCTGGTGCCGCACCACGTGCTGGCCACCGGGGCGCCGTACGTGCCCGACGCCGTGGCCGGCCGCGCGGTGCTGGTGAAGAAGCTGCGCATGCTGCCCGTGGAGTGCGTGGCCCGCGCCCACCTCACCGGCGGCGGCCTGAAGGAGTACGAGGCCACCGGCACCGTCTCCGGCATCCGCCTGCCCGAGGGGCTCGTGGACGGCTCCGAGCTGCCCGACCCGGTCTTCACGCCCTCCACCAAGGCCCCGGCGGGGGAGCACGACGAGCCGATCAGCTTCGAGCAGGTCCGCGAGACCATCGGCCACCCGCTGGCCCGCGCCGCCCGCAATCTCACCGTGGACATCCTGCGCCGCGGGCACGAGGTGGCGGCCGGCCGCGGCATCATCGTGGCCGACACCAAGGTGGAGTTCGGCCTGGAGGGCGTGGACGCCGACACCGACCTGCGCACCGTCACCGAGGACGACCTGGCCTCCGGGCGGGTGCGCATCGTGCTGGCCGACGAGGTGCTCACCCCGGACTCCTCGCGCTTCTGGCCGGCCGACGGGTTCGCGCCGGGCCGCCAGCAGCCGAGCTTCGACAAGCAGTACGTGCGCGACTGGCTGACCTCCGAGGCGTCCGGGTGGGACAAGGCCTCCGACACCCCGCCGCCGGCGCTGCCGGACGAGGTGGTGCAGGGAACGCGCGCCAAGTACGTGGAGGCCTTCGAGCGGCTGACGGGGGAGTCCTTCCGCTGAGAGGCTGGCGTTCCGCAGGCTAGCCCGTCAGCCAGCCTCCTTGATGCTTCGTGCGACGTCCTGGACGTCCTCAGCGTGAGGCCACGGTGAGCCTGGGTCCTCACCCGCAACCATGGGGTTCTCGAGCTGGCCAGAATCTTCGTACCAGAGGCCGTCAGCGAACAACACCTTCGGCGGGTCGTCCACGACGCCTCCCTCGGGGACTGTGAGGGACGTGCCCTCCGGGGACTCACCGGTCCACGGGCTCCAGACGGCAACCACCTCGCCGGTCGGGAGAGCGGCGCGGATGTCCTCGAGGTCGGATCCCTCCGGCTGCATCATCTCGAGATGCACCACCTCCCCTGCTTCGCTGGATCCGTGCAGGGGTTCCACCACCTCCGCGGTCAGAGATGCGAACTCGTACCGGACCTCGCCCAGGATCCTGCGCTGGTGGCCGGGCTGCGCGTATTTGAGGCGCACAACGGCGGCATCGGTGGCCCTCTCCACGACGTCGGCGCTCGTGTTCACCGGCTCGTAGTCCACGTGTGTGCGGCTCTCGGCATTGAGGTCGTGGAGGGAGCGTTCCTCTGACATTCCATTGCAGCCGGTCAGCATCAGGGTGGCAGACAAGAGAACGATTCCGGCGCGTGGGTAGGTAGGCATGATTCTCCTTAGAAGAACCTATTGATGTCGTCTATGTCCGATGCGCTGTAAGAGCGCCAGCGCCAGTGGGTCGAGGGGACTTCTCCTTGGATCATGGCGCTGGTGCTGTCGTGGCGAAAGCTCACGCTGTGTCCCACTTCGTGCACGGTCGTCTTGCGGATGTCGGACCAGTCGTCCTCCCCCTTTATCAGCTCGGCGAAGTCGATATAGACCGAACCCTTGTAGGAGTTTCCGCCTCTGCAGTCGTCGCAGACATAGCGGCCTCTCACTCCAGGGGGAAGGTTGTCGCTGAACCACGTCACATCGTTGTACCCGAAATAGCGGCCGCACCCGTATCCGACATACTCAATGGTCATGTCTGTCGTGTCCCGAAGTCGCCGCATGGCATAGCGCGCCGGCTCTTGCTCGGAGGATGTCATGTTCGCGTAGCAGTATGTGTGCTTACCATCCACCGGTTTCCCCCAGGGCTCCTCAGGGTAGTCGGCGAAGGCCGCGGGGGTCGGGAGAAGCGTCAGTCCCAAGGTCACGGTGGACAGCAACTTTGCGCGCATGGAACCACGTTGACACCCCCCCCCGGGGGGCGTCAATACCCCTTCAGGCCGCTCAGCGGGCAAGCCAGATCAGGCGCCACCTATCCGTGCGGCAGGCCCGGGTCATTCCGTTTCGCCGGCGGAGTGGTTCTGAAGTGGTTGACGGGTCTGCGGCACGGGGACACCGCCTGACATGACGGTACCGTAATGATACCGTTCCTGTGTGGCCATGACTCTACGCACCGACGAGACCCTGGATGCCGCTCTGGCGGAACTGTCGCAGCGCGAAGGACGCTCCCGGCAGGAGATCATCCGCCTCGCGGTGCTCGAGAGGGCTGAGCGCGGTCGGTCCGACCTCGCCGTGGCCGAGTCCGTGGAGCGGATGCGGGGCGAGTGGCGTGAGGTGCTCGACCGCCTCGGGTCGGTGTGACCGTGCGCCTGGACCTGCGCCACCTCCTGCTCATGGCGGAGCAGGAGGGCATCGGTCCCGTCCGCGATGCCGGCCTGCTCGCGTCGGCTGCGGAGCGCCCGTGGACGACCGTCATGGGTGCTCAGGCCTACCCGTCGGCCGAGGAGAAGGCGTCTGCCCTCCTGCACTCCGTCGTCACGCACCACCCGCTCGTGGACGGCAACAAGCGGTTGGGCTTCCTCGGTGCGCTGGTCCTCCTGGACCTCCAAGGTCTTCGTCTGGACCTCGCGCCCGCCGAGGCGTTCACCCTCGTCATGGACGTGGCGTCCGGGGAGCTCCGGGACGTGGGAGACATCGCACGGAGGGTGCGCACGGCGCAGCGCGCCTGACTCACGGGTGGCGTGGGTCGTGTGATCGCGCTCATGCGGGTTCGAGAGGCTCGGCCACTTCGGTGTCGGCGGCGGCCCACGCCGGCCCCACCTCTCAGGTCGGCCACAGTTCCGCCACGGCTCTGGCGGCGGGGGCGGGGAGCCCGATGATCGAGCCACGCCGTTCTCCATGGCCGCCGCTGACGGGCTGGTGACCTACTCCGGCACGCCGTCGGACCTCGTCATGGAGCCGCTCGTGCTGGACACGCTGGCGTGGGACGGGCAGGGCGCCTGCTGGTACACCGTCTCCGCCCAGGGTGACGGTGGGCGCACCACAGTCTTGCCCGAGGGCACCACGAGCCGGCGTCCGAGCCGTTCTACGAGCTGGTGCTGGACTGTGCGGACCCCGGCACTCAGGTGCGCTGGTGGCACGGCGTCGTCGGCGGCGAGCTCGGTCACGACGAGCAGCACGGTTGGTGGTGGGTCGACCCTGGCGGCGCCTGGCCGTGGGAGAGCATCGTGTTCACCGCCGTCCCGGAGCCCAAGCGAGGGAGGAACCGCGTGCACTGGGACCTCTGGGCCGATGCGGGCCAAGTGCACGCCGCCGGTGCGACCGTCCTCGAGCGGCAGCCCGACCGGACGGTCATGGCCGACCCCGAGGGCAACGAGTTCTGCGTCTTCGCCCCGCCACAGTGCGCCCTGGACTGACGCCAGTGCCGCGGGCCCACCTACCCTGACGCCATGCCCGTGACCCAGCTCGTCCTGCCCTTGGCGGCCACCGTCCTGGTGACCGCGCTGGCCACGTACGTGGCCCGCCGCCCCAGCGAGGCCGTGGGTGGGGCGGGCCGGGCGGTCGGCGCGGTGGTCACCGCGATGGTGGCCGCGTGGCTCCTCGCGGCGCCGGTGCTCGCCGCCTCGGGTGGCCCGCTCCCGGTCGATGGGGGAGCGTCCGGGTACCTGGTCGTGCTCACCGTCCGTGCGGTGTCCGTGGTGGTGCTCTGGGCCGTGTTCTGGCGGCTCCGCACCGAGCGGGCGCTCTCGGTGGCGCTGCTGGTCACCCTCGTCATGGCACTGCCGGAGCTGGGCTGGGCACTCGGCCGCTGACGGCCGTCACCTCCAGCGGGTACCGGCGGGCGCCCTCGCCCCCTCCGGGCGTCAGGTCGAACGCCGCGTCGGTGCCCAGCCCGCGCAACGCCACCACGGCGATGCCGTCGGCCTGGCGCAGCAGCTCCTCCGGCGTCGTCGAGTAGTCCATCGAGATGCCGTCCGTGGCGGGCCGGAAGGCCTCGTGGAGCGCGTCCACGCGGCCCCGGGCGCAGGTGACGGAGTCGCTCGGGCTCGATGACGTGTGGGGCGCGGCCTCGTCCGGCCCTCCCGTGCAGCTGGACAGCACCGGTACCGCCAGCGCCGCCGCAGCAGCCGTCGCCCAGAACCGTCGTCCCGCCCCACCCGTGGTCGTCATGGGGTGGCCCTAGGTGTGATGTCCAGCCAGGTTGTTGAGGCGGCTGACTGGCGGGGCTCCGATCGCGGAGTGGACCCGGTGGTGATTG
>NZ_PKIZ01000024.1 GCF_002847825.1 Kytococcus schroeteri | reverse complement strand
GACCGCGGCCACAGCGCCCTGAGAGGACTCCCACCCACCAGCCGACTGTCACCAACCTGATGACCGAGAACACCTAGGCGGGCGCGTGGCCTGAATCACGCCCGCGCGGTAACGATTCCGTTCGGATCCGCCGTCCGGCGGCGGCCTCAGGCCAAGCCGATGTCGGAGAGCCCCAGCGCCGCCCGGTACTCCACCCCGGCCTCCTGGATGACCTCGGCCGCCCCCGAGGAACGGTCCACGATGACCGCGACGGCCACCACCTCGGCGCCCGCCTCGCGGACGGCCTCCACGGCGGTGAGCGGCGAGTTGCCGGTGGTCGAGGTGTCCTCCACCACGAGCACGCGCCGACCGGCGATCGACGGTCCCTCGATGCGCTGCTGCAGGCCGTGGGCCTTGCCCGCCTTGCGCACCACGAAGGCGTCCAGCTGGCGGCCCTGCGCGGCGGCGGCGTGCAGCATCGCGGTGGCCACCGGGTCGGCGCCCATGGTGAGGCCGCCGACGGCGTCGAACTCGAGGTCCTCGGTGAGCTCCAGCATCACCGCGCCCACCAGCGGGGCGGCGCTGCCGGAGAGGGTGACCCGGCGCAGGTCCACGTAGTAGTCGGCCTCCTTGCCGGAGGAGAGCGTCACCTTTCCGTGCACGACGGCGTCGGAGGCGATGGTCTCGGCGAGGGTGCGGGCGGACTGCGAGGTGGTCGTCATGCGTCGGAGGGTACCGAGGCGTCCTCGTCGGCCTCCGAGGTCGTCGCTCCCGCGTCCACCGCTCCCGCTCGCGCCGGCTCCGGCGCCTGGGAGGAGGAGACCACCCGGCGCGCCCGCCCCCGCAGGGCGCGCTCCTGCTCGTCCACCTTGGCCGAGAGCGCCATGACCACCCGGCGCGGCAGGCGGGGCAGCACCAGGGCGGCCACCTTGTACGGCAGGCCCGGCACGCAGGTCACCTCGCGGGAGCCCACCGCCTCGAGGGACTCGCGCACCACCTGGTCGGGGTGCAGCCAGGCCCACTCCGGCGCGCCGGCGAACTCCTCCCCCATCCGCTGGTGGAACTCGGTGTGGGTCAGCCCCGGCGCCAGCGCCTGCACGTGCACGCCCGTTCCGCGCAGCTCCATCGCCAGGCCCTCGGTGAAGGTGCGCACCCACGCCTTGGCGGCGCCGTACGTGCCGTACGGCAGCCACCCGGCCACCGACGAGACGTTGATGACGATGCCGTGGCCGTCGGCCACCATGCGGCGCGCGGCGGCCTGGCTGAGCACCATCACCGCGCGCACCATGACCGCCAGGGCGTCCTCCTCGTCCTCGATCTCCGAGGCGAGGAAGGCCGTGCCCAGCCCGTAGCCGGCGTTGTTGACGAGCACCTCCACGGCGTCCTCGTCCTGCTCCAGGCGGCGCACCACGCGCTCCATGTCCTGACGCTGCGAGAGGTCGGCGGTGAGCACCTCGGTGGGCACGCCGAAGTGGGTGCCCAGGTGCACGGCCAGCGCCTCCAGGCGCTGACGGTCGCGGGCCACGAGCACGATGCCGTAGCCCTTGGCGGCCAGCTGGGTGGCGTACTCCTTGCCGATGCCGGATGAGGCGCCGGTGATCAGCGCCATCGGACGCGGGGTGGGGGCGGGTGCGGTGTCCATGGGGGCAGTCTCCACCACGAGGTCCGGCCACGCACACCTGCTCACCTACAGTGACCCCGTGCGCATCGCTACCTGGAACGTCAACTCCCTCCGTGCCCGGATCGACCGGGTGGCGGACTTCCTCAAGCGTCACGACGTGGACGTCCTGGCCCTCCAGGAGACCAAGGTCAAGGACGACAAGTTCCCGCGCGAGCGCTTCGACGAGCTGGGCTACGAGATCGCCTTCCACGGCCTCAACCAGTGGAACGGCGTGGCCATCGCCTCCCGGGTGGGCCTGCAGGACGTGACCGTCGCCTTCCCCGAGCAGCCCGGCTGGGGTGACGACGAGCCCGTGGTGGAGGCCCGCGCCCTGGGCGCCACGGTCGGCGGTGGCACGCGCGAGGACGGCACCGCCGTGCCCCGCGTCCGCCTGTGGAGCCTCTACGTGCCCAACGGCCGCGAGATCGGCCACCCGCACATGGACTACAAGCTGCGCTGGCTGCACACCCTGGCCGGCCACGCCGGGCAGTGGGCCGCCGAGGAGACCCCGCTGGTGCTCATGGGCGACTTCAACGTGGCCCCGCTGGACACCGACGTGTGGGACATCGCGGCCTTCGAGGGGCTCACCCACGTGACCCCGCCAGAGCGTGAGGCGTTCGGGGCCCTCGAGCAGGCCGGGCTGGTGGACGTGGTGCGCCCGCACACCGAGACCGACACGTACACCTACTGGGACTACCAGCAGCTGCGCTTCCCCAAGCGCCAGGGCATGCGCATCGACTTCGCCCTGGGCTCGCCCTCCTTCGCCGAGCTCGTGACGGGCGCGTTCGTGGACCGTGAGGAGCGCAAGGGCAAGGGCGCCAGCGACCATGCCCCCGTGGTGGTGGAGCTGGGCGGCTCCGAGGCCGGGACACGCGCATGACCCCGTACGCGGTCGCCGTCGTGGGTGCGGGCTTCGCCGGCGTGGCCGTGGTGGACGCCCTGGCCCGCGCAGGCGTGCGCGACGTGGTGGTGGTGGACGAGCGCGGGGCGGTGGGTGGCCGGTGGCTCGACCGCCACGACCCCGGCGCCCGCAGCCGCGGCTCGCTCAGCGAGTCCACCCTGCGCCACCGCGACCGCACCCCCGCCGAGCGCTCCCCCTCCGCCCCGGCGATGGTGGGCTACCTGCAGCGGGTGGGGGCGTGGGCCGGCATCGGGCAGAAGCTGGTGCACGACCGGGTGACCCGCGCCGCGCAGCAGTCCGACGGCTCGTGGACCCTCACCCTGGCCTCCGGGAGCCAGCTGCACGCCCGGGCCCTGGTGCTGGCCACGGGGCACGAGGGCGAACCGGTGGTGCCCGAGGTGCGCGGCACCGACGCCTTCGAGGGGCCCCTGCTGCACACGCACGTGTGGCAGTCCGACCTGGACCTCGCCGGGCGTCGTGTGGCCGTCCTGGCCCCCGGCGTGGACGGCCGGTCCCCTGCGGCCGGCCACCTCTCGGCCACCGAGCACGTGCACACCGCCGCTGCGCTGGCCGAGCAGGGCGCGGACGTGCTGGTCTTCTCCCCCGGGCAGCCCTGGGTGCTGCCCGAGCGCCCCGACGCCGACCCGGTGGACCTCTGGACGAGCAACCGCCGCGTGGACGCCGCCGGGCAGCGACTCCGCGACGTGGGCCGCGTGGTCCGCACAGGTCTGCCGCCGGCCGCCCGCGTGCCGTGGGCACTCGCCGAGGGCGCCCTGGACCCCACCCCGCTGCCGTGGCAGCGCGCGATGCAGGCCTCCACCGCCCTGGCCCGACAGCACCTGGACCCCGAGGCGGTGGAGCTGCACCACGCCTCCTCGCCGCTCTCGCGCGGCACCGTGCGGTCCGAGGCGTGGTTCGAGCAGGTGGCCGCAGGGGGCATCACGCTGCACCGCACCGCCGTGCACCGTATCGCCCCCGATGCCGTGGTGGACGTCCAGGGAACCCGTCACCGCGTGGACGCCCTCGTGCTGGCCACCGGCGCGCACCCGGTGGGCCCGGGCGCCGGCATCGAGGGACTCGACGCCGCCGACGGCGGCCTCCTGGCCGACTGGGCTCCGCACCTGGGCACGCTCGGCCGCGTGCCCAACCTGTTCGTCACCCACGGCCCCGCCTCCGACCTCCCGGTGGGCGGTGACGCCGCCCTGCACGGGGCACGCGCCGCGCTGGTCGCCCGGCTCGTGCGCACCCTGGTGTCCAGCGACGCCCGGCGGGTGGTGGCCACCCCCCGGGCGGTCGAGGCCTGGGAGCGTCGTGTGACGGACCTGCAGCGCCGCGCCGGGCTGGTGCCCGACCCGCAGGCGGTCATGTGGCCGGGACTGCGCCGCGACCTCCTCCGGCTGCTGCGCGGACGACCGGAGGACTTCGTCCTGTCCTGACCACTCGTGCTGTCCTGACCGCCCGGTGCGGGGTGGAACGATCCACCCGTGCGCTCCCTGCTCCGGCGGCCACACGGACGCCGACGTGCGCGCCATCCTGCTGCTGGCCGTGGCCCTGCTGGCCACCGACCTGACCAACACGCTCCTGTCCAACGGGGGGCTACTGGGGTGATGTCACGGCGGTACGCATGCGGCGCATCCTCTCCAGCCGGTACTACGCCAAGCTGCTCTCCCTGCCGCAGCGCCACTTCGACCGCGAGCTCACCGGCACGGTGATCAACCGGCTCTCGCGCAACATCTCCGAGACCACGCAGTTCCTCAACGGGTTCGCCAACAACTTCCTGCCCATGCTGCTCACCACCGCCGCGGTGCTGGTGGTCTCGGCCTGGTACTCGTGGTGGCTGGCGCTGGTGCTGCTCATCGTGTTCCCCCTGTACGTGTGGCTGACGACGCTCACCAGCGCCCTGGACACCCGCAGCGAGCGTCAGGTGCAGGCCGGGCTGGACGAGCTCATGGCCGGGCGCACCTCGCTGATCATCGCCCACCGCCTCTCCACGGTGCACACGGTGGACCGCATCGAGACGCTCAAGGACGGCCGCATCGACGAGGTGGGCACGCCCGCGGAGCTGGCCCGCTCCGGTGGGCTCTACGCCGAGCTGCTCGCGCTGCAGGAGTCCGGGTCGGCCGCCGACCGAAGGCGCCTGCGGCAGTACGACCTCTCGGTGTGACACCTCCCACCGGGGGCTCCGGGTGCGAGGCGCCGGGGGTCCGCGGCAGAGTGGAGGCATGAGCGAGAAGACGCCGCAGACCGCCGGGACCGACCCCGTCACCCGGTTCCCCAGGATCACCGCCCCCGAGCAGGACCAGGACTTCCCCGGCCTGGACGCCCAGCTGGAGCCCACCGCCGACCTCGGCGAGGACAGCTACCGCGGCCACGGCCGCCTGGCCGGCATGCGGGCCCTCATCACCGGCGGCGACTCCGGCATCGGGGCCGCCGTCGCCATCGCCTACGCCCGTGAGGGCGCGGACGTGGCCATCAACCACCTGCCGGACGAGCAGGAGGACGCCGACCGCATCGTGGCCCTCGTGGAGGCCGAGGGGCGCCGCGCCGTCTCCATCCCGGCCGACCTGACCACCCGCGAGGAGTGCGACACCCTCGTGGACCGCGCCGTGGAGGAGCTCGGCGGGCTGGACATCCTCGTGAGCAACGCCGGCAAGCAGGTGTCGGTGCCGGACATCACGCAGATCAGCGACGAGCAGTTCGACCTGACGATGCGCACCAACGTGTACGCCATGTTCTGGCTGTGCCGCGCCGCCGTGCCGCACCTGCAGCCGGGGTCGAGCATCATCATCACCACCTCCGTGCAGGCCTACTCCCCCAGCGACCACCTGCTGGACTACGCCACCACCAAGGCGGCGGAGAACGGGTTCGGCAAGGGCCTGGCCAAGCAGCTGGCACCGAAGGGGATCCGCGTGAACCTCGTGGCGCCGGGGCCCATCTGGACGCCGCTGCAGGTGGTGGAGGGGCAGCCCAAGGAGAAGCTGCCGACCTTCGGGCACAAGCAGCCGCTGGGCCGGGCGGGGATGCCGGCCGAGCTCGCCGGGGCGTACGTCTTCCTGGCCAGCGACGACGCGAGCTACGTGGTGGGCGAGACGCTCAACGTGAACGGCGGCGCCGACAGCCCGTGAGCCGGCGGTCCGGGCATCCTGGTGCGCCCTCGCTGGCATCACCCCGGTCGAACTCCGCACCGGTGCCGTTCTCGGCCTGACACCCAACCCGATCCCGCACCGGTGCTGAACTCGACTGTCGAGTTCAGCACCGGTGCGGTTCTCGATGCCGTGTCAGCTCGAGTTCCGCACCGGTGCGGATCTCCGCGGAGGGGCAGGTCGAGTTCAGCACCGGTGCGGTTCTCGCGACGCACCTTCCCGCACAGCTCAGCGGCAACCCCACCGAACGCGCAGCCTGTGGACGACCACCGCCCCGCCATCCCCCGGACGCGGCACTCTTGGGACATGCACGAGGGGGATTCCTGGTTCAGGACAACGCGCGGGCGACGGGTGGAGACCTCCCGCGGACCGACGACCCGCGACGCCTTGCACCGTCAAGGCGCCTGGAGCCCCACGCAGGGTCTGATGGTCCCAGCCGACCTCGCGGGACCGAGCATCGTGCGGGCAGTGCTGTCCACGCTGCCCGAGCACCTCGTCGCCAGCCACATCACCGCCGCACGCTTCCACGGGATCCCCCTCCCCACGCCGTGGCAACGTGACGAACCGGTTCACGTCTCAGCCCGCCCGCCGCACCGGGCACCTCAACGCCGTGGGGTCCGCGGACACCAGGACGCTGCGCTCGAGGCCGTGGAGGTCGATGGTGCCCGCTGCGCCTCCCTGCTCACCACCTGGCGTGGGCTGGCCACGATGTTGGGAGAGCGGGACCTGACGGCCGCGGCCGACTGGCTCATCGGACGGGACTGCCCGCTCACCGGCACGCTCACCGTGGAGGACCTCGCCCGGTCGCTGGCGCCGGGTGGCCGGGGAGCCGGGCGCGCACGTGCAGCCCTAGCCATCGCCGACGGGGACGCGGCCTCCCCCAAGGAGTCCCACTTGCGCCACCTGGTGCTCTCCTGGGGAGTCCCCGCTCCCGAGGTGAACGCCGACGTGCACGACGACCACGGCCAGTGGCTCGGGTGCAGCGACCTCGTGTGGCGCTCCCGCAAGGTGGCCGCGGAGTACGAGGGGGACCACCACCGCACCGACCGGCGTCAGTGGCAACTCGACATCGAACGCATCCGGCTGTACGAGGCTGCCGGGTGGACGGTCATCCGTGCGACGAGCCGTGACCTGAGTCGTCCCGCACGTCTGCGCGAGGCCCTCTTGCGGGCGTTGGAGGATTCCGGCACCCGCGCCGCATGACCGCTGCCCGCTCCTCCCCCGGCCCTGGCGCGCCGGCCCTTCCAATCCCGCACCGGTGCCGTTCTCGGCCTGACAACCAACCCGATCCCGCACCGGTGCTGAACTCGACCGTCGAGTTCAGCACCGGTGCGGTTCTCGATGCCGTGTCAGCTCGAGTTCAGCACCGGTGCGGTTCTCGATGCCGTGTCAGCTCGAGTTCCGCACCGGTGCGGAACTCGCCGACCGCCCACACACGTGGCCCCTCCCCGGGCAGGCCGAGGAGGGGCCACGCTCACCAAGGGGCTCACGCCCGCGCGCCGGCTCAGGCCACGCGCAGCCCGGTCACCCGGCCGGTGCCGGCGTCCGAGGGCTCTTCGGTGTCCACGTCGATGGTGACCACCTGCCCGTCGCGCACCGTGCCGGCCAGCAGCGAGCGGGCAAGGGTGTCGCCCACCGCGGTCTGCACCAGCCGGCGCAGCGGTCGGGCGCCGAACGCCGGGTCGTACCCCTGGTCGGCCAGCCACGCCCGGGCGGCGTCGGTGACCTCCAGCGTGATGCGCCGGTCGGCCAACCGCCGGGCCAGCGCGTCCACCTGCAGGTCCACGATGCTGCCGATCTCCTGCCGGCTCAGCGGCTCGAACACCACCGTGTCGTCCAAGCGGTTGAGGAACTCGGGCTTGAAGTGCGCCCGCACCGCCGCCATCACACCCTCACGCCGCGCCGCCGGGTCCTGGGTGGGGTCCACCAGGAACTGCGAGCCCAGGTTCGAGGTCATGATGAGGATGGTGTTGCGGAAGTCCACCGTCCGGCCCTGCCCGTCAGTGAGGCGCCCGTCGTCGAGCACCTGCAGCAGGATGTCGAAGGTCTCCGGGTGCGCCTTCTCCACCTCGTCGAGCAGCACCACCGAGTAGGGACGGCGCCGCACCGCCTCGGTCAGCTGACCGCCCTCCTCGTGGCCCACGTAGCCGGGGGGCGCACCCACCAGCCGTGCCACCGCGTGCCGCTCGGAGTACTCGGACATGTCGATGCGGACCATCGCCCGCTCGTCGTCGAACAGGAAGTCCGCCAGCGCCTTGGCCAGCTCGGTCTTGCCCACGCCGGTGGGACCCAGGAAGAGGAACGAGCCGGTGGGCCGGTCGGGGTCGGCGATGCCGGCCCGCGAGCGCCGCACGGCGTCGCTCACCGTGCGCACGGCCTCGGTCTGCCCGATGAGGCGCACACCCAGGAAGTCCTCCATGCGCAGGAGCTTCTCGGTCTCGCCCTCCAACAGGCGCCCGGCCGGGATGCCCGTCCAGCTGGCGATCACCTCGGCGATGTCGTCGGCGGTGACGGCCTCGGACACCATCGGGTCCTCCGGGCCGTCGGCCGCCTCGGAGCGCTCGGCCTCGGCCAGCTCCGCCTCGAGGGCGGGCACGTCGCCGTAGAGCAGCTTGGACGCACCGGCGTAGTCGCCCTCGCGCTGCAGCTTCTCGGCCTGCGTACGGGCCTCGTCGAGGCGGACGCGCAGGTCACCCAGGCGGTTGAGGCCCTGCTTCTCGGCCTCCCAGCGCGCGGTGAGGCTCGAGAGCTCCTCCCGCTTGTCCGCGAGCTCCTCCCGCAGCGTGGCCAGCCGCTCGGCGGACGCCTCGTCGGTCTCGGCGGCCAGGTGCATCTCCTCCATGGCCATCCGGTCCACGGCCCGACGCAGGGTGTCGATCTCCATCGGGCTGGAGTCGATCTCCATGCGCAGGCGACTGGCGGCCTCGTCGATGAGGTCGATCGCCTTGTCCGGCAGCTGCCGGTGGGTGATGTACCGGTCGCTCAGCGTGGCGGCGGCCACCAGGGCGGAGTCCTCCACGGTCACCTTGTGGTGCGCCTCGTAGCGCTCCTTGAGCCCGCGCAGGATGGCGATGGTGTCCACCACCGAGGGCTCACCCACGAACACCTGCTGGAAGCGGCGCTCCAGGGCGGCGTCCTTCTCGATGTTCTCGCGGTACTCGTCGAGCGTCGTGGCACCCACGAGCCGCAGCTCGCCGCGCGCCAGCATCGGCTTGAGCATGTTGCCGGCGTCCATGGAGCCGTCGCCGGTGCCGCCGGCGCCCACCACGGTGTGCAGCTCGTCGATGAAGGTGACGATCTGCCCGTCGCTGGCCTTGATCTCCTCCAGCACGGCCTTGAGCCGCTCCTCGAACTCGCCGCGGTACTTGGCGCCGGCCACCATCGCCCCCAGGTCGAGGCTGATGAGGCGCTTGCCCCGGAGTGACTCGGGCACGTCGCCGTCGACGATGCGCTGGGCCAGGCCCTCCACGACGGCGGTCTTGCCGACGCCGGGCTCGCCGATGAGCACCGGGTTGTTCTTGGTGCGGCGGCTGAGCACCTGCACCACCCGGCGGATCTCGGTGTCACGCCCGATCACCGGGTCCAGACGCCCCTCGCGGGCGACGGCCGTGAGGTCGGTGCCGTACTGCTCCAGCGCCTCGGAGCCGTTCTGCGGGTTCTCGCTGGTCACCTTCTGCCCGCCGCGCAGGGCGTCCAGCTCGGCGGCCACGGCCTTCGCATCACCCTGCACGGCGCCGGTCTCCACCAGGGCGAGGGTGAGCACGTCGAGCGCGAGGTGGGTGTCCCCGCGCGCGGTCATGATGGTGTGCGCCTGCTGCAGGACGCGCAGGGCCTGCTGGCCGAGTTGGGGGGTCTGGCCGGTGGCCGACGGCTGGGTGGACAGCGCCTGCCGGGCGGCGGCGCCGGCCGCCTCGGGGGTGGTGCCGGCGGCGGCGAGCAGCGCCTTCACGGCGTCGTCACCGACCGCGGTCAGGGCGGCCACGAGGTGGTCGGGGGTGATCTCGGGGTGCCCACCCGCCTGTGCGTCGCGCTGGGCGATGGCGAGCACCTCGGCCACGAGGGTGGTCGGGTTGAGGTCCATGGGTCTCCTCGGACTGGTCGGGTGGTGCGTCCGGTGGGCCCGGGCGCCTGTCGTCTGTAGGTGTCAACGACCCCGAAGTTGAGTCCATTCCACTCAACCCACCACGGGTGGAGGCGGCATGCCCCCGGTCGGACTCGGCGGAACGACGCGGAGGACAGCCCGGTGCACCGCGCCCCGGGGAAATTGCGCCGGGCCTCTTCCCCGGCTACCTTGCAGGGACCGGCCCGGGGTCCTCCTGTGCCACATCTCGGTCGCACCGCCAGTCCCGACGATGCGGCCACGTCACACCACTCATGATTGGGGAAATGTCGTGATGAACTCCACCTCCCGCAAGGCCATGGGCGCCCTGGGCGTCGTCGGCCTCGCGCTGACCGCCGCCCCGGCCGCCGTCGCCGCCGGTGGCAACGCCGCTGCCGAGCAGGGCACGGCGGGCGACTACATCGTGCTGCTGAACCAGTCGGCCAAGGTCGCCAGCGCTGGTGGTCTGGACACCGCGTCCGGCAAGGCCGCCGCTCAGGCGCACACCAACCGCGTCGTCGAGGGCTTCAAGGCCGACGGCATCGAGGTGAAGCGCACCTACTCGACCCTGGGTGGCTTCTCGGCCACGCTGACGGCCGAGCAGGCCGCCGAGCTCCAGAACGACCCGGCCGTCGCCAAGATCGCCAAGGACTTCAAGGTCCGCGCCCACGACACGCAGAAGAGCCCGAAGTCCTGGGGCCTGGACCGCGTCGACCAGCCCAAGCTCCCCCTGGACGACAGCTACTCCTACAACGCCACCGGCAAGGGCGTGACCGCCTACGTCGTGGACACCGGCCTCAACCCGAAGCACCAGGAGTTCACCGGCCGCGTCGGCCAGGGTGCGGACTTCGTGGGCGGCGGCACCGCCGACTGCTCCGGTCACGGCACCCACGTGGCCGGCACCGTGGCGGGCACCGTGTCCGGCGTGGCCAAGGAGGCCACCGTGGTCCCGGTCCGCGTGCTGGACTGCGAGGGCAACGGCACCGGCGAGACGATCATCGGCGGCGTGGACTGGGTTGCGGCCAACGCCAAGAACCCCGGCGTCGTGAACATGAGCCTCGGCGGCCACGACAGCCAGCCCGTCTTCGACGAGTTCATCGCCCGTCTGACCGACGCCGGCCTGCTCACCGTGACCGCGGCGGGCAACGACGCGATGGACGCCTGCGGTAGCTGGCCCGGCAACTCGCCGGCCGCCCTGAACGTGGGCTCCACCGACCGCACCGACTCGATGTCGTCGTTCTCCAACTTCGGCAAGTGCGTGGACATCATGGCCCCCGGCTCCGGGATCATCTCGGCCGACTTCGAGACCACCTCCGGCTTCACCTCGATGGACGGCACCTCCATGGCCGCCCCGCACGTGGCCGGTGCTGCGGCCCTCTACCTCGAGAAGAACCCGAAGGCCACCCCGGCCCAGGTCACCGAGGCCATCCTCGGGAGCGCCACCAAGGACGCCCTGAAGGGCCTGCAGGGCTCCCCCAACCTGCTGCTCAACACCACGGAGCTGGTCAAGGACGACCCGAAGCCCGAGCCGGAGCGTGAGCTGCTGCGCTGGGGCGGCAAGGACCGCTACGAGACCGCCGCCGAGGTCGCCACCTCCGGCCAGAAGTCCGCCGCCACGGTCTACCTGGCCTCCGGTCAGGGCTTCTCCGACGCGATGACCAGCTCCAACGCGGCCGCCGGCAGCGCGCGCACCGCCGCCCTCCCGGGTGACGGCGACGTCCCGACCCTGCTGACCCGCACCGGCTCCCTGCCGGCCTCCACCAAGGCCGCCCTGCAGAAGCTGGGCACCAAGTCCGTCACCGTCATCGGTGGCGAGAAGGCCGTCTCCCCGGCCGTCGAGGCCGAGCTCAAGGCCATGGGTCTGGGCGTGAAGCGCATCTCCGGCGGCGACCGCTACGAGACCAGCGCCAACGTCGCCAAGCGCTTCGGCTCCGGCGTGGACACCCTCTACGTGGCCTCCGGTGAGGACAAGGCCTACGCCGACGCCCTCGCGGGTGCCGCACTGGCCGGCTCGAAGCAGGCCCCCGTCCTGCTGACCCGTCCGGACCAGGCGGACGCCGTCACGATGGACGCCGTCAAGTCCCTGGCCCCGAAGAAGGTCGTCGTGCTGGGTGGCCCCGCCGCCGTGTCCGACGCCGTGGCCAAGCAGGTGGGCGCCTCCGAGCGTCTCGCCGGCGCCGACCGCTACGAGACCTCCGTGGCGATCGCCAAGAAGTTCGAGGGCGAGAAGTACAACTTCTTCGCCACCGGCCACGACTACGCCGACGCCCTGTCCGGCGGCACCATGGCTGCCAACCAGGACAGTCCGCTGCTGCTGACCCGCCAGCAGGCCCTGCCGGGCTCCGTCGGTGCCTACGTCAAGGCCGACCCCGCCGACCACAACGTGATCGTGGGTGGCCCGGCCGCCGTCTCCACCACCGTGGAGGCCAGCCTGAAGGCTGCCCTGGGCATCAAGTGACCCGCCCGGTGGTGAGCGCCCCGCGCTGACCACCCACGGTGCCGACGAGGGCCCCGACCACACCGTGGTCGGGGCCCTCCGTCATACCCCGGGTGGAGCCGTTGCCGGACGGGCGGGAGCGTGTTGAATGTCACGCCGCCGGGGGCTAGGTTGCGTCCTCGGGACGGGGGATCCTCCCCCGCTGACCGCGGCCGACCGGCGGCAGCGGCAGGTGCCTGACACACAGAGGGGTAGCTTCGTGATCAACAACGCTTCGCGCCAGGCCGTTGGGGCCCTGGGCATCGTCGGTCTCTCGCTGAGCGCGGTCCCGGCGGCCGTCGCCACCGGCGGCGCCAGCGACCAGCAGGCCGAGAAGGCCGAGTACGTGGTGATGCTCCAGCAGCCGGCCAAGGTGGCCCAGGCCGGCGGCCTGCACACCGCGTCTGGCAAGGCAGCCGCCCAGGCCCACACGGATGCCGCCGTCCGGCGCATCGAGGCCACGGGCATCGAGGCCACGCAGACCTACCGCACGCTGGGCGGCTTCTCCGCCGAGCTCACGGCCGAGCAGGTGGCCCAGCTCGAGGCCGACCCGAGCGTCGCCCTGGTGAGCGAGAACCGCGAGTACCGGGTCACCGGCACCCAGTCCACCCCGCCCTCGTGGGGTCTGGACCGCATCGACCAGAAGGACCTCCCGCTCGACGCCAAGTACACCTACCCGTCGACGGGTGCGGGCGTGAACGTCTTCGTGCTCGACACCGGCCTGCGCTCCACCCACACGGACTTCAAGGGGCGCACCAAGCCCGGCCACAGCGTCATCGACGACGGCATGGGCACCACGGACTGCCACGGCCACGGCACGCACGTGGCCGGCACGGCTCTGGGCACCCAGTACGGCGTGGCCAAGGGAGCCACCGTCACGCCGGTGCGCGTCCTGGACTGTGACGGCTTCGGCGACTCGCGGGGCACGATGGCGGGCATCGACTGGATCGCCTCGAAGGCCAAGGGCCCGTCCGTGATGAACATGAGCCTGGGCAGCACCCAGCCCGGCGAGGACCCCGCTGAGGCAGCGGCGCTCTCCCGCCTCGAGGACGCTGGTGTGTTCATCGCGATGGCAGCCGGCAACGAGAGCGAGGACGCCTGCGACTACGCCCCCGGCAACGGCAAGGCCGGCCTCAACGTCGGCTCCACCGACCGCACCGACTCGATGTCGTCGTTCTCCAACTTCGGCACGTGCGTCGACGTCCTGGCCCCCGGCAGCGACATCGTGTCGGCCGGCCACGGCGCGGACGACGCCCACCAGACCATGTCCGGCACGTCCATGGCCTCGCCGCACGTGGCGGGCGCCGGCGCGCTGTACCTGGAGAAGCACCCCCAGGCCACCCCGGCCCAGGTCAAGAAGGCCATCCTGGACGCCGCCGCGGTCGACAAGATCAGCAACGTCAAGGGTTCCCCGAACCTGCTCCTCAACGTGCAGCGCCTGCTGACCGACCCCGAGCCGGGGCGCGACCTGATCCGCATCGGCGGGGCCGACCGCTACGAGACCGCCGCCAAGCTGGCCCTCAAGGACCGCAAGACGGCCGACACCGTCTTCATGGCCTCCGGCCAGGGCTTCGCCGACGCCATGTCCGCCGGCTCCGCGGCCCACACCCGGGCCCGGTCGATGCCGGACGGCGGCAAGGACGCCCCCGTGCTGCTGACCCGCACCGACCGCGTGCCGGCCTCCACGGCCAAGGCGCTCTCCTCCCTGAAGGCGAAGAAGGTCGTGCTGGTGGGTGGCGAGAAGGCCATCTCCGCCAAGGTGGCCTCCCAGCTGAAGGCCAAGGGCCTGGCGGTCGAGCGCATCGGTGGCGCCAACCGCTACGAGACCAGCGCCAACGTGGTCAAGCGCTTCGGCAAGGGCGTGAACACCCTGTACGTCGCCTCCGGTGACGACTCCGCCTACGCCGACGCCCTCGCGGGCTCGGCCCTGGCCGGCTCCCAGGACGCGCCCGTGCTGCTGACGCGTCCGACCAAGGTCGCCCCCGTGACGCAGCAGGCTGCCGACAACGCGGCGGCGAAGAAGGTCGTGGTGCTCGGTGGTCCCGCCGCCGTGAGCAACACCGTGGCCTCGAAGCTGGGCGCCACCTCGCGCCTCGCCGGTGCGGACCGCTACGCCACCTCGGTGCAGATCGCCAAGAAGTTCGGCAAGCACCAGTGGACCTTCGTCGCCTCCGGCATGGACTACCCGGACGCCCTGACCGGCGGCGCGCTGGCGGCCAGCAAGGACAGCCCGCTGCTGCTCACCCGCGACAACCGCCTGCCGGCCGTGGTGAACAGCTTCGTCAAGGCCGCGCCGACCCAGCACACCGCCATCATCGGTGGCCCGTCCGCCGTCTCCACCACCGTGGAGGCCAGCCTGAAGGCCGCCCTGGGCATCAAGTGAACCGATCGGGGGTGAACGCCCGGCGTTGACCCCGCGATCCCGACGAGGGGCCCTGACCGCACTGCGGTCGGGGCCCCTCTGGCGTCTCCGACGCCCATTGCCCACCCCTGGGTGGAGGAGACGCATCATCCTCTGGCATGAGACAGGTCACGGTTTGATACCGAAGCCCCTGGGGCTCCTCGCGAGGGGTTCCGCCCGTGGGGGGATTCTGAGAGGTTGCTCACACCCATCCCATCCCATCCATACAAGGAGATCCTGTGGCAACTCACCGCACCCTGTCGCGAGCCCTCACCGCCCCGGCGATGGCGATCGCGCTGGCCGGTCTGGTCGTCCCCGCAACGATGGCAGCCCCGGCCGACCGCACCCCCTCGGAGGCCGAGGTGCTGGCCGTCACCGAGGGCGCGGCCCGCGACGCGGCCGCCCAGCAGGAGTTCACCGACGGCGCGTACGTCGTGACCTTCCGCGACCAGCCCACCATCGCCTACGACGGCCACCTGGCGGGCCTGGCGGCCACCAGCCCGGCCAAGGGTGCGTCCCTGAACCGCGCGAGCGCCGCGGTGAAGCGCTACGAGAGCCATCTGGTGCAGCGCCAGGACGCCGCTCTGGCCTCCGTCGGTTCCCCCAAGCCCGTGGTCCGCTACACCACGGCCCTGTCCGGCGTGGGTGTGCACCTCACCGGCGAGCAAGCCGCCCAGCTGGCCCGTTCCGCCGACGTGCTCGGCGTGACCCCCGCAGAGACCCTGCAGCCCACCACCAGCGAGTCCCCCGAGTTCCTGGGCCTCACCGGCCCGAACGGCGTGTGGGCGCAGCAGGGCGGCCTGCAGGGCGAGGGCGTCGTCGTCGGCGTCATCGACTCCGGCATCTCGTACCACAACCCGAGCTTCTCCCCCGAGGGCATCCAGGCCCCGCCGGCCGACTGGAAGGGCGCCTGCAAGACCGAGGCCGCCCAGGACTTCCCCGCCGACGCCTGCAACAACAAGCTCATCGGTGCCCGCTTCTACGTGGACGGCTTCGGCCGCTCCCGCATCGCCGACCACGAGTCCCTCTCCCCGCTGGACGTGGGCGGCCACGGCTCGCACACCGCCAGCACCGCCGCCGGCAACTCGGGCGTGAAGGCCATGGTCAACGGCCAGGAGCACGGCGTCATCTCCGGCATGGCGCCCAAGGCGCACGTGGCGGCCTACAAGGTCTGCTGGGACGAGAAGGACGGCGACGGCGGCTGCAACACCATGGACTCCGTCAAGGCCATCGACGACGCGGTGGCCGACGGCGTGGACGTCATCAACTACTCCATCTCCGGGACCTCGAGCAACTACGTGGACCCGGTCGAGATCGCCTTCATGAACGCCGCCGCCCACGGCATCTTCGTGGCGGCCTCCTCGGGCAACTCCGGCCCCAAGGCGTCCACCACCAACCACCCCTCCCCGTGGCTCACCACGGTGGCCGCCTCCACGCACCGCGTGTCCGAGAACACCGTGGTGACCGGTGACGGCAAGCGCTACATCGGTGCCTCCATCACCAAGGCCCTGCCGAGCTCCCCGCTGGTGCTCGCCGAGGACGTGGCCGCCGCCGGGGCCGACCCGGCCAAGGCCGCGCTGTGCTTCCCCGGCACCCTGGACCCGGCCAAGGTGGCCGGCAAGATCGTGGTCTGCGACCGCGGCGAGAACGCCCGCACCGAGAAGTCGGACGTGGTGGCCAAGGCCGGTGGCGTGGGCATGGTGCTGGTGAACACCAGCGACAGCTCGCTGGACACCGACGCACACGTCATCCCCACCGTGCACCTCTCGCACACCCACCGCGACGCCATCCGGGCCTACGCCCAGCAGGAGGGCGCCACCGCGGAGATGCTCGAGACCAACGAGGGCTCCACCACCCAGGTGCCCGAGATCGCCGGGTTCTCCTCGCGCGGCCCGTCACTGGGCGGCGAGGGCGACATCCTCAAGCCCGACGTGTCCGCCCCCGGCGTGGGCGTGCTCGCGGCCTACGCCACCCCCGAGCGCGGCGCCGACGTGTGGAACTACAGCTCCGGCACGTCCATGAGCTCCCCGCACATCGCGGGCCTCGCCGCGCTGGTCAAGCAGGCCAACCCCGAGTGGTCCCCGATGGCGGTCAAGTCGGCCATCATGACCACCGCCCGCGACCACGCGAGCGCCGCCAGCAACGACCCGTTCGCCACCGGCGCCGGGTTCGTGGAGCCGCGGAAGATGCTCTCCCCCGGCCTCGTCTACGACGCCGGCGAGCAGGACTGGTGGGACTTCCTGGCCGGCCAGGGCGTGACCCGCGGCGGCAAGCCCGTCTCGGACAACCCCATCGACGCCTCGGACCTCAACCAGGCCTCGATCGCCGTGGGCCAGCTGCTGGGCCAGAAGACCGTCACGCGCACCGTCACCAACACCACCGGCAAGGCCACCACGTGGACCGCCAAGGTGTCCGGTGTGGACGGCGTGCAGACCACCGTGAGCCCGTCCACCGTCTCGCTGAAGCCGGGCGAGTCGGCGGAGGTGAAGATCACCTTCAAGAACCTCACCCTGGCCAAGGACGCATGGGCCAAGGGCTCGCTCACCTGGTCGGCCGCCGGCCAGAACGACGTGCGCTCCCCCATCGCCGTGCGTGCCGGTGAGCTCAAGGCGCCCAGCCTGGTGAAGGGCAAGAGCACCGACGAGGAACTCACCATCCCGATGACGGCCGGCCGCGACCGCGACGTCAACCTGTCCACGCGTGGCCTCGTGCCCGCCGTGGAGGTGCGCGGCGAGGTGGGCATGCCCTCCAACCGCAACGAGCTGGTGGTGGACGACCCCAACAACCTGCGCTGGGACTTCGCCGGACCGCGCTACGGCTCGCTGTGGACCGAGATCATCCCCGACGACCCGTCGGTGGACCTCGACCTCTTCGTCACCTACAAGGGCACCAGCCTCAAGGTGGGCCAGGCGGCCACCGCCGGCGCGGCCGAGCGCATCCTCATCCCGACCCTGCTGCTGCAGGACGACTACACGGTGCACGTGCAGGCCTACGACCTGAAGGGCGCGACGAAGACCGGCGTGACCCTGCGCAGCTTCGTGCTGCCGGAGAAGGGCGACGCGGGCAACCTGACCTTCGCCAACCCCTTCAGCCTGAAGGCCGGCGTGGAGCAGAAGATCCCGGGCAAGATCTCCGTGGACGACACCTCCAAGGCCTGGTTCGGCAAGGTGACCACCACCGACGTGGGCCGCAGCTACCCGATGCTGGGCGAGACCTACGTGCTGCTCGAGCCCGGCCAGGAGGAGACCCCCGAGCCGAGCCTGCGCCGCCTCGAGGGACGTGACCGCTACGCCACGGCCGCCGAGGTGGCCAAGGAGTTCGGTACCTCCGAGACGGTCTACATGGCCTCCGGCCAGGGCTTCGCCGACGCGATGTCGAGCACGGCCGCAGCCGGCTCCGGCATGGTGCGCACGCAGTCGATGCCCGACGAGGACGGCAAGGAGGTGCCGGTGCTGCTGACCCGTCAGGACCGCATCCCGGCCCAGACCACCGAGGCGCTCAAGGCTCTGGGCGCCAAGCGCGTCATCCTGGTGGGTGGCGAGACCGCCGTCTCGGCGAAGGTGGCCGACGAGCTGGAGGCCAGCGGTCTGTCGGTGGAGCGCATCTCCGGCGCCAACCGCTACGAGACCAGCGCCAACGTGGCCAAGGACTTCGGCACCGGCGTGGACACGCTGTACGTGGCCTCCGGTGACGACAAGGCCTTCGCCGACGCGCTGGCCGGCTCGGCCCTGGCCGGCTCGAAGGACGTGCCGGTGCTGCTGACCCGTGGCGACAAGGTGCTGCCCGTGACCCGCAACGCGGTGCGCTCGCTCGCGCCGAAGAAGGTCGTGGTGCTGGGCGGCGACGACGTGGTCTCGCAGAAGGTGGCCGACGAGCTGGGTGCCACCGAGCGTCTGGCCGGCCCCAACCGCTACGCCACGGCCGTCGAGGTGGCCAAGCAGTTCCCCGCCGGCTACGACTTCACCGCCGTGGCCACCGGTGCGGACTACCCGGACGCCCTGACCGGTGGCGCCCTGGCGGCCAAGGAGGGCGGCCCGCTGCTGCTGACCCGCCCGGACCGCCTGCTGAAGGTGGTGGGTGACCACGTGGCCGCCCACCCGACCCAGACCGTGGTGCTGGGCAGCACGGCCGCCGTCTCGCAGGACGTGGAGGACGCGCTCAAGGACCTGCTGGGCCTGTGATGTACCCCGGTGGTGGCCCACCCCCATCGCGCCGCCACCGGACCACGACGAAGGCCTCGACCGGAACCATCCGGTCGGGGCCTTCCCCTGTGCGCCGGCGAGGGGCACACTGGGTACATGAACCAGCACCCGCGCGCAGCGATCGCCGTCGTCGCCCTGATGGGCCTGCTCCCCCTGGCCGGGTGCGACGGGCAGGGGGCCGACGACCCGTCGAGTTCGACGCCGAGCTCGACGGAGCCGGCACCGGGCCCCTCGGACGGGGGCAGCCCCTCGCCGAGCCCCACCTCGCCCTCGAGCCCGACGCCCACCAGCCCCGCACCCACCAGCCCGTCCGACGGGGGCAGCCCCTCGCCCTCGAGCCCGACGCCCACCAGCCCCGCACCCACCAGCCCGTCCGACGGGACCAGCCCGTCCGACGACGGCCCGGAGGACTCCGTGACCACCTACCTCGTGATGTTCGCCCCGCCCGAGGGCGTCTCCGACCCGGCCGCCCGCAAGGAGGCGGTACGCCGCCAGGTGGACCGGAAGGCCGCCCAGTTCGAGGAGCGCGGCCTCGAGGTGAGTTCGCGCTACAGCACCGTTGGTGGCCTCGCCGTCCGGGCCACGGCCGCCCAAGCGGAGGAGCTGCGGTCCGACCCCGACGTGCTGTCGGTCGAGAAGGACCGCATGGTCAGCATCCCCGAGGTCCCCGGTCCCAGCGCCACCTGAGCGCGAGACCCTCGGTCCGTCACGAGCGATGGAGGTGGATGTGACGTCGCACGAGGGAAGTGGACCGCTCGACGACTACGCAGCGGACCTGTGGGTGGCGCCCGTCGTGGTCAACCTGGCGCTCGCCGCCTGGGCCCAGCACGGGCGATCCCGCACCTGACGGCTCAGCGCAGGGGGCGCCAGAGGGTGAGCTCGCGGCCGGTGGCGGGGCGGGCCGGCCGCTGGCCCTGACGCACCGCCTCGGCCTCGCCCCGGCGGCCGGCGGCGAAGACGCGCTGTCCCGCATCGAGGACGGCGCGGGCCCGGTGCAGCTCGGCCTCCATCTCGGCCATGCGCTCGGCCATCTCCTCGGTGAGGCGCGTGAGCTCCATGATGCGGCGGATGCCCGCCAGGGAGATGCCCTCCTCGGCGGAGAGACGCTGCACCTCCCGCAGTTGCTCCACGTCGGCCTCCGAGTAGCGCCGCCCGCCGCCCCGCGCACGGCTGGGCGAGACCAAGCCCATGCGGTCGTACTGGCGCAGCGTCTGGGCGTGCATGCCCGTCAGCTCGGCCGCCACGGAGATGACGTAGACCGGGCGCGTGTCGGGGGAACGGTCACGCCCGCCCCCTGCAGCCGCGCCCGGTCGACGGGTCATGACGCCGCGCGGGTCGCGAGGTCGGCCCGCGGATCGGACTCGTCGGCCGCGCGCAGGGTCTCGACGGCCTCACGCTGAGCGTCGGTGAGGTCCGTCGGGACGGTGACGTGCACCTCGGCCAGCAGATCGCCGGCACCGTTCTTGGTGGGCGCGCCCCGTCCGCGGAGGCGCAGGCGGCGGCCCGACGGCGTGCCGGGGGCGACCTTCACCTTCACGCTCTGACCGTCCCAGGTGGGGACGCTCACCACGGCACCGAGAGCGGCCTCGGCGAAGGTGACCGGTAGGTCGAGCACGAGGTCGTCCCCCTCGCGGCGGTACACCTCGTGCGGCCGGACGTGAACGGTGATCATCAGGTCACCGGCCGGCCCACCGGTGGGGCTGGGGTGACCCCGGCCCTTGAGACGGATCCTCTGTCCGTCCTTCACGCCCGCGGGCACCTTGATGGTGGTCGTCTGCCCGTCGGCCTGGCGCACGGTGGCCTTGTCACCGGCCATCGCCTGGTGGAACCCGACCGTCACCTGGGCGTCCAGGTTCTCGCCCCGCTGCGGGGGTGCCTGCCGGGGGCCGGCACCGCCCGGACCGAAACCGGGCTGGCCGCCGAAGCCGCCGCCCGCACCACCGAAGCCACCGCCACCACCGGCGGCGCCGAACATGCGCAGGATGTCCTCGAGGTCCTCACCGCCCATCTGCTGGCCGCCGGGGCCGCCGGTGCTGTAACGCACCCGCTGGCCGCCGGCGGGGCCACCACCACCGAAGGCGGAGAACAGGTCCTCGAACCCGCCGGCTCCACCACCGGGGCCTCCGGCGCCCGCGGTGAAGCGGGCACCGCCGGCGGCCATCTGCCGGACGGCGTCGTACTCGTTGCGGCTCTCGGCGTCGGAGAGCACCTGGTAGGCCTCGCCGATGTCCTTGAACCGCTGCTCGGCCGCCTCGTCACCGGGGTGCTGGTCGGGGTGGTTGGCCCGTGCGAGCTTGCGGTAGGCCTTCTTGATCTCGGCGTCGTCGGCATCGGGCGAGACGCCCAGGGTCTTGTAGAAATCCTTCTCGAACCAGTCCTGGCTCGCCATCACGCCTCCTCGCGAGATCGGTTCTGGGGCCTGACCCCGGTGGGGATCAGGCCGGGTCGGCCACGGCGACGCGGGCGGCGCGCACGACGCGCTCCCCCACGGCGAAGCCGGGCTGCATCACCTGCACCACGGTGGTGGCGGTGGTGCCCTCCGGGAGCTCGGCCTCGGTGTGCATGAGGGCCTCGTGCACGTTCGGGTCGAACTCCTCGCCGGCCTCGCCCAGCTTGCGCACGCCGAAGCGCTCCAGCGTGGTCTCGAGCTTGGTGGCGATGGCGGCCATCGGGCCGTCCTCGAGCTCCCCGTGCTCACGCGCCATGTGCACGTCGTCGAGCACCGGGATGAGCGCCTCGACGACGCTGCCGATGGTCGCGTCCTTGTCCTTGGCGCGCTCCCGCTCCATGCGGTTGCGGTAGTTCACGTGGTCGGCCTGTGCACGGCGCAGGTCCTCCAGGCGCTCGGCGGCCAGCAGCGTGTCCGGGTGCGGCGCGTCGGCCTCCTCGGCCAGCTGGTCCGCGGCGTCCTGCTCACCGGTGGCCGCCCCCTGCGGCTCGGCGGTCGCCTCGGTGACGGCCTGCTCGGCGTCCGCGGCGTCCTGCGGGGTCGGGGCGTCCTCCACCGATCCGGGTTGGGAGACGCCGTCGTGCTCGGGGGCGTCGGGGTTCTGGGGGTTCTTGTCCTGGTCGGCCATCGGCCACCTCCTGGGTCAGCGCCCTCGGGGCGGGGATCCCGCCCCGAGGGCTCACGGCATCAACCACGGCTCACCGCGGTGAGGCGGGTGGGGCGGACCGGCCGCCCCACCCGCGGTGGATCACTTGGACGAGTTGTCGTCGTCCTCGACGACCTCGGCGTCCACGACGTCCTCGTCGGCGGACCCGGCGTCACCGGCGGCCTGCTCGCCACCGGCCTGGGCACCGGCGCCCTCACCCTCGGACTGGGCGTACATGGCCGCACCCATCTTCTGGCTGGCCTCGGACACCTTGGAGGTGGCGGCCTTCAGCTCCTCGACGTCGGCGTCCTCCTTGGCCAGCAGCTCCTTGAGCTCGGCCAGGGCGGACTCGGTCTCGGACTTCTCCGCCTCGGGCAGCTTGTCGCCGTTGTCGGCGATGAACTTCTCGGTGGAGTAGGACACCTGCTCGGCCTGGTTGCGGGCCTCGGCGGCCTCGCGACGCTTGGCGTCCTCGGCGGCGTGCTCCTCGGCGTCCTTCACCATGCGCTCGATGTCGTCCTTGTCCAGGGCAGAGCCACCGGAGATGGTCATCGACTGCTCCTGGCCGGTGCCGCGGTCCTTGGCGGACACGTGGACGATGCCGTTGGCGTCGATGTCGAAGGTGACCTCGATCTGCGGCACGCCACGGGGCGCCGGGGCGATGCCGGTGAGCTCGAAGTTGCCCAGCGGCTTGTTGTCGCGGGCCAGCTCGCGCTCACCCTGGAACACCTGGATGCCGACGGCCGGCTGGTTGTCCTCGGCGGTGGTGAACACCTCGGAGCGCTTGGTCGGGATGGCCGTGTTGCGCTCGATGAGCTTGGTCATCAGGCCGCCCTTGGTCTCGATGCCGAGGGACAGCGGGGTGACGTCGATGAGCAGGACGTCCTTGCGGTCACCCTTCAGCACACCGGCCTGCACGGCGGCACCGGCGGCCACGACCTCGTCCGGGTTCACACCCTTGTTGGGCTCCTTGCCGGTGAGCTTCTTGACCAGCTCGGCGACGGCGGGCATGCGGGTGGAACCACCGACGAGCACGACGTGGTCGATCTCGTCGACCTTCACGCCGGCGTCCTTCATGACGGCCTCGAAGGGCTGCTTGGTGCGCTCGAGCAGCTTGTCGGTCATCTGCTCGAACTGGGTGCGGCTCAGCGACTCGTCCAGGTGGATCGGGCCGTTCTCCCCCATCGAGAGGTACTGCAGGTTGATGGAGGTGGAGGTGGAGCTCGACAGCTCCTTCTTGGCCTGCTCGGCAGCGTCGCGCAGACGCTGCATGGCGATCTTGTCGCCTGCCAGGTCCACGCCGGTGTTGTTCTTCACGCTGGTGAGCAGGTGCTGGACGATCGCGTCGTCCCAGTCGTCACCACCGAGCTTGTTGTCACCGGAGGTGGCGCGCACCTGGATGGTGGAGAAGCCGTCCTCGGGGTCCTTGCTCACCTCGAGCAGGGAGACGTCGAAGGTGCCGCCACCGAGGTCGAAGACGAGGATGAGCTCGTCCTCCTTGCCCTTGTCCAGGCCATAGGCCAGCGCAGCGGCGGTGGGCTCGTTGATGATGCGCTGCACGTTCAGACCGGCGATCTCACCGGCCTCCTTGGTGGACTGGCGCTCGGCGTCGTCGAAGTAGGCCGGCACGGTGATGACCGCGTCGGTCACCTCCTCGCCCAGGTAGGCCTCGGCGTCGCGCTTGAGCTTCATGAGCGTGCGGGCGCTGATCTCCTGCGCGGTGTACTTCTTGTCGTCGATCTCGGTGGTCCAGTCGGTGCCCATGTGGCGCTTCACCGAGCGGATGGTGCGGTCGACGTTGGTGACGGCCTGGCGCTTGGCCACCTCACCGACCAGGACCTCGCCGTTCTTGGAGAACGAGACGACCGACGGGGTGGTGCGGCCGCCCTCGGCGTTCGCGATGATCTCCGGCTCGCCACCGTCGAGGATGGCCATGGCGGAGTTGGTGGTACCGAGGTCGATGCCGATTGCGCGTCCCATGAGGGAACCTCCTGCTTGTCGCGGGTGATTGCTGCGGGCAACTCTGCGGAGCGCTCGACCGGGCGGTCAAAGTGGCGCTCACCAAAGTTGCGTCTGATGTGCTCAACCACGCGGAGGGCGCGGTTCATTCCCGTGGATGCAGTGTGAGGTGAGACACAAAGTGTCAGCAGGGCTGCCGTAGATTCTCATCACCGGTTGGGCCTGCTGCACCGATGGGTGACACCTGGTCTGGCTTGCCCGTGGGGGTGGCCTGGAGGGGTGTGCACCGTGCCCACTTCCTGTCCCCAGGAGTTCCGCGAGGACGTCGTGCGCGTGGCCCGCTCCCGGCAGGAGCCGGGAGGAGCCGACCGGGTTGCGCGAAGCCCGGGGCCGGATCCGCCTGCTTGGGCAAGTGGTCGAGTGGATGAGGCGCGCCGGGTTGGGCAGGAGATGGCTGAGAGGACTGAATCGCCCCGGGTTTGATGGAGGCTCTGGTCCCACGGAGGGATGCAGAGCGTGCCGGCATCACGGATGTACCCCGGTGAGTTGTGGGAGCGGGCGATGCGGATGAGGGTGCGGGGCCCGCAAGGGCCCGGTGACGTGGCGAGGGGCGTTCGAGCGCATCGGTGATCAGCTCGGGGTCCACCCTGAGTCTCTGCGTAGCTGGGTCCGCCAGGTAGAGGTTGATGCCGGCACGGTGCCGGGGGTGACCTCGCTGGAGGCCGTCAGGGTGGCTGAGGTGGAGAAGGAGAACCGTGGGTTGCGGTGGGCCAACGCGATCCTGAGGTCGGCCTCGGCTTTCTTTGCGGCGGAGCCAGGCCGCCCACACCGGTGGTCGTGGACTTCATCGATCGCTACAAGCGCGAGTTCGGAGTCGAGCCGATCTGTCGCACGCTCACCACGGCGGGCACGGAGATCGCTCCGAGCACGTACTGTGCCGCGGCCACGGGGCAGCCCTCGAAGCGGGAGGTGCGCGACGCGCGACTGCTGGTGGAGGTCCGGCGGGTCCACGCGCAGCACTATGGGGTGTACGGGGTCCGGAAGGTCCACGCCCGGTTGCGCCGGGAAGGCATCGACGCGGCCTGGTGCACCGTGGAACGCCTCATGAGGGCCGATGGGCTGCGTGGTGTCAGCCGGGCCATGGGCCCCCGGGCGACGGTGCCGGGCAAGGGGTCGGAGCATCGGCCGGGCCTGGTGGAACGCGACTTTCCCCCCCGCAAGCGGCAGGTGCCCCCACTGCCACGGCCCCGAACCAGCTCTGGGTGGCAGACATCACTTATTGCCGCGCTTTCGCGGCTCATCCGATCTGAGGGTGTAGTCGTGGTCTGAAGCCGCCGGCTTCGAGGAGGGATCGGGCGACGTAGTGGGTCAGGTTGCGGAAGCCGAGGGCGGACCCTCGGAGG
>NZ_PKIZ01000023.1 GCF_002847825.1 Kytococcus schroeteri | reverse complement strand
CCGCCACAACTACCGACTCCGCATGCTCCTCATCGGCGGAGGACTCACCCCATGACCCACGCTCAACTCCGAAGAGCCTGATAACGATTGTATGAGTGACGACCTGTTGGGGTGCGCGCTCACTCGCCAGGACCGTGCTCAACGCACTGCTCCCCGCCTCTCACACGGAGACGCGGGGAGCAGTGCGTGCAGATGAACGGATCAGCCGAAGCGGCCGGACACGTAGTCCTCGGTCTCCTGGTGGCTGGGGTTCTCGAAGATCTGCTTGGTCTCGCCGTACTCGATGAGGTGGCCGGGCTTGCCGGTGCCCTCGATGTTGAAGAAGGCGGTCTTGTCGGACACACGCGTGGCCTGCTGCATGTTGTGCGTCACGATGACGACCGTGTACTTCTCCTTGAGCTCGTGGATGAGGTCCTCCACGGCCAGGGTCGAGATCGGGTCGAGGGCCGAGCAGGGCTCGTCCATGAGCAGCACGTCGGGCTGCACGGCCACGGCGCGTGCGATGCACAGACGCTGCTGCTGACCACCGGACAGGCCGGAACCCGGCTTGTCCAGACGGTCCTTGACCTCGTTCCACAGGTTGGCACCGCGCAGGGAGGCCTCCACCAGGTCGTCCGCGTCACGCTTGGGCAGGCGCTTGGCGTTGAGCGTCACGCCGGCCAGCACGTTCTCGCGGATGGACATGGTCGGGAAGGGGTTGGGCTTCTGGAAGACCATGCCCACCTGGCGACGCACCTCGACGGGGTCCACCGACTTGCCGTACAGCGGCTGCTCGTCGAGCAGGATGTTGCCTTCCACACGGGCGCCAGGGATCACCTCGTGCATGCGGTTGATGGTGCGGAGCACCGTGGACTTGCCACAGCCGGACGAGCCGATGAAAGCCGTCACGGTGCGGGGCTCGATGACCATGTTGACGTCCTCGACGGCCTTGAAGTCGCCGTAGAAGATGTTCAGGTCGGTCAGTTCGATGCGCTTGGACACGCGGGGACTCCTCGTCAGCTCTTCTTCGGTGCCAGGGCGGCAGCGATGGCTCGTGCGATCAGGTTCAGAACGAGCACCAGGACCACCAGCAGGAACACTGCGATCCAGGAGCGCTCGAGACTCGGGTCAGGATACCCGCCGTTCAGGGGGTACTGGAACAACTGGTATGCGTAGAAGGCCAGCGAGTTCATCGGGCCCTCGAAGGGGTTCCAGTTGGTGGCGGCGTTGTACCCGGCGGCGACCAGCAGCGGGGCGGTCTCACCGATGACGCGCGACACACCCAGGAACACGCTGGAGGCCAGACCGGCGGCCGCGGTGGGCAGCACGATCTTGGTGATGACGCGCCACTTGGGCACGCCCAGGGCCAGCGCCGACTCACGCAGGTCGCGCGAGATGACGCGGAGCATCTCCTCGGAGTTGCGCACCACGATCGGGATCATGAGCACGCACAGCGCGATCGCACCGGCGATGCCCATCTTGGTGCCCGGGCCGAAGATCATCGAGAACAGCGCGTAGGCGAACAGACCGGCCACGATGGACGGCACGCCGGTCATGACGTCCACGAGGAAGCGCAGCGCACGGGACAGCCAGCCGTTGTTGCCGTACTCCACCAGGTAGATGGCGGCCATGAAGCCGATCGGGATGGAGATCACCGAGGCGATGAGGGTGATGAGCAGCGTGCCGATGAGGGCGTGCTTCATGCCACCGACCAGGTCGGCACCCTCCTCCACGCGCTTCTCGTCGACACCACCGGAGATGCCGTACATGTCCTCGGTGAGCACCTGCGGGTTGGTCACCAGCGCCGGGATGGCGTTGCTGCACACCGACCACAGGAGCCAGGCCAGCGGGATCAGAGCCAGCGCGAAGGCGATGTACACCATCGCGCGGACCACCTGGTCGACACCCTGGCGGTGACCCGCCGTGGCGCGGTAGCCCACGTACAGGGCGACGAGGAAGAAGATCGCGGTGAAGATCACGAACAGGGCGATGTTCCACCCGACGAGGAAGGCCGCGAGGGCGCCGAGGGCGGCGGCCACGGCGAGCATGCCGATCCACAGCGTGCGGGACGCCGGGCGGATGGCGTTGTAGTCCAGGGCCGGCATCGCCGGGCCACGGTCGGCCTCGTGCGTGGGGCCGTGGTTCAGGTCGACAGGGGACGTGGTCATGTCAGCTGTTCCTCCGCTCGACGATCCAGCGCGCCACGAGGTTGACCAGCAGCGTCAGCACGAAGAGCACGAGGCCCAGGGCGATGAGCGTGTTGACCCGCAGACCGGTGGCGTCCGGGAAGTTCAGGGCGATGTAGGCGGGGATGGGCGAGTTGCCGCTGCCGATGACGTTCCACTGGAACTCGTCGCTGGGCGACAGGATCATGGCGACGGCCATGGTCTCGCCGAGGGCGCGGCCGAGGCCGAGCATGGCGCCACCGATGACGCCGGGCCACCCGAAGGGCAGCACGGCCTGCTTGATCATCTCCCACTTGGTGGCACCGAGGGCCAGGGAGGCCTCCTCGTTGCCGCGGGGGGTCTGGGCGAACACGTCGCGCGAGACCGAGGTGATGATCGGCAGGATCATGATGGCCAGCACGATGGACGCGGTGAGCAGCACGCGACCGGTGGTGGAGGCGTCCTCGAACAGCGGGATGAAGCCGAGGTTCTTCTCGAGCCACTTGTAGAAGCCCTTGAGCAGCGGCGCCAGCGTGAGGAAGCCCCACAGACCGAAGATGACCGACGGGATGGCGGCCAGCAGGTCGATGACGAAGCCCAGGGCCTTGGAGAGTCGCGGGTTGGCGTAGTGGGTGATGAACAGCGCGATACCCACCGCGATCGGCACGGCGATCGCCATGGCCATGGTCGCGGCGAGCAGCGTGCCGCCGAGCAGGTTCAGGGCGAGCGACCAGAAGCCGTTGTCGCCGACCTCGTCGGACTGCTGGATGGCGGGCCAGGCCTCCTTGATGAGGAAGGCGGCCACGAGGGCGAGGATGACGGCGATGAGGATGCCGGAGCCGACGGCGAGGCCGTAGAAGACCTTGTCGCCGACGCGACCGGTGCTGGCCCCGCGCTGGGGGTCGGGCTGCGGGTCCGGCGCCCCCTGGTCGGGTTGCCCGACCGGGAGCTTCGTCGCCCCGCCCATGGAGGGGCTGGTGTCAGCCATGGTGTCTCCTTGGAATGAGGGTGGATCGCGACGACGGGGCCGCACTCACAGAGCGCGGCCCCGTCGGGGTGGGGCTGGGTCAGCCAGCAGCCTTGATGCCCTTGACGGACTCGGCGATCTGCGCAGCGGTCTTGGCGGAGATCGGCGCGGAACCGGCCTCGTCGTGGGACTTCTGCTGGGCCTCCTCGGTGATGACGTAGGACAGGAAGTCCTTCACCTTGGCGGCGTCCTCGGCGTTCTTGTACTCCTTGCAGGCGATCTCGTAGGTCACCAGCACGACCGGGTAGCCACCCTCGACCTCACGGTTGAGCTCCAGGGCCATGTCGCCCTTCTCGCGACCCTCGAGCGGCTTGGAGCCCTCGACGACCTTGGCAGCGGCCTCCGGGGAGTACTCGACGAACTCCTCACCGACCTTCACCTTGGCGGACTTGAGCTCACCCACCTGAGAGGCGTCGGCGTAGCCGATGGCGCCCTCGGCGCCCTGGATGGTCTGCACGACGCCCGAGGTGCCCTTGGCCTTCTCGGCGCCGTCCACCGGCCACTCCTTGCCCGGCTCGTGCGGCCACGCGTCGCCAGCGGCCTCCTTCAGGTACTCCTGGAAGTTGGCGGTCGTGCCGGACTCGTCGGAGCGGGCCACGACGGTGATGTCCGTCTCGGGCAGCTCGACGTCGGGGTTGTCGGCCTTGATGGCGTCGTCGTTCCAGGTCTCGATCTCACCGTTGAAGATCTTGGCCATGGTCTCCGGGGAGAGGTTCAGGGAGTCCACACCCGGCAGGTTGTAGGCGATGGCGACCGGGGAGATGTAGGCCGGCAGGTTGATGGCACCCGCCTCGCCGCACTGCTCCTTGGCCTTCTCCATCTCCTCGTCGTCCAGGGCGACGTCGGAGCCGGCCCACGGGGTGGCACCACCGAGGAACTGCTCGACACCGGCGCCGGAGCCGTCCGGGGAGTAGTTGACGGTCACGTCGCCGTTCTTGCCCTGGTAGCCCGCGATCCAGGCCTTGACGGCGGACTCCTGCGCGGAGGAACCGACACCCTTCAGGTCGCCCTTGGCGCCCTCGGTCTTGGTGTAGGTCGGGTAGGTGCCCTTGCCACCCTCGGGGGCGGAGGTCTCGGAGGAGGAGCCGGACTCGGCCGGAGCGGAGGACTCGGCGGGGGCGGAGGACTCAGCGGGGGACTCAGCCGGAGCGGAGGACTCGGCGGGCGACTCGGCCGGAGCGGAGGACTCAGCCGGGGACTCGGCCGGCGCCTCGGAGGTGGTGGTCGAGGTGGTCTCGGAGGACTTGTCGCCCTCGGAGTCGCCACCACAGGCGGCCAGGGTCAGGGAGGAGGCCGTCGCCAGGGCGACCACGGAACCAAAGCGGTTGAGCTTCACGAGAGGGACCTTTCACGAGGTGCTCGGGGTGATGATCCGCCGCCTCAGGGTGCTGCAGACCACGGCGTTCGCGCCGCGTAGCCAACCGTAGGACTCCCGAACAGCAGCGCACGCCAAAAGGGGTGAACGCACGATGAACAGTTGGGGACCATCTCGTGCCCCTGCGTGACGCGGATTACACCAGGCTCCGGGAGCCGCCCGCACCCGGCCCGCCCCTCCCCGAATGCAGGAACGCACCGACCCGTGGAGCGCCTCTCGGCGTGCGGCCGCTCGTGGCGGCGAAGGGTGGAGCCCGGGGCTACCGACGGGTCGGTGCGCTCGGCCGACAACGCTACGCCCCTGACCGTTGTTCCCGCACCCCGCCGGCTCAGACGAGGGAACCGGCCCGCCACAGCCGGGCGCCCGCCACGAGGTCCTCCGCCGTGTCCAGCAGGGCCAGGCCCCGCCCCAGCCCACCGCGGGTCGCGGAACCCTCACCGCCGCCCACCCCGCGGCCGGCACTGACCACCCGGCAGAACGCCGCCGCCCGCTCCAGCGCGACGGCCAGGTCACCGGCGTACACCCCGTGGAGCACCGCATCGGCCAGCTCCCGGACCTCCTGCGGCCCGGGCGGGTCCACCACCCCGGCCACCGCGTGGGAGACCTCCGCGGCACGCACCCCGGCGGCGTACTCGCGGGACACCTCCACCGGCCGCGTCGCAACCCACTGGCGCAGTGCGTAGAGGCGCCACAGCGCCCCCGGCAGCGAGCGGGCCGGGCGGTCGGCCCAGAGGAGTGCCAACGCGTCCAGCCCGAGTTCGTCCACGAGCTCCACCAGGCGCCGCGTCACCTCCGGGTCGCCCTCGGCCCTCCCCCGGTGCACCAGAACCTCGGCCGTGGTGTGGCTCAGCTCCAGGGCGTCCGCGGGGTCGGTGCCCCCGACGTGCTGGTCGAGCTGCCACCCGGTGCGGAACGCGGGACGGCGCGGACGCTCGCTCACGAGGTGGCCGGCCCCATCGAGACGGCGCGCACCACGGCCTCGCCCAGCTCGTCGGAGGCGTCCAGGTCGACCACCGCGGTGATGCGCCAGTCGTAGTCGCCGGCGGCGTCCTCGATGACCTGCTCCACCACCCACGCGCGCTCCCCCTGCAGCACACCCTCGGGCAGCGCCTCCAGCCGCGCCTCGTCCGGCGCGGTGTCCACGAGGAAGAACTCCGCCGAGCGGGCCGAGGGGCCGATGCCGACGTCCTCGTACTCGTCGTAGTACGCCCCCAGGGCCTCGTCCCAGGCGTCGGCGTCCATGACCACCCGCGCCGGCGGGTCCGAGAGCTGGGCCACCGCCTCCTCCAGCTCCCCGAGCTGCCGGTAGCGGTCGTGGGCCACGAGCTCCACCCGCCGGAACATGGCCGTGCGCACCATCACCCGGAAGGCCCGCTCGTTGGCGGTGACGCCCTGCGCGCCGTGGGCCGGGCGCACCTCCTGGGCCTCGCGGTCCGGCACCTCGCCCCCGGCCAGGAGCGTCCACTCGTCCACCAGGGAGGAGTCGGTCTGCCGGATCACCTCGCCCAGCCACTCGACGACCTCCTCCACGGCCTCGGTGCGGGCGTGGTCGGGCACGGTGTGGCGCAGCGTGCGCCAGGCGTCCGAGAGGTAGCGCAGCAGCACGCCCTCGGCCCGGGCCAGGTCGTAGAAGCGCACGTACTCACCGAACGAGGCGCCCTTCTCGAACATGTCGCGCACCACGGACTTGGGCGAGAGCGTCTCGAAGGTCACCCACGGGTGGGACTGGCGGTAGATCTCCAGCGTGCCCTCGAGCAGCTCCTCGAGCGGCTTGGGCCAGGTGATCTCCTCCAGCCGGTTCATGCGCTCGGTGTACTCGATGCCGTCGGCCTTCATCTCGGCCACGGCCTCGCCGCGGGCCTTGAACTGCTGCTGCACGAGCACCGGGCGCGGGTCGTCGAGCACGGCCTCGATGACGCTCACCACGTCGAGGGCGTGGGTGGGGGACTCGGGATCGAGCACCTCCATCGCGGCCACGGCGAAGGGGGCCAGCGGCTGGTTGAGCGCGAAGTCGTCGCTCACGCCCTCGGCCAGGCGCACCGCCGTGGCACCGGTCTGCTCGTCGACCTCCTGGGTGACCACGCCGGCGTCGCGCAGGCCGCGGTAGAGCTCGATGCTGCGGCGCGCCAACCGGCGGCGCCCGGCCGCGGTCTCGTGGTTGTCGCCGACCAGCCGGCGCATGGTGCGCCAGGCCTCCCCCGGCTCACCGGGGCGCTGGATGACGTTGAGCAGCGTGCCGTGGGTGACCCGCATCCGGCTGGAGAGCGGCTCAGGCTCCGAGCGCACGAGCTTGTCGAAGGTCTCCTCGGTCCAGGAGACGAAGCCCTCCGGCGGCTGCTTCTTCACGAGCTTGCGCCGCTTCTTCGGGTCGTCGCCCGCCTTCTCCTCGGCCCGCGCGTTCTCGATGACGTGCGGCGGCGCCTGGGCCACCACGTGGCCGGAGGTGTCGAAGCCGGCCCGGCCGGCGCGCCCGGCGATCTGGTGGAACTCGCGGGACTTCAGCACGCGCATGCGGGTGCCGTCGAACTTGGCCAGGCCGGTGAACAGCACGGTGCGGATGGGCACGTTGATGCCCACGCCGAGGGTGTCCGTGCCGGCGATGACCTGCAGCAGGCCGGCCTGGGCGAGCTGCTCCACCAGGCGGCGGTAGCGCGGCAGCATGCCGGCGTGGTGCACGCCGATGCCCTGGCGCAGCAGGCCCTTGAGCGTCTTGCCGAAGCCGGCGGAGAAGCGCACGTCCGCCAGACGCTCGGCGAGGGCCGCCTTCTGCTCCGGGGTGGGCTTGACGGTGCCGGAGAGCGCGAGCGCCCCCTCCACGGCCTGCTTCTGCGAGAAGTGGACGACGTAGACCGGCGCCTGGTGGGTGGTGAGCAGCTCGGTGAGCGTCTCCTCCAGGGGGGTCATCCTCCACTCGAAGCTCAGCGGCACGGGGCGCTCGGCGCCGGCCACCACGGCGGTGGGGCGGCCGGTGCGGCGGGTGAGGTCCTCCTGGAAGGAGGACACGTCGCCCAGGGTGGCGCTCATGAGCAGGAACTGGGCCTGCGGCAGCTCCAGCAGGGGCACCTGCCAGGCCCAGCCGCGGTCGGGCTCGGAGTAGAAGTGGAACTCGTCCATGACCACCAGGCCCACGTCGGCCGCGGCCCCCTCGCGCAGGGCGAGGTTGGCCAGGATCTCGGCGGTGCAGGCGATGATCGGGGCGTCGGGGTTCACGGCGGCGTCGCCGGTCATCATGCCGACGTTCTCGGCACCGAAGACGTCCACGAGGGCGAAGAACTTCTCGCTCACCAGGGCCTTGAGCGGCGCCGTGTAGAAGGACACCTTGTCCTGGGCCAGGGCCACGAAGTGCCCGGCCACGCCCACCAGCGACTTCCCCGACCCGGTGGGGGTGGCGAGGATGACGTTGCTGCCGGCCGCGAGCTCCAGGGCGGCCTCGTCCTGGTGGGGGTAGAGGTCGATGCCCTGCTCGGTGGCCCACTCGACGAAGGCCTCGTGGACCGCGGCGCCGTCGGGCGTGGTGCTGGAGGGCAGGCGGTCCACCAAGCGGCGGGTCTCGGACGGCGCGGGGGCAGCGTGGTCGGTCATCGCGCCCATCATCGCACCGGGCACCGACAGCCCAAGGGCGGCACCGACCCTGTTTGAGAATGGTTCTCAGGTGAGATACGGTCCCGCCCCATGAGTTCACGTTGCCAGGTCACGGGGGCCACGGTCTCCTTCGGCCACACCATCAGCCACTCCCACCGCCGCAGCAAGCGCCGCTGGACCCCCAACGTCCAGCGCCGCCGCTTCTACGTGCCCTCCCTGGGCCGCACCGTCCGCCTCGACGTCAGCACCAAGGGCCTGCGCACCATCGACAAGCGCGGCATCGACGCCGTCGTGCAGGACATGCTCGCCCGCGGCGAGGTGATCCGATGAAGGTCCGCGCCTCCCTGCGCTCGCTCGCCCGCCAGCCCGGCGCCCAGGTGGTGCGCCGCCGCGGCCGCACCTACGTCATCAACCGCAACAACCCCCGCATGAAGGGCCGCGCCGGCTGATCAGTCGTCGAGCACCTGCGAGGTGGTCACCTGCGTGACCTGCGGGGCGAAGAGGGCCATCTGCCGCAGGGCCAGCTCGTGGTTCTCGGGTGTGGAACCGGCGCAGGCGTCGGTGACCACCTCCACGAAGGCCCCCGCGTCCGCCGCCGGCAGGGCGGTGGCGACCACGCAGCAGTCGGTCGCCACCCCCGCCAGGCGCAGGTGGGCGTTCTCCCCCACCACGGCCTGCAGCATGTCGTGCCACTTGCCGAAGGTCGGCTCGGTGACCACCAGCGCGTCCAGGTCGGCCAGCTCCGGCACCACCTCGTAGAGCGGGTCGGCGTCCGGCACCTGCGCGAAGGACCACTCCCGGTAGTAGGGCACCCAGGAACCGGTGGGCTCCTCGTCGGCCACGAAGCGGGTCACCACCACCCGGCCCGGGTGCGCCGCGGCGAGCCGGCGGATGGCCGGCACGGTCTCGGCGAACATCGGCGAGCCCCACGGACTCGTGGCGGGGTCGGCGAAGATGCGCTGCGGGTCGATCACCACGAGCCACGGCTCGGGCGCCACCCCCATCGCCCCCAGGCCGGCGTCGACCACGTCCACCGGTCCCGCACCCTCCGGTCGGCCGGCGCTCACGCCCGCTCCTCCTGCCGGCGCACGCGGCCCCGGCCCACGAGCAGGTAGCCGAGGAAGCCCAGACCGAGTGCCACGAGCACGCCGAGGTTGGACCACGCCCACGCCCCCTCGCGGCCGCCGAGCCCCAGCGGGCCGAGCAGGTAGCCCTGCCAGCCCAGCCAGTCGGCATAGGAGTTGGTCACCAGGCCCCAGCCCACCACCGAGGCCAGCAGCATGAGCAGCACCGGGCCCCAGGCCACGGACCCGTAGCGGCCGCGGGCGTCGAACAGCGCGGCCTCGTCGTAGTCGCGGCGGCGCATGAGGATGTCGGCGATGAGGACGCCCGCCCAGGCCGCGATCGGCACGCCGAGGGTGATGAGGAAGCCCTGGAAGGGACCGAAGAAGTCCTCGGCCACGAACACCACGTACAGCGTGCCGGCGGTCAGCAGCACGCCGTCGACGCCGGCCGCCATCGGGCGGGGCAGGCGCACACCCAGGCTGAGCAGCGTGAGGCCCGAGGAGTAGATGCCCAGCACGGCGCCGCTCACGAGGCTCAGCACCGCGGCGACGAGGAAGGGCACGAGGAACCAGGTGGGCAGGGCCGCCGCCAGCGCGCCGATGGGGTCGGCCGCGATGCCGGCCCGCAGCCCCTCGTCCGACCCGGCCAGCAGCAGGCCGAAGACCACGAGCAGGGCCGGCGCCAGCGCACCACCCAGGGTGTTCCAGAAGACCACCTGACCGCCGGGGGTGGAGCGCGGCAGGTAGCGCGACCAGTCGCTGGCGATGTTGATCCAGCCCAGGCCGAAGCCGGTCATGGTCATGATGAGGGCGCCCACCATCGCCTGGGCGGAGCCGTCCGGGATGCCCTGCACCGCGGTGAGGTCGACCTCGTCGAGCGTGAGGAGCACGTACAGCACGGTGATGGCGCCGGTGAGCCAGGTGAGCACCGACTGCAGGCGCATGATCACGCGGTAGCCCAGGACCGCGGCGGTGATGATGAGGCCCGCCACCACGACCGCGGCCGCCACCTTGGTGAGCGTGCCACCACCCCAGCCGAGGCGCTCGGCGATGGTGGCCGTGGCCAGGGTCGCGAGGATGGCCAGCACCGTCTCCCACCCGATGGACAGCAGCCACGAGACCACACCGGGCAGCTTGTTGCCGTGCACGCCGAAGGGCGCACGGGAGAGCGCCATGGTGGGGGCCGAGCCGCGCTTGCCGGCCAGGGCGACGACGCCGCAGAGGAGGAAGCTCACGAACACCCCGAGGACACCGACGAGCAGGGCCTGCCGGAAACTGATGCCGAAGTCGAGGATCCACGTGCCGTAGGACAGGCCGAAGACGCTGATGTTGGCCGCGAACCAAGGCCAGAAGAGGTCGGACGGCCTGCCAGTGCGCTCGGACTCGGCCACCACCTCGAAGCCGGTGGTCTCGACGAGCGAGGAGGACAGGGAGGAGGCGGGCGACGCTGGCCCGGACACGTCGGAGGCGCCGAGGGCACTGGCCCCCGACGCCTCCGACGACGGTGTGGTGCGGCTCATGCACCGAAGAGTGTCACGAACCCTTGGCCAGTCGCATCCTGCGCAGTGCCCACCAGGCCAGCACGAACCCGAGCAGCAGGGCCACGACCAGCACCATCACGCCGCCGGTGGCGCTGAGGTCGGTGAGGTCCACCGAGGCCCGGGCGTCGCGGAACTGTTCGGCCACCGCCATCGAGGCGTGGTGGAGGCTGAGGAAGCGGGCGCGGGGCGCGAGCCCGATGAGCATGCCCTCCCAGAGGACCAGGTAGAGCGCGCCGATCATCACCGCGTGCTTGACCCAGGCCGAGAGCGCGGTGAAGACCGCCCCGTTGGCCAGGCCGGAGACCGCGCCGGCCACCACCCAGGAGGTCACCTCCTCGGAGCCCATCACGCCGGCCATGCCCCCGGCCGTCAGGGCGCCGAGCAGCGCCGAGACGCCGCAGACCACCAGCATCTTCTGGGCGAGGACGGAGGCCCGCGAGGTGGGGGTGGCCAGCACGTGCACCACCGAGGAGTCGTCCACCTCGTTGCCCAGGCCGTTGACGGCCACCAGCAGGGCGGTGAGCGGCACGACCACCGAGGTGCCCAGGTCGCGCACCACCTGGTCGGCCAGCACGGGATCACCCCCCTCGGCGACCACGCGCAGCAGCAGCGCCAGCAGCAGGCCGCCGACCGGCAGGGCGAGCAGGAGCAGGGGGCGCAGCCCACGGGAGAGCGCCCGCCAGGTCATGGTGGCGATCGTCATGGACCTCACCGTCCTTCCACGAGGTAGCCGAAGACGCTCTCGAGCGACTCGTCGGTGGGGCGCACGCTGTGCAGGGCGATGCCCGCGCGGTGCGCCACGGCGGGCAGGAGGCGCGAGAACGCCTCGAAGTCGGTGACCTGCACCTCGAGCCCGGACGCGGCGCCCTCCCCCAGGGCCACCGACGAGGCGCCGTCGCGGGCGATGAGGGCCGCGGCCAGGGCACGGTCGTCGGACGACTGCACCGCGTATCGGTGCGGCCGGTTGGTCATGAGGCGTCGCAGCTCGCGGAAGTTGCCCGAGGCGAGGTGGCGTCCGGCCAGCATCACCTGGATGGTGCCGGCCAGCTGCTGCACCTCCTCGAGGATGTGGCTGCTCACGAGCACGGTGGCCCCGCGGTCGGCGTACTCGTGGAGCGTCCCCATGAGGCGCACGCGCTGACCGGGGTCCATGCCGTTGAAGGGCTCGTCGAGCAGCAGCACCTCGGGCTCGTGGACGAGCGCGGCGGCCATCTTGGCGCGCTGTCGCATGCCCTTGGAGTACTTGCCCACCCGGCGGTCGGCCGCGTCGACGAGGTCCACCACCTCGAGCGCCCGTCGGGCGGCGGCGCGGGCGTCCGGCAGCTTGTGCAGGCGGGCCATGGCCGTGACGAACTCACGCCCGGTGAGCTCGTCGTACATGGCCTCGGTCTCCGGCATCATGCCCAGGCGCCGGTAGATGCCGGGGTTGCCGCGCACCGGCTCCCCGTCGAGCGTGATGGTGCCGGCCGAGGTGGACTCGAACCCGGCCACCATCGCCATGAGGGTGGACTTGCCCGCACCGTTGGGGCCCAGCAGCCCGGTGATGCCGGGCTCCAGGTCGAAGGTCACGTCGTTCACGGCGACCACGTCGCCGAACCAGCGGGACACGCCGTCGATCGTCACGGTGGCCATCAGTTCACCCTCCGGTAGCGGGCCACGAGGCCCAGGATCCCCAGCACGCAGGCGACCACGAGCACGACCAGGTACCCGGCCGCGGTGGCGTCGTCGAGCGCCGGCGTCAGCTCCTCGTTGCCGGTGAGCCAGGCCAGCACCCGCTCCACGGCCGTGTTGGGGCTCAGCAGCGAAGCCCACCGGGCCATCAGCCCGTGCTGGCTGCCCATGGACGCCACGGCCTCGTTGACCACGCTGACCACGGCCCCCAGCACCAGCAGCACGCCGAGGATCACGGCCGTCGCCACACCCCGTCGGGGGGTGAGCGCGGCCACGAGGCCGGCGAGCGTACCCACGGCGACGGACACCAGGAGCGCACCCAGGGCACCCACCAGCGCGGCGCCCCAGACGGTTCCGGCGTCACCGCCACCCAGCCACCAGCCGAGGGTCCCGACGAGGATGCCCACGGCTTGGAGCGTGAACAGCGCGAGCACCAGGGCACCCAGCCGGGAGAGGACGTAGTCGGTGCGGCTCAGGGGCCGGGACAGGTAGTGGACGATCGCGCGGGAGCGCAGGTCGGCGGAGAACAGCACCGGAGCGGCCACCGCGGCGAAGAGGGCCACCAAGGTGGCGAACGCGTAGGGCACGCGGGCCGGGTGGAAGATGGGCTCCTCCGCCAGGCCGCCGAAGATCACCATCACGGCGCCGGTGATGAGCATGGGGGCAGACATGAGCGCCAGGCAGAGCCACGGCATGACCTTGCCCTTCCAGGTGCGCCCGAGACCGAAGGCCGAGGCGTACCCCTGGCGCACCATGTAGCCGAGGGTGCCGATGCGCCCGGTCCGAGGCCCGTCGTAGCCCTGGTAGCCCAGGTCGTGGATGACCGACCGCGGCGCGGCGGCCGGGTCGGTGCGGTCGGGGGTGCTCATGCGGCGTCGTCCTCTCCCAGGAACAGCTCGGACAGCTGGTGGCGCGCGGCGGTCATCCGCGAGAGGCCCCACCCGTTCTGCGCACAGAGCTCCACGACGGCGGCACGGGCGTCGCCCGACCCGTCGGGGACCACCACCCGGCTCCCGCTGCGGCCCGCCTCGATGCCGCGGCAGTGCAGCCCGGCGATGAGGCCGGAGGTCGCCCCCTCCCCGTCGACCTCCACCTCCAGGGCGCCGGTGTCGGCGGTGAGGTCGCCGATGGCGGCGGAGGTCACCAGACGGCCGCCGTCCAGCACCACGACGTGGTCGCAGATGCGCTCGAGCTCGCCCAGCAGGTGCGAGGTCACGAGCACCGAGATGCCGAAGTCGTGCCCGATGCGCTGCACGAGGTCGAGCATCTCGTCGCGTCCAGCCGGGTCGAGGCCGTTGGTCGGCTCGTCGAGCATCACCAGGTCGGGGTCGTGCACCAGGGCCTGCGCGAGCTTGGCGCGCTGCTTCATGCCGGTGGAGTAGGTGCCCACGGGGCGGTGCCGCGCCTCCTCCAGGCCCACGTGGCGCAGCACGTCCGAGGCCCGCTCCCGGGCGATGTCGCGCGGCAGGCCGGAGACCCGGCCGTAGTGCATGATCGCGCGCGCCGCACTGACGTCCGGGGGCAGGCAGTCGTACTCGGGCATGAAGCCCACCCGGGCCCGGGCCCCTCGTGGGTCCTCGGCGGGGTCGATGCCGAAGACGGTGGCCGTGCCGGAGGTCGGCGGCTCGAGGCCCAGGAGCATGCGGATCAGCGTGGACTTGCCCGCCCCGTTGTGGCCGACGACGCCGGTGACCCCCTCCCCCACCGTGATGTCGAGGTCCTGCACCGCGGTGAAGGTGCCGAACCGCTTGGTGAGCGACCGTGTGCTCCAGACGTCCATGCGCACACGGTAGGAACGGGGACCCGACCGCGGACTCATCCCGTGGTCCCACCCCGGTGGGATTCCTGCCCCCGTGGTCCGTCAGCCCTCGACGGCGAGCGCCAGCGGGAGCACCGCGTCGGCCCCGGCCCGTCGCAGGGCCCGCCCGGCCACGGTGAGGGTCCACCGCGAATCCACGAGGTCGTCGACCAGGAGCACCGGACCCGGCGTGGCCCCGAGGGCGCGGGCGAGGTCCGGCCCGACGGCCAGGCGCTCCCACGCCCCCGCCAGGCGGAAGGCGCTGTTGCCCCCGGGCTCGCCCACCGGGCCACCGTCCACGAGGTCGAGGGTCCCGAGCAGGGGCAGGCGCCCGATGCTGGCGATGCGCTCGGCGAGCGAGCCCACCAGCTGCGGGCGACGGCGGGACGGCACGGCCACCACGCCGACGGGCCGCTCCGCCCAGCCCCAGTCGGCGAGCAGCAGCACCACCGCGCGCACCAGGTCGTCCGGCACCGGCTGGTCCTCGGCGAGCACCGTGCGCAGACGCTGTCCCCACCCGAGGTCGCTGAGGCGGGCCAGCGCGCGCCCCGGCTCGAGCTGCTCGTCGGCCGGGATGCGGCCCTTGGCCGGCACCCCGAGGCGGTCCATGCCCGTGGGCCACTGGGCCCGGGGTTCCAGCACCACGCCGCTGGAACCCAGCGCCCCGCGAGCGACCTCCACGGCCTGGTCGGGGACGTCCGTGGGGAGCCACGGGCCCGCGCAGGTGTCGCACCGTCCGCACGGCTCGGCGGTGGCGTCGTCGAGGGTGCGCTGCAGGAACTGCATGCGGCACCCGGTGGTGGTCTGGTACTCCCGCATCAGGGCGGCCTCGCGCTCTCGCGCCTCGGCCACCCGGCCGTAGCGCTCGGCGTCGTAGGCCCACGGCTCGCCGGTGGTGGTCCAGCCACCGGGCACCTTGGTGACCGCCCCGTCGACGTCGAGCACCTTGAGCAGCAGCTCCAGCCGGGTGCGGCGCACGTCCACGAGCGTCTCCAGGGCGGGCGTGGAGAGCGGGCGCCCCGCCTGTGCCAGGGCGGCCAGCACGGCATCGGCCTGCTCCTGGCGGGGCATGGAGACGGTGGCGAAGTAGCGCCAGATGTCGGGGTCCTCGGTGCCGGGCAGCAGCACCACGTCGGCCCGTTCGGTAGCGCGACCGGCACGACCGACCTGCTGGTAGTAGGCCACCGGCGAGCTCGGCGCCCCCAGGTGCACGACGAAGCCGAGGTCCGGCTTGTCGAAGCCCATGCCCAGGGCCGAGGTGGCCACGAGCGCCTTGACCTCGTCGTCCTTGAGCGCCGCCTCGAGCCGCGCGCGGTCGTCGGAGTCGGTGCGTCCCGTGTACGCGGCCACCCGGTGGCCGGCCTGGGCGAGCGCCGCCGTCACGTCCTCGGCCGCCGAGACCGTGAGGCAGTACACGATGCCGGAACCGGGCAGGTCGTCGAGGTGCGCCACCATCCACGCCAGCCGCTGCTCCGGGGAGAGAGGGCGCCCTCCCGGGCCGAGGAGGACCCCCAGCCGCAGTGAGTCACGGGCCAGCCCGCCCCGGATGGTGGTCACCGGGTGGGCGGTGCCACCGGGGCCGACGGTGAGCTGCTCCACCACGTCGGCGACGACCCGTTCGTTGGCCGTGGCCGTGGTCGCCAGCACGGGGGTGTCGCCGGGCAGCTCGGCCAGCAGGGTGCGGATGCGCCGGTAGTCGGGACGGAAGTCGTGCCCCCAGTCGCTGATGCAGTGGGCCTCGTCGACCACGAGCAGGCCGCACCGGCGGTTGAGCTCGGGCAGCTGCTCCTCGCGGAAGCGCGGGTTGTTGAGCCGCTCCGGGCTCACCAGGAGAACGTCCACCTGGTCGGCCGCCAGCGCGGCACGCACCTCGTCCCACTCCGTGGCGTTGGCGGAGTTCATGGTGACCGCGCGCACCCCGGCCCGGCCGGCCGCGGCGACCTGGTCGCGCATGAGGGCCAACAGTGGGGACACGATGACGGTGGGGCCGGCCCCCTCGGCGCGGCGCAGTGCCGTGGCCACGAAGTAGACGGCCGACTTGCCCCACCCGGTGCGTTGGACGACGAGCACGCGCGACCGGTCCTCCACGAGTGCCCGCACGGCATCGAGCTGGCCGTCGCGGAAGGTGGCGTCCTCACGTCCGACGAGGCGGCGGAGCGCCTCGAGCGCGCGGTCCTGGGTGCTGCTGGTCATGGGGCCACCCTGACAGCACCCACCGACAGCCTCACCACGGTGTCCACAGGCAGGCGGAACCCCGCGGATAGACTCACGCGGACCCGCGGGCGGTCGCCGGCGGGGGGCCTCTAGCTCAATGGTCAGAGCTGCGGACTTTTAATCCGTAGGTTGTGGGTTCGAGTCCCACGGGGCCCACTGTCAGCGCACGCACGAGGCCCCCGCACCGTCCGGTGCGGGGGCCTCGTCGCGCTCGTGCAGTCGCGCTCAGTGCTGCTCGTTGGGGTCGTTCTCCGCGTCGTCCTTCGTCGCGTGGACGGTGCCCTTGACGTGGTCCGGCGGGCCGTACAGGGAGTAGAGCTTCAGCGGCTCGTCACCGGTGTTGGTGATGTTGTGCCACTGGCCGGCGGGCACGAGGGCCACCCAGTCGTCCCCGACGGTCTCGTCGTACGAGAGGTCGTCCTCCGCCGGACCCATCTGCACGCGGGCCGTGCCCTGCTCGATGCGGAGGAACTGGTCGTGGTCGGCGTGCATCTCCAGACCGACCTCGCCACCCACGGGGATGGTCATGACCGTCATCTGCAGGTACTCGCCGGTCCACAGGGTGGCGCGGAAGTTCTCGTTGGCCAGGGTGGCCTCCTCGATGTTGACCGTGTACGGCTTCGGGCCGTGGTCGCTCAGGTCCGCCATGGCGGTCTCCTCACTGCTCGGGGACGGTTCCCTGCCCATCATGCCGCCCCGCCCGGCACCCGCACCATGGGCGTGTGGGTGATGCCGTCCAGGTCGAGGTCCGCCCCCGCACGGGCGAAGCCGAAGCGCTCGTACCAGCCCGCCAGGTGCGCCTGCGCCTCGAGCTCCAGGCGACGGTGGCCGTGGGCGTCGAGCACCCGCTCCAGGAGGCGGGCCGCCAACCCGGCCCCCCGGTGTGGCGCCGCGGTGACCACCCGTCCGACGACGAGGGCACCGTCCGGTCCGCCCGCGTCGAGCAGGCGCAGCGTCGAGGCGACCTCGCTCCCCTCCTCCACCCAGACGTGGGTCGTGGTGGGCAGCAGGTCCCGGCCGTCCACCTCCGCGTAGGGGCACTCCTGCTCCACCACGAACACGTCGACTCGCAGCCGCAACAGCCTGTGCAGCTGGTCGGCGGTCAGTGCGGGACCGGGCACCTCGTGCAGGTTCTCCATGGGCCCATCCTGCGCCCCCCCAGCTCGATCCGCACGGCCTGCCCCGGACCACGCAGGGCTAGGCTCGATGCGGTGAGCAGCCCTCCCCCCGACCTCCCCACCGCGCCCCGCGCCCGGGCCCTGGCCTGCCTGCGCGAGGTGGCCTTCCTCAACGAGCGGGCCCGGCAGTCCTCCCGCCGCATCGAGGCCTACCGCAACGCCGTGACGGTGGTGGAGGGCCTCTCCGAGGAGGAGTTCGCCCGCCACACGGAGGCCGACAGCTGGCAGGAGCTGCGCGGCATCGGTTCCTCCACCGCCGCCGTGGTGCGCGAGGCCGTGGCGGGCGAGGTGCCCACCAAGCTCGCCGCAGCACGCGAGGAGCACGGGGGACCGCTGCTCGAGATGACGCCCGCCGGCCGCGAGCTCCTCGGACTGCTCGCCGGGGACCTGCACAGCCACACCAGCGACAGCGACGGCGGGGCCCCCCTGCTGGAGATGGCCCGTGCCGCCGACGCGCTGGGGCGGGACTACCTGGCCGTCACCGACCACTCCCCGCGGCTGCGGGTGGCCAACGGCCTGTCGGCCGAGCGGTTGGTGGCCCAGCGCGACACGGTGGCGCAGGTCCGGCAGCAGCTGGCCGACGAGGGGCGGTCGCTCGAGCTGCTCCACGGCATCGAGGTGGACGTGCTGGACGACGGCACGCTCGACCAGCGCGAGGACCTGCTGGCGACCCTGGACGTCCGGGTGGCGAGCGTGCACTCGAAGCTCCGCATGCCGTCGGCCGAGATGACGCCCCGCATGCTGGCCGCGGTGCGCAACCCGCTCACGTCGGTGCTGGGGCACTGCACCGGCCGCCTGGTGACGGGCGGCCGCGGCACCCGTCCACCGAGCGAGTTCGACGCCGAGGCGGTGTTCGCGGCCTGTGCCCAGGAGTGCGTGGCCGTGGAGCTCAACGCCCGTCCCGAGCGACAGGACCCGCCCGACGAGCTCATCGCCCTGGCCCTGGAGGCCGGCTGCCTGTTCAGCATCGACAGCGACGCCCACGCACCCGGCCAGCTGGACCTACTCGCGTTCGGCGCGCAGCGGGCCGCCGACGCCGGCATCCCTCCGGAGCGGATCGTCACCACGTGGCCGGCCACGCAGGTCAAGGAGTGGGCGGCCGCGCGACTGTGACTGCGTACACTGTGCGCGCCGGAGCGGGCGGACGACCGCCGCGCCGGCGGGTCCCCATCGTCTAGCGGCCTAGGACCCCGGCCTTTCACGCCGGTAACGCGGGTTCGAATCCCGTTGGGGATGCCACACCACACGAGGCGCGACTCCCCCGCGGAACCGCCCTGTGACCTATCTCTCATCCGGCCTTTCTCCGCGGCCGTGAGTGAGCCCCTGCCGAGGATTTCACTCCTCTGGCCGATGGTCGTCGCCATCCGGGACGGCCTTTTCACCCTTCAGGAAAAATGGGGGGCCTCAACCTGCGGGAGGATGCGCATGGCGGGACGGCGAACAGTCCCGCACTCACACGCGTTCCCCCAGGGAGTACACATGCAGACAAGCCGCAGGACGATGCTGAGGGGAGCCACGGCATCCGCTGCTGCCGTGGCCGTCGCCTCAGCCACCGGCGCCCCCGCGCAGGCCGCCGGGAACCGCCGCATCGCCATCATCGGGTCCGGGTACGGCGGCGCCGTCGCCGCCCTCGCGCTCACCTCGCGCGGCATCCCCGTCGACCTCATCGAGATGGGGTGCGACTGGGAGAACATGGGCCCGGGCCTCAACGGCAAGACGTTCACGTCGATGACCGAGCCGACCTCCCGGTCGATGTGGTTCGAGACCCGCACCGACCTGCCCTTCTCCACCCTCTTCGGGCTCGACATCGTCAACAAGGACATCGACGCCGGCGCCGGCGTCCTGGGCCTCGAGCGCTTCGCCAACATGAAGGTGTACGTGGGCCGCGGCGTGGGTGGTGGCTCGCTCGCCAACGGCGGCATGGCCGTGACCCCGGACCGCAGCTTCTTCGAGATGGTGCTGCCGCAGGTGGACGCCGCGGAGATGTACGGCACGTACTTCCCGCGCGCCAACGCCAACCTGGGCGTGTTCAAGCCCGAGGGCGACATGATCGCCTACTCGCCGTGGTACCAGTTCACCCGCAACGGCGTGCGGGCCGCCAAGAAGGCCGGCCTCTCGTCCGTGCCGGTGCCCAACGTCTACGACTGGGACTACATGCGCCGTGAGTCCTACCAGGAGGAGGAGCGTTCCGCCCTCGCCCAGGAGGTCATCTTCGGCAACAACCACGGCAAGAAGTCGCTGGCCAAGACCTACATCAAGCGCGCCCTGGCCACCGGCCTGGTCAATCTGGTGACCCTCACCGAGACCACGCGCATCCGCCAGCAGGCCGACGGCACCTGGCTGCTGGACCTCAAGACCATCAACTTCGACGGCGTCGTGCAGAGCGAGCGCCAGGCCGTCTACGACCGCGTCGTGCTGGCCGCCGGTTCCGTCGGCACCTCCAAGCTCATGGTGCAGTCCAAGTACCGCGGCGACATCCCCGGCCTCAACAGCGCGGTGGGCCAGAAGTGGGGCCCCAACGGCAACACCATGCTGGCCATCAACGCCCGCGGCGCCGGTCGCTTCCAGTCCGGCATCCCGACCATGGGCGTCAAGGCGTGGGACAACACCACCGCCTCGGTGTTCGCCGAGATCGCGCCGCTGCCGGCCGGCATCGAGATCGACCGCGCGCTCTACCTGGCCATCACGAACAACCCCAACTACGGGTCGTTCTCCCCCAACGCCGACGGCTCCGTGAGCCTCGACTGGAACACCACCAAGCACGCCCCGTCCGTGGCCGCGGCCCGCGCCGTGTTCGACAAGGTCAATGCCGCCAACGGCACCACCTACGCCACCGACCTGTTCGAGAAGGGCAAGATCTTCACGGACTACTTCACGTACCACCCGCTGGGCGGGATGGTCCTGGGCGAGGCCACCGACCTCAACGGTGAGGTCAAGGGAGCCCCCGGCCTCTTCGCCATCGACGGCTCGCTCATCCCGGCCAAGATCGGCGTCAACCCCTTCGTGACGATCACCGCGCTCGCCGAGCGCTGCATGGACCGCCTCATCGCGGCCGGGAGGTTTGCCTGATGAACACCCAGACCCGCCGAGTGGCGACCCGCGCCGCCCTCTGGAGCGTTCCGGCCGTCGTGGCCACCGCCGCGGCACCGGCGCTCGCCGCCAGCGTCTCGAGCGCCAACCTGGCGGTCACCGTCGAGGACCCCAACTTCGACTGGGACACCCTCGAGTACGCGCTGGACGACACCATCTGGAAGAACTACGAGTTCTTCGACCAGATGAAGCAGCCCGACCCCAACCGCCTCACCACCGTGGCCACGCGCCAGGCGGCCCTGCCGCCGTCGATCACCGTGACCAACGTCGGCCCCGGCGACGCGGTGAACCCGACCGGCACCGTCGAGTTCGAGATGCGTGACTACGGCTCGGACAGCGCCCCCTTGGGTTCGGACCAGCTGGGCGCCGTGACCACCAACACGGCCGTGACCTGGGTGCGCACCAGCACCGGGCGCACCGCCCGGGGCACCGGCCAGATGTACATGTACACCTACAACGGCACCCTGGCCCCGGGCCAGAGCTTCACGATGCCGCTGAAGTACTACTCCCCGCGGACGTTCACCAACGTGACGTTCAACCTCATGGTCAAGGCGGTGGTGAGCGACGCCGTGGAGAACGACATCCGCGACGAGTTCGCCGGGTACACCGACGACCACGACGAGAAGGTCGGCTACGTCGTCGGCTACAGCACCAGCTGAGCACCGCGTCGGGGGCCCGTGCGCTGCGCACGGGCCCCCGACGCGCCTGCTGGAGCCGATTTTGCACTCAGCGTGGATTCACGTATGGTTCTCCAGTCGCGCCGGTGAGGCGCGAATGCAAGGCCTCGTGGCGCAGTTGGTTAGCGCGCCGCCCTGTCACGGCGGAGGTCGCGGGTTCGAGTCCCGTCGAGGTCGCTGGAACGATGATTTCGGTCATCGCCCTGGCCAGATAGCTCAGTTGGTAGAGCGTTCGACTGAAAATCGAAAGGTCGGCGGTTCGACCCCGCCTCTGGCCACTCCGAGAGACTGCCGCGAAGCCCCACCCGGTTCCACCGGGTGGGGCTTCGTCGTGCACCCCGTCCTGTGAGGCGTGATTCACGGGCGCCCCACAGGGTTCCCCCAGCATCCCCGGCCTAGCCTTGCCCCATGCCCAACCTGAGCGAGTGGATCACCCACACCATCGAGACCCTCGGCGGCCCCGGCCTGGCCCTGCTGATGCTTCTCGAGACCGTCTTCCCGCCGATCCCCAGCGAGCTGGTGCTCCCCCTGGCGGGCTTCACCATCGGCCAGGGGCAGATGGGCTGGGTGGAGGTGATGCTGTGGACCACCGCCGGTGCCGTCGCCGGCGCCTGCCTGCTGTACGGCGTCGCCCGGGCGTGGGGCCGGGAGCGCACCATCCGCTGGATGGCCAAGCTGCCACTGGTGGACGAGGACGACGCCGACGCCGCACACCGCTGGTTCGACCGCTACGGCAAGGTCGCGGTCCTGACCGGCCGGTGCGTGCCCGGGGTCCGCTCGCTCATCTCGATCCCCGCAGGCACCTCGGGCATGCCCTTCGGCACCTTCTTCGTGTACACGCTCCTGGGCACCCTGGTGTGGAACGGCCTGCTCGTGGGACTGGGGTACGCCCTGGGCGCCAACTGGCAGGCCGTGGAGGGCGTCGTGGGGATCATCAGCAAGGTCGTGGCCGTGCTGCTCGTCGTCGCCGTGCTGTGGTTCCTCTGGCGCAAGGCGCAGCAGCGCCGCGCCAGCCGTCCCTGAGCACCCCGGCGCCCGCACGACGGACGCGAGGAGGGGCACCCCGTGGGGTGCCCCTCCTCGCGTCCGTGTCGGAGCCGTTCAGCCCCCCCAGGGCGTGCCGCACCATCTCCTGGAGCACGGGCAGGCCGTCGGCCGAGAGCACCGACTCGGCGTGGCCCTGGATGGAGGCCACGCCCGGCCCCCGCAGACCGCGCACGGCACCGGTGGTCGGGTCGGCGGTCACCTCCAGCGGACGCCCCGAGACCTCCACGGGCTCCCCGCCGTGCCGGGCCACGAAGGTGTTGTAGAACCCGATGCGGGCGGGCCGGCCGAACCAGTCGACCTCGAGCTGCACGCCCTGCTGGGGCTCCTCGAGCCGCACGATGGGCAGGCCCGCGGCGTGGCTGAGCACCTGGTGGCTCAGGCAGACCGCCACCAGCGGCAGACCGGCACCCAGCCGGGCCCGGACCAGCTCGTGCAGGCGGGCGATGCGGGATGAGGCGAGGTCGCTCGGGTCGCCGGGGCCGGGCCCGCTGAGCAGCAGGTCCGGAGCGCCCGGGCCGGCGACGTCCTCGGGGGTGACGGTGTCCCAGCGGCGCACCTCGGCCCGCAGGCCCAGGTGGCGCAGCTGGTGGGCCAGCATCTGCGTCCAGGCGTCCTCTGCGTCCACCACGAGCACGCTCGCGCCGGCCACGCCCTCCAGGTGGGTGGGGGCCTGCGGCGCGAGCCAGAAGGGCGAGAGCCGCTCGTTGCGGGCCGCCAGGGCGTCGGACACCTCGGGCAGGGCGGCCAGGTCCGGGGCCTCGGCGACCGGGCGCTGGGGGCGCAGGCCCATCGCGGCGAGCATCCCGGTGGCCTTCACCGCGGTCTCGGCCACCTCGGCCTCGGGGTCGCTGTGGCGCACCAGGGTGGCGCCGGCCGACACGCTCACGGTGCCGTCGTGGGGCAGCTGCGCGGTGCGGATGACGATGGGGGCGTCGAGCCGCTCGCGTCCCTCCTCGTCACGGTCCAGCAGCGCCAGCACACCCGAGTAGTAGCCGCGACCGGTGGGCTCGTGGCGGTGGATGACACGGCAGGCGTTCTCCATCGGCGAGCCGGTGACGGTGGGGGCGAACATCGTCTCGCGCAGCACCTCGCGCGGGTCCATGTCCGTGGCGCCGTCGAGCAGGTACTCGGTGTGGGTGAGGTGCGCCATCTGCTTGAGGTGCGGACCGGTCATCCGGCCGCCGCTGGCGCAGACGCGCGCCATCATCTTCATCTCCTCGTCCACCACCATGAAGAGTTCCTCGGTCTCCTTGGTGTCGGACAGGAAGCCCCGGAAGGCCTCCACGAGGGCCTCGGGGGTGGCATGCTCGCCATGGCGGAAGGTCCCGGAGATGGGGTTCATCACCGCGCGGCCGCCGGCGACGCCGACGTGGCGCTCCGGGGAGGCCCCCACCAGCGTGTGGCCGGGTGTGTGCACCACGAAGGTCCAGTGCGCGCCGGCCTCGGCCTCCAGCAGGCGGGCGAACCAGCCCAGCGCGGCGGTGGAGGGCGGACCCTCCACGTCGGCCACCACGTCGCGGCGGAGCACGAAGTTGGCCCCCTCGCCGTGGCCGATCTCGTCGGTGATGACGCGGCGCACCATGGCGGCGTAGTCCGCGTCGGAGACGCTCATGCGCTCGCCGGAGACGGCCGCGGGCTCGGGCACCAGCTCGGTCAGGGCCGCGGCCACCTCAGCCACCGGCAGCCGGTCGGTGTGGCGCGGCAGCAGCACCCGCAGCGGGGCGCCGTCGTCGTGGGCGGCGAAGCCCCGCTCGGCCACCTGGCGGTAGGGCACCATGGCCAGCACGGGGTGCTCGCCGGGTGCCGGCAGGTCCGCCAGGTGCTCCAGGTCGGTGACCTCGCCGCGCAGCAGCAGCACCACCTCGGGGTCGTCGGCCCGGCGCAGCAGCGCGAACGGGCCCGCCCCCTCCCCGAGCAGGTCGACCAGGAGGGTGCGGGCTGCGGTCGGGGCGGGGGTGGGGCCCACCTCAGAAGGCGCGCTGCGTGAGGCTGCCCACGGTGCGGGGGGCGCGCTCGTTCATGGCCTGCAGCTCGTCGACGACGGTGTCCACGTCCTCGAGCACGTCCACGGCGGTGACGTGCGGCACCTTGTGGGCGTGGTCCACGAGGTCCTCCACGTCCAGTTGGGCGGCCGCGCGCACCACGATGGTCATGTGCGAGAGGCCGCGCTGGTCGGTGGGACCGGCGGCGAGGTACTGGATGTTGGCCTCGCGGGTGGCGAACAGGCCGCAGACCTGCGTGAGCACACCGGGGTGGTTCTCGGCGGTGACGGACAGTGCGTGACGCTCCATGACGGCTCCCGTGGGGTCGAGTGCGGCGCCCGGCAGGGCGGGAGCGCCCAGTCAACCACCTGCGTGCGCACCCCGCGCACGTGGGCTTGCAATACTGGCCCCATGGCCGATCACTTTGACGTCGTTGTCCTTGGCGCGGGCCCCGGTGGCTACGTCGCCGCCATCCGCGCATCCCAGCTCGGCAAGAAGGTCGCCGTGGTGGAGAAGAAGTACTGGGGTGGTGTCTGCCTCAACGTCGGCTGCATCCCCTCCAAGGCCCTGCTCCGCAACGCCGAGCTGGCCCACACCCTGAACCACGAGAAGAAGACCTTCGGCATCGAGGGCGACGCCACGATGTCCTACGGCCCCACCCACGCGCGCAGCCGCAAGGTGTCCGAGGGCATCGTCAAGGGCGTCCACTTCCTCATGAAGAAGAACAAGGTCACGGAGGTGGACGGCTGGGGCACCCTCACCGGCCCCAACTCCCTGACCGTCGAGCTCAACGACGGCGGCACGCAGGAGATCACCTGCGACGACCTCATCATCGCCGCCGGTGCCACCACCCGCATGCTCCCGGGCGTGGAGCTCAGCGACAACGTGGTCACCTACGAGGAGCAGATCCTCAACTCCGAGCTGCCGGGCTCCATCGTCATCGCCGGTTCCGGTGCCATCGGTGTGGAGTTCGCCTACGTCATGAGCAACTTCGGCGTGGACGTCACCATCGTCGAGTTCGCCGACCGCATGGTGCCCACCGAGGACGAGGAGATCTCCAAGGAGCTCGCCAAGCACTACAAGAAGCTGGGCGTCAAGGTCCTCACCGGCACCAAGGTGGAGGGCGTGGAGGACACCGGCTCCGGCGTGAAGGTCACCGTCTCCAAGAACGGCAAGGAGGAGGTGCTGGAGGCCGACAAGATGCTGTCGGCCATCGGCTTCGCCCCGCGCCTGGAGGGCTACGGCCTGGACGCCACCGGCGTGGAGACCACCGAGCGCGGCGCCATCAAGGTGGACAAGTACGGCCGCACCAGCGTGGAGCACGTCTACGCCATCGGTGACGTCACCGGCAAGATGATGCTCGCCCACGTGGCCGAGGCCATGGGCATCGTGGCCGCCGAGACCATCGCCGGTGCCGAGACCCAGACCATCGACTTCCAGAACATCCCGCGCGCCACCTACTGCCACCCGCAGATCGGCTCCATGGGCCTCTCCGAGGCGCAGGCCAAGGAGGCCGGCCACGAGGTGAAGGTGGCCAAGTTCCCGTTCACCGCCAACGGCAAGGCGATGGGGCTGGGCGAGGCCGTCGGTTTCGTCAAGGTGGTGGCCGACGCCGAGCACGACGAGATCATCGGCGTGCACATGATCGGCCCGCACGTCACCGAGTTGCTGCCGGCCGCGGTCACCGCCGCCACCTGGGACCTGACCGCCGCGGAGATGTCCCGCGTGGTCTTCGCCCACCCGACGCTGAGCGAGGCCCTCAAGGAGGCCATGCACGGCATCGAGGGGCACATGATCAACCTCTGACACCCCGCACGACGGCGCCCCGTCCACCTGATGGTGGGCGGGGCGCCGTCGTGCGGGCAGGAGGCTCAGGCCCCGCGACGCACGGCCTCGCGCGCCATCGTGTGCGCCGGCCACGCCCCGCATAGGATCGATCGAGCACCCGACGCAAGGAGAGCACGTGTCCGAGACCTCCGCCCAGCCCGCCCCCGGCACCACCCCGGCCTTCGACCTGGTGATGGTCGGCGGCGACATCGGCGTCTACGCCCTGGCGCGCGCCTTCAACGACCGCTACGGCACGGTGCCCACGGTCGTCTCCCGCGTGGAGACCGGCCCGGTGATGCGCTCGGACATCATCAACCACCACCTCATCGGCGAGGACAAGACGTCCCAGGACACGATCGACGAGCTGGTGCGCATCGGCAAGGAGCACCACGGCCGCCACCCGCTGGTGCTGCTCACCAACCAGGACACGATCGTGCGCATGGTGATGGAGCGCGTGGACGAGCTGGCGCCGTACTACACCATCCCGATGCCGGGCGTGGACCTGCTGGACCGCATCAGCGACAAGGTGGAGTTCGCCCGCGCCTGCGACGAGCTCGGCATCCCTCACCCGGCCACCCAGGTGGTGGACTTCTCCGGTGCCGCGGCCGACGGCTGGACCGCCCCCGCCGTGGAGAGCCCCTTCCCCGTGGTGGCCAAGCCCGCCACCACCAGCCAGTACGAGACGCTGAAGTTCCCGGGCAAGAAGAAGGTCTACTTCCTGGACACCCAGGCGGACTACGACGACATGGTGCGCGTGCTGCGTGCAGCCGGCTTCACCGGCCAGTTCCTGGTGCAGCAGCTCATCGGCGGCGACGACACCTACATGCGCTCGGTGACCGCCTACCGCGACCAGTTCGGCGAGACCACCCTGCTGTGCAGCGCCCACGTGCTGCTGGAGGAGCACTCCCCCACCGCCCTGGGCAACCCGGCGGCCATGTTCACCACGGCCCTGCCGGACCTGTGGGAGTCGGCGGTGAAGTTCCTGGACCACATGGACTACAAGGGTTTCGCCAACTTCGACGTCAAGGTGGACCCGAAGGACGGCACCGGCTACTTCCTGGAGATGAACTCCCGCATCGGCCGCAACAACTACTACGTGACCGCCGCGGGGGCGAACGTGGCGGAGTTCGTGGTGACCGACGTGGTGGAGAACCGCCCCCACGCCCCGGTCCGCGTGGAGAACGAGATCCTCTACACGGTGCTGTTCAAGCCCTTCCTCATGCGCTACGTGCTGGACCCGGCGCTGCGCGAGCGGGTGAACGCGGCGGCCCGCAACGGCATCCACCACCCGCTGTGGAACCGCAAGGACTCCCTGTGGCGCAAGGGGTACACGCTGGTGGCCATGGCCAACCACGTGCGCAAGTTCCTCAAGTACTACCCCAAGCCCAGCTCGCACGGCTTCTGAGCCGGCGGCTCAGGCGAGGTCGACCCACTCCTCCTCGCCGGGCACCAGGACGCCCTCACCGGCGGTGGTCGCGGCCACCAGCGTGGTGAGGGCGTCCTGCTGCGCCGGGGGCACAGCGACGTGGAGGGTGGCCCGCTCGGCGTAGTCGGTGCCGGTCACCACGAACCCGGCGGCGCGCAGGTCGTTCTCGATGCGGCCGACGTCCGCGTGCGCGACGGCCAGGGAGTGCAGGCGCACCAGGTGGCGCTCCCGGGGACGCGCCTCCTCGAGCGCAGCACGCACCGCGTCGCCGTAGGCGCGCACCAGGCCGCCCGCGCCCAGCTTGGTGCCACCGAACCAGCGGGTCACCACGGCGGTGACGTCGCGGTAGCCCGAGCCGCGCAGCACGTCGAGCATGGGTGTCCCGGCGGTGCCGGCGGGCTCCCCGTCGTCGTTGGAGCGCTCGATGCGTCCGTCGGGGCCCAGCACGAAGGCGCTGCAGTGGTGCCGCGCGTCGTGGTGGGTCCGTCGCTCGGCCTCGATGACGGCACGCGCGGCCGCCTCGTCGGACGTGGGGGCGATGCGGCAGCGGAAGACCGAGTGCTTCTCCTCGATCTCCCCGTGGGCGTCGGCCGCTAGCGTGCGGTAGGAGGTCACGGACATGCGCACAGGGTAGGCGCGGCCGAGCGGCACGCCCCGCCACCCACCCACTACGCCGAGTCGTAGAACACCCTACGATGGCGCCATGCGTTTCAGCCACACCTCCCTCGTCCGCATGGTGGCCGGTGCCACCCTCGCCCTCTGCCTCACGGCCGCACCCGCGTCGGCGCACGACGTGCTGGAGGGGTCCGAGCCCGCCGCCGGTGAGACCCTCAGCAGCGCCCCGGAGTCGCTCGACCTGACCTACAGCGACACCATCCAGAAGGTGGGGGCCAAGGTCTCCGTGACGGACCAGGACGGCCAGGTGGTGGCCGAGGGCGCGCCGCAGATCGACGGCCCCACCGCCAGCATGGAGCTGCCGGGCGACCTGGGCGAGGGCACCTACACGGCCACCTGGCGCGTGGTCTCCTCCGACGGGCACCCGATCTCCGGGACCACCGAGTTCACCGTGGGCACCGGGGGCGGTTCGTCCGCCGCGCCCTCGGGCTCGGCGGCTCCCACAGGTGGGGCCTCCGAGGCCCCCTCGTCCGGGGAGACCCCGACCGAGGCAGCCCCCTCGGGCGACACCACCACCTCGCCCGAGGCCGGGGCGACGCAGGACGACGGCGCCCCCGAGGAGGGCGGCCAGGACGGCCCGGGCACGGCGCTCTGGGTGGGCCTGGGCGTCGCGGCCCTGGTGCTCGTGGGTGGCGGTCTGGCCCTCGCACGCCGCCGCTGACCTCCCCGGCCGGTACGGGCCCAATCGTTCTCGACCTGTGACCTTCTGGACCTGTACCGGCCCGGCCTGGCCGTGGAACACTGCACGGCATGTCTGACAACGTCGTGGCCACCGCCACCTCCTCCGCCGCGCCCGCAACGGCCACGGACCTCTCCGACGACGAGGGCATCAAGAAGCACAGGTTCAGCCCCGCCGTGCACGCCCTACTGTTCGTGCTGCTGGGGATGCTCGTGACGCTGGTGCTCATCGCCGCGTGGCCGCTGAGCGAGATCCTCGCCAACACCGTGCCCACCCCGCGCCCCTGACGCTCGGAGGCCGACCCTCAGCCCCCTCTGGGACCGTCTGTTGTAAACTCTGCGACACGACATATACAAACCCCGGGGCCGCTACGCCTCGCACCTGATCGCGTGACGCCAGAGCTCTTCCCAGGCCGAGGACGCCACGCGATTCACGTGCTCACGGCGATGCCGCTCCGCCAGACCGGTTAGGGGGTCACGCCATGGGGCGCGGCCGAGCCAAGGCAAAGCAGACCAAGGTTGCTCGGGAGTTGAAGTACTACTCCCCCGACACCGACCTGAGCGCGCTGGAGAGGGAGTTGCGCGCCTCGTCGGACCGCGAGTCCTCGCGTGACGGGTACTCCGGTTTCTCCGAGGACGAGGACGACGACGACAGCTGGTCGGACACCGGCCGCTGAGTCCCCCTCACCGCGACGCGCGAACGCCCCCGTGACCCGGGGGCGTTCGCGCGTCCGGGAGGCCCCGTGCGCCGAGGCCGTCACCCCACGCGGGGTGACGGCCTCGGTGCACGGGGCGGGGCGGTCAGGCGTGCTCGCCCACCAGGGCCGCTGCACCGCCGGCCACGCCCTTGGCCTCGGTCACCCAGTCCGCGGCCGTGGCACGCGCACCCAGCCCCGCCTCGGCCGAGCCGTGCACCTCGCCGGCCACCCACGCGTCCATGCCGTGGCGCCCCAGGATGCGCACTGCCTCGTCCACGGAGTCCTGCGGCAGCACGGCCACGAAGCCGACGCCCTGGTTGAGGGTCTTCTCCAGGTCGGCCCGGGCCACACCCCCCCAGGCCCGGATGGCCTCGAAGACCGGCGCCGGCGACCAGGTGGAGCGGTCCAGCGCGGCGAAAACGCCCTGCGGCAGCACGCGGGCCAGGTTGGCCGCCAGGCCCCCGCCGGTGACGTGGCTCAGTGCGTGCACCTCGGTGGCGCGCACCAGCTCCAGCAGCGGCAGCGTGTAGATGCGGGTGGGTTCCAGCAGCTCCTCGCCGAGCGTGCGCCCGAACTGGGGCACCTCGTCCTCGAGCCGCAGCCCGGCGTGCTCCACCACGCGGCGCACCAGGGAGAAGCCGTTGGAGTGCAGGCCCGAGGAGGCGATGCAGAGCACCGCGTCGCCCTCCCGCACGCGATCCGGGCCGAGCACGTCGGCAGCGTCCACCACACCGGTCGCGGCGCCGGCCAGGTCGTACTCGTCGGGTGCCATGAGACCCGGGTGCTCGGCGGTTTCGCCGCCCACCAGCGCCACGCCGGCCAGCTCGCAGCCCCGCGCGATGCCGGAGACGATCGCCGCGATGCGCTCGGGCTCCACCGAACCGGTGGCGATGTAGTCGGTCATGAACAGCGGCTCGGCGCCGCACACCACGATGTCGTCCACCACCATCGCCACGAGGTCCTGACCGATGGTGTCGTGCACGTCCAGCGCCCGGGCGATGGCGATCTTGGTGCCCACCCCGTCGGTGGAGGTGGTGAGCAGCGGGCGCTCCATCCCGCGCAGGGCGGAGGCGTCGAAGAGTCCGGCGAAGCCACCGAGCCCGCCCACCACCTCGGGGCGGGTGGCGCGGGCCACGGAGGCCTTCATGAGCTCCACGGCGCGGTCACCGGCCTCGGTGTCCACGCCCGCCGAGGCGTAGGTGATGCCGGTGGTCGGCTGGGGGGTGGGCTGCTCGGTCATCACGGCCTTCCGGGGTTCTGGGCGAAGTCTCGGACCTGCTGGGTGCCGACGGTGGTCGGGTCGGTGGAACGGGCTGCCCGCTCGAGGTCGAGCCACTCCTTGCCGGTGCGGCCGTCCGTGGGCAGCGGGATGGGGTAGTCGCCGGTGAAGCAGGCGGTGCACAGGCGGTCCGCCGGCTGGTGGGAGGCCGTCACGATGTCCTCGGTGTCGACGTACCCCAGCGAGTCGGCGCCGATGGAGCCGCAGATCTCCTCCACGGACATGTTGGCCGCCGCCAGCTCGGCGCGGGTGGCGAAGTCGATGCCGTAGAAGCACGGCCACTGCACGGGCGGGGAGCTGATGCGCACGTGCACCTCGGCGGCGCCGGCCTCGCGGAGCATCTTGACCAGCGCCCGCTGGGTGTTGCCGCGCACGATGGAGTCGTCCACCACCACCAGGCGCTTGCCGGCGATGACGTGCTTGAGCGGGTTGAGCTTGAGCCGGATGCCCAGCTGGCGGATGGTCTGCGTGGGGGCGATGAAGGTGCGGCCCACGTAGGAGTTCTTCACCAGGCCCAAGCCGTAGGGGATGCCGGACTCCTCGGCGTACCCGATGGCCGAGGGCACGCCCGACTCGGGCACCGGCATGACCATGTCGGCCTCCACCGGGTGCCGGCGCGCCAGGGCACGGCCCATGTCCACCCGGGCGTCGTACACCTCGCGGCCGGCGATGCGCGTGTCCGGGCGGGCCAGGTACACGTACTCGAACACGCAGCCCTTGGGCGCCGGCTCGGCGAAGGAGCGGGTGTCGATGCCGTCCTCGTCGATGGCGATGAGCTCACCGGGGGCCACCTCGCGGACGTAGCTGGCGCCCACGATGTCCAGGGCCGCGGTCTCGGAGGCCACCACCCATCCGCGGCTGAGGCGGCCGATCACCAGCGGGCGGACGCCCTGCGGGTCACGGGCGGCGTAGAGGCGGTTCTCGTCGAGGAAGACCAGCGAGAAGGCGCCGCGCACGGTGGGCAGCACCCGCATCGCGCGGTCGATGACGGAGCCCTCGCCGGTGGCGAGCAGTGCCGAGAGGATGGCGGTGTCGGTGGTGCTGCCGCGGCCGAGCTCGCCGGCGGCGCGGCTCACGTCGCCGTCGAGCATCTCGGTGAGGCGGTCGAGCATCTCGGCGGAGTTGATGATGTTGCCGTTGTGCGCCAGCGCCAGGGTGCGGTCGTCGGTGCCGGCCAGGGTGGGCTGCGCGTTCTCCCACACCGAGGCGCCGGTGGTGGAGTAGCGGGTGTGGCCGATGGCCATGTGCCCGCGCATCGGGCCGAGCACCTTGTCGTCGAAGACCTGGGAGACCAGGCCCATGTCCTTGTAGACCAGCAGCGACGACCCGTTGGACACCGCGATGCCCGCCGACTCCTGCCCGCGGTGCTGCAGCGCGTAGAGGCCGTAGTAGGTCAGGGTGGCCACGTCCTCGTCGGGGGCCCAGACGGCGAACACCCCGCACTCGTCCTGGGGCAGCGCCTCGTCGGGCAGCAGGTCGTGGTTGAGCCGTCCGTCACCTCGCATCACGGGACACATCCTCCCACGAGGGGACGGGGTGGGGGCCGCCGCCCGGTCCGTCGGACTCCGCGTACCGTTGCCCCGTGCAGCACGACGACCCGGACCCCGCCCAGACCCCCTCGCCCAGGCCCGCGGACCGCCACCCCGGCGGCTCCCCGGAGCGGGCCGCAGCACGCGTGCGCCGCGAGCCCCGGCTGCTGCCCTTCCTGCTCATCGGCACGGTGCTGGGCATCGCCCTGGCCGGTCTGGCCACCGTGCTCGGCCCGTCGGACGCCATGTACTCCTCCGGGCGGTCCTTCGGCTTCCTCGCGGTGATGTTCGGCGCCACCGGGCTGGTGCTCGGCGGGCTGCTCTTCGTGATGGCCGACGCGGTCGCCCAGCGCCGCCGCTGACCGTCCCTCCCGCCAACACGGCACCGGTGCGGATCTCGGCCTGACACCGTCCCCCAGTTCAGCACCGGTGCGGATCTCGGCCTGACACCGTCCCCCAGTTCAGCACCGGTGCGGAACTCGACAGTCGAGTTCAGCACCGGTGCGGAGTTCAGGCCGGGGGTGCGGAGCTCAGGCCAGGGGCAGGTGCGGCGAGAGGTCGGCGCGCTGGCCGGAGGCCTGCACGGCCCCCGAGCCCACCGCATCGGCCCAGGCGAGGCGCCCGGTGGCCAGCCCCAGCCAGGTGGTCGCGTCCATCTCCACCACGGCCGGCGGCGTACCCCGGCGGTGGGTGGATCCCTCCACGCACTGCACCACGCCGAAGGGCGGCACCCTCACCTCAACCGAGCGGCCCGGCACGCGGGCACCCAGCTCCTCGAGGCAGTAGCGCACGGCCGTGGCGACGGTGGCCCGATCCACCGCCCCGGACACGGCGGTGCCGTCGGCGCCCGGGGCGTCGACGGCACCGCACCACTGCCCCACCGCCGCGCGCCCGGCAGCCGGGTCGATGCGGCGACGGGGCGCCACCTCAGACCGCCTCGCGCTCGATGGGGCAGCTCATGCAGCGGGGGCCGCCGCGGCCGCGTCCGAGCTCGCCACCGGCGATCTCCAGCACCTCCACGCCCTGCGTGCGCAGATACTCGTTGGTGGTGGTGTTGCGCTCGTAGGCCACCACCACGTTCGGCTCCAGGGCCAGCACGTTGCAGCCGTCGTCCCACTGCTCGCGCTCGGCGGAGCGGTCGTCCTGGTCGGCGGCCAGCACGGTGATGGCGTCCACGCCCAGCGCCGAGGCGATGGCCGCGTCCAGCTGCTCGGGGGCGTTGTGCTGCACCTTCACCTGCGCGTCGGGGCCCTCGCCGTCGGCGGTCAGGGTCCAGCTCTGCATCGGCGGCAGGCCGGTGTAGCGGGTGAAGGTGGTGGGGTTGAGCATCGTCATGACCGTGTCCAGGTGCATGAGCGCACGCGCCTTGGGCATGTCCAGCGCCAGCACCGTGTGCGCCTGGCCGGAGGCCAGGAGGGTGCGGGCCACGCGCTCCACACCCTGCGGGTTGGTGCGCTCGGAGATGCCCACCATGACCGCACCGTTGCCGATGACGAGCATGTCGCCGCCCTCGGTGGTGGCCGGCCCGGAGGCCAGGCCGTCGTTCCACTGCTGGAAGTCGGCGTCGGCGAACAGCGGGTGCCAGCGGTAGATGGCCTCGAAGTGCACGGTCTCGCGGCGGCGGGCCTTCTTGTGCATGGAGTTCACCGAGACGCCGCCGTACATCCAGGCCGAGGTGTCGCGCGTGAACAGGTGGTTGGGCAGCGGGGCCAGCACCATGTCGCGGTCGGCCAGCGAGGCCATGTAGAGCGACGACGAGCCGGAGGCGCGCTCCAGCAGCTCACCCTTGGTGATGCCGCCCACCAGGAAGGTGGCCAGCTCCTCGGCCGGCATCTCGTCGAAGACGCCACGCAGCTCCTCCACGGCACGCGGGCCGATGATGCGCTCGTCCAGCGAGTTGTCCAGCACGTGCGCCCGGGCCTCGGGGATGCCCACGGTGGTCGTGAGGAGGTCGGAGAACTCGTGCACGAGGACGCCGCGGTCCTCCATCACGGTACGGAACTGGTCGTGCTCCTCCTGCGCGCGCTCGAGCCAGAGCACCTCGTCGAAGAGGTAGCGCTCGCAGTTGGAGGGGGTCAGGCGGCTCATCTCGAGCCCCGGACGGTGCACGATCACCTGCTTGAGACGGCCCACCTCGGAGCCCACGTGGAATGCCATGGAGAGATCCTTCCTCTCCCGGGAGGAGTGGCCGGCGGGGGCCGACCGCCCGGGGCGCCGATCCCCTTCGGACCAGCAGGCCCCGGCTGCCCGGGTGCATGTCACGTGCAAGGATCGCACGTATGCGGGCTCTTCCCAGATGAGGGTGTAGGCGACGCAGCAGCCGTGGTGGGAGGGCGCGGCGCGTCGGTGCCCGGATAGTGGTCGAGGCCTTCCGAGGATGGAAGTTCTCACACTGCCCATCCAGGAAGACCTCGACGTGCCTGACGCTACCTTCGCGACCCCTGATGTGACGACTTTCTGCCGCCTCGACGAGCTCGGTCTCGTGGTCGTGGGCCAGCAGGTGGAGCCGGACCGAGCGGTGCTCCTGTGCCGCGTCGAAGAGGACGATGCGGCGCGCTGGTGCCGGCGCTGCGGCTGCGAGGGGAGGGCGCGGGACACCGTCACCAGGGAGCTGGCCCACGAACCGCTGGGGTGGCGGCCGACCACGCTGTTGCTCACGGTCCGCCGCTACAAGTGCACCGGCTGCGGGCACGTCTGGCGGCAAGACACCACCCGTGCCGCCGAGCCCCGAGCGAAGCTGTCCCGGACCGCGCTGCGGTGGGCGCTGGTCGGACTCGTCTGCCAACACCTCACCGTTGCTCGCCTCGCCGAGGCTCTCGCCGTCTCCTGGGACACAGCCAACGCCGCTGTGCTGGCCGAAGGCCAGCGGCTCCTGCTGGACGACCCGACCCGATTCGATGACGTGAAGGTGATCGGCGTCGACGAACACGTCTGGCGTCACACCCACCGCGGCGACAAGTTCGTCACCGTCGTCATCGACCTCACCCCGGTCCGCGACAAGACCGGGCCATCGCGGCTGCTGGCCATGGTGGAGGGCCGCTCCAAGGAAGTGTTCAAGACATGGCTCGCTGCCCGACCCAAGGCCTGGCGCGACGGCCTCGAAGTCGTCGCCATGGACGGGTTCACCGGCTTCAAGACCGCCACCACCGAAGAGCTCCCGCAGGCCGTCGCCGTCATGGATCCCTTCCACGTCGTCCGCCTCGCCGGCGACGCCCTCGACCGCTGCCGGCGCCGGGTCCAGCAAGAACTGCACGGCCACCGCGGCCGCAACACCGACCCGCTCTACAGATCCCGACGCACCCTGCACACCGGCGCCGACCTGCTCACCGACCGCCAGACCCAACGCCTCACCGCCCTCTTCGGGGACGACGACCACGTCCAGGTCGAAGCCACCTGGGGCATCTACCAGCGCATGATCGCCGCCTACCGACACCCCGACCGCACCGCAGGCCGACAGGCCATGAGCAACCTCATCACCAGCCTGACCTCCGGCGTCCCCGCCGCGCTCACCGAGCTCGTCACCCTCGGCCGCACTCTGTCCAAGCGGGCAGAGGACGTCCTGGCCTACTTCGACCGACCCGGCACCAGCAACGGCCCCACCGAAGCCACGAACGGCCGACTCGAACACCTCCGCGGCTCCGCCCTGGGCTTCCGCAACCTCACCAACTACATCACCAGAAGCCTGCTCGAGACAGGCGGATTCAGACCCCAACTACACCCTCGATTGGGATGAGCCCGTATGCGAGCCACCGTGATCCACGCCGCCGGAGACGTCCGCCTCGAGCAGGTCCCCGACCCGCAGGTGGTGCTGCCCACCGACGCCGTGGTGCGCGTGGTGGCCAGCTGCGTGTGCGGTTCGGACCTGTGGCCCTACCGGGGCGCCAACGAGGTGACCGAGCCCCGCCGCATCGGCCACGAGTTCGTGGGCGTGGTGGAGGAGACCGGCGACGACGTGCAGCTGCGGCGGGGCCAGTTCGTCGTCGCTCCCTTCGTGTGGTCCTGCGGCGGCTGCGCCCCGTGCCGCTCGGGCGTGCAGACCTCCTGCGAGCGCGGTGGTGGCTGGGGCGGGCCGGACCGCGACGGGCACCTCGTGGACGGGGGCCAGGGCGAGGCCGTCCGCGTGCCCCGGGCCAACGGCACCCTGGTACCGGTGGACGGCGTCGACGAGGACGTGGAGGAGGGGTTGCTCAAGAGCCTGCTCACCTGCTCGGACGTCATGGGCACCGGCTGGCACGCCGCCACCCGCGCCGGGGTGCAGGAGGGCGAGACCGTCGTGGTGGTGGGCGACGGCGCGGTGGGCCTGTGCGGCGTGCTGTCCGCGCGGATGAAGGGCGCGGGGCGGATCATCGCGATGTCGCGGCACGCCCCGCGTCAGGCCGTGGCCCGCGAGTTCGGCGCCACCGACGTGGTGGAGGCCCGCGGCGACGAGGGCGTGCAGGCGGTGCGCGAGCTGACCGACGGGCGGGGAGCCGACCGGGTGCTGGAGTGCGTGGGCACGCACGACGCGATGCTGCAGGCCATCCGCTCGGCGCGCCCCGGCGGCACGGTGGGCTACGTGGGCGTGCCGCACGGCATCGAGCTGCCGATCGAGCTGATGTTCCGGCGCAACGTCAACGTCGCCGGCGGGGTGGCCCCGGTGCGTGCCTACGGCGAGGCGCTGCGCGACGCGGTGCTGGCCGGCGACATCGAGCCGGGGAAGGTGTTCGACGCCGTGATGCCCCTGGACGACGTGGCCGAGGCCTACACCGCCATGGACGAGCGCGCCGCCATCAAGGTGATGCTTCGCCCGTGAGCGGGGCCTGATGGCGCGACGGCGCGAGCAGCGACGAGGCGGGCGACGGGGGCAGGACCCGTCGCCCGCCGCCGTGCTGCCCGGGCACCTGGGCTTCGAGGAGGCCGACGGCGGCGGCGTGCTCGTGCTGCGCGACGGGCGTCCGCAGTCGCACGTGGACCCCGACGACCCCACGCGGCTGGTGTTCCCCTACGTGCAGCACCTGGCCGCCGTGCTCGACCTCGTGCCCGGCGTGGCGGCCCCCGAACGGCTGGGCGTGACCCATGTGGGCGGGGCCGGCATGACCCTGGCCCGGTGGGTGCAGGCCACGCGTCCGGGGTCGCCGCAGATCGTGCTGGAGCCCGACGCGGCGCTCACCGAGGCGGTGCGCGCGCGCCTGCCGCTGCCAGCCGGGCACCGCATCAGGGTGCGGCCGCAGGACGGGGCCACCGGGGTGGCGGGGCTCAAGGACACCAGCGCCGACGCGGTGGTCGTGGACGCCTTCGACGACGGTGAGGTGCCGGCGGACCTGCTGACCGCCGCCTTCGCCGGCGACTGCCTGCGGGTGGTGGGTGACGGCGGGGTGCTGGCGATGAATGTCTCGGACGCACCGGGCCTGCCGACGGCGCGCGCCACCGCATCGGCCTGGGGGGAGGGCGGCTGGCGCGGCCCGGTGGCGATGGTGACCACCCGCGAGGTGGCCCGCGGCAAGCAACCGGGCAACGTGGTGCTCGTGGCCCGGCGGGGCGACGGCCCCACCGACATCGCGTGGGTGGAGACCCTGCGCCGGTGGGCGACCACCGCGGCGCTGCCCACCGAGGTGCTCATCGCCCGCTAGCGGAGTCCCCCCGCAGGGCCTCGACGAGGCCGTCGAGGCTCGTGACCTCACCCCACCCGGTCGGGGCCCCGATGCCGTGGGCCGGGTTGCTCACCGTCCTGCCGACGGGTCGGTCGCACCCCATGATGGGCAGCTCGTACCAGAGTCCCTCCGGGGAGGCGATCTCCCCGTTCCTCCCGCCCCAGAACACGAGGACCCGGTGCCCGACGGTCGCCAGCAGGTCGGCAACCACCTGCGGTCTGACCCCGAATCCCGGGTACACGATCCGCAGGCGCTGTCGTGCACGAGCGCCCTGCACGGCATCGACCACGGTGCCGCTCAGGAACAGCATGCCGTCACGCGGGTCGGGATCCACGCGCAGCTCGGCCACGGCGATGGCCGCGAACCGCTCCCGGGCCTCGGTGGGCCGAGGCAGGCCCTTCACGGTGGTACCCGTCAGCTGCTTGCCGGCCGCCTCCGACCACGGGTCCCGCGGTGGAATGGCACAGGTCTCCACCGGACCGGTGTCACCCCACCCGAACAGGTCGCCCGTCCGGCATCCCGTGAGCAGACCTGCGCCCAGGGCCGCGGCGGTCACCAGCACTCCTCGCCGTGGCGTCATGCCTCCACACTCCCGGCCGACTGCCGCGCCGGGGCTCACCCCGTGGGCGGGACGCCTCCGGGGTCCGTGCGACCATGGCTCGATGACGGTCCAGCCCGGCCACCAGCGCACTCCCCGCAGGCTCCCCCAGAGCTCCAAGCTCGCCGACGTGCTCTACGAGATCCGCGGCCCGGTCAACGCCGAGGCGCAGCGCATGGAGGCCGCCGGCGAGCACGTGCTCAAGCTGAACATCGGCAACCCGGCGCCGTTCGACTTCCCGCCGCCCAGCGACATCCTGCGCGACATGATCGCCACCCTGCCGGTGAGCCACGGGTACTCCGAGTCCAAGGGCATCCTCTCGGCCCGGCGTGCCGTGGTGGACCGGTACAACGAGACGCCCGGCTTCCCGCAGGTGGACGTGGACGACGTCTACCTGGGCAACGGGGTGAGCGAGCTCATCATGCTGCTGCTCAACGCCCTGCTGGACGACGGCGACGAGGTGCTCGTGCCCGCCCCGGACTACCCGCTGTGGACCGCGGCCACCTCCCTGTCCGGCGGGCGCCCCGTGCACTACGTGTGCGACGAGGCCACCGGGTGGAACCCCGACGTGGCCGACATCGAGGCCAAGGTGACCGATCGGACCAAGGCGATCGTCGTCATCAACCCCAACAACCCCACCGGCGCGGTCTACAGCGACGAGACCCTGCGCGCCCTGGCGGACGTGGCCCGCCGCCACGGGCTGCTGCTGTTCGCCGACGAGATCTACGACCGCATCACCTACGACGGCGTGCAGGCCACCAACCTGGCCACCTTCGCCCCGGACCTGCTGTGCGTCACCCTCAACGGGCTGAGCAAGACCTACCGCGTGGCCGGGTTCCGCTCGGCGTGGATGGTGATCAGCGGCCCGCGGGAGCACGCCCGCGGCTTCCTCGAGGGCGTGGAGCTGCTCACCTCCACCCGGCTGTGCGCCAACGTGCCCGGCCAGCAGGCCATCCAGGCCGCGCTGGGCGGGCGGCAGTCCATCGAGGACCTGCTGCTGCCGATGGGGCGCCTCACCCGCAGCCGCGACGTCGCCTGGGAGGGGCTCAACCGCATCGAGGGGGTGAGCTGCGTGAAGCCGACCGGGGCGCTGTACGCCTTCCCGCGGCTGGACCCCGAGGTGCACGAGATCCGCGACGACCAGCAGTTCGCCCTGGACCTGCTGCGCAGCGAGAAGATCCTGGTGACCCACGGGTCGGGCTTCAACATCCCCACCACCGACCACTTCCGCGTGGTGACCCTGCCGCACCCGGACGACCTCACCGTGGCCGTGGAGCGCATGGGCAACTTCCTGCGCAGCTACCGGCAGGGCTGAGGGGGGGAGCTCCCAGTTCCCGCACAGAACCGCCACGTGGGCGGGCGGGGGCCTAGGTGTTCTCGGTCATCAGGTTGGTGACAGTCGGCTGGTGGGTGGGAGTCCTCTCAGGGCGCTGTGGCCGCGGTCAGTGTTGTAG
>NZ_PKIZ01000022.1 GCF_002847825.1 Kytococcus schroeteri | reverse complement strand
ACAGACCAGATCACCAGACCTGAGAGAAAGAGGTTGCCGCCACCCAGACCCCGGACCCACACTCCCCGGTCTCCCGGAGCGGGCCACCCGGCTGGGCAACGAGGAGGAACAATACACACCCACCGGACCCGACGCAAAACGGCCACACCGAGCCGGCCCCACCCCCGCGAGACATCGGGCGGGGCACCGGGGCTCAGCCCAGCAGGTCCCTCACCTCGGCGGTCATCGCCCGCCCCAGCTCCGCGGCCCTGATCGGCCCGCCGCCCGACAGCCGAGCCCCGGCGCGCGCGTGCAGGGCGGCCCCGAGCACGGCAGCGTCCACCGCTGCGAGCCCAGCCGCCAGGAGGGCACCGAGCACGCCGGCGAGGACGTCCCCCGTTCCCGCCGTGGCCAGCCAGGACGTCCCCTCCCGCACGGTCACCGGGACGCACCCCCGCCGACGCTCGGCCACAGACGGCACCACCACGGACACCGCGCCCTTGACCAGCACCGTCGCATCCCAGCGGCGGGAGGCCTCGGAGCCCGCGCCCTCGGGATCGGCCTCCACCTCCTCGCGGCGCCAGCCGAGCATTGCCGCCAGCTCCCCCGCGTGCGGCGTCAGCAGGGTGACCGCGTCCGCCGGGCGGACAGCCACGCAGTGGAGGGCTCCCGCATCGAGGACGGCGGGCTCGGGACGTCGGGCGAGCTGGGCCAGACCCCGCTGCCGGTCGGTGTCCTCCTCCGGGCACCCCGGCCCGAGCACCCAGGCCTGCACGCGGCCCTCCCCCGGCACCACCTCGGGACACGAGGCGAGCACCAGGTCCTGTGCGCGACGCGGCCCCAGGTAACGCACCATGCCCGTGCCCGCTCCCAGCGCCCCGGTGCAGCAGAGCACCGCTGCCCCGGGGTAGGTGTCCGACCCGGCCGCGACACCGAGCACCCCGCGGGTGTACTTGTGCGCAGTGCGTCCGGGCACCGGGTACGCGGCGGCGAGGTCGTCGTGCTGCCAGGACTCCAGCACGTGCTCCGCCGAGGGGGTCCCCGTGCCCAGCGCGTCGACGAGGAGCTCCCCGCACGCCGCCGTGGTGGCAGGCGCCAGGTGCACCGGCTTGGGCGCCACGAGCGCGAGGGTGAGGTCGGCTCCGACGTGGTCACCGGGGGTGGGCACCGCGCGACCGAGGGGGTCGAGCCCACTGGGCAGGTCCACGGCCAGGACCAGGGCGCCCCGGGAACGCGCCGCCGCAGCACCCTCGGCGAGGAGGGCAGCCCGGCCACCCAGCCCGGGCCGTCCGCCGAGCCCGACCATGCCGTCGAGCACCACGTCCCCGGCGCCCACACCCTCGAGGGTGTCTGCCCCCACCGGGGCCAGCTCCACCCCCGCCCGGAGCGCGGCACCGACGGCCTCGCGCTGGTCGTCCTCCACGAGGAGGAGGGCGGTGCACGGGACGGGCCGCCCCACCCGCCCGGAGGCGAGACGCTCCAGGGCCCAGAGGGTGTCGGCCCCGTTGTCCCCCGCACCGACCAGGGCGACGACCCGACCGTGCTCCCCCACGCGGTCGGCGACGACCCCGGCCACGGCGTCCGCGGCCCGCTGCATCAGCGCCCCGGAGGTGAACAGGTCCCCCGTGGCCCGCTCGTGCTCCCGCACGGCCTCAGGCTGCCAGGCCCTCAGCACGGCCCCTCCCCCTCGGCGATGACGGTGGCCACGGCCACCCCTGCGTCGTGGGAGAGCGACACGTGCCACCGGGTGACGCCGAGAGCACCAGCCACCCGCGCCGCCTCACCGGAGACCCGCAGGACGGGGCGGCCGTGCTCGCCACGGGCCACCTCGGCCTGGCGGAAGCCCAGCCCGGGCGGCGAGCCGAGCGCCTTGGCCACCGCTTCCTTGGCCGCGAACCGCGCGGCGAGCGACTCCAGCGGCAGGCCCTGCTCGGCCTCGGTGAAGAGGCGCGCGAGCAGCGCCGGCGTGCGGTCCAGCGCCCGGCCGAGCCGCTCCACCTGCACCACGTCGGTGCCCAGACCCACGATCACCGCCCCGCCTCCCAACCGGGAGACGGGGCGGTGACGTGACGCGAGGTCATGCGCACGGGCGCTCGGTCACTCGACGGTGACCGACTTGGCCAGGTTGCGCGGCTGGTCGACGTCCAGGCCCTTGGCCGTGGACAGGTACAGCGAGAACAGCTGCAGCGGGATGATCGCCAGCAGCGGCTGCAGCAGCGGGGTCGAGGCCGGGATGCGGATGACCTCGTCGGCGAAGGGCACGACCTGCTCGTCGCCCTCCTCGGCGATCACCAGGGTGCGGGCACCGCGGGCGCGGATCTCCTGGATGTTGGAGACCACCTTGCCGTGCAGGCCGTGGGGCGCGTCGGTGGGCGGCACCACGATGAACACCGGCTGCCCCGGCTCGATGAGCGCGATGGGGCCGTGCTTGAGCTCGCCGGCGGCGAAGCCCTCGGCGTGGATGTAGGCGAGCTCCTTGAGCTTGAGCGCACCCTCCATGGCGATCGGGTAGCCCACGTTGCGGCCCAGGAAGAGCACCGAGCGGGTGTCGGACATGAACTTCGCGATCTCCTCGATGCGCGAGGTGTCCGACAGCAGGGTCTCGATCTTCTCCGGCACACCGTGCAGGTCCTTGAGCACGCGGCCGGCCTCGTCGGCGTACTCCCCACCCTTGAGCTGGGCGAAGTAGAGACCCAGCACGTAGCAGGCGGTGATCTGCGCGACGAAGGCCTTGGTGGAGGCCACCGCGATCTCCGGACCGGCGTGCGTGTACAGCACGGCGTCGGACTCGCGCGGAATGCTCGAGCCGTGGCTGTTGCAGATGGACAGGGTGCGGGCGCCCAGCTCCTTGGCGTGGCGGACCGCCATCAGGGTGTCCATGGTCTCGCCGGACTGGGAGATGGAGACCACCAGGGTGCTCGGGTCGAGCACCGGGTCGCGGTAGCGGAACTCGTGGGCGAGGTCGACCTCGACCGGGATGCGGGCCCAGTGCTCGATGCCGTACTTGGCCACCATGCCGGCGTAGGCCGAGGTGCCGCACGCGATGATGATGATCTTCTCGACCCCGCGCAGGGCCTCCTCGTCGATCTTCAGCTCGTCGAGGGTGAGGCGCCCGTCGGCGTCGGTGCGGCCCAGCAGGGTGTCGCGCACGGCGTCGCCCTGGTCGTGGATCTCCTTCTCCATGAAGGTCGGGTAGCCACCCTTCTCGGCGGCGGCGGCGTCCCAGGTGACCTCGAACGGCTTGCCCTGCGCCGGGGTGCCGTCGAAGTTGATGACCTCCACCGCATCGGCGGTGATGGTGGCGATCTGGTCCTGGTCCATCTCCATCGCCTGCTTGGTGTGGCTGATGAAGGCAGCGACGTCCGAGCCGAGGTAGTTCTCACCCTCGCCGAGGCCGATGACCAGCGGCGAGTTGCGGCGGGCGCCGACCACGGTGCCCGGGGAGTCGGCGTGCACGGCCAGCAGCGTGAAGGCGCCCTCGAGGCGGTTCACGACGGTGCGCATGGCCTCGGTGAGGTCGCCGGCGTAGACCGTGGCCAGCAGGTGCGCCACGACCTCGGTGTCGGTCTCGGAGGTGAACTCCACGCCGTCGGCCTCGAGCTCCTCGCGCAGCTGGTGGAAGTTCTCGATGATGCCGTTGTGGATGAGGGCGAGCTTGCCGTCCTCGCCACCGCGGTGGGGGTGGGCGTTCTCGTCCGTGGGGCCGCCGTGCGTGGCCCAGCGGGTGTGGCCGATGGCGGTGTTGGTCGCCGGCATCGGGTGCTCCTGGATCTCCGCCTGGAGGTTCACCAGCTTGCCGGCCTTCTTGGCGGTCTCCACGCGGCCCTCACCGACCAGCGCGACACCCGCGGAGTCGTACCCGCGGTACTCGAGGCGGGCCAGGCCCTCCATGACGACGTCGAGAGCGCGCTCGTTCCGGTCACGCCCGACAAAACCAACGATTCCACACATGGCGCTCACACTAACCCCTGCACACGGTCGGCCCGCCACCCCGAGGCCGTGGCGCGGCCCACAGACCCCGGACGCGGCAGGCAGAATGGCGCGCATGTCCCACCCCTCCACCTCCCACTCGCCCTATGTCGAGCTCGACCGTGACGACTGGGCCCGGCTGCGGCAGTCGCACCCCATGAGCCTCACCGCCGAGGACGTGCGCCGCATCGAGGGACTGGGCGACCGGATCAGCGTGGAGGAGGTGGAGCAGGTGTACCTGCCCCTGTGCCGCCTCATCAACCTGTACGTCACCAACTCGCGACGCCTCCGGGAGACGACCAACGAGTTCCTCGGCGAACGCACAGGCCGCACGCCCTTCGTGATCGGCGTGGCCGGCTCGGTGGCGGTCGGCAAGTCGACCACCGCGCGCCTGCTGCACGACCTCATGTCGCGCTGGCCGGAGACCCCCGACGTGCAGCTGGTGACCACCGACGGCTTCCTCTACCCCAACGCCGTGCTGGAGGAGAAGGGGCTCATGTCCCGCAAGGGCTTCCCGGAGAGCTACGACCGGCGCAAGCTGCTGCGCTTCGTCTCCTCGGTGAAGGCCGGCTCCCCCGAGGTCTCGGCGCCGGTCTACTCGCACTTGGTCTACGACATCGTCCCGGACGAGGAGGTCGTGGTGCGCCAGCCGGACGTGCTCATCATCGAGGGGCTCAACGTGCTGCAGCCGCCGGTGCCCCGCCGCGACGGCTCGGCCGGCCTGGCGGTGAGCGACTTCTTCGACTTCTCGGTCTACGTGGACGCCAGGACCGAGGACGTGAAGCAGTGGTACCTGGACCGCTTCCAGAAGCTGCGGACGACGGCGTTCGCCGACCCGGAGTCCTACTTCCACCGCTACGCCCAGATGTCGGCGCACGACGCCGAGGAGTTCGCGCTCTCGGTGTGGGACGCCATCAACGGCCCCAACCTGCAGCAGAACATCGCCCCCACGCGGGGCCGGGCGACGGCGGTGCTGACCAAGGGCGAGGACCACTCCGTGCACCGGGTGCTCCTGCGCAAGGTCTGAGCAGGGGCCCTGCGATGATGGGCCCATGACTGAGTACCGCACTGAACACGACTCCATGGGCGAGATGCAGGTTCCGGCCGACGCGCTGTACGGCGCCTCGACCGCCCGCGCCGTCGAGAACTTCCCGATCTCCGGCCGCCCCGTGCCGGCCGCCGTCATCCACGCCTTCGGCCAGCTGAAGGCCGCCGCCGCCCGGGCGAACGCCGAGCTGGGCAACCTGGACGCCGCCAAGGCCGAGGCGATCGTGGCCGCCGCCGAGTCCGTGGCCCGCGGTGAGCACGACGAGCACTTCCCGGTGGACATCTTCCAGACCGGCTCCGGCACGTCCACCAACATGAACGCCAACGAGGTCATCGCGACGCTGGCCCGCCAGGCCGGCACCGACGTGCACCCCAACGACGACGTGAACATGGGCCAGTCGTCCAACGACACCTTCCCCACCGCCATGCGCGTGGCGATGGTGCAGGGCGTGGCCGAGCGCCTCGAGCCGGCCCTCAAGGGCCTGCAGGAGGCCCTGGAGGCCAAGTCCCGCGAGTTCGCCGACGTGGTGAAGGCCGGGCGCACCCACCTCATGGACGCCGTGCCGGTGACCCTGGGGCAGGAGTTCGGCGGCTACGCCCGCCAGATCGAGCTGGGCCGTGAGCGTCTGGCGCAGGCCGCCGACGCCGTGGCCGAGCTGCCACTGGGCGGCACCGCCGCCGGCACCGGCCTCAACGCGCACCCGGAGTTCGCCGGCAAGGCGATCGCGGACCTCTCCCGTCAGGTGGGCGTGGAGATGCGCGAGGCCGCCGACCACTTCGAGGCGCAGTCCACCCAGGACGCCGTGGTGCACCTCTCGGCCGCCACCCGCCTCGTGGCCGTCTCGCTGACGAAGATCTGCAACGACCTGCGCTGGATGGGCTCCGGCCCCCGCGCCGGCCTGGGCGAGCTGCGTCTGCCGGAGCTGCAGCCGGGCTCCTCGATCATGCCCGGCAAGGTGAACCCGGTGGTGCCCGAGGCCACCCTCATGGTGTGCGCCCGCGTCATGGGCAACGACGCCACCATCGCCTTCGGGGGCACCACCGGCTCCTTCGAGCTCAACGTGATGCTGCCGGTGATGGCCACCGACATGCTCGACTCCATCGACCTGCTCGCCGGCGCCTCCCGTGTGCTGGCCGACCGGTGCGTCTCCGGTCTGGAGGCCAATGTCGAGCACCTGGCCGAGTTCGCCGGTGCGTCCACGGCCATCGTGACCGCGCTCAACGCCAAGATCGGCTACGAGGCCGCCTCCAAGGTGGCCAAGCAGTCGCTGGCGGAGAAGAAGACCGTGCGCCAGGTGGTCATCGACCGCGGCCACGTGGAGAACGGCGACCTCACCGAGGCCGAGTTGGACGAGGCCCTGGACCTGCTGGGCATGGCCACGCCGCACGGCCGCTGAACGGGGTGGGGCCGCCGCGGCGGCCCCACCCCTGTGCGCCCACGCGAAGGGCCCCACCTCCCGCGGGAGCTGGGGCCCTTCGTCAGAGTGCTCCGGGGCTCAGTACCAGTTCAGCTCGACCGAGTGCGCCCAGGCGCCGCAGGGGGTGCCGTAGCGCCCGCTGATGTAGCCCAGCCCCCACTCGATCTGGGTGGCGGGGTTGGTGCGCCAGTCGGGACCGGCCTCGGCCATGAGCTCCGGGTACAGGGACTGCGGGATGCCGTACGCGCCCGAGGTGGGGTTGGTGGCATCGACCTGCCAGTTGCTCTCCTTGGTCCACAGGTTGTCCAGGCACTGGAACTGGGCGGCGTCCCAGCCACGCTCGGCCACCATCGCACGCCCGATGGACCGCGGGTCGCCCGTACGCACCGGCGGCGTCTGGCGACGCTCCTCCTCGCGCTCGCGGCGCTCCTGCTCCTTGCGCTGCTGCTCGCGCTCGAGGCGCTCCTTGCGCTCCGCCTCCTCACGGGCACGCTGACGCTCCTCAGCGCGCTCCTGGGCCGCCTTCTCGCGGGCGATGCGCTCGGCACGCTCCTGAGCGGCCTTGGCAGCAGCAGCCCGCTCGGCCCGCTCCTCTGCGGCCTTCTGCGCAGCGATGCGCTCCGCGCGCTCCTGAGCCGCCTTGCGGGCAGCCACGCGCTCGGCCCGCTCCTCGGCCGCCTTCTGCGCAGCGATGCGCTCCGCGCGCTCCTGAGCCGCCTTGCGGGCAGCCACGCGCTCGGCCCGCTCCTCGGCCGCCTTCTGCGCAGCGATGCGCTCGGCGCGCTCCTGAGCCGCCTTGCGGGCAGCCACGCGCTCGGCCCGCTCTTCAGCCGCCTTGCGGGCAGCCACGCGCTCGGCCCGCTCCTCGGCGGCCTTCTGCGCCGCGGCCTCGCGGGCCGCCTTCCGGGCCGCGAGGCGCTCGGCAGCGGCCTTGCGAGCAGCCGCCTTCTTCGCGGCCGCGCGCTTCTCGGCCCGCTCCTGGGCGGCCTTGCGCTCGGCGGCCTTCTCGGCTCGCTCGCGCTTCTGCGCGGCAGCCTTCTGACGGGCCTTCTCCGCACGCTCCTTGGCGGCCTGGCGGGCTGCCTTCTTGGCGGCGGCCTCCGCCTTCTGCTCGGCGTTGGAGCGGCTGGCGCCCTGCTCGCGGTCGTCGGCCTTCACCTGGTGGCTCAGGGCCGCGGCGGATGCCTCGTCCTGCGACGGCTCCGAGGGCAGCACCGAGGCGGTCACACCCGCGGCGGTGGCCAGCGCGGTCACAGCTGCGGCAGCACCGGCCACGGGGTGGCGGCGCAGCGTGTTCAGGCCACGACGGGCGGAGTTGTCAGGGGACACGTTCATCGATTTGTCCTTCGAGATCACGGCCGGGAAGGGACATCCCAGCCCTCGTCAGAGCTCCGACCCGATGGACGTCGGAACAGTGTCGCCACACCGCACGGGACGGTACAGCGTGAAGAGCGACCCTGAACTCTTGCGCATCACCCACACGAGGTCAAACTCACCGATGCGCCCCCTGGGGACGAGCACCCGCCCCCGTCGACCCCTCCCGGTGTTCACCCGGTGTTCAGATTCTGCGTCCTCCCGGGCACGACAGGGCCCGCCGGGAGCACCTCCCGGCGGGCCCGGGGACCTCAGGGCTCGAGCAGCTCCGTGACAAGCGCCGCGATCGGGGACCGCTCCGAGCGGGTCAGCGTGACGTGCGAGAAGAGCGGCCGCCCCTTGAGCGCCTCGATGACCGCCGCCACCCCGTCGTGCCGGCCGACCCGCAGGTTGTCGCGCTGCGCCACGTCGTGCGTGAGCACCACCCGGCTGTTCTGCCCGATGCGGGTGAGCACCGTGAGCAGCACGTTGCGTTCCAGGGACTGTGCCTCGTCGACGATGACGAAGGCGTCGTGCAGGGAGCGCCCGCGGATGTGCGTCAGCGGCAGCACCTCGATGAGGCCGCGGTCGACGACCTCCTCCACCACCTCGCGCGAGACGACCGCCCCCAGGGTGTCGAAGACGGCCTGCGCCCACGGCCCCATCTTCTCGTTCTCGCTGCCCGGCAGGTAGCCCAGCTCCTGCCCACCCACCGGGTAGAGCGGGCGGAAGACGATCACCTTGCTCTGCTGCCGGCGCTCCATGACCGCCTCGAGGCCCGCGCACAGGGCGAGGGCCGACTTGCCGGTGCCAGCGTGGCCGCCCAGGGAGACGATGCCGACGTCCGGGTCGAGCAGCAGGTCCAGCGCCACCCGCTGCTCGGCGCTGCGGCCGTGCAGGCCGAACGCGTCCCGGTCCCCGCGCACCATGCGCAGCGCCCCGTCCGGCGAGACCCTGGCCAGTCCGGACCCGGTGGGCGAGGTGAGCACCACGCCGGTGTGGCAGGGCAGGGTGAGGGCCTCCTCGACCACCACGCGCCCCTCGTCGTAGAGGGAGTCCATCTGCTCGGCGGTCACTGTCAGGGAGGTCATGCCGGTCCAGCCGGAGTCGACCGCCATCTCGTTCCGGTACTCCTCGGCGTCCAGCCCCGCGGCCGAGGCCTTCACCCGCATCGGCAGGTCCTTGGAGACCACACAGACGTCCAGCCCCTCGTCCGCGAGGTTGCGCGCCACCGAGAGGATGCGCGTGTCGTTGTCCCCCAGCCGGAAGCCCGCCGGCAGCGAGGAGGGGTCGGTGTGGTTGAGCTCCACCCGCAGCCAGCCCCCGCCCTCGGTGGGGACCGGCTGGTCGAGCTGGCCGTGCTGAACCCGCAGGTCGTCGAGGATCCGCAGGGCCGAGCGGGCGAAGTAGCCGAGCTCCGGGTGGTGGCGCTTGGCCTCGAGCTCGGTGATGACCACCACCGGCAGCACCACGTCGTGCTCGGCGAAGCGCATCATCGCGCGGGGGTCGGACAGCAGGACCGAGGTGTCCACCACGTAGGTGCGGACGGCGGTGGCCGCCTGCGCCGGGGCGTGGCCGGACGCCGTGACGGTGGCCACCTCACCCCCTCGCAGTCCGTCCCCCGTGGAGTGCTGCGTGTGACCGGTCATGACGCCTCCTGTCCCGCGCCGGGTCGACGCGGGTCGACTCGTTGACACCCCCGAATCTAGGGGTCGGTCGACACGCCGGGCGCACAGTCCGGCAGGGGTCCCCGAGCGTTGTCCAGACGTTCACGCGGCGTTCAAGCAGGGGCGGCCGGGAGCACGTCGGCCGCCTCGGGCCGGCGGTGGGCGCTCAGCGACCGAAGCGACGCTCGCGCCCGGCGTAGGCACGCAACGCCCGCAGGAAGTCGACCCGCCGGAAGTCCGGCCAGTAGGCCTCGCAGAAGTAGAACTCGCTCTTCTCGCTCTGCCAGAGCAGGAAGCCCCCCAGGCGCTGCTCACCGGAGGTGCGGATCACCAGGTCCGGGTCCGGCTGCCCGCGGGTGTACAGGTGCTCCCCGATGGCCTCCGGCGTCACCCGGTCGGCCGCCTCGGCGATGTCGAGGCCCTCGGCGTGCCACTGCCGCAGCATCGAGGCCACCGCGTCGCTGACCTCCTGGCGTCCGCCGTAGCTGATGGCCACGTTCACGAGCAGCCCGTCCACGTCCTCGGTACGGCGGACCGCCTCCTGGAGGACCCCACGGGTGGACTCCGGCAGGAGCCCCGGCGAGCCGACAAGGTGCACGCGCCAGCGCCCGCTCGCGGCGAGGTCGGTGACGGCCTTCTCGATGATGGCCAGCAGCGGCTCGAGCTCCGTGGCGGGGCGCTTGAGGTTGTCCGTGGAGAGCATCCACAGCGTGACCACCTCGATGCCGAGCTCCTCGCACCACCCGAGGAAGGGCTCGATGTTCTCGGCACCCGCCCGGTGCCCCTCCGCGGTGTCGCTCCCGCGCTCCCGGGCCCAGCGGCGGTTGCCGTCCAGCATCACGCCCACGTGGCGGGGCAGCCGGTCGGCCTCGAGCTCCTGGGAGAGCCGCTGCTCGTAGGCGCCGTAGACCAGGCCACGCACGCGGCCGGCCGAGCCTCCCGTGGACTCGCTCACGCGCCGTGGCCCCCGCGCGGTGTGGGGTCCTCAGTGGGCTCCGCACCCTCGGCAGGGTCGTCGGCGGCGGGGATGGAGTCACGGCGCGCGGTGGACTGCTGGCCCGGCACGCGGTCCTCGACCGTGTGGATGACGCGCGGGGACTCCCCCGGGCGCATGCCGGCGTGCTGCTTCTCGAGATAGCTGACCCGGCGCAGGTGGCGGGTCATGCTCCACCCCAGCGCCCAGATGGCCAGCGCGATGACGAACAGGGCCAGGAAGGCCCCCAGGCCACCATTGATGGAGACGTTGGTGTCGCCTCCACCCTGCGCGAGGAACGGTCCACCCATCACGACTCCTTGGTCCGTGCCCGGCCGTCGTGCGCCATCCGGTCCCACGACGCCTTCCGGGCGATCTCGTCGGCTTCCGCCGCGTCCGCCGGCAGACCCGCGAACAGGTCGTCCTCGGGCAGCTGCACGGGCACCAGGGACACGGCCAGCTCGTAGTCCTCCCAAGGGTATGCGCTGCGCTGCACGTCGATCGGGACGCTGAAGAACCAGCCCTCCGGGTCGATCTGCGTGGCGTGGGCGCGCAGCGCGTCGTCGCGGCGCTCGAAGAACTCGGCGCACTCCACCCGCGTGGTGAGGGTGCGGCGCGGTCGGTCACGCATCCGCTCCATCCAGTCCACGTAGGGCGACTCCAGACCGGCCGCCTCGCACCCGGCGTGCAGGGCCTCGATGCGGTCCGGGTTGAAGCCCTGGTTGTAGTAGACCTTCAGCGGCTGCCAGGGCTCGCCGGCGTGCGGGAAGCGCTCCGCGTCCCCTGCCGCCTCCACCGCCGCCATCGTCACCACGTGGGTCATGATGTGGTCGGGGTGGGGGTAGCCGCCGTTCTCGTCGTAGGTGGTCACCACGTGAGGGCGGCGCTCACGGATCACCCGGACCAGGGCCTCGGTGGTGACCTCCAGCGGCTCCAACGCGAAGCAGCCGTCGGGCAGCGGCGGCAGCGGGTCCCCCTCCGGCAGGCCGGAGTCCACGAAGCCGAGCCACACGTGGTCGACCCCCAGGATCTCCTGGGCCGCGGCCATCTCCCGGCGCCGTACCTCCACGATGTTGCGCAGCACCTGGGGGTCGTCCTGCAGCCGCGGGTTGAGCACGTCGCCGCGCTCCCCGCCGGTGCACGAGACGACGGTGACCGGGTGCCCGGCCGCGACGTAGCGCAGCATCGTGCCGGCGCCCTTGCTCGACTCGTCGTCGGGGTGGGCGTGGACGGCGAGCAGGCGGAGCTGGTCGGTCACGAGTCACCTTCCTCGTTGGGGGCGGGCGCGCCATCGGGCGCGCGGGCCGATGGACCACAATGGTGCGTCGGCCATTGTCCCCCATGACCTGGCCGCCCCCTGCGGCCGGGAGGCCGCGGCCGCGATCCCCGAGGAGCCCCGATGTCCACGCCCGCCCGCCCCCGCACCACCCCCTCGCAGCGCCGGTGGTGGGTCGTCGGCACGGTGCTCGTGGGTCTGGCCACCGCCCTGGTGGTCTGGTACGGCATCGCCCTGAACACCAACAAGCCCAACTGGTTCTACGCCGGGCACGAGAAGATCACCGACAGCTCGGTGACCGTCATCTACGACGTGCACCGTGAGCCCGACCGCCCCGTGGTGTGCCGGCTGGTGGCCGAGAACGAGAACCACGAGGTGGTGGGCACCCGCGACGTCACCGTCCCGCCCCGGGGCGCGGGCTCCACCCGGGAGCGATCGGTGGTGCAGACCACCTCGCGGCCACTGGTGGGCAACGTGACGGGCTGCTGGTACCCCGAGGGGTGACTCCCCGCCGCGCAATGGCGGAAAACGGGTACCCGGCGTAGACTCATCCCTCATACCCACGTACACCCAGGTCCGGTCGCGAAGCTGGCGGCCGGGCCTTTCCGCAGTCCGGCACGGCGAGCACCGCCGGCCGGACCGCCACTCTGCTAAGGAGAGTGACCATGGCTGACGCCACCCAGGAGACGACCTACCTGACGCGCGCCGCGTACGACCGCCTGAGCGCCGAGCTCGAGCAGCTCAAGGGCCCGGGCCGCCGGGACATCGCCCAGCAGATCGAGGAGGCCCGCTCCGAGGGCGACCTCAAGGAGAACGGCGGCTACCACGCCGCCAAGGAGGAGCAGGGCAAGATGGAGAGCCGCATCCAGCAGCTCACCACCCTGCTGCAGAACGCCGAGGTGGGCGAGGAGCCCCCGGCCGACGACGGCGTCGTGGAGCCGGGCATGGTCGTCACCATCGAGATGTTCGGTGACACCGAGACCTTCCTGTTCGGCAACCGCGAGATCGCCGACGGCGACGACCTGGAGGTCTACTCCGAGAAGTCCCCGCTGGGCCAGGCCATCGACGGCCACACCCGGGGCGAGACCGTGGCCTACGAGGCCCCGAACGGCAAGCAGATCGACGTGAAGATCGTGGAGGTCCGCCCCTACGACGGCTGACCACCGCACCCTGCGCAGGGCCCCACCGGTTCGTGAACCGGTGGGGCCCTGCGCGTGTCCACGACACACCCCGGGTGGGACGATGGGGCCATGAGCTCGCTGCTTCCCGCCGGAACCCCGCACGCCGTCCTGGACGTCCCGATGGACTCCTGGCCCGAGGGCAGCGAGGTGGTGCACCTGGCGGCCGGCTGCTTCTGGGGCGTGGAGCGCTTCTTCTGGCAGCTGCCCGGCGTGGTGACCACCTCGGTGGGTTACATGGGCGGCACCGACCCGCACCCCACCTACGAGTCGGTGTGCCGCGGGACGACCGGCCACGCCGAGACCGTGCAGGTCGTGTTCGACCCCGCGCGCACCCGCATCGACGAGGTGCTCAAGGTGTTCTGGGAGAACCACGACCCCACCCAGGGCGACCGGCAGGGAAACGACGTCGGCACCCAGTACCGCTCGGCCGTGTTCTGCACCACCGACCACCAGGTGGCCGTCGCTCGCGCCACCGCCGCGGCGATGCAGGAGCAGCTCACCGCCGCCGGGTACGGGCCGATCACCACCGAGATCGTGCCGCCGGAGCAGCTGGGCGAGTACCACCTCGCCGAGGAGTACCACCAGCAGTACCTGCACAAGAACCCCGACGGGTACTGCATGCACGGCCCCAACGGGCTCTCGTGCCCCGTGGGGCTGGTGGCCCTGCCCGCGCAGACCGACGTGCTGCCCCCGCAGGGCTGAGGCTCACCAGGCCGGTGCGTCGCCCCGGGCCGAGAGCAGCTGCAGGATCGCCTTGACCCGGCGGTTGTCCTCCCCCGGCGCCAGGCCGAGCTTGGCGAAGATGTTGGACACGTGCTTGGCCACGGCCGCCCCCGAGAGGACGAGCTCGGCAGCGATCTCGCCGTTGGACAGCCCACGGGCCATGAGCTCCAGCACCTCGTGCTCCCGGTCGGTGAGCTCGCGGAGGCCCGGGCTGCCGGCGCTCATCATGGCGCGGGTGATCTCCGGGCCGGTCACCACGCCGCCGGAGAGCACGAGGTCCAGCGAGGCGACGAAGTCGTCCACCTCGGCCACGCGGTCCTTGAGCAGGTAACCGGTGCCACCCGCCCCCTGGAGGGCGAACAGCCGCTGCGCGTGCACGGGCACCACGTACTGGCTCACCACCATCACCGCCAGCCCGGGGTGGGCGGTCCTGAGGTCCACCGCCACGCGGATGCCGTCGTCGGTCATGCCCGGGGGCATGCGGGCGTCGGTGACGACCCCGTCCGGGAGGGCCCCCTGCGCGGCGAGCTCGCCCACCACCTGCGCCAGGTCGTCGGCGCGGGCGGCCTGCGCCACCACCTCGTAGCCACGGCGCTCGAGCAGGCCCACGAGGCCCTCGCGGAGGATCGCCGAGTCGTCCGCCACCACCAACCGGGCCGTCACAGCGGCACCCCCGTCTCGCCTCGCATGAGGAGCAACGGTATCGAGGCCGCCACCTGGGTGGGGCCGCCCGCCGGACTCGTGACCGTGACCTCCCCACCGAAGGCCGCGATGCGCTCGCTCAGGCCCGAGAGCCCCCCACCCGGTTCGACCACCGCCCCGCCGGGTCCGGTGTCCACCACCGAGACCCGCAGGTCGGTGTCGGCCCCCAGCAGCACCGTCACCTGTGCGCCCGGTGCGTGCTTGGCGGCGTTGGCGATGGCCTCGCAGGCGAAGAACCACGCCGAGACGAGCACTCCCTCGGGGACCTCCGGCAACGGGTGCGGGCACACCACACGCACCGCCTGGCCGCTGCTCCGTGCCACCTCCCACAGGGCGGCCTCCAGCCCCTGCTCGGCAAGGGTGGCCGGGTGGATGCCGCGCACCGTGGCGCGCAGGGCCTCCAGCCCGTCGGTGAGCTGGCCCGCGGCGCGGCGGAGCAGGTCGGCCAGTTCGGCGTCCTGCGTGGCCACCTCGAGGGACCGGGCCTCACCGAGCAGCATCGCGGCGGCCACGAGGTACTGCTGCGCACCGTCGTGCAGGTCGCGCTCCACCCGGCGGCGCTCCACCTCGTAGGCCTGCACCACCTCCCGGCGCGATGCGGTGAGCGCGGCGATGCGCCGTTCGGCCTCCTGCTCGCGGGAGGCCGAGCGGCGGCGACGGAAGAGGTCCACGGCCGCGAAACTACCGGAGCCACCCGAGCGGCCGGAGGACGCGGGCCACCTGCGGGGTAGTGCCAGCACCACCTGCGAACCATCGCCCACACTGTTCCGGAAGCGCCCTCCGCGCCGTCGAATGGAGCCATGAACACCCACACCGCGCAGACCAGGACGCCAGCACCCGTGCTGGCCACCGACGACATCACCGTCGCCTACGGCGGCGTGCAGGCCCTGGCCGGGGTGAGCCTGGCCATCGCCCCCGGGGAGACGGTGGCGGTCATGGGCCCGTCCGGCTCCGGCAAGTCCACCCTGCTCCACTGCCTCTCGGGCATCCTCGTGCCCACCCGGGGCGAGGTGCGGCTGGGCGGTGAGCCGCTCTCGAGCCTCGACGACCGCCGCCGCTCGCACACCCGCCTGAGCCGGTTCGGCTTCGTCTTCCAGGACCACCAGCTCATCCCCGAGCTCTCCGCCCGCGAGAACGTGGCCCTGCCGATGATGCTCACCGGCACCTCGCGCGGGAAGGCCCTCACCGCGGCCGACCACGCCCTGGAGCAGATCGGCATCCCCCAGCTGCGCGGCCGCCGCCCCGGCGACATGTCCGGCGGCCAGGCGCAGCGCGTCGCCATCGCCCGTGCCCTGGTGGGCCAGCCGCAGGTGGTGTTCGCCGACGAGCCCTCCGGTGCCCTGGACCAGACCACCGGCCACGAGGTGATGCAACTGCTCACCGCCACCGTGGCCCACGCCGGGGCCGCCCTGGTGCTCGTGACGCACGACCCGGGCGTGGCCCGCTGGTGCGACCGCCTCGTGGAGATCCGCGACGGGCTGGTGCACACCGACCGCCCGACCCGCGAGCCGGTGGGGGTGGCCCGATGAGCACCACCGCCCACACCACTGCGCCCCCCGCGGGCCCGGCCGCCGGGGCACCCGCGAACGGCCCCGGGCTGCGCACCCTGCTCGACTTCACCCTCCGCCTCACCCGCGCCCGCTTCGGTGCGCGGGAGGGCGAGTCGCTGCTCTACCTGGTCTCCACGCTGGCCTACGTGGTCTCCTCGGCGCTCGCCTTCACCGTGGCCGGCGGTACGTGGATGTTCCTCCGGCGCTGGAGGGCACCGCACGGCGTGCACGCCGAGTACCTCGCCCAGGACCACGTGGTGGGACAGATCCTGGGCTTCTACGTGGGCCTGGCCGCCATCGCCTGCGCCCTGCTGGTGCCCGCGATGGTGGGCCTGGCTGCCTCGGCCGCCGTCCTGGGTGCCCGCGGGCGCGAGCGCCGCATGGCCGCCCTGCGCCTGCTGGGCCTCTCGTCCGGTGACGTCACGCGCATGACCCTCGTGGACACCCTCGTGCAGTCCGTCATCGGCACCGCCGCGGGGGCGCTGCTCTACCTGGCCACGCTGCCGGCCTGGTCGCTGCTGACCATCCAGGCGATGCGGGTGGAGCCCTCCGAGATGATCCTGCCGGTGTGGCTGGCCGCGCCGGTGGCCCTGGCGACCGTCCTCATCGGCCTGGTCTCGGCCTGGTGGGGCCTGCGGCGGGTGCGGGTCTCCCCGCTGGGCGTGGCCCGCCGCGCCAGCAGTCCCGCCCTGCGTTGGTGGCGCCCGGTGGCCTTCGTCGCCCTGCTGGTGGGTGCGTTCGTGGTGGTCGGCAGGTCGGCCGACACCGGCTCGGCCCTGCTGCCGTGGGTCGCCATGGGGCTCGCGCTGGCCACCGTGCTCATGGGCACGGCCGTGGTGGGCCCCTGGCTGCTGCAGGTGGTCTGCCGCGTGCTGGCCCACCTCCCCTCGGCCACCGTGGTGTGGGCGGCCCGCCGCGTGCAGGCCGACCCGCGGGCCACCTGGCGACGCGTGGCGCCGCTGGGATTCCTGGCCTTCATCGGCGGCTACACCTCGATGATGCCGCTGGCCACCGAGCCCCCGGCCGGCGCACCGCCGGGCGCGGAGTTCGCCGTGGCCACCACCTTCGACATCACCAAGGGCGCGCTCATCACCCTGGGCATCGGCTTCGTGCTGGCGGCCGCCGGCACGTACATCACGCAGGCCTCCGCGGTGTTCGAGCGCGCCGAGCAGAGCCGCGCCATGCACCGGATGGGCGCCTCGGCCGGGTACCTGCGCCGCGTGGCCTGGCTCGAGGTGCTGGGCCCGCTGGTGCTGGCCCTCGCGCTGGGCGCCGGGCTCGGGGTGCTGCTCGCCTCCCCCATGGCCACCGTGGCCGTGAGCAAGGGGTACGAGCGGAACGGCACCGGCCCGACGATCCTCGGTGGGACGCTCGCCGCCGGTGCAACCCTGACGGCCCTGGCCCTGCTGGCCACGGCCCCGCTGCAGCGCGGGGTGCTGGCCGAACAGCGTCGGCGCGCCGACTGACCCTCCCCACGACGAGGGGGCCGCACCCGGGTGGGTGCGGCCCCCTCGTCCGGGACGTGCCGGTCAGGCGCCCTTCTCGGTGACGGCAGCCAGCACGTCCGGCCAACGGCGCTCGAGCCAGCGGCCCGAGCCCACGACGCCGGCCCAGGCCGCCAGGGCCCCCACCGAGAGCACGGTCGGCCCGACCAGCTGGTGGACCCACCCGTGGTCGCGGGTGGCGAACCACAGGGCCACCGCGCCTCCGGCCACCACGCCCAGGCCGATCCAGACCACGACCATCGCCAAGAGGGTGGCCAACGTGCTGCCCGGCGGGGTGGAGAACTGGTTGGCCCCGGCCTGCGGCGCGGGGAACTGCCACAACGCGCTCGTCACCTGACCGAGCCCGCACCCCACCGCGAGCAGGCCCAGGGACACGCCCAGGGCGTTGGGCAGCTGGTCCCACCGGCCACTGAGGGCGCACCCCAGCAGCACGGTGGCCACGACGAGCGGCGCGGCCACGGTGACCACCGCCAGGAAGCGGCCCCACCGGTCCTGCCAGCCGCGCATCCCCGAGGAGACGTGCAGCCAGAAGGCCGACCCGTCGTAACTCGTGTCCTGCATCGTGACCATGGCGAAGGAGAGCACCACCGCGCACCCGGCGTACGGCAGCAGCGGCGAGGCGTCGGTCGACAGGCCCTGCAGCAGCATGGGCCCCACCGCGAGCACCGGCATGAGCACCGCCATCGCGAAGTTCATGACGTAGCGGGGGTCGCGGCGCCAGTTGAGCAGGCTGCGCAGCATCACCCCGCCGGCGGGCGTGACGGGGGCGAGCCGCGCGAGACGGCCCAGGTGCACGTCGTGACCCGACCCGGTCTCCTCCAGCGGTGACACCAGGCGCCCGGCGACGGACCTCTCCCACCACCACAGGAGCAGGCCCAGCACCCCCAGCCCCACGACGCCCCGCAGACCCGCCGCGGCCCACCGGCCCGCCTCCAGGTCCGCGACGGCCGCCCACGGCAGGCCGAAGGGTGTCCAGCCCACCACCTGCGTGACCAGGTCGAGCCGGTGGCGGAGCGCCTCGGCCGAGTCGACCCCGACCGTGAGGAGGTTGGACAGCAGCCCGGTGCTGGCCGCCAGGAGCACGCCCACCCCCATCGCGAGGTCACGGACCCAGCGGGGGGTGCCCGGTGCACTCATGCCCGCCGCGGCCGCGCTGCGCAGCACGATGGTGGTGAGCCCCCACAGCAGCGCGGCCACCACCGACGCCGCCACGAGCACCGGCCCGCGCGCCAGCCCGATGACGGCGCCCGCCGCGCCGAGCCCGAGCACCGGCCCCGTGATGCCCACGAGCGAGCCCACCACGAGACCCGGGAGGAGCTGGCGGGAGGTCACCGGCAGCAGGGCGAACCGGCTGGGGTCGAGCGTGTCGTCCACACCGGTGGAGACCAGGGGCACCAGCACCACACCGAAGGACAGGGCCGCCAGCACCACGGTGACCAGCTCGGCCGCGAGGTCCGGGGCCAGGCCCCGCATCGAGGCCAGGGCCACGCACGCACCCACCGCGAGCGCCAGGCCCAGCAGGGTGCCCAGGACGAAGCCGGCCAGGGCCCACCCGTTGCGCCGGAAGCCGGCCTTGAGCAGGGTCCACTTGAGGCGGATCAGGAGCGCAACCACGACAGGCCCTCCCCGTACTCGCGCCCTCCACCGACGAGGCGGATGAAGGTGGACTGCAGGGAGTCACCGCCACGCACCTGCTCCACCGTCCCGGAGACGAGCAGGTGCCCCTCGGCCATGATCGCCACGTGCGAGCAGAGGGACTCCACGAGCTCCATGACGTGGCTGGAGATGACCACGGTGCCGCCACCGGCCGCGTAGTCGGCCAGGAGATCGCGGATGCCCTGCGCCGAGACGGGGTCCACCGCCTCGAGCGGCTCGTCGAGCACGAGTACCCGCGGGGCGTGGAGCAGGGCGCAGGCCAAGCCGATCTTCTTGGTCATGCCGGCCGAGTAGTCCACCACCATCTTGTGGGCGGCCGGCTCCAGCCCGAGCGCGGCGAGCAGCTGCCCGGTGCGCTCGGTGGTGGTGACCTCGTCCATGCCCCGCAGGCGCCCCACGTAGGTCAGCAGCTCCTGGCCGGAGAGGCGGTCGAAGAGTCGCAGCCCGTCGGGCAGCACCCCGAGCAGGGCCTTCGCCTCGTGCGGCGCGGACCACACGTCGTGGCCGAGCACCTGCACCGCGCCGGCGTCGGGGCGCAGCAGGCCGGTGGCCATCGAGAGCGCCGTCGTCTTGCCCGCACCGTTGGGGCCCACGAGCCCCATCACGGCCCCGCGCGGCACGTCGAGGTCCACCCCCGCCACCGCCACCTGGCCGCTGAAGGCCTTGGTGAGCCCCCGCCACTGCATCGCCACCCCGTTGGTCTCCATGTCCGGAGGGTATGCCCCACGACCACCGGCGGAGAGCGCGGTCCCAGGCTGCGTGAAAGACTGGCGCGGCTCCCACTGAAAGGTTCTTCGATCTCGCATGCCCGGCAACGCCACCTTCCGCCACAGCAACACCTCGATCCTCTCGGTCACCGGACTCCCGGCCCCAGAGGTCCGCACCTCGGCGGAGTTCGACGAACGCATCATGGACACCCTGCGCCGCAACAGGCTGGTGCCCGGCGTGCTCTCGCGCCTGGTGGGCGTCAAGGAGCGCCGGTGGTGGCCGCAGGACGTGCACTTCACCGAGGCCGCCGCCGAGGCGGGCCGCCGCGCGATGGTGGACGCCGGCATCAGGCCCGAGCAGGTGGGCCTCATGGTCAACACCTCGGTGAGCCGTGACCACCTCGAGCCGTCCACCGCGGTGCGCGTGCACGACGCCCTGGGGATGCCGCGCAGCGCCATGAACTTCGACGTCACCAACGCCTGCCTGGGCTTCGTCAACGGCATGCAGATCGCCGCCGCGATGATCGACTCCGGGCAGATCGAGTACGCCCTGGTGGTGAACGCCGAGACCAGCCGCGCCACGCAGGAGCGCACGCTGGCCCGTCTGGAGCGCGAGGACGCGACGGCCGACGACGTGCTGCAGCAGCTGGCGACGCTCACCCTGGGCTCCGGCGCGGCCGCGATGGTGCTGGGACGCACCGACCAGCACCCCGAGGGGCACCGCTTCGTCGGCGGCGTCTCCCGCGCGGCCACCGAGCACCACGAGCTGTGCGTGGGCGACTTCGACCGCATGACCACCGACTCGGTGGCCCTGCAGGACGCCGGCATCGCGCTCTCCGAGGCGCTGTGGGCCGACGCGCGGGAGGAGTTCGACTGGCAGGACATGGACCGCTACGTGATCCACCAGGTCTCCACCGTGCACACCGAGCAGGTCTGCGACCGCCTCGGGCTGGACGGCGCGAAGGTGCCGCGGACCTTCCCCCGGTTCGGCAACCTGGGTCCGGCGGCCGTGCCGTTCACCCTGGCGATGGAGGCCCCGCAGCTGGAACGCGGCGACCGCCTGCTGCTCATGGGGATCGGGTCGGGCCTGAACGCCTGCTGCGCCGAGATCGAGTGGTGAGCCCCGTGCCCCCGGCCACCGGCGACCGCGCGACCCCCCTGACCGGGCTGCCCGGGGTGGACCCCCGCTGGCAGCACCACCTGCAGCTGCCCGCCCGCGGCGACCTTCCCGCGGCCCGGATGGCCGTGCTGGACACCCACTCCCCCGCGATGGTGGCCGCCGGCGCCGACCCTGCCGCCGTACGGCACGTGCTGGTGTGCGTGCACGGCAACCCCACCTGGTCGTACCTGTGGCGCCGGGTGCTGGGGCACGCCCCGGCCGACTGGCGCGTGGTGGCCGTGGACCACGTGGGCATGGGCCACAGCGAGCGCTCGGGCACCACGCGGCGCCTGCGCGACCGCATCGACGACCTGGACGAGGCGATGGCGCAGCTGGGCGTCCTCGGCGGCGAGCACGGCGACCTGCCGGTCTCGGTGATGGTGCACGACTGGGGCGGCGCCATCGGGCTGGGCTGGGCCGCGCGGCACCCGGGGCGGATCGCCTCGGCGGTCATCACCAACACCGCGCTGTGGCAGCCGGACGACCGGGTGCCCCCGGGCATCCGGGCAGCGCGCGCCGCCCGCCTGCACCGACTGGCCACGGTGGACACCCCGACCTTCGTGCACGCCGCCTCGTGGGTGGGGCGTCCCGGCCCCGAGACGGCCGACGCCCGCGCGCTGGCCTCCCCGTACGTGCGCCGCGACCGGCGCCGCGCGGTGGGCGACTTCGTGGCCGACATCCCGCTGGAGCCCGACCACCCCTCGCGCGCGACGCTCGAGGAGGTGGCCGCCGGCGCCGCCGCCCTCGACGTGCCCGCCCTGGTGCTCTGGGGCGCGCAGGACCCGGTCTTCACCGACCGCTACCTGCGCGACCTGCTGGAGCGCTTCCCCGATGCCGACGTGCACCGCTTCGGCACTGCGTCGCACCTGGTGCTCGAGGACGCCCCCGAGGGCGTGGGCATGGCCTGGGCGTGGCTCACCGACCCCGCCGCCCGCGGGAGCGCCCGCCCGGTGGACGACGCCGGCACCGGCCGCCCGGACGGCACGGTCCTGTGGTCGCGGCTCACCGAGTGGGCGGCCCGCGAGCCCGGGGCCCCCGCGGTGGTGGAACTCACCGGGGCCGGGCGCACCGTGACCGCCGGGGAGCTCGAGCAGCGCGTGGAGCGCCTGGCCCACGGCTTGCGCCGCCACGGCGTGCAGCGCGGCACGCGGGTGGCGGTGCTCGTGCCGCCCGGCATCGACCTGACCGTGCTGGTCTACGCCGTGTGGCGGGCCGGGGGCGCCGTGGTGGTGGCCGACGCCGGTCTGGGCGTGCGTCCGATGGCGCGGGCCCTGCGCGCCGCGGACCCGCAGCTGGTGGTGGGCATCCCCGCCGGGCTCGCCGTGGCCCGCGGTCTCGGCGTGGAGGCCGAGCGCGTGGTGGTGGAGCCCGAGGCCGCCGGTGTGCGTGCCGTGGCCGCCCGCGCGGCGGGCCGGCTGGCGGACGCCGACCTCACCCTGGCGGCCGTGGAGCGCGCCGGCGAGGGCGACACCACCGACCTCGGCCGCCCGGCCCTGGACGACGAGGCCGCCGTGCTGTTCACCTCCGGGGCCACCGGCCCGCCCAAGGGCGTGGTCTACCGCCACCGGCAGCTGCTGGCGCAGCGCGACGTCATCGAGGCGGCGCTGGAGCTGCGCGCCGGGGAGTCGCTGGTGGCGGCCTTCGCGCCGTTCGCGCTCTACGGTCCGGCCCTGGGCATGACCTCGGCCGTGCCGGACATGGACGTCACGCAGCCCGACACGCTCACCGCCGCGGCCCTGGCCGATGCGGTGCACGCGGTGCACGCCGACGTCGTGTTCGCCTCTCCGGCCGCCCTGCGCAACGTGGTGGCCACGCACGAGGCCACCGCCGCCCCGCTGACCGGTGTGCGCATGGTGATGTCCGCCGGTGCCCCGGTGCCGGTGGAGCTGCTGGAGCAGGTGCGCCGGCTGGCTCCGGCCGCGTCCACCGTGACGCCCTACGGCATGACCGAGGCCCTGCCCCTGACCGTCGTGGACCCGCGCACCGTGGATCCGGCCGACCGCTCCGCCAACGCCGGCGTGTGCGTGGGCCGCCCGGTGCCCGGCGTAGAGCTGCGCATCGCCCCCTTGGACGCCGCGGGTACCCCCGCCGGGGACGACGCGCTGACCACCGAGGCCGGGGTGGTGGGCGAGGTGGTGGCCAGCGCACCGCACCTCAAGAGCCACTACGACCGCCTCTGGGGCACGCAGCACGCCACCGCCCACCCGGCCGGCTGGCACCGGACCGGCGACGTGGGCCACCTCGACGCCGCGGGCCGGCTCTGGGTGGAGGGGCGCGGCATCCACACCGTGACCACCGCCGACGGCCCGGTGGCCCCCGGCGGCATCGAGTCCCGCGTGGAGGCCCTCGAGGGCGTGGCCCAGGCCGCCGTGGTGGGCGTGGGACCCGCGGGCGGTCAGCGCGTGGCCGTGGTGGTGCGCCCCGACGAGGGGGCCGACCTGCGGTTGCACGCCGCCTCCCCAGTGGCCTCCGCCGAGTTCGCCGCCACCGTGCGGGCCGCCGCCCAGCAGGGGCCGGGCGCCGCACCGGTCGCGGCCGTGCTGGTGCGCGGGAGCCTGCCGGTGGACATCCGCCACGCCTCGAAGATCGACCGCGCCGCCCTGGCCGACTGGGCGCAGGAGGTGCTTGCCGGCGACGGCAACCGCAGCCTGCCGCAGCGCCTGCGCCGCGTGGCCGCCGCCCCGGCCCGCCTGCTGGGCCGCGTCGACCGGGTGGGTTTCCGGCCGTGACGCGGGTGCTGGTGACCGGCGCCTCCGGGATGCTCGGGGGTGCTGTGGCGCGTGCCCTGGCCGCGCGGGGTGACGAGGTGACCGTGATGCAGCGGCGCCCGTCGTCCAGCGGCCTGCGGGAGGTGCTCGGCAGCGTGGACGATCCCGAGGCGGTGCAGCGCGCCGTGGCCGGACAGGAGGCCGTGGTGCACCTGGCCGCCAAGGTGGACGTGGTGGGTCCGCTCGCGGAGTTCGAGCGCACCAACGTCACCGGCACCCGGCTGCTGCTCCAGGCGGCCCGGCGCGAGGGGGTGGCGCGCTTCGTGCACACCAGCTCGCCCTCGGTGGCGCACGCCGGTAGCGCGCTGGTGGGGGTGGGCGCCGAGCCCGCCGACCCGCGCCGTGCCCGCGGGAGCTACGCGCGCACCAAGGCCGCCGCGGAGCTGCTCACGCTGGCCGCGGACTCCCCCTCGACGGCGGTGACGGCCGTCCGCCCGCACCTGGTGTGGGGCCCCGGCGACACCCAGCTGGTGGGCCGCATCGTGGAGCGCGCCCGCGCCGGGCGCCTGCCGTGGGTGGGCGACGGGGCGGCCCTGGTGGACTCCACCTACGTGGACAACGCCCGCGACGCCCTCGTGGCCGCGCTCGACGCCCTGGCCCTCCCCCGCGGCGAGCACTCCGCCCACGGCCGGGCGTTCGTGGTGACCAACGACGAGCCGCGCCCGGTGGGCGAGCTGATCGCCGGCATCCTGCGGGCCCACGGCGCCCCGCTGCCCCGGCTGCACGTGCCCACCACCCCCGCCGGGGGCGTCGGTCACCTCGTGGACGCCGCGGTGGCCGCCAGCCAGCACGTGCACCCCATCACCGAGCCGCCGCTCACGCACTTCCTCGTGGAACAACTCACCACCGCGCACTGGTTCTCCCAGCGGGAGACCCACACGGCGCTCGGCTGGCGTCCGGCGGTCTCCCTCGACGACGGACTGGAGCGCCTGCGGGAGGCAGCGTGAGCACGTGGGACGAGGCGCGCGCCGCCCTGGCGCGCCGGGCACCGGCCGTGGGGTGGGGCCTGGCCACCGCCGCGCTGGCCACCGTCGGCACGCTGGGGGTGGAGCTGTGGCAGGCCAGCCGCCTCTCGGACGGATCGCCCGGCAACGCGCCGGACGAGAACGGCGTCTACACGCCGTCCGGCGGCCACCAGCGCGACGAGGTGGAGTCGCCCTGGGAGTTCGTGATGATGGGCGACTCGGTGGCCAACGGGGTGGGCGCCCAGCGCCCCGCGCAGACCATCGGCGCCCGGTGCGCGCGCCGCATCGCCGCCATCTCCGGCCGCCCCGTCTACCTGGAGAGCGTGGCCGTCAACGGCGTCACCTCCGTGGGGCTGGGCGAGCAGGTGGACCGCGCCCTGCGGAAGTTCCCCCGACCCGACCTCGTGCTGCTGAGCATCGGCGGCAACGACATCGCCAAGAACGCCGACTTGTCGGCCTGCCTGGTGGAGCTGCGGCGCACCGTGCTGCGGCTCCGGGCCGCCGGCGCCGAGGTGGTGGTGGCCACCTGCCCGGACTTCGGGATGATCGCCTCCCTCGGCCAGCCGCTGCGGTGGATCATGCAGGCCCGCTCCCGCCGCTACGCCGCCCGGCAGACCGTCGCCGTAGTGGAGTGCGGCGGGCGCACCGTGTCCCTGGGCGCGCTCACCACGCGCGCCTTCCTCGACGACCCCGACGCGATGTTCCACACCGACCGCTTCCACCCCTCGGCCCGCGGGTACAAGCGGGCTGCCCAGGTGCTCGTGCCCTCGCTGCTCGACGCCCTCGGCCTGCCGGTGAGCGAGCGCGACGAACGCCGTGCCGCCGGCGCGGTGGTGGAGCGCGGGGTGCCGCTGAGCCTGGAGCAGGCCGCCCTGCGGGCCGCCGCGCACGAGGGCACCGAGGTCAGGCCCGCCGAGGGTGGCCGAGGGCGCCTGCGCGCCCTGGTGCAGCGCCGGCGGCGCGACCCCGGTGACGACGCGGACACCGCGGCCCCCGCCCGGCCGGCGGAGGAGCCCCGCCCGTGACCCAGGTCACGCCCTCTGCCTAGGATGACGCCGGACGCACGCGTCCGCACCGCATCGAGGACCAGGAGTCACCCCATGCCCGAAGCCGTCATCGTCGCCGCCACCCGCTCCCCCATCGGGCGCGCCTTCAAGGGCAGCCTCACCGAGGTGCGACCCGACGACCTCGCCGCCCAGATGGTGACCGCCGCGCTGGCGCAGGTGCCCGAGCTCGACCCGCGCGAGATCGACGACTTCTACCTGGGCTGCGCCGAGCCGTGGGGCGAGCACGGGTCCAACATGGCCCGCGTGGTGTCCGTGCTGGCCGGCATGGACCACCTGCCGGGCGCCACGGTCAACCGCTTCTGCTCCTCCAGCCTGCAGACCACCCGCATGGCCATGCACGCCATCAAGGCCGGCGAGGGCGACGTGTTCGTCTCCGGCGGCGTGGAGTGCGTGAGCCGCTACGCGGACTTCACCGGGGCAGGCATGTCCAAGGTGGCGTGGCAGAACCCGCGCTTCGCCGAGGCCCGCGAGCGCACCGAGCGCATCGCCGCCGAGAACACCCCGTGGACCGACCCGCGCGCCGAGGGGCTGTTGCCGGACGTCTACATCGCGATGGGGCAGACCGCCGAGAACGTGGCCACCTCCCGAGGCGTGAGCCGCGAGCGCCAGGACGAGTGGGGCGTCACCAGCCAGAACCGGGCGCAGGCCGCCATCGAGGCCGGCATCCTGGCCCGTGAGATCACCCCGGTGACCCTGCCCGACGGCACCACCCACGCCACCGACGACGGCCCCCGCTTCGGCACCACGCTGGAGAAGCTGCAGGGCCTGCAGCCGGTCTTCCGCGAGGACGGCACCGTGACCGCGGGCAACTGCTGCCCGCTCAACGACGGCGCCGCCGCCCTGGTGGTCATGAGCGACACGAAGGCCAAGGAGCTGGGGCTGACGCCGCTGGCCCGCATCGTGTCCACGGGTGTCTCCGCGCTCTCCCCCGAGGTGATGGGCCTGGGGCCGGTGGAGGCGTGCCGCCAGGCGATGGCCCGGGCCGGCATGTCCATCGGCGACCTGGACCTCTACGAGATCAACGAGGCCTTCGCCGCGCAGGTGCTCCCCAGCGCCGACGACCTGGGCATGGACCTGGACAAGCTCAACGTGCACGGCGGCGCCATCGCGCTGGGCCACCCCTTCGGCATGACCGGCGCGCGCATCACCACCACGCTCATCAACGCGATGCAGGAGCGCGACGCCCAGTTCGCCATGGAGTCGATGTGCGTGGGCGGCGGCCAGGGCATGGCGATGATCCTGGAGCGCCTCAGCTGAGGTCAGGCGCCCGCACGGCGGCGCAGTGCGGCGAGGTCGGTGGCCAGGCGGTCACCGACCTCGCCGGCGTCCGGGGTGGCGTGCTGCCCCGCCACCACGCCGCGGGCGACGGCGGCCAGCACGTCCGGCAGCGCCGCCACCGAGGGCACGCGCACCGGGGCGGGGGGCCAGCCGTGGGCGGCGGCCTCGGCATCGGCCCACTCCTGCGCCAGGGCGGCGGCACCCTCCACCCACGCGGGGTCCACGGTGGCCCGTGCGGCGATGCGGCGGGCGCGGGCGAGCTCGGTCTGGAGGGGCTCCGGCACGGTCGTCATGCTGCGCATTCTCGCGGTTCACCACCGGTTCACACGGGCTGGGCACACTGCGCGGGCACACATCCACCCCGTCCTTGGAGAGACATGTTCCGTCGCACCGCCCCCTTGGGCCTCTCGGCCGCGCTGCTCGTGGCGCTGGCCCCCGCCGCCCAGACCGCCCCCGCCCCCACGTCCGGCGAGGTCGAGCTGCAGATCCTGTCGTTCAACGACTTCCACGGCAACATCGAGGCCCCGGAGGACCCCTCCAAGGCCGGTGGCGCCGCCAACATGGCCGCGCACCTCGACCGCCTCCGCGAGGGCCAGGAGCACACCGCCACCGTGGTCGGCGGCGACAGCATCGGCGCCTCGCCCTTCCTCTCCGCGGCGTTCCGCGACGAGCCCACCATCGACGTCCTCTCCCAGATGGACCTCACCGCCGTGGCCGTGGGCAACCACGAGTTCGACCAGGGCACCACCGAGCTGCTGCGCATGCAGAAGGGCGGCTGCAAGGACGACGGCGACGGCGAGGGCGGCCGCAACTCCTGCCCGCTGCCCGACCAGCCCTTCGCCGGCGCCCAGTTCCCCTTCCTGGCGGCGAACGTCCTGTGGAAGGACAGCGGCGAGTCCATGCTGCCCAGCTACGTCATCGAGGAGTACGACGGCGTCAAGGTGGCCTACGTGGGCCTGGGCCTGGACACCACCCCGGACATCGTCTCGGCCGAGGGCATCAAGGACGTGGACTTCGTGGACTCGGCCCAGCGCGCCAACGAGCTCGTGCCCGAGCTCAAGAAGCAGGGCGTGGAGGCCATGGTGGCCGTCATCCACGAGGGCGGCGAGTCCCAGGACGGCAAGAACGTCTCCGGCGACGTCATGGACTTCAACGCCCAGCTGGACCCCGAGTACGACGCCATCGTCTCCGGCCACACGCACCAGACCTACGTGACGACCGTGGACGGCCGCCTCATCACCCAGTCCGGCAACTACGGCCAGCTGCTCACCGACGTGCGGATGAAGCTCGACCCGCGGACGAAGGACGTGGTGCCCGGCTCCGCGAAGGCCACCCAGGTGGAGGTGAGCCAGGACGTCACGCCCGATGCCGAGGTGGCCGAGATCGTTGAGCGCTACAAGGCCGTGGTGGGCACCATCGCCGACGAGGTGCTGGGCACCGTGACCGCGCAGGTCTCCCACGACCGCTACGCCTTCGGCGTCTCCTCGCTGGGCCGCATGATCGCCGACGCCCAGCTGGCCGACGAGTCCGTGGTGACCGGCGGCAAGGAGCCGGTGGTGGCCTTCATGAACCCCGGCGGCATCCGCGTGCCGGAGCTGGACCAGGCCGGCGCCGACGGCCGCACCGACGGCAAGGTCACCATGGAGGAGGCGTTCAGCGCCCAGCCGTTCAACAACTACCTGGTGTCCATGGACCTCACGGGCCGCCAGATCCACGACATCCTCACCGAGCAGTGGAGCGGCGAGAACGCTGGCCAGCCCAAGGTCCTGCAGACCTCGGCGGGCTTCACCTACGGCGTGGACGACGCCGAGACCCCGCAGCTGGTGGAGGGCACGGTGATGATCGACGGTGAGCGCGTGCCGAACGACGACTCGCGCACCTACCGCGTCGTGACCAACAACTTCCTGGCCGGTGGCGGCGACGGCTTCCCGACCTTCGCCGAGGGCCGCGACGTGTACTTCGGTGGCCTGGACATCGACGCCTTCCGCGCGTACCTCAAGCAGAACTCGCCGTACACCCCGGAGGACCCCGACGTGCCCGAGGTGGGCGCTCAGGGCCCCATCGTGGACACCGGTGCGCAGGGCCGTTCCACCGCCCCGGCGGCCGTCGGTGGCGCCGTGGCCGCGCTGCTGGCCGGCGCCGGCCTGGTCGTGGCCGGCCGTCGCCGCGCCTGAGCTCAGCGCTCCCCGCGACGGAGCCCCCGTCGACCAGCTGGTCGGCGGGGGCTCCGTCGCGTGCGGGCGGACCCGCGGGCTGCCGCTGCGTCAGTCGTTGGAGCGCAGGACGTACAGCAGGCGCAGGATCTCGATGTACAGCCACACCAGCGAGGCGATGAGGCCGTGGGCCAGCAGCCACGAGTACTTCTGCGGCATGCCGGAGGCCACGCTGCGCTGCACGGTCTCGAAGTCGATGGCCAGGGAGTAGGCCGCCAGGGCGACACCCACCAGGGCCACGATCCAGCCGAGGCCGGTGGAGTAGATGCTGGCCCCGGCGAAGAAGGCGAACCCGAGGTTGACCAGCTGGAACACGAGGTAGCCCAGGGCGATGAGGCCGAAGATGCGCATGGCGCGGCTGCTCACCTTGACCAGGCCGACCTTCCACCCCAGCAGCATGGCGGCGAAGGTGCCCACGGTGGCCACCACGGCGGTGGCCACGATGCCGTCCTGGAGGGACTCGTAGGTGGCGCTCACCGCACCGATGAAGGCGCCCTGCAACACCGCGTGCAGGAGGATCAGCGGCACGTTGACCGTCTTCATGAACCCGATGACGAAGCTCAGCAGCAGCGATCCGAACATGCCGGCCAGCCAGACCACCATGGCCAGCTGGGGCTGCGCCCCGACGACGACCCACGTGCCCGCGGCCGCCGCGAGCACGATGCCGAAGAGCACGGCGGTCTTCACGAACACGTCGTCGAGGCTGACCCGGCCGGTGCGGCCCTGGTCGACGGCCGGCGCGGCGTAGGCCTGCTCCATGCCGGCGTACTGCTGCCCGTAGGGTGCCTGGGCGTACTGCTGCTGGCCGTACGTGGCCTGCCCGTACTGCGGGGCCGCGTCGAAGTCGGCGTACTGGCCGTACCGGGGCTGCCCGGAACGGCTCTCCTTCTCCACGCGGTTCATGGTGGGGTTGAAAGCCATGGGTGTGTCTCCTTCGGGGACGTCGGGTCGCCGCCGGGGCGGTCGGCGTCCGTCGCTGGGGTCAACGCCGGGCGGGCCGGGGGGATTCCGTGCCCTCGACGGGACTCGAACCCGCACCGTGAGCCATTTTAAGTGGCCTGCCTCTGCCAGTTGGGCCACGAGGGCGGACTCAGGATAGGTGCCGCGCCGCCATGTCCAGGGCCGTGCCGTCCAGGATGTCGGACTCGCTGACCGTCACGGTGGTGATGCCGGCGGCCTGCTCCACGCGCTGGACGACGCGCTGCCACACCAGCGCCCCGGCGCCGATGACGTCCACCCGCCCCGGGTGCAGGTAGGGCAGCTCGCCCCGTTGCGCACGACTCCGCGCCGTGAGGTCCCGGGCGGCCGCACGCACCTGATCGACCGGCAGGGTGACCCCGTCGATGGCGGCGCGGTCGTACTCCGGCAGTCCCAGAGCGTGCGCCGTGGTGGTGGTGATGGTCCCGGCCACGCCCACCAGCGTGGTGACGGCCGAGAGGTCCACCACCTCGGCGGCCAGGTCGATGCCGGCGTCCACGTCCTCCAGCGCCGCGGCCACCTCCTGCGGGGTGGGCGGGTCGGAGTGCAGGTGGCGCTCGGTGAGGCGCACGCTGCCCATGTCCACCGAGCGCGCGGCCTGCACGGCCTCGTCACCGAGGACGAACTCCGTGGAGCCACCCCCGAGGTCCACCACGAGGAAGGGCCCCGGCACCCCACGGGCGCGCAGCGGCCCGGTGGCCCCGAGGAAGCTCAGGCGTGCCTCCTCGTCGCCGGAGATGACCTCCGGGGCGGTGGTGAACCCGTGCTCGGCGAACACCGCGGCGATGGCGGCGGTGAACTCGGCGGCGTTCTCTGCGTCGCGGCTGGCCGAGGTGGCCACGAAGCGCACCTGCTCCACGGCGTGCTCGGCGCAGAGGGCGGCGTAGTCCGCGGCGGCGGCCACGGTGCGCTCCATCGCGTCCGGGGCGATGCGCCCGGTGGCGTCCACGCCCTGTCCCAGGCGCACGATGCGGTTCTCCCGGTGGGGCTGCTCGCCGGCCACCACCACGCCGTCGCGCAGGTGGGCCTCGAGCACGAGCAGGCGGATGGAGTTGGTGCCGCAGTCGACGGCGGCGACGCGCCTGCCCCGCCCGGGCTGCGCGGCGCTCACCGCTCGCCCCGGGCCGCGATGGCGTCCGCGCAGCACCCGGTGTGCCACCACGGGTCGAGCGCCTCCAGGGCCTCGTCGCCGAGCGGGTTCACGCCGGGCCCGGCGGCCAGGGAGTGGGCCACGAGCACGTGCAGGCACTTCACGCGCGTGGGCATGCCGCCGGCGCTCACGTGGTCGATCTCCTCCACCACGCCCAGTGCCCGGCGGGCGGCCAGGTAGTGCTCGTGGGCGGCCTCGTAGGCCGTCGCCAGCTCGGGGTCGTCGGCCAGGCGCTGCGTCATCTCGGCCATGAGACCGGTGGTCTCCAGCGTGGAGATCGCACCCGTCAGGCGTGGGCACGTGGCGTAGAAGGTCGTCGGGAAGGGCGTGCCGTCGGGCAGGCGCGGCTCGGTCTGCACCACCGTGGGGCAGCCGCAGGGGCACCGGTGGGCCACGGACACCACACCGCGCGGCAGACGGCCCAGCTGGCCCTCCACCGTGCGCAGGTCGTCCTCGGTGGGCTCGCTCGGCCCGGGGAAGGTCAACTGGTCGATCACTGTGCTCCTTCGGCTGCCGGCTTCTCCTCGCCGCCCTGCAGGTCGGAGGCCGGGATGTCTGCGGGGTCGAAGCCGTCCTCGGTGATGAGGCTCGGCACCCCGTCGGGCACCGGCTGCTCCACCTCACGGACGGGGTCGCTGGGGGCCGGGGAGCCCGGCTCGGGGGCCGGTTCCTCGGCAGGCTGGGGCTCCACGGAGACACCCTGGGCGGACTGCTCCACCGAGCCCCACACCTGCTCGTACCAGGCGGCCCTGCCACCGGACCCGGCGTCGTGCCCGGCCTGGGCCACCTCGCCGTCGGTGAGCACGTGGTAGCGCTTCTCGCCGGGCTCGGCGTAGTCCAGGCGGGTGCGGGCCAGCTGGCGCAGGTGCTCGTCGTCGCGCAACTCGTCACGCTGGGCCATCAGTTCGCGCGTGCGGTCCTTCTCCTGCACCGACTCCTGCAGCGTCTGCCGGATCTCCGCGCGCTGCGTCCACCACCCGGCGAAGGGCGGCACCGCGATCCACGCGGCCAGCAGCACCGTCACGAGCAGCGCCACGCCGCGCCACGGGGTGGCTCCCATCAGGGCCACCTGGGCACCGCGGCGCGCGGAGCCGGGAGCTCGTCGCGGGGTGCGCGGGTGTCCGGGGGCCATCCCCCTATTCTGCCGCACCGGGCACACCTCGCGCCGGTCCCCCACCCGCTCCCCGACGACGACCGGCCGCCCGGACCCGAGGGTCCGAGCGGCCGGTGCGGTGACGCGGGTGTCAGCCCTTGAAGCGCTGGAAGGCCGACGCACCGGCGTACACGCCGGCGTCGTCGAGCTCCTCCTCGATGCGGAGCAGCTCGTTGTACTTGGCCACACGCTCGGAGCGGGCCGGGGCACCGGTCTTGATCTGGCCGCAGTTGGTGGCCACCGCCAGGTGGGCGATGGTGACGTCCTCGGTCTCGCCCGAACGGTGCGACATCATCGAGGCGTAGCCGTTGCGGGCCGCCAGGGAGACCGCGTCCAGGGTCTCGGTGAGCGAACCGATCTGGTTGACCTTGACCAGCAGGGCGTTGCCGGCCTGCTCGTCGATGCCGCGCTGCAGGCGGGTGGGATTGGTGACGAACAGGTCGTCGCCCACCAGCTGGACCTTGTCGCCCAGGGCGGCGGTGATGGCCTTCCAGCCCTCCCAGTCCTCCTCGTCCAGCGGATCCTCGATGGAGACCAGCGGGTAGGCGTCCACGAGCTCGGAGTAGTACTCCACCATCTGCTCGGCGGTGCGCTGCTCGCCCTCGAAGGTGTACGAGCCCTTCTCGGCGAACTCGCTGGCGGCCACGTCCAGGGCCAGGGCGATGTCCTTGCCCAGGGTGTAGCCGGCCTTCTCCACGGCTTCGGCGATGAGGTCCAGGGCGGCGCGATTGGACTCCAGGTTCGGCGCGAAGCCACCCTCGTCGCCCAGCCCGGTGGACAGGCCCTTCTCCTTCAGCACGGCCTTCAGCGCGTGGTAGACCTCGGTGCCCCAGCGCAGCGCCTCGCGGAAGGTCGGCGCACCGATCGGGGCGATCATGAACTCCTGGATGTCCACGTTGGAGTCCGCGTGGGAGCCACCGTTGAGGATGTTCATCATCGGCACCGGCAGCACGTGGGCGTTCGGGCCGCCCACGTAGCGGAAGATCGGCAGGTCGGCGGACATGGCGGCGGCGTTGGCCACGGCCAGGGAGACGCCGAGGATGGCGTTGGCCCCCAGCTCGCCCTTGTTGTCGGTGCCGTCCAGGGCCAGCATGTCGGCGTCGATGAGGCGCTGGTCCGAGGCTTCCTCGCCCACCAGGCGGGGGGCGATCTCGTCGATCACGGCCTCCACGGCCTGCTCCACGCCCTTGCCCAGGTAACGGCCGGAGTCGCCGTCACGACGCTCCACGGCCTCGAACTGCCCGGTGGAGGCGCCCGACGGGACGGCCGCACGGGAGACGGTGCCGTCCTCCAGCATCACCTCGACCTCGACGGTCGGGTTGCCGCGGGAGTCGAGGATCTCGCGGGCGTGGATTCCTTCGATGAGTGCCAAGGTGTGCTCCTCGTGGGTGCTCAGGACGGGGTGCGCCGCGCGCGGGGTGCGTGCGGTCCGGGGGTGAGCCTACTGGTGCCGCGCGGCCTTCTCGCGGGCCTTCGCCGCCTGGTAGATCGGCACCACCTCCTCGGCGGTGGCCACGTTGGGCACCTCCGGGTCGAACACGTGGGGGTGGCGGCGCACCACCTTGGCCTCCAGCGTGGCCACCACGTCGTCGATGGTGAACTGCCCTGCCGCGCTGGCCAGCTGGGAGTGGACCACCACCTGCCACAGCAGGTCGCCCAGCTCCTCGCAGAGGTGCTGGGGGTCGCCCTCGTCGATGGCCTCGCGGACCTCGGCGGCCTCCTCGGTGGCATAGGGGGCGAGGGACGCGTGGGTCTGGGCACGGGACCACGCGCACCCGTCCGGTGCGTGCAGCCGCGCCATGAGCTCCACCACCCGCGCCAGCGAGGCGCCGGGTGCCGCCGTCGCACCGTCGCCGCGCTGTTCGCCGCTCATGCCTGCCCCTGCGCGATGTCGTCGAGCAGCACCGCCCGCAGCAGCTGCCCGGCCCACTCCAGCACCTCGGCGTCACGCAGCGGCTGGCCGCCCACCTTGGCGGTCTTCGGCGTGGGCACCAGGAGCACGCCCAGGGCGGGCTTCACCACGGTGCCGGGATACATGCGCAGCAGGCGCAGCTCCTGGCTCTCGCGCAGCTCCACCGGCGCGAAGCGCACCTTGGACCCCATCGCGGAGATCTCGGCCACCCCGGCACGCCGCGCCAGGGTGCGCAGGCGCGCCACCGCGAAGAGGGCCTCCACCGGCTGCGGCGGGGTGCCGTAGCGGTCGGTGACCTCGGCCACGATGTCGTCGAGCTCCGCGTCGTCGCGCACTCCGGCCAGCTTCTTGTAGACCTCCAGGCGCAGGCGCTCCCCCGGCACGTAGTCGTGCGGCAGGTGGGCGTCCACCGGCAGCTCCACCTTGATCTCCGTGGGCTCGCCGTCGCCCTCGTCGCCCTCCTTGGCGCGGGCCACGGCCTCGCCCACCATCCGGACGTACAGGTCGAAGCCCACCCCGGCGATGTGCCCGGACTGCTCGCCGCCCAGCAGGTTGCCGGCGCCGCGGATCTCGAGGTCCTTCATCGCCACCTGCATACCGGCCCCCAGGTCGGTGTGGCTGGCGATGGTGCGCAGGCGGTCGTGCGCGGTCTCGGTGAGCGGCTTCTCCGGCGGGTAGAGGAAGTAGGCGTACGCGCGCTCCCGGCCACGCCCCACGCGGCCGCGCAACTGGTGCAGCTGCGAGAGGCCGAAGGTGTCCGCCCGGTCGAGGATGAGCGTGTTCGCGTTGGCGATGTCCAGGCCGGTCTCCACGATGGTGGTGGAGACGAGCACGTCGAACTTGCGCTCCCAGAAGTCGGTGACCACCTGCTCCAGCCGGTGCTCCCCCATCTGGCCGTGGGCCACCTCCACCCGCGCCTCGGGCACGAGCTCGCGCAGCCGGGCGGCCACCTTGTCGATGGTGGCCACCTTGTTGTGCACGAAGAAGACCTGCCCCTCGCGCAGCAGCTCGCGGTGGATGGCCGCGGCGATCTGCTTCTCCTCGTAGGCGCCCACGTAGGTGAGCACGGGGTGGCGCTCCTCCGGCGGAGTGGCCAGCGTGGACATCTCGCGGATGCCGGTGACCGCCATCTCCAGGGTGCGCGGGATGGGCGTGGCCGACATGGCCAGCACGTCCACCGCGGTGCGCAGCGTCTTGAGCTGCTCCTTGTGCTCCACGCCGAAGCGCTGCTCCTCGTCGATGATGACCAGGCCCAGGTCCTTGAAGCGCACCGAGGGGCTGAGCAGTCGGTGGGTCCCGATGACGAGGTCAACCGACCCGTCCTTGAGCCCCTCGAGGGTCTGCTCCACCTCGGAGTCCGGGGTGAAGCGCGAGAGGGCCCGCACGGTGACGGGGAACTGCTGGTAGCGCTCGCTGAAGGTCTGCAGGTGCTGCTGCACCAGCAGGGTGGTGGGCACGAGCACGGCCACCTGCTTGGAGTCCTGGATGGCCTTGAACGCGGCGCGCACCGCGATCTCGGTCTTGCCGTAGCCCACGTCGCCGCACAGCAGGCGGTCCATGGGCACCGACTTCTCCATGTCGGCCTTCACCTCGTCGATGGTGGAGAGCTGGTCGGGCGTCTCCACGTAGGCGAAGGCGTCCTCGAGCTCCCGCTGCCAGGGCGAGTCCGGGGCGAAGGCGTGCCCCTGAGTGGCCATGCGCGCCGAGTAGAGCTGGATGAGCTCGTTGGCGATCTCCTTGACGTGCTTGCGCGCCCGGGACTTGGTCTTGGACCAGTCCGAGCCGCCGAGCTTGTTGAGCGTGGGTGCCTCGCCGCCGACGTAGCGGGTGATCTGGTCGAGCTGGTCGGTGGGCACGAAGAGCCGGTCGGCCGGCTGACCACGCTTGGAGGAGGCGTACTCCACCACGAGGTACTCCCGGGTGGCCCCACCCACCTGGCGCTGCACCATCTCCACGAAGCGTCCCACGCCGTGCTGCTCGTGCACGATGAAGTCACCCGGGTTGAGCTGCAGCGGGTCCACCATCTTCCGGCGGCGCGAGGGCATACGGCGCATGTCCTTGGTGGAGCCCTTGACGGCCTGCCCGGTGAGGTCCTGCTCGGAGACCACGACGAGCCCCTGGCCCACCGAGGGCAGGCTGACGCCCGGCCCCCACGAGGCGGTGCAGATCTCGGCCACGCCCGCGGGTCCCTCGGGCCCGGGGGCCACCACGAGGCGGGCACCCACCTCGGCCTCGCCGAGCACCTCGGCGAGGCGCTTGGCCAGGCCCGGCCCGTCGGTGAGCAGCACCACGCGCCGCCCCGCGGCCAGCGCCGCGCGCACGTCCGTCACGGCGCGGTCCGGCTCACCGCGGTAGCTCGGCACCTCCTCGGCGTCCAGGCGCAGGTGGGTGGCGTCGTCGTCGAGCGTGTCCAGGTCCGGGGCGAACGGCGAGAGCGCCCACCACCCGGTGGTCTCCAGCGCATGCTCGCGGATCTGGGCGAGCTCCCGGTAGGCGCCCTCCCCCAGTGCTGCGGCCAGGTCCACCGGCACCTGCCCGCCGGCCGCCGCCGAGGACCACCCGGCGGTGAGGAACTCCTGCGAGGTGGTCACGAGGTCGGCCGCGCGGCGGCGGATGCGCTCGGGGTCGCTCACGAGCAGCCGCGACCCGGCGGGCAGCACGTCGAGCAGGGTCTCCATGCCGTCCACGAGCACCGGGGTGAGCGACTCCATGCCCTCGGTGGCCACGCCGGCGGCCACCGCCTCGAGCATGTCGGCCACGCCCGGCAGCTCCGGGACCAGGCGTGCGGCGCGCTCGCGCACCTCGGGGGTGAGCAGCAGCTCGCGGCACGGCGGGGCCCACAGCCCGCCGGGCGCGACCTCCAGCGAGCGCTGGTCGGCCACCCGGAACCAGCGCACCTCCTCCACCTCGTCGCCCCAGAACTCCAGGCGCAGCGGGTGGTCCTCGGTGGGCGGGAAGACGTCGAGGATGCCGCCGCGCACGGCGAACTCACCGCGCTTCTCCACCAGGTCGGTGCGGGTGTAGGCGGCCGCCACGAGGGCCTGGGCCACCTCCTCGAGGCCGCGCTCCTGACCGGCCTGCACCGAGACCGGCTCCAGGTCGCCCAGGCCGGTGGGGATCGGCTGCAGCAGCGAGCGCACCGCCGCGATGACCACGCGGACCGGGCCGTCGTGGTCGTCGCGGCCCGGGTGGGCCAGCCTCCGCAGCACCGCCAGGCGCTGGCCGACGGTGTCGCTGCGCGGGCTGAGCCGCTCGTGCGGCAGGGTCTCCCAGCTCGGGAAGACCACCACCGACGAGGGCGGCAGCACCGAGCGCAGACTGGCCGCGAGGTCCTCGGACTCGCGGCCGGTGGCGGTCACGAGCAGCACCACGCCCCCGTCGGCCTCCATCTCACGGGCCAGCGCCGCGGCCACCCACGGCCGCACCCCGGGCACGGCCGTGAGGTCCACCTCGGCGTCCCCGCGGCGGTGGATCTCCAGCATCCGCGCCAAGCAGGGCGAGGCGGCCACCTGTGCCAGCAACCCGCCCAGGGGCGGTGCGGCGTCCTGGTCGGCGGGGGTGGTGGCGGGGGCGGGCTGAGGCGTCACGGCATCGGGCACACGCCAAGGGTAGGTGCCACCACCGACACCCCGTCGGCCCCGGGTCCGGACCCCTGTGGACCGGCGGCGTGCGATGTTGCGTCCACGCCGTGGCTCGGTGAGGATCGACCCCGTGGCCCACCGACAGCGCTCCTCGTCCGTCCGCACGCCCCACGCCCGCCGAGGCGGTGGGCGTCTCGCCGGGGGGATCCTGGCCGTCAGCCTGGCCGGCTCGGCCGTTGTGCCGGCCCTCGCGCCCGCCTCGGCCGTGGCCACCCCGCACGGCGCCCGGCCCGCGACGACGGTGGTGACGGGAACGCGCGCCCTCCCGGCCACCCAGCCGATGGACCTGCCCGACCAGCTCGTCGACGACGCAGGCGTGCTGAAGGACGAGAAGGGACTCCAGCGGGAGCTCCAGCAGTTGCGCTCCGAGCACGGCCTCCAGCTCTTCGTGGTCTACGTGGAGGAGTTCACCGACTCCTCCGGCCAGGCCGTCGACGGGGAGACCTGGGCCAAGCAGACCTTCGACGCCTCCGGGCTCGGCTCCAAGGACGCGATCCTGGCAGTGGCCACCGACCAGCGCCGCTACGGCATGTACGGCGGGACGGGCACCGTGAGCCAGGCCGAGGGTTCGACCATCGAGACCGAGTACGTGGAGCCCGCCCTGGGCAAGGACGACTGGGACGGCGCCGTCGAGGGTGCCGTGCGCGGCTTCGAGGACGCGGCCACCGGCGACCTCGCCGGCGGCGGCGGGGACTCGGGCGCCGGCGGTGGCACCGGCTTCCCGGTCTGGCTCCTGGCGGCCCCTTTCCTGGTGGGTGGTGTCGTCATGCTCACGCGGATGGGGCGGCGCGGCCGCCGCGCACCGCAGCCCTCCACGGCGCCCGCCGACGCCCAGGGCACCGGCGAGACCACCGAGCAGGTCGCGCACCGCGTGTCCGAGCGCCTCGTGCAGGTGGACGACGCCGTGCGCTCGGCCGACGAGGAGGTGCGGTACTCCCGCGCCCAGTTCGGCGCGCAGGCCACGCAGGAGTTCGAGGACGCGGTGCAGGCCGCGCGGAGTCGAGCCTCCGAGGCCTTCGCGCTCAAGCAGCAGGTGGACGAGGCCCTGCGCTCCGGTGCCACCGAGGAGTCCCAGCGCGGCACCCTGGAGCGCATCGACGACCTGGCCGGTGAGGCACTGGCCACCCTGCACGCCCAGGGTGAGAAGTTCGAGCAGCTGCGCGACCTGGAGGCCCGGGCCCCGGAGGTGCTGCAGGGCATCCCCGCCCGGGCCGACGAGCTCGAGGGCCGGCTGCCCGGCGCCCGCGAGCAGCTGCGCGCCCTGCAGGTGAGCTACGACCCGCGCACCCTGGGCACCGTCGCGGGCAACATCGAGCAGGCCGAGCGCCTCATCGCCTCGGCGCGCCAGGCGGCCACCAACGGGCAGAAGGCCCTCACCGGCAGCGACCGTCGCACCGCGGTGACGGCCGCCCGCACCGGTGAGGACGCCCTCGGCCAGGCCGCCGACCTGCTCGACCAGGTGGACGGCGCCCGGCAGACCCTGGAGAACTCGCAGCACGAGCTCGCCCGCGCCATCGGGTCGATCTCGCAGGACATCGCCGATGCCGAGCGGCTGCGCCCGGGTGACGCCGCCTTGGCCCCGCTGGTGGACCGCGCCCGTCGCGCGATCGCCCAGGCCGAGGGGAGCCACTCCGGGGGCGACCCGCTGGCGGCCCTGGCCGAGCTCACCGCCGCGGAGGAGGCCATCGACGCCGCCCTCGAACCGGCCCGGACCGCCGACGACCACCGCCAGCGGGTCGCCGGGACGGTGGGCCAGCGCCTGACCCGACTCCGCGCCGCCCATGCGAGCGTCGACGAGTTCATCCGCACCCGTCGCGGGGCCGTGGGTGGTCGGGCCCGCACCGAGATCTCCGAGGCCGGGCGCCTGCTCGACGCCGCCGAGGCCCAGCTGGGCTCCGACCCGCAGGGTGCGGGCGGCCTGCTCGACCAGGCCGAGCGCCTCATCGAGTCCGCGCGGACCGCCGCCGAGGACGACCTGCAGCAGGGGCCCTTCGGGGGTGGCCCCGGTGGCCCCTTCGGTGGGGGCTACGGCGGTCGCCGCGGCGGCTACGGGGGCATCGACGTGGGCTCCCTGGTGCTGGGCGGCATCCTCTCCGGCGGGTTCGGCGGCGGAGGGTACGGAGGGGGCTTCGGCGGCGGCCACTCCTCAGGCGGCGGGGGCGGCTTCGGCGGCATCGGGGACAGCTCCGGCGGTGGCTTCGGCGGCGGCGGCCGCTTCTGAGTCCCCTCCCCACCGACCCCTGCGGCTGTGCTGGCGCCCGCAGGCCCTGTAGGACAGACTGACGACCGAGCGAACGGACGCCGCGCCCCGCGGCAGGAGAGGAACACCTCATGGTTCAGAAGCAGACGATCATCGGCCGCATCAGCACGCTGGCGCGCGCGAACATCAACGCGATCCTCGACCGCGCCGAGGACCCCGAGAAGATGCTCGACCAGATGGTGCGGGACTACACCAACGCCATCGCCGACGCGGAGGAGGCCGTGGCGCAGACCATCGCCGGCCTGCGCATGGCCGAGCAGGACCTCGAGCAGGACCAGAAGGTGGCTGCCGACTGGGGCCGCAAGGCCGCCGCCGCCTCCACCGAGGCCGACCGCCTGCGCGCCGCCGGCCAGACCGCCGAGGCGGACAAGTTCGACAACCTGGCCAAGGCCGCCATCGAGAAGCAGATCGGCTTCGAGGGCGACGTGAGCACCGCCGAGCCGATGATCACCCAGCAGCGCCAGACGGTCGAGACCCTCAAGCAGGGCCTGGTCGAGATGCGCTCCAAGCTGGACGAGCTGAAGTCCCGCCGCGACGCCCTCGTGGCCCGCGCCCGGACCGCCGAGGCGCAGCAGCAGGTGTCCGACGCGATGGGCTCGATCTCCATCCTCGACCCGTCCTCCGAGCTGGGGCGCTTCGACGAGAAGGTGCGCCGCCAGGAGGCGCTGGTGCAGGGCCGTCAGGAGGCCCAGTCCGCGACGCTGGAGGGCCAGTTCGAGCAGCTCGAGGACTCCACCAAGTCCGCCGAGGTGGAGGCCCGCCTCGCCGCGCTGAAGAACCAGCAGGGCTGACCCCCTCGACGACGAAGGAGGCCCCCACCGCACCGCGGTGGGGGCCTCCTCATGGCTGGGCGCCCGGGTGCAGCAGGTCAGTCCGTCATCGTCGACGCGTGGAAGGTCACGCCCTGGTTGGCCTCGCGCAGCACCTCGTCCACCGTCTTTCCCTGGGGGCTCGCTGCAGCCAGTCGCTCCGTGGCCCGGTCGCGCAGCTGGCCCTTCCCCTCCTCCCCGTAGAAGGCCACCGGGTAGTAGACCCAGCCGAACTCCGGGTGGACCCACTCGTCCGACATCGCCGTCCCCAGAACGAGCACTCCCCGTGCACCCTCCTGCAACCGGGGCCCGGGACCGCTGTGGCTCTGGTTCGCTGTGTTCGCCACCTGGGCGACCACCAACGACCTGGGCGTGGCATCGGCCCCGGGGGCCTCGTCGACACGCACCTCCCACAGGTCGTACTCCAGCGCCGGTGAGTCCTCCTGCACAGGATCGAGACGGTCCGTGGTCCTGATCTGCCGCAGCACCGTCGCCCGGATCGCCCCAGCACTCGTGGATCGAGTACTGGCGTCCTCCAGGTCCCGGTAGCTGGCTCTTCGGAGTTGAGCGTGGGTGCTTGGGGGTAGGGGTCGAGGTCCCGGGCATGATCTGAGGACTTCTACCCCCTCGG
>NZ_PKIZ01000021.1:40195-44115 GCF_002847825.1 Kytococcus schroeteri | reverse complement strand
AAGCCACATCCCAGCCGGAGGTTCTCCCACGTTCAAGCCCGTCCTGCTGCTACCAACCTCCTGACCGAGAACACCTAGGCGACGAGGCTGGGACCACGCTGGGACGCGGCGCGGGCAGGTCCCAGGCGTGGCGCGCGGGGCCTGCACAATGTGCGCATGACAGCCCTCAGCGTGATCATGCCCGTCCTCGACGAGGAGGCTGACCTCGCCGACTCCGTGGCGGCCGTGCTCGCCCAGGACGCGCCGGGGGAGCTGGAGGTCGTGCTGGCCGTGGGCCCCTCGCGCGACCGCACCCGCGAGGTGGCCGATGCCCTCGCCGCGGCCGACCCGCGCGTGGTGGTCATCGACAACCCCAGCGGGCGCACCCCCGACGGGCTGAACGCCGCCCTGTCCGTGGCCCGGCACCCGGTGGTGGTGCGCGTGGACGCGCACGGGGAGCTCTCCCCGGGCTACCTGCGCACCGCGGTGGAGGTGCTCGAGCGCACCGGCGCGGCCAATGTCGGCGGCATCATGCACGCGCAGGGCCGCACCGTCGTCGAGCGGGCCGTGGCGGTGGCGATGGGGTCCCGCATCGGCGTGGGCGGGGCGCGCTTCCACACCGGTGGCGGGGAGGGGCCGTCGGACACCGTCTACCTCGGCTGCTTCCGCCGCGAGTGGCTCGACCGGGTGGGCGGCTACGACGCCCGCTTCGACCGCGCCCAGGACTGGGAGATGAACTGGCGCATCCGTCAGGCCGGGGGACTGGTCTGGTTCACCCCCGAGCTCGTGGTGGCCTACCGGCCGCGCCGCAGCCTGCCCGCCCTCGCCCGGCAGTACCGGGACTACGGCCGGTGGCGCCGGGTGGTGGCCGCCCTCCACGAGGGGTCGATCAACGCCCGCTACCTCGCCCCACCGGCGGCCCTCGTGGCCTGCGCGCTGGGCACGGCCGTGGGACTGCGGTGGCGCCCGGCGCTGGCGGTGCCGGCCACCTACCTCGCGGCGGTCACCGCCGGCGGCCTGTACGAGGCGCGCCGGGAGGAGCCCGCGGTCGCGCTGCGGGTGCCGGCCGTCATCGCCACCATGCACATGGCCTGGGGGTGGGGCTTCCTCACCAGTCCCCGCGCGCTGCGCCGCCGCATCGTCGGTCGCTGAGGGACCGCCGTCCCCGCCACCGCACGAGGACGCCCCCGGCAACTGCCGGGGGCGTCCTCGTGCGGGGTGCTCGTCGGCTCAGGACAGGTCGACGGTGAACGGGGCGCCGGTCCGCTCGCGCACCTCGTCCTCGGTCACGCCCTCGGCCAGCTCGCGCAGCACCAGCCCGTCCTCGGTGACGTCCATGACGCACAGGTCGGTGATGATGCGCTGCACCACCTGCTTGCCGGTCAGCGGCAGGGAGCACTCCTGCACGATCTTGTGGCTGCCGTCCTTGGCGACGTGCTCCATGAGCACCACCACCTTCTTGGCGCCGTGCACGAGGTCCATGGCCCCGCCCATGCCCTTGACCATCTTGCCGGGGATCATCCAGTTGGCGATGTCGCCGGCGGCCGAGACCTGCATGGCGCCCAGGATGGCCGCGTCGATCTTGCCGCCGCGGATCATGCCGAAGCTCAGCGAGGAGTCGAAGAAGCTCGCGCCGCGGCGCACCGTGACGGTCTCCTTGCCGGCGTTGATGAGGTCGGGGTCCAGCTCGTCCTCGGTGGGGTAGCGGCCCACGCCGAGGATGCCGTTCTCGGACTGAAGCACCAGTTCCACGTCGTCGTCGACGTAGTTGGGCACCAGCGTCGGCAGGCCGATGCCGAGGTTCACGTAGTCGCCGTCGTGCAGCTCCTGGGCCGCACGAGCCGCCATCTGCTCACGGGTCAGCGCCATCTCAGGCCTCCTGCGGGGTCTCGGTGAGGGTGCGCTTCTCGATGCGCTTGTCCGCGGCGCGCTCCGGGCTGAGCGCCAGCACGCGCTGCACGAAGACGCCGGGCAGGTCCACCTCGTCGGGGTCGATCTCGCCGGGTTCCACGAGCTCCTCCACCTCGGCCACCGTCACCCGGCCGGCCATGGCCGCCACCGGGTTGAAGTTGCGGGCCGACTTGTTGAACACGAGGTTGCCGTGGCGGTCGCCCTTGGCGGCCCGCACCAGGGCGAAGTGGCAGGGGAGGGACTCCTCGAGCACGTACTCGTGGGTCTCGTCGAGCATCGTGAACTCGCGGGTCTCCTTGGCGGGGGACTCCACGGCCACCGAGCCGTCGGCGTCGTAGCGCCAGGGCATGCCGCCCTCGGCCACCAGGGTGCCCACGCCGGTGCGGGTCCAGAAGGCGGCGAGGCCGGTGCCGGCGGCGCGGAGCTTCTCGGCCAGCGTGCCCTGCGGGGTCAGCTCGAGCTCGAGCTCGCCCTCCAGGTACTGGCGCGCGAACTCCTTGTTCTCGCCCACGTAGGAGGCGATGACACGGCGCAGGCGGCCGGCGTCGAGCAGCACGCCCAGCCCCCAGCCGTCGACGCCGCAGTTGTTCGAGACGACCTCGAGCTCGGCGGTGCCGGCGGCGTGCACCTCCTCGATGAGCACCTGCGGGATGCCGCAGAGGCCGAAGCCCCCGACGGCCACGCGCATTCCGTTCTCGAGGCCCTCGATGGCCTCACGGGCTGAAGCGACCACTTTGTCCATGGCCGCACACTATCCCCGGAGTGACCTGCCTCACGCCCCGGGGGCGGTGCGGGTGACCCCCTCGGCGACCAGCCGCGCGTCGCCGGTGTCGACCGGCCCGGCGGACACCACCGTCACCACCGACCCGCCGGCGCCCCAGACGCCGAGTGCCGTGCGCACCTGCTCAGCCGGGTCGTCGCAGAGCACGAGGACGCGCCCCGGTTCCTGCGGGGCGAGGACCTCCGCGCGCGACCACCGCTGGCCCTGGTGCACCAGGGCGTCGTCCTCCTCGGACACCTCGTGCCAGGGGGTGAACCCGTCGCCGAAGCTGGCCAGCTCGGCGGCCTCGTCGAACACGCCGCTGGGCAGGTCCTCGCCCGGCCACCGGCGGGCCAGCGCCTGCAGGGTCACGGCCACCACCTCGTCGGAGTCGTCGGCCAGGTCGCTCACCGGGCGGGTGGTCACGAGCACGTCGGCCCCCTCGTGGTCGTCCAGGGACACGGTGGCGCCCACCGCCCAGACCGCGAGCACCCAGTAGGCGGTGCGCCAGTGGCCGCGCGGGAGGTCGACCACCACCACGGTGCCGGGCTCGGCGTCGAACTCCTCCTGCAGCACGTTGGCGGCCTTGTTGACCCAGTTCACCAGGACGGCGCCGGAGAGCTCGATGCGCTCGCCGCGCACGTCGTCGAAGCAGGTGAGGCGGGGGGAGTGGGGGTGGTCGGTGGTCAACTGCTCCAGCACCGTCGCCGGTGTGGTCATCTGTGGGGCCTTCCCGCGCCGCAGGGCGCGTGTGTCAGAGGGGTCGGGGCCCGAGGACGCGGGGTCGACGGGCTCGGCGGCCGGTGGCCGTTCGTGCATGCTACGGCCCGCCGGGGACACTGGTCCGGTGACCACCCCCGACACCCCGGCCCCCACCCACGAGGGCGCCCGGTCGTGGCGTGCCGGGTGGGCGGTGGACCTGCCCGGCACGCTGGCCCCGCTGCGCCGCGGCGGAGGAGACCCCAGCTCGACGGTGCCCGCGCCGGGCCAGCTCGTCCTGGCGGCCAACACCCCGGCCGGTCCCGGCACCCTGCACGTGGGGGTCTCCCGCGACGGCCGCACCGTGGAGGCGCGGGCGTGGGGGCCGGCCGGTGCCGTGCGCTGGCTGCTGGACGGGGTCCCCGAGCTGCTGGGCTCGCTCGACCGTCCGGAGGACCTCCGCCCGCGGCACGCGGTGCTCCAGCGCGCGCACGCCCGCCTCTCCCCGGGGTTGCGGGTGGTGCGGACGCGGCGGGTGTGGGACGCGCTGCTGCCGGCCGTGGTGGAGCAG
>NZ_PKIZ01000021.1:0-40085 GCF_002847825.1 Kytococcus schroeteri | reverse complement strand
CTATCGCGCCTTGGTGCGGGCGACGGGCTCCCCGGCGCCGGGGCCGGCCGGGGAGCGGGGGCTGCTGGTGCCGCCGGACGCGGCCACCGTGGCACGCGTGCCCTCGTGGGTGTTCCTGCGCTGCGGCATCGATGCCGGCCGCAGCGACACCCTGGTGCGCGCGGCCCGGGTGGGGGACCGCTGGGAGCAGCTGGTGGCGGCGACCGCCTCGATGGAGCGCGCGGGGCTCGACCGCGCCCACGCCCTGCTGCGCACCGTGCCCGGCATCGGCCCGTGGACTGCCGCGGAGGTGGCGCACCGCGCGCTGGGGGACCCCGACGCCGTGAGCTGGCGCGACTACCACGTGGCCGCGCACGTGACCCGGGCGCTCACCGGGACCGCCGGTGACGACGTGGACCTGGCCCGCGTGCTGGCGCCGTACGCCGGCCAGCGCTACCGGGTGCAGATGCTGCTCGGCGCCTCCCGGGAGACCCGCCCGGAGCGCCACGGACCCCGCCTCGCGCCCCGCACGCACCTGCCGGTGGCGGGACGTGGCCATACACCATGAGGGGGCCCTGCGCCGGCTTGACACGCGGGGAGTTGCACCGGTGTAATTCCGGCGTCGGACGGCCCCCCCGGGGCGCGTGCCGCCGGTCCACCCGCCGCGGGTCGGACCCCATCTGTTGGCTGTACCACCACGTGCTGACGGGCCCCAGGGTCGAGGAGGAAACCGTGCACGAACTTCAGATCGTCGGACTCGCCGAGCAGGCGGCCCCCAGTTGGCAGGAGCGCGCCCTGTGCGCCCAGACCGACCCCGAGGCCTTCTTCCCGGAGAAGGGCGGGTCCACCCGTGAGGCCAAGCGCGTGTGCACCGGCTGCGACGTGCGCTCCGAGTGCCTGGACTACGCCCTAGAGAACGACGAGCGCTTCGGCATCTGGGGCGGCCTCTCCGAGCGTGAGCGCCGCAAGCTCAAGCGCCGGGCCGTGTTCAGCGCCTGAGCACCCGCACCGTCCACGTCGGCCGGTCCACCTCCCGGGCTGGGCCGGCCGACGCGCGTCACGGTGCGTGCGCAGGAGCCCGCCCGGGGTCACCGGTCGGGGTCGAGCTCCTCGGGGTCCCGACCCAGGGCCTCGCCCAGCAGGTCGGCCACCACGGCCTGCACGAAGAGCTCCTGGTCCTGCGGGCCGCGGGCGTCGGTGCCGAACGCCAGCCGGTGGAGCACCACCTGCCACCGGCCACCGACGGCCTGCACTCGGCCCCACCGGTCGGCGCGGTCGACGTCCGGGGGTGGCACCACCAGCACCAGCAGCTCCCAGTCGGCCTCCCGCAGGCCCGCCCGGGCGGCCACCCGGCTGGTGGCCGCGTGCGCCAGTTCCTCGAAGGCGGAGTGCCGGCTGGTCCGGGAGGGGGCGTCCGCGGTGCTCAGCGGCCCGCGCAGCTCGCGGCCGCGGCGCAGCATCCGCCGGCGTGCGGCGTTCCCGGCGCGTGCGGACGGACTGGGCATGGGCGCGAGCGTAGTCTGCGCCCCGTGCCCACCTCTGACCCCAGCCCGCGCCTGTGCAGCAAGGTGGGGTGCGCGCAGCCCGCGGCCTCCACCCTGACCTACGTCTACGCCGAGCAGACGGTGGTGGTCGGCCCGCTCGTGGCCGAGGCCGAGCCTCACGTCTACGACCTGTGCGCCGAGCACACCGCCCGCCTCACCGCCCCGCGCGGCTGGCAGGTGATGCGGCTGCAGATCGACCTCGAGGACCCCACCGGCGCGGTGGCCGACATCGGGGCGCTGGCGGAGGCGGTGCGTGACCACCGCGAGCGACCGGCGGGTGCCCCCGGCGACGGTGCCGAGGCGGACCGCCGGCAGGGCCCGCGGCTGCGGCTGGTCTCGGGGGACCACGACGGCTGACGCGCACTACCCTGTGCGTCCATGAGCACCCAGCGCCCGCAGCCCCCGCTCGCGGACTTCGTGAAGGCCTACGACGTCCGCGGTCTCGTGCCCGAGCAACTCAACCCGCGCGTGGCCCGCGCCCTGGGGGAGGCGTTCGCGCAGACCGTCGTCCTGCCCGAGGGGGTGGCCGGCGTGGCCGTGGGGTACGACATGCGCCCCAGCAGCCCGGAGCTGTCCGAGGCCTTCGCCGCGGGGCTGGCGCTGCACGGGGTGGACGTCACGATGATCGGCCTGTGCTCCACCGATGGGCTCTACTTCGCCGCCGGCCACCTGGGCCTCGCCGGGGCGATGTTCACCGCCTCGCACAACCCGGCCCAGTACAACGGCATCAAGTTGTGCCGCCCCGGCGCGCGCCCGGTGGGGCAGGAGAGCGGCCTGGCCGAGGTGCGCGACCTGGCGCAGTGGATCCTGGACCGCGGTGACGTGCACGACCGCCAGGCCGCCGCGGCCCCCGGCACGATCACCCACCGTGACCTCACCGGCGAGTACGCCGAGCACCTGCGCTCCCTGGTGGACCTCAGCGGGCTGCGCCACCTGGACGTGGTGGTGGACGCCGGCAACGGCATGGCCGGCCACACCGTGCCGGTGGTGCTGGGCAGCGGCGACGACGTGGTGGTGGACTCGCTGCGCGTGGAGCCGCTGTACTTCGAGCTCGACGGCACCTTCCCGAACCACGAGGCCAACCCGCTGGAGCCGGAGAACCTGCGAGACCTGCAGGCCGCCGTCCGCGAGCACGGCGCCGACATCGGCCTGGCCTTCGACGGCGACGCCGACCGCTGCTTCGTGGTGGACGAGCGCGGCGAGCCGGTGACGCCCAGCGCCATCACCGCCCTGGTGGCCCAGCGCGAGGTCGACCGCGCGGTGGCCGCCGGTGCGAGCGCGCAGGACGTGGCCGTGGTGCACAACGCCATCGCCTCCCAGGTGGTGCCCGAGGTCATCGAGGCCGCCGGCGCCCGCCCGGTGCGCACCCGGGTGGGCCACTCCTTCATCAAGGACGAGATGGCCCGCCACGACGCGGTCTTCGGCGGGGAGCACTCGGCGCACTACTACTTCAAGGACTTCTGGTTCGCCGACACCGGTATGCTCGCCGCGTTGCACGTGCTGGCGGCCCTCGGCGAGCAGGACCGCCCGCTCTCGGAGCTCATGGCCCCGTACGAGAAGTACCCCGCCAGCGGGGAGATCAACTCCCGTGTGGACGACGCCGCCGCAGCCACCGAGCGGGTGCGCGCCTGGGGCGCCGCGCAGGGCGCCCGGGCCGACGAGCTGGACGGCCTGACCCTCACCGGCACCGCGCTGGAGGGCGAGGAGGTGGGCTACTGGCGGGCCAACCTGCGTGCCAGCAACACCGAGCCGCTGCTGCGCCTCAACGTGGAGTCGGTCTCGCAGGAGCTCACCGCCCGCGTCCGCGACGCGGCGCTGGCCCTGGTGCGGCAGGACGGCTGACGTGCCCTTCGTCGACGAGGCCGTGCTCGACGACCCGGACCACCTGGCGCGCTGCGACGCCGCCGGCACCCTGTTCGCGCTGGCCACCGCCGGTGCGCAGGTGCGGCAGGCGCTCACGCTCGCCGAGGAGGCCGGCATCGAGCGGCTCGCCTCCGCGCACCGGCCCCGCGCGGTGCTCGTGGCCGCGGCCGGCGGGTCGGCCGTCGTCGGCGAGGTGGTGGACCTGGTGGTGGGGCAGGCCTCGCCGACCGCGGTGCACACCCTGCACGGTGGGCCGCTGCCGGCCTGGGTGGGGCCGCTCGACCTCGTGGTGGCGCTCAGCCTCTCCGGGCAGGAGGCCGGGGCGGTGACCCTGGCGCACGAGGCGGCGCGCCGGGGCGCGGCCGTCCTCACCGTGGGGGCTGCCGACACCCCGCTGTCCGATGCGGCCCAGCGCGCCCGGGGCGTGCACGTGCCGGTGGGGCAGGGGCCCACGAGCTCCCGCACCGCGCTGTGGGGACTGCTCGTGCCGGTGCTCCTGGGGCTCCGGGAGGTCGGGCTGCTGCAGGCGCGCGACGACCTGTGGGAGTCGCTCGCACGCACGCTCGACGCCGTGGCCGAGGAGTGCCGCCCGGACTCCGCGGCGTTCGTGAACCCGGCCAAGGTGGCCGCGCTGACCCTCGCCGAGACGCTGCCGGTGGTGCTCGGCGACGGTCCCGTCGCCGGGGTGGCGGCCCGCCGGGCCGCGAGCATGCTCAGCCGGAGTGCCCGGGTGCCGGCCACCTCCGGTGAGCTGCCCCACGCGGCGAGCGAGGTGGTGGCCTGCCTCGACGGGCCGTACGCCACCGGTGAGGGCTGGAACGCCACCACCGATCGGGGAGCCGGCGGTGGGCGGGACATCTTCGCCGACCCCTTCCTCGACGCCCCACAGCAGACGCCGTTGGGCCTGTGGTTGCTCGGCCGCGACGAGCTGGGCGCGATGGCGCAGCGCGTCTCCGCCATCGCGAGCGGGGCCGGCGTGCGCGTGGTGGACTGCCTGGCCGTCGGGGACGAGCCGCTGGTGGACCTGGCCCGGCTCGTGGCGCGCGTGGACTTCACGGCCACCTACCTGGCGCTGGGCCTGGGCCTGGACCCGGCGCGCTCCCCGCACCTGGCCGCCCTGCGCGAGCGCGGCTGAGCCGGTCCGCCGGTCGGCCCGGCCGGCAGCGGGCCGCGGCGCGCCACCGCCCTAGGCTGTGGCCCATGGAGCAGAAGCACTTCGACGTCGTCGTCATCGGGTCCGGCTCGGGCAACTCCCTGCCCACCCAGGAGTACGCGGGCCTGCGCGTCGCCTTCGTGGAGGGCGGCGTCTTCGGCGGTACCTGCCTCAACCACGGCTGCATCCCCACCAAGATGTTCGTGTGGACCGCCGGGGTGGCCGACACGGTGCGTGACGCGGGGCGCCTGGGGGTGGACGCCGAGCTGCGGGGCGTGCGCTGGCGCGAGGTGCGCGACCGGATCTTCGACCGCATCGACCCCATCAGCGCCGGGGGAGCGGACTACCGTCGGACCGGGCCCGGCACCGAGCTGTTCGAGGGGTGGGCACGCTTCACCGGCGCGCGCGAGGTGGAGGTGGCCCTGCACGACGGCGGCACGGTGCGCCTCACCGGCGACCAGGTGGTCATCGCGACGGGCTCCTCGGCCCGGGTGCCCGAGGCACTGCAGCCGATGCTGGGCGGGCTGGTGCACACCAACGAGACGATCATGCGCTTGGAGGAGCTGCCCGAGCACCTCACCGTGGTGGGTGGTGGTGTGGTGGCCGTGGAGTTCGCCCACGTCTTCTCCTCCCTCGGCTGCCGGGTCACCCTCCTGCTGCGCGGCGACCGCCTGCTCGGCGCGCTTCCGGACGACCTGCGCGAGCGCTTCGCCCCCCTGGCCGAGGAGGCCTGGGACGTGCGCTACGGCACCCAGGTGACGGCCGCCGAGACCGACGGTCACGAGGCGGTGCTCACCCTCTCCGACGGCAGCACCCTGCGCACCGGGGCGGTCCTCGCCGCCGCGGGCCGGCAGCCCTCCACCCCCGCGCTGGAGCTCGGCGCTGCCGGGGTGGAGGTGGACGAGCGGGGCTTCGTCACCACCGACGAGCACGGTCGCACCACGGCCGAGGGTGTGTGGGCCCTGGGCGACGTCCGTGAGCCGCTCATGCTCAAGCACGTGGCCAACGCCCAGGCCCGGGTGGTCTCGCACAATCTCGTGCACCCGCAGGACCTGCGCTCCTTCCCGACCGTGCCGGTGCCGGCCGGCGTCTTCACCCATCCGGAGATCGGCGTCATCGGGCTGTCGGCCGAGCAGGCCCGCGAGGCCGGCCACCAGGTGGTCGTGAAGGTCCAGGAGTACGCCGACGTGGCCTACGGGTGGGCCATGGAGGACACCACCGGCGCCTGCCAGGTGGTGGCCGACGCGACCACCGGTGCGGTGCTGGGCGGGTGGGTCATGGGGCACCAGGCCGCCACGCTCGTGAACCTCCTGGGCGAGGCGCTGCTCTCCGGTGAGCACGCGCACGCCTGGGCCCGCGGCCGCTACTGGCCGCACCCGGCCCTCTCCGAGGTGGTGGAGAACGCCCTGCTCGGCCTGGACCTCCCGGCCCCGCCCGCGCACGCCTGACCCGGCGGCGACCACCTCCCACGCCGGGGCGCAGGGGGCGCCGTTGCCGAATCGTTACCATGCACCCATGGCAGCCCCCTCGTCCTCGTCCCCGGCCGGCCTGGGCCACGTCCTCGTCGTCGACGACGACGCCGCCCTGGCCGAGATGCTCGGCATCGTGCTGAGCAAGGACGGGTGGCGCGTGAGCACCTGCGGTGACGGGGCCCGGGCGCTGGCGACCTTCCGCGAGACCCAGCCCGACCTGGTGCTCCTGGACGTCATGCTCCCCGGCAAGGACGGCATGCAGGTGTGCCGCGAGATCCGGGCCGAGTCCGGCGTGCCGATCATCATGCTCACCGCCCGCACCGACACCCACGACGTGGTGACCGGCCTGGAGGCGGGCGCCGACGACTACGTGCAGAAGCCCTTCCGACCGCAGGAGCTGCTGGCCCGCACCCGGGCCCGCATGCGCCGCTCCGCCCCGCCGCCGCAGCAGCGCCTCGTGGTGGGGGACCTCACCATCGACGTCGACAGCCACATGGTGCACCGCGACGGCGAGGCCATCTCCCTGACGCCGCTGGAGTTCGACCTCCTCGTGGCCCTGGCCCGCAAGCCGATGCAGGTGTTCAGCCGCGAGACCCTGCTGGAGCAGGTCTGGGGCTACCAGCACGCCGGCGACACCCGCCTGGTGAACGTGCACGTGCAGCGCCTGCGTGCCAAGATCGAGCGCGACCCGGAGCGTCCCAGCATCGTGCAGACGGTGCGCGGCGTGGGCTACCGCGCCGGCGCCCCCACGATCTGACGCGCCGGTGGCCTACCGCCCTTTCAGCGCCACGATCTCCCTCGTGCGCGCGGTGCGCCGCGCCTGGCGCACCTCGCTGCGCTTCCGCACCATCGTGGTCAGCCTGCTGCTCACCGCGATCCTGTCGGTGGTGCTCGGCGTCTCCCTCTACCAGGCCATCGGCGAGCGCCTCGTGCGCAACCGGGCCGAGGTGGCCATGGGCGAGTCCGTGACGGCCGTCGGGCAGGCCCAGCGGGAGTTCGACTCCCTCGACCGGGTGGACAACGCCACCCTGTACACCACGGCCACGGACGTGGTGCGCCAGTCCTCCAGCCAGGGCGACGACCGGTCGCGGCGGGTGGCCATCGTGCGCTCGCCGGGCAACGAGGAGGGGCTCAGCCCGGTGGAGCGCCCCGAGGCGGACGTCTCCCAGGTGCCCCCGGCGCTGCGGCAGCGGCTGGCCGAGGACCCCGAGCACGTCCACTCGATGATCGCCCGCACCAGCTCCGGCGGGCGGGAGGCCCCGACGGTGGTGGTGGCCGCACGCCTCCAGGTGCCCGGCAGCGGCCCGCACGACATGCTGCTGTTCTTCTCGCTGGCGAACGAGCAGCGCACGCTGGGGATCGTGGGCTCCTCGTTCGCCCTGGGCGGGCTGGGCCTCATCGGCATCGCGGGGCTCATCACCTTCGTGGTGACGCACCTGGCCCTGGACCCCCTCTCGCGCGTGACGCGGACCGCCGAGCAGATCGCCACCGGCGATCTCGACCGACGCACCGGCATGCGGGGGCACGACGAGCTGGGCCGGTTGGGCCGGTCGGTGGACACCATGGCCGACGTGGTGCAGCGCCAGATCGTGGAGCTCAAGGACCTCTCCCACCTGCAGCAGCGCTTCGTCAGCGACGTCAGCCACGAGCTGCGCACACCGCTGACCACCATCCGTATGGCCAGCGAGGTGCTGCACGTGGGGCGCGACGACTTCGACGCGATGAGCTCCCGGTCGGTGGAGCTGCTGCACGGCGAGGTGGAGCGCCTCGACCAGCTGCTCACCGACCTGCTGGAGATCTCGCGCCAGGACGCCGGGCAGGTGCAGCTGCAGCACCGAGAGGTGGACCTCGAGCAGCTCGCCCGGCGGGTGGTGGAGGCGCACTCCCAGCTCGCCGCCGGCGCCGGGGTGGAGCTGCGAGTGGAACGGCCCGGCACGGTGGCCGCGGTGCGCGCCGAGGTGGACGAGCGCCGCATCGAGCGGGTGGTGCGCAACCTGGTGGTCAACGCCATCGACCACGCCGAGCAGCGCCCCGTGGTGGTCACCGTGGACGGCAACTACTCGGCGGTCGCGGTGGCCGTGAGCGACACCGGCGTGGGTCTGGACGACGACCAGATGGAGCACGTCTTCGACCGCTTCTGGCGCGCCGACCCCGCCCGCAACCGCACCGCCGGCGGCACCGGGCTGGGCCTGAGCATCTGCGCCGGGGACGCGCTGGAGCACCGCGGGTGGCTGCAGGTGTCCTCCCGGCCCGGGCAGGGCGCCACCTTCCGTCTCACCGTGCCCCGCCACGCCGGCGGCTCCGTGGCCGGCTCGCCCATCCCGATGCCCGACCCCCACCCCGCCGATGCCGAGTGCCGCCGCGCCATGGAGGACCTGCCGTGACCCCCCGACCCTGCCGTCCCGCCCGCTGGTGGGCGGCCGCGCTGCTGAGCACCACCCTGGCCGGGTGCTCGGCGATCCCGGAGCAGTCCCCGGTGGAACAGGGGCCGGCGCTGGACCAGGCGCCCCGGCAGGAGGTGTCCGTGGAGGTCGAGCCCCCGCCGCAGGACGCCACGCCGGAGCAGGTGGTCACCGGCTTCCTGCGCACCGGCATCGACGACACCGGCGACCACCGCGTGGGCCGCGAGTACCTCACGGACGCCGCGAGCGCCTCGTGGGAACCGGGTGCGCGCGTGCTCGTCCAGGACCAGCGGGCGGGGCAGGGCGTCACCGCGCTGGCCGGCGACACGGTGCGGGTCAACCTCGCCGTGCTCGGGGAGGTGGACGCCTCGGGGCGCCTCACCGAGGCGGCGCCGGGGGAGCGGGCCGACCTCACCTTCGGGCTCGAGCAGGTGGACGGCCAGTGGCGCATCGACTCGCTGCCCTCGGACACCGGCATCGTGCTCTCGCAGGCCGACTTCCAGCGCCTCTACCAACCGGTGGACGTGCACTGGGGCTCGCCGGTCTCCGAGGAGCTCGTGCCGCAGCGGCGGTGGTTGCGCAGCGGGGAGGGCATGACCAGCGCCCTGGGCCGGCTGCAGACCGAGCCGGTGCCCCGCGTGCTGGAGGGGGCCGTCTCCACGGGGGTCCCCGCCGGCACCCGGCTGGAGACGGCCGCGGTCCCGGTCTCGGAAGGCACGGCGGTGCTGCGCCTCTCGGACACGATGGTCGGCGCCGACCCCGCCCAGCGCAATCTCGCCTGGGCGCAGTACGCGGCCACGATGCGCCAGCTGCCCGGGGTGGACGCGGTCTCCCTGTTCGTCGGCGGGAACCTCGTGGACGCCGAGAGCGACGCGGTGGGTGAGCGCCTGTCCTACCCGCAGGGGGCCGGCTACTCGGTGGTGTCCGTGGAGGTGCCGCTGGTGCTGCTGCACCAGCGGCAGGCCCTCCAGGCCGCCGACCCGGGGTCGGCCGAGCTGGAGCCGCTGGCCCAGCCCCAGGAGTTGCGCGTGCCGAGCGTCCCGTCCCGCTGGGACCGGATGGCGGTCTCGGCGGACTTCCGGACGGTGGCCGCCGTGGACGGCCGGGTGCTGGGGGTCTGGCGCGAGGGTGCGCTCACCACGTACACCGCGCGCGGGGAGCTGTCCGTGCCGAGCATGGACCCGCTGGGCTTCCTGTGGACCACGCAGGGGCAGGAGGAGGACACCGAGGTGCTCGTGCTCGACACGAGCCGTCGGGGCGGCCGTCCGGAGAGCCTCTCGGTGCCGTGGCTGGGGGACGAGCAGGTGGTGCAGGTGCGCATGTCACCCGACGGGGCCCGCGCCCTGGTGGTGCTGCGCGGTGGTGGCCGGGACCGCGTGGCCGTGGTCGGGGTGGTGCGCGGGCCCGGGGGTGAGCCGACCTCGCTCACCGAGCCGCGCCCCATCGCCCCGCAGGTGGGTGGGGTGCAGGACCTGGCCTGGATCGACGAGCACTCCGTGGCGCTGCTGGGCACGCCGGGCCCCGACGGCGAGCAGAAGGTGTGGCGCTCCGAGCTGGGCGGCTGGACCGAGCTGCAGGGCTCGGTGGACAACGCGGTGGCCGTGGCCGCCTACCCCGACGAGCGGGAGGACGGCCTGCTCGTGACCACCGAGGGAGGCCGCGTGCTCACCAAGGCGGGGGCCACCTGGTTCGTGGCCAACGTGGCCAGCGAGGTGGTGGTGCCGGGCCGCTGAGCGGGTGCCCGTCCACAGGAGTGGGCGCGGGGCCGGCAGCGGACGGTTCCTCTGCGGTCCGATGGGGTGGTGCACCCCGCGTGGCAGGAGCTCGGCGACCTCGTGGTGCCCCGGGCCTGCGGCGGCTGTGGGGCACCCGGCCACCGGTGGTGCCCGGGCTGCACCGACGAGCTCGCGGCGGCCGTGCACCCAGGGTGCGTGGTCGGTCACCTCGGTGGGGTGCCGGTGTGGGCCGGGGGCGACTACCGGGGCGCGCTGCGGGCGCTCGTCCGGGGGTACAAGGACGGCGGGCGCCGCGACCTGCGCCCGGTGCTGGCCCAGGTGGCCGTGGACCCGCTGCGGGCGGCGCTCGCGGCGGTGACCGCCGAGGGCGGGGGCCCTGCGGGGGAGCGGCCGGTGCTCGTGGTCCCCGCTCCCTCCCGGGCCCGGACGCGCCGGGCCCGGGGCGACGACCCGGTGTCCGACCTGGCCCGGGCTGCGGTGGCACGCCTCGGGGACGAGGGGGTGCAGGTGCGGCTGGTGCTGCGCACCCGCGGCGTGGCCCGGGACCAGTCGGGCCTCTCACGCACCGAGCGACGTCGAAACCTCGCCGGCCGCGTGGGCGTGCGTGACGGGGTGACGCTCCCCCGGGGCGCCGCCGTGCTGCTCCTCGACGACGTGGTGACCACCGGCGCCACCCTGGCGGCCTGCCGGGACGCCCTGCGGCAGACGGGCGTCCACCGCATCGGGGCAGTGTGCTGCGCCCGGGTGCCGTGACCGGAAAGCACCCCTTGTCCGGGGGACGGGGCCGACGTAGTGTTTCGTCATGGAGCCCCTGACAGGAGGGGGTGGTTGCGAGAACACGCCGTCCAGGTGAACCCGACCACCTCGCCCGGCCGCCACGGAGCGGCCCCACCTTCTGGAGGACTCATGCAGATCACCGTCACCGGCCGTCGCGCCCAGGTCACCGACCGCTTCCGCCGCCACCTGGACGAGAAGCTCGAGCAGCTCGCCCACATCGCCCCCGAGGTCACCTCGTGCGAGGTGCTGTGGAGCCACGAGCCGAACCCCCGCCGGGCTGACGGGGCCGAGCGCATCGAGATCACCTGCCGCGACAAGCGCACCGTGGTGCGTGCCGAGGCCGCAGCCGAGCGCGAGTACGAGGCCCTGGACGCCGCCCTGGCCAAGGTCACCGAGCGGCTGCGCCGCCTGAAGGACCGCCGCAAGGTGCACAAGGGCCGTCCCAAGGCGTCGGTGGCCGAGGCCACGGCGCCGCTGGAGCCCGTGGGCAACGGGGAGTCCCTCGTGGAGGAGGCCACCCGCCACCAGCGCGAGGCCGAGATGGTGGAGGCCGGCATCGACATCTCGATGCTGCCGAGCGACCCCGTGGTCGCCGGGCTGGGCGGCGACGCGAACTGCCCCATCAGCGTGCGCACCAAGGTGCACGAGGCCGAGCCGATGAGCCTGGACCAGGCGCTCGCGCACATGGAGCTCGTGGGCCACGACTTCTACCTGTACGTCGATGCCGAGACCGGCCGCCCGAGCGTGGTCTACCGGCGCCACGGGTGGAGCTACGGCGTGATCCACCTCGACACCCCCGCCGAGGACGCCGCCTCCGGGAAGGCGGCCGCGACCGACGCCGCGTGACGGCCTCCGGCGGCCTGCCACCTGCTCGGTGCGTGGCAGGCTGACCGGGTGACCACCCCGACCTCCCCCTCCCGCCGCCCGCAGCGTCTGTCGCTGCGGGCGGCGCGGCGCGTGGCCCTGCTCTCGCAGGGGTTCGGCCGCACCCGCCCGGCCACGGTGGGGCCGCCTCACCTGCTGGCCACGGCCCGGCGCACGGCCATCACCCAGATCGACTCGGTGAACGTCCTGGCCCGCAGCCAGTACCTGCCCTTCCTCGCTCGGTTGGGCCCCTACGACACGGCGCTCCTCGACGGCCTGCGCGACGGCCGCGGCCCCTCCGGGCGCCGGACCCGCCACCGCCTCGTGGAGTACTGGGCCCACGAGGCCTCCTTGGTGCCGGTGGAGGACTGGCCGCTCTACGGCTTCCGCATGCGCCGGGCGCACAGCGACGCGTGAGGTGGAATGCGCGCCGTGGCCCGTGAGCACCCGGGGCTGGTGCAGCAGGTGCGCGAGGTGGTGGCGCAGCGCGGCCCGCTGCCGGCGACGGGAGTGGAGGCCGTGCTCGAGCACCGCGAGGAGGTGGGCCGGGAGCACTGGGGGTGGAACTGGTCGCTGGTCAAGGCCGCCTGCGAGCACCTCTTCTGGTCCGGCGAGCTCACCTCCGCCGGGCGGGGGCCGGCCTTCGAGCGCCGCTTCGCGCTGCCCGAGGCCGTGCTGCCGCCCGAGGTGGTGGCCGCCGGGCCGCTGGGGGAGCAGCCGCTGGACGAGGATGAGGCCTTCACACGGCTGGTCTCCCGGGCGGCCCGGGCCCACGGCATCGGCACCCTGCGGTGCCTGCGCGACTACGCCCGCCTCTCGGTGGCGCAGGCCGGTCCGGCCGTGGAGCGGCTGCTGGCCACCGGGGAGCTGCAGGAGGTGGAGGTGCCTGGGTGGTCCACCCCCTCGGCCCCGGTGTACCTGCACCGTGACGCCCCGCGCCCCCGGCCGGTGGGGGCCTGTGCGCTGCTCAGCCCGTTCGACCCGGTGGTCTGGCAGCGTGAGCGGGCCGAGGCGCTGTGGGGGCTGCGCTACCGCATCGAGATCTACACACCCGCGCCGCAACGGGTGCACGGCTACTACGTGCTGCCCTTCCTGCTGGGCGACGACCTCGTGGCGCGCGTGGACCTCAAGGCCGACCGCGCCGCCGGAGTGCTGCGTGCGCCCACCGTGCACACCGAGCCGCGCTGGGACCCGGCGATGGCGCCCGAGCTCGACGTTGCCCTGGCCGAGATGGCGGCCTGGCTCGGCCTGGTGCAGGTGGACCGGGCCGAGCCGGCGCCCAACCCCGTGGCCTGAGCGGCGTCGCCCCCTGGGTCCCGCGCCGGTGCCGCATCCCGAGAACCGCACCGGTGCGGTTCTCGGTAGGACACTGAACCGAGTTCCGCACCGGTGCGGAACTCGACAGTCGAGTTCAGCACCGGTGCGGTTCTGGGGGAGGTGCCCGGCCGAGATCAGCACCGGTGCGGAACGGGCCGGGCCTCAGCCCTCGAGGTCCTCCGGCAGCAGGTCGTAGAGCTCGTGGTCGACCACCGTGCCGTCACCGATGGGCTCCTGGCGCCGCGCGGTGCCGATGCGGTGGAAGCCCGCGGCCTCGATGGCGCGCCGCGAGCCCGTGTTGCCCGCCGCGTGGCGGATCGTGAGCCGTGCCAGGCCCATGCCTCCCGCTTCCCGCGGGGCGAGGGCGTGCCGGGTGAGCGCCTGGAGCGCGGCCGAGACCACACCGCGGCGGCGGGCGCCCGGGTGCACCCAGTAGCCGATCTCGTTGCGCTCGCCGATGCCCTGGACGTCGATCATGCCGAGCACCTGCCCGTCAGCGTCGCGAACCGCCCAGCCCACGCAGGAGCCGGTGAGGGCGCCCAGGGCCAGACCGGCCGCGTACTCCCGCGCGTCCGTGGGGGAGTAGCCAGCATGGATACGTCCGGTGCCGCCCAGCCAGCGCACGGACTCGGGGTCGCGGCAGGCCTCCACCACGCGCGCCAGGTCGGCCTCGTCGGTGGTCAGGGCCGAGAGCGTCAGCGCCTCGCCGCCGGCGGTCGATGCGGTGAGCTCCGCCGGGTGCCGGCGCTCCTCCTCGGTGCGGCGGGCCTGCGCGGCGCGGTCGTCGCCGGCGTCCAGGCGCCAGTCCACGAAGCCCGGCGTGCGCTGCCCGTCGGCCGCCTCGGCTCCCGGCCCGGCCTGCGGCGCCGCCGCCCCGGCGGCCCGGCCCCCCACCTTGCGGAAGCCGGCCTTCTGCAGCACCCGCATCGAGGCGTGGTTGTCGTCGTGCGTCACCGCGTCCACCTGCGTGCGGCCCAGGCCACCGTCGGCCACGGGGGCCATGACGTGCTCGATGAGCAGTTCCAGCGCCTCGCCGAGCACGCCCTTCCCGCGGTGGTCCACGTGGGTCCAGTACCCGATCTCCACTGCGTGCGGGGCGAAGCGGTCGGCCAGCTTCTGGGCGTTCACCCCGCCGAGCACCTGACCCTCGTGCTCGGTGCCCGGTGCGCCGACCACGCCCCACACCACGTCGGTGCCCTGCAGCATGCGCTCCCGGCGCTGCTGCACCCACCGTCGCGTGCCGTCGGCATCGGGCGTGTACTCCCCGAGCGACCCGCGGGCGAAGGCGTCGGCCAGGGCCGGCAGGTCCTCCTCGCGCCACTCGCGCAGCACCACGCGCTCGCCGGCCAGCGTGGGCGCGGTGAGCACGCGCGCGTCGCGGGCACGCGTGACGGCCGCCGGCCGTGGCGCGGGCGGGTTGGGGCGGTTGCCGCCCGTCGGGTCGGGCACCTCGGCGTCGTTGAGCAGCTCGAACAGGTACCCGTCCTGCAGGTCCTCCCGGCGGCCGCTGGAGGCCCGCTCGATGCCCACCAGCCCGAACCCGGCCCGCCGCAGCGCCTCGGCTGAGCCGCGGTTGCCGGCCTCGCACCCGGCCTCGAGGCGCGCGAGCCCCAGACCCCCCTCGGCGGCCGGGGTGAAGGCGTGGTCGGCCAGCGCCACCAGTGCGGCGTGCAGCAGGCCCCGCCCGCGGGCGTGCGGGTACAGCGAGTAGCCCACCGACGCGGTGCCGGGGTAGAAGGGGTGGCCCAGCCGGCCCAGCTGCAGGTACCCACCCACGCGGTCGGTGGCCGGGTCCACGATCGCCCAGGCCACCATCTCGCCGGTGGCCATGCGGGTGCGCTGCCGGGTCAACCACGCGTCGTACCCGGCCTCGTCGGCCGGCGGCATCATGCCGGGCATGAAGCGGTCGCCCAGCGGGTCGGGTTCCGGGTCGGTCGGCCGGTCGCCCTCCTCCCAGGCGCGCAGCCGCACCGCCGGCAGCTCGCGTCCGGTCGCGTCCGTGCCGGAGGGCACGTCGAGGGTGGACGGCGTGTGCCAGGGGTGCCGCGGCTCGATGGGCTCGCCGGCCTCCCAGGTGCCGATCCACCCGTCGAAGGTCGCCCGCTCCTGCGGCATGAGGCCGGGCACGGCGTCGGAGAAGCGGTAGCCCAGCCGCCACCCGGTGCGGCGCGAGGCCCAGTTGCCCACGGCGGCCTTCCAGTGCAGCACCCGCAGCCCCCCGTGCTCGGTGGCCCAGCGCATCGCCATCGCCGCGGCGGGCACCATGAGGCCCCGGCCGCGGTGGTCGGGGTGCAGCACCAGGCCCATCTCGCCCACGCCGCCGCCGATGGGGCGCACCTCCACCTGGCCGGCGAAGACCCACTGCCCGGTCTCGTCGCGGGCGTCCACCGCCCAGCCCATCACCCCCGAGGCGTCCCCGCCGGCGCGCAGCGCCCACCCCTCGTGCATGTGGCCCACCCACCAGGCGGCCGCGCCCTCGTCGTACGGCTGCGGCACGGTGGTCCAGTGCACGGTCACCGGGTCGTTGCTCGTGGCCACCACGGCGGGCACGTCGGCCGGCGTGTGCAGGCGCAGGCGCACGTCGCCGTCCACCAGCTCGGGGCAGGTGCGGGCGGCCACCTCGGCGGTGCTCTGCGGGGTGGGTTCGGGCGAGGGCGTGGCGGCGTCGGGCATGCGCACCATCCAACACCGGTGGTCCGGGGGCGGTCACGCCGGTTTCGCGCGGGCCGTCAACTAGGCTGTCCGGGCCGCTGGGGCGAGTGCTGACGCCCCACGGTGCCGAGCCGACCCGAGGAGACCTCCGTGCCGAAGATCATCGACCGCGTGCTGCGAGCGGGAGAGGGACGCGTCCTGCGCCGTCTGCAGGGCACGGTCGATGCCGTGAACGCCCAGGAGGCCTCGGTGCAGGGGCTCACCGACGCTGAGCTGCGTGAGCAGACCGACCGCTTCAAGGCCCGTCTGGCCGACGGCGAGTCGCTCGACGCGCTGCTGCCCGAGGCCTTCGCCACCGTCCGCGAGGCGGCCGTACGTACCCTGGGCAAGCGGCACTTCGACGTGCAGGTCATGGGTGGCGCGGCCCTGCACAACGGCTCGGTGGCCGAGATGCGCACCGGTGAGGGCAAGACGCTCGTGGCCACGCTGCCGAGCTATCTCAACGCGCTCACCGGCAAGGGCGTGCACGTCGTCACCGTGAACGACTACCTGGCCGAGTACCAGGCCGAGCTCATGGGCCGCGTGCACCGCTTCCTCGGGCTGGAGACCGGCGTGATCCTCTCGAAGCTCAACCCCGCGCAGCGCCGCGAGGAGTACGCCAAGGACATCACCTACGGCACCAACAACGAGTTCGGTTTCGACTACCTGCGCGACAACATGGCGTGGTCCACCGACGAGCTCGTGCAGCGCGGCCACCACTTCGCCATCGTCGACGAGGTGGACTCCATCCTCATCGACGAGGCCCGCACCCCGCTGATCATCTCCGGCCCCGGCGACCAGGCCACCAGCTGGTACTCCACCTTCGCCACCGTCGCCCAGATGCTCGAGAAGGGCACGGCCGCCGACCGCCTCAAGGGCATCGAGGCCACCGGCGACTACGAGGTCGACATCAAGAAGCGCACCGTGGGCGTGCTGGAGTCCGGCATCGAGAAGGTCGAGGACTACCTCGGCGTGCGCAACCTCTACGAGGCCCGCAACACGCCGCTCATCGGCTACCTGAACAACGCCATCAAGGCCAAGGAGCTGTTCACCAAGGACAAGGACTACGTCGTCATGGACGGCGAGGTCCACATCGTCGACGAGCACACCGGCCGCCTGCTGGCCGGCCGCCGCTACAACGACGGCATCCACCAGGCCATCGAGGCCAAGGAGAAGGTGGAGATCAAGCAGGAGAACCAGACCCTGGCCACGGTCACCCTGCAGAACTACTTCCGCATGTACGAGAAGCTCTCGGGCATGACCGGTACCGCCCAGACCGAGGCGGCCGAGCTGCACCAGATCTACAAGCTGGACGTGGTGCCGATCCCCACCAACCGGCCGATGCAGCGCCAGGACCGCTCGGACCTGGTCTTCCTCAACGCCAAGGGCAAGTTCGCCGCCGTGGTCGAGGACATCGTGGAGCGCCACCGCACGGGCCAGCCGGTGCTCGTGGGCACCACGAGCGTGAGCAAGTCGGAGTACCTCTCCGAGCAGCTCACGGCCCGCGGCGTGAAGCACGAGGTGCTCAACGCCAAGTACCACGAGCAGGAGGCGGCCATCGTCGCCGAGGCCGGCCGCAAGGGCGCGGTCACGGTGGCCACCAACATGGCCGGTCGAGGCACCGACATCATGCTCGGCGGCAGCCCGGAGTTCATGGCCGTGGCGGCCCTCAAGAAGCGTGGCCTGGACCCCGACGAGCAGCCGGAGGCCTACGAGGCGGCGTGGGACGAGGCGCTGGCCCAGGCCGAACGTGCCGTGAAGGCTGAGAACGAGGAGGTGCTCGCCCTCGGCGGCCTGTACGTGCTGGGCACCGAGCGCCACGACTCGCGCCGCATCGACAACCAGCTGCGCGGTCGCTCCGGCCGCCAGGGCGACCCGGGCGAGTCCCGCTTCTACCTGTCGCTCGAGGACGACCTCATGGTGCGCTTCAACTCGGGCCTCATGCAGCGCGCGATGGCGGGGGCCGATCCCTCGCAGCCGCTGGAGATGAACATGCTCACCAAGGCCATCGAGCGTGCGCAGACACAGGTGGAGAGCCAGAACTTCGAGTCGCGCAAGAACGTGCTCAAGTACGACGACGTGCTCAACCGCCAGCGCGAGGTCATCTACTCCGAGCGCAAGCGCGTGCTCGAGGGGGCCGACCTGGAGACCCAGGTGCGCCACTTCATCAACGACGTGGTGGTGGGCTACGTGCACGGTGCCACGGCCGAGGGCTACGCCGAGGACTGGGACTTCGACACCCTGTGGGGTGCCCTGGAGGAGCTCTACCCGGTGTCGCTCACGGTGGACGACGTGGTGGAGGCCGCCGGCGGCATCGGCGGGGTGGACGCCGGCCTGCTCATCGACGAGCTGACCAACGACGCCCAGCACGCCTACGACGACCGCGAGCGCGAGATGGGCGAGTCGGTCATGCGCCACCTGGAGCGCCGCGTGGTGCTGGGGGTGCTGGACCGCAAGTGGCGCGAGCACCTCTACGAGATGGACTACCTCAAGGAGGGCATCGGCCTGCGCTCGATGGCGCAGCGTGACCCGCTCGTGGAGTACCAGCGCGAGGGCTACCAGATGTTCGGCGTCATGGCCGACTCCATCAAGGAGGAGGCGGTGGCCGGGCTGTTCCACGTCGAGCCGTCGGCCGACGCGGTGGCCACGCTGGCCGCCGGGGAGCAGCGCCGCCAGCACGGCGGCGCGGTGGACGCCAACGAGGACCAGGCCCGTTGGCAGTACACGGCCCCCACCGCCGAGGGCACCGTGGAGCGCCGCACCGGTTCGGGCCCGCAGGGCAACCGCGCCCAGCGGCGCGCGGAGCAGCGCAACCGCTGACCGGCCGGGCGGACGACCAGCCCTTCGACGCAGGAGGACCCCGGTGCCCACCGGGGTCCTCCTGCGTGCCGGCCACCGGGTGGTGGTGCCCTGCCCGGGTGGGGCACCGCCGTGTCAGCCCATCTCCAGGACGGTGAGCAGCCAACGCCCGTCGAGCCCCTCCAAGCGCAGCGCCATGGCGCGCACCTGCTGGCGCACCACCACCACGGCCGAGACCTCCACGATGCCGTCACGGACGTGGCAGGCGCGGACGGTCCGCACGCCCACACCTCCGGTGGCCCGGCCCAGTCGTCGCGAGAGCGCGTTGCGGCGGGCCAGGCGGGTGAGCAGCTCGGGCGTCACCCACCGGCTCAGCTGCGTGGCGTCGCGGGAGCCCTCCATCACCTCCACGACCGTGCGGCTGAGGTGGGCCGCCCAGGGCAGGGCCGCCGGCAGGTCGTGGGTCGACGTGGGCTGGCGGTCGAAGAAGTCGACCTGCTGCGCCTCGGGACGGGCGGTCACCGCGCACCCCCCGTCCGCGGGGCGGGGGCCACCAGGCGGGTGCCGGCCAGCAGGAGGTTCGGGTCGTCCCCGATGACCTCGCGGTTGGCCTCGTACCAACGCGGCCACTCGTCGGCCACGGCGCGCGCCGAGGCCCTCGGTCCCAGGTGGCGCGCCGCGATCTCCCACAGGGTGTCGCCGGCCGCCACGGTGACGGCGGGGCGGGCCCGGGCGGGATCCGTGGGCGCCTCCGTCCCCGGGGTCGTGGGCGTGGCCGGCTCCTCGGGGGAGGGGAGTGCCCCGGGCGTCGCCGGGGGCGCCGGTTCGGCCGGGGCGCTCACGGGGGCCAGGAGGGAGAGGTCGAGGGGGTCGGGCGCGTCGCCGGCGTGGGCGTGGGCCGGCGTGGTGACCACCCCCAGGGTCATGGCCACCAGGGCGCCGCCGCCCCATGGCCCGAGGCGGTCCCGGAGCCGGCGCACTGCGGCGCCGGGACCACCCGGCAGCCCAGCGAGGGCCTCCAGGGCGAAGACGGCCGCCAGCCAGGCCACCACCACCGCCAGGGCCGTGCGCAGCACCCACGCAAGAGGCTCCGCCGGGTCGGGGGCGTTCCACACGCTGCTCGCCTGGGCCAGGGCCCGGTGCCCCACCGTCCACGCCGCGGCGCTGCACCCCAGGGCCACCCCCGCCGCCACCGCGTTCGCCGCGTCCCGCCGCAGCGCTCCCGGCCCACCCGCCGTCCGGTCGGTCCACTCCATCGTCGTCACCCGTCGTCGTGGGGGATTGCCCCCGTGAATGGTCGATGATGGCGAACATAGCCGTTTGGTGGGGTTTGGTGAAGGGTGATGTCGAAGGCTGTGGACAACGCTCGGGGTGTTCACCCGGCGCGCGTCGGTACGGTGGCCGCCATGACCTCGCGCTGGGACGACCTCTTCGCCGACCTCGAGGGGCAGATCGCCGCCCACCGTCGGGCGGAGCTCGAGGGCGAGGTGGCCGAGCGCGTGCGGGTGGAGCGGGCCCGCATCGGGCTCGGCGACCGGCTGGCGGCGCAGCTGGCGTCACGGGTCACGCTGCGCACCGTGGACGGTGGCCGAGTGGACGGCACCCTGCGGGACGTCGGCGCCGACTGGGTGCGGCTGGGTCAGGGGCGCACCACGCTGCTGGTGCCGGTGGGCGCGGTGGTGACCGTCGCCGGGCTGGGGCCGCGCTCGCGGCCGGCCGAGGGCGACCCGGGGCGCCGCATCACGTGGGTGACGGTGCTCCGGGAGCTCTCCCGGGACCGGTTGCCGGTGCGGGTCTGCCTCACCACCGGCCACGTGATCGAGGGGCGCGTGGACCGCGTGATGTCCGACCACCTCGACCTGGCCGTGGGTCCGGACCCCCGGCAGCCGGCGGTGACCGAGACGGTGCCCTTCGCGGCGGTGTGCTGGGTGGGGGCCCGCGAGGACTGAGGGTCAGCCCTGGGGTGACTCCACCATCGCCCGGGTGGCGGCGTACTGGCGCTGGATGTACTTCTCCAGCTCGTCGAGCTCCACCCTCCACTGGCCACGTCCCCCCACCTTGATGGCGGGCAGCTCGCCGGAGCGCACCAGCGCGTAGGCCTGGCTCGCGGAGATGTCGAGGGTCTCGGCCACGTCGCTGAGGGCCATGAACCGCCGTGCCATCGCGTCTCCCGGGGTCGTCGGTGCGGGTGGTGGGGACCGGCCCTGTGGGTCCCGTCGTCCACAGGATCCGTGCGGATCCCTGACCGATCCGTGATGTGCCGTTCATCCTAGGACGGCACGGTCGGCGGCGGCGGAGTCCGTTCACAACAGGAGAGGTCGGTGGTGAGGGTGTTCGGCAGCAGCAGGCCGGTGTCCCAGGAGGAGACGGGGGCGACGGCGCCACGCAGTCCCGCGGCACAACGGCTGCGCAGGCCGCGGTGGACTGACGCGCGGCTGCTCGTGGGGACGGCCCTGGTCCTCACGGCCACGCTCACCGGTGCCTCCCTGCTGGGGCAGGACGACGGTCCGCGCCACTGGGTGGCTACCCGCGACCTGCCCACCGGGCACCAGCTGACCGCCGCGGACCTGCGCGCGGTCGACGGTGCCTCCCCGGAAGGCGTCTACCTCACCGGGGACCACCCGGTGGAGGGTGGTCAGGTGCTCCTCCACCCGGTGCGGGCGGGGGAGTTCGTGCCCGCCGAGGGCGTGGGGTCCGCCGGCGCGCTCGACCTGCGCCGCGTCTCCCTGGCCGTCTCGCCGGGCAGCGCCGCGATGCTGGCCCCCGGGACGCGGGCGGACCTCTGGGCCACGCCGGCCCCGGAGTCCGGGAGGAGCGAGCGCCCGACGCCACGCCGCGCCCTGGCGGGGGCGGAGGTGGCCCGGGTCCACGCTCCGGACACCCGGCTCGCCGGGGGCAACCAGGCGGTGCCGGTGGACTTCCTCGTCCCCACCCGGGAGGTGGAGGAGGTGCTGCGCACCACGGCAGGCCGTGCGGAGCTCACCGCCGTACCGGTGGCGGGGTCGCCGGTGGCCGGGGAGGACTCGTGAGCGAGGACGTGCTGCTGGCCGTCGAGCCGCAGTGGGACCCGCCGCTGGCGGCCGTCCTGAGCCAGGTGCCCGGTGCCCGGGTGGTGCGCCGCTGCGTGGACGTGGCCGACCTCCTCGGCGTGGCCGAGGCCGGCACCGGCACCGTCGCCGTGGTGTCCGCGGGGCTGCGCGACATGGACCGTGAGTGCGTGGACGCCCTGCGGTCCGTGGAGGTCGTGGTGGTGGGGGTGCACGCGCCGCACGACGAGGCGGCCCAGCGTCGGCTGGCCCAGTGGGGGGGTGTCGGTGTCGGCCGCGTGGACCGCGACGGTGGAGGAGTGGGCGGACGTCCTCGTGCGCGCCCGTGCCGCGGCCGCGCCGACCGAGGGCGGGGAGGAACAGCCCGAGCCGGAGCACGCCGCCGCGGGGGAGGGTGCCCCACCGGGTTCCGGGATCGAGCGACGGGGCGCGGTGGTGGCCGTCTGGGGGCCGCCCGGGGCTCCGGGGCGCACGACGGTCGCCCTGGAGCTCGCCGCCCGGCTCGGGACGGACCACGAGGTCCTCCTCGTGGACGGCGACACCCACGCCCCCGGGCTGGGCCAGCACCTCGCCCTGCTCGACGACGCCTCGGGTCTCGTGGCCGCGGCCCGCGCCGCCGACGAGGGGCGGCTCGACCTGCACGCCCTGGCCGGAGTGGCCCGCGAGCTGCGGCCCCGCCTGAGGGTGCTCACCGGCATCGGCCGGGCGGACCGCTGGCCCGAGGTCCGTGTGTCCGCGGCCCGGGCCGTGCTGGACGCCGGGCGGCTCCTGGCCGATGTCACGGTGGTCGACCTGGCATCGAGCCTCGAGGACGACGAGGTGCTCTCCTACGACACGCGGGCACCCCGGCGCAACGCGCTGGCGCTCACGGTCATCGAGGAGGCCGACCTTCTGGTGGTCGTGGGTGGGGCCGACGCGGTGGCCCTCCAGCGGCTGGTCCGCGGTGTGGACGCCCTGGACGCCGTGGCGAGCGGTACCCCGCAGGTGCTCGTGCTCAACCGGGCACGTCGTTCGGCCGCCCGGGAGGCCGAGCTGCGCACCACCGCCGAGCAGCACCTGGCGCGGGGCGTCGACCTCGTGCTGCCGGAGGACCGGTCCGTCGCCGACCGGGCCCTGCTGGCCGGGGAGCCGGTCTCGTGGCTGGCCCCGCGCAGCGCCCTGGGTCGGCAGCTGGGCCGCCTGGCGGAGCTGGTCTCCGAGCGCGTGCCACGATGACGCCATGAGCCGCACCCCACGCATCCGCGCCTTCGCCGCCGTCACCGCCGCCGAGCTCGCCACCCTCGCCGAGGGGGGAGCACTGGTGCCCGCCGCCGGCTGGCGCACGGTGGGCCAGCCCGGTGTGGAGCCCGCGGAGGAGGACGCCGAGGACGGCATGGACGCGGCGGCCGACGACGCCGCCGAGCGGGGTTGGCCGGTGGTGGTCCTCGCCGCCGACCTGGCCGGGGCCACCGGGCCGGGCAGCGAGGTCGAGGCGCGGCTGGCGGACGTCGCGGCCTTCCACCTCGGCGACGACGTGGTCTCGCAGGGGCGGATGACCGCCGAGGCGCCGTGGGAGCTCTCCTGGTACGACGCCGCCGAGGTCGACGAGGTGCGTCGCCTCCTGGGGTGACCTGCGTCGCACTCCCCGCGGCCTCCCGCGGGAGGTGGCGCGTGACACCATGGGATCGATGCCCCGTGCGGAACACCGCGGGGGCGCCCGACGTTCACCCCCGTGGAACGAAGACCCCCATCCCTCCGAAGGAGAACACATGGATGCCGTGACGCTGCCGCCCCAGGCCTACAACGAGCCGGTCAAGGACTACGCCCCCGGCAGCCCGGAGCGCGCCGAGCTCGAGGTCGCCCTCGCCGAGATCGCGAGCAACCCGGTCGACCTGCCGCACGTCATCGGCGGTGAGCGCGTCACCGGCTCCGGCGAGGAGATCAAGGTCGTGCAGCCGCACGCCCACGCCAAGGTGCTCGGCACCCTGCACGACGGCACCGCCGAGGACGCCAAGAAGGCCGTCGAGGCCGCCAAGGCCGCCGCCCCCGCGTGGCAGGCCCTGCCCTTCGACGAGCGCGCCGCCATCCTGCTCAGGGCCGCCGACCTGCTCACCGGCCCGTGGCGCGCCCGCATGAACGCCGCCACCATGCTCGGCCAGTCCAAGACCCCGCACCAGGCCGAGATCGAGTCCGCCTGCGAGATGGCCGACTTCTGGCGCTTCAACGTGCAGTTCGCCCGCGAGATCCTCGAGGAGCAGCCGCCGGTCAGCCCGAACGGCTCCTGGAACCGCACCGACTGGCGCCCGCTGGACGGCTTCGTCTACGCCGTGACGCCGTTCAACTTCACCGCCATCGCCGGCAACCTGCCCACCGCCCCGGCGCTCATGGGCAACACCGTGGTGTGGAAGCCGTCCATCACCCAGGCCCGCTCCGCCCAGCTCGTCATGGAGCTGCTGGAGGAGGCCGGCATGCCCGCCGGTGTCATCAACCTGGTGCACGGCACCGGCCCGGCCATCTCCGAGGTCGTCCTGGCCGACCCGGGCTTCGCCGGCCTGCACTTCACCGGTTCCACCGCCACCTTCAAGGCGCTGTGGAAGCAGATCGGTGACAACATCGACACCTACCGCCAGTACCCGCGCATCGTCGGCGAGACCGGCGGCAAGGACTTCGTCCTGGCCCACCCGAGCGCCGACTCCGCCAAGGTCATCACCGCCCTTCTGCGTGGTGCCTTCGAGTACCAGGGCCAGAAGTGCTCCGCCGCCTCCCGCGCCTACATCCCGAAGTCGATGTGGGCCGAGATCAAGGACGAGGTGGCGCGCCGCACCGACGCCCTGCCGATGGGTGACGTCACCGACTTCTCCAACTTCATGGGCGCCGTCATCGACGACCGCGCGTTCGCCAAGCACAAGAAGGCGCTCGACGCCGCGCAGTCCGACTCCTCCGTGGAGATCGTGGCCGGTGGCACCTACGACGACTCGGTGGGCTACTTCGTCCGCCCGACCGTCGTCGTGGTCGAGGACCCGAAGCACGAGATGATGACCACCGAGTACTTCGGCCCGATCCTGGCCGTGTACGTCTACGAGGACGACGCCTTCGAGGACACCCTCGAGCTGGTGGCCAACACCACCGACTACGCCCTCACCGGCGCGGTGCTGTCCACGGACCGCTACGCCCTGGAGCAGGCCTCCAAGGCCCTGCGTTTCGCGGCCGGCAACTACTACGTCAACGACAAGCCCACCGGCGCCGTCGTCGGCCAGCAGCCCTTCGGTGGTTCCGGTGCGTCCGGCACCAACGACAAGGCCGGTTCCAAGCTGAACCTGCTGCGTTGGGTCTCCGCCCGTTCCATCAAGGAGACCTTCGACGCCCCGACCTCCGAGGCCTACCCCTACCAGGGCTGAGCCCCCTCGGCGGACGAGCGTCCGTGACCACGAAGGCCCCCCGGGAGACCGGGGGGCCTTCGTCGTGCGCGGGGCCCGTGCGGCGGGCGCCGGCGCAGGGACGGCCTCAGTGGGTGGCGAGCCAGTCCTTGGAGGCGCGCTCCTCCATGCCGATGACCTTGCCGACGTACGGCTCTGCCTGCTTCTCGATCTGGCCGCCGAGGAAGGGCACCTTCACGGTGAACTCCCCGGTGGTCACGAAGTCGGTCTGCTCGCCCCTGGGCTCCAGGCGCAGGTCGGCCTCGAGGCGGGCCGGGGCCCCGGCGGCGGTGACCACGAGGCGGCCGCTGCGCGTCCCGTCGGCGGCCGGGGCGTCCCACACCTGCTCCTCGGTGAGGGTCACGCCGTTGCCCACGAGGCGACGGGCGGCCTGCGGCAGGCGGTCGGTGGCCATGGTGCGCGTGGTGCGGATGACGGGCCCGGGGCCGTCGGTGGAGACGTCCACGGTGTGCTCCAGGGCGCCGGTGCGGCGGATCTTGTCGGCCACGTACTCGGGGTCGGCCACCATGGCCATCACGCGGTCGACGTCGGCGGGCAGGGTGAAACGGTGGTCGATCCTCACGGGGGTCCTCCTGGGTCGGGTGCGCCCACGCTAGTCGGTGGGTGCCCCGGTGAGCGCCTCGGTGACGCGCCGGCACGACGTGGTGAGCTGCTTGGCCGCACGCAGGGCGCCGATCGGCTGCGCGACCGGTCCGTCACCCCGCGGGCTCGCGGCCCGGTGCCGCAGCGAGACCTCCACGAGGTCCTCGGCGAAGGCGTGCAGGGCGCCCGCCAGGTCGAGGCAGGCGGCGGCCCCCGCCGGGTGCTCGCCGGCCCCCTGAAGCCCGTGGGCGGTACGCACCAGCCGGGCCGCGGTGGCACGCACCGAGGCGAGGTCGGCGCGCCCGTGGTCGCCGACCACCCACGCCGGGGGAGCGGCGCCGGGGTCCGTGGGCGGCCCGAGCAGCTGCTCGCACACCGCCAGCAGGGCGTCGTCGAGAGCGGCCTGAGCCGACGGGCTGCCCACCCAGGGGTGCACCTCGAGCAGAGCGCCGGCGAGGTCCGCGACCCGCGCCGAGGGGGCGGTCCGGTGGGGGGCCGCGAGGGCGCTCGGCGAGGCTTCGGAGGGGCCGGCAGGGCGCGGCGTGGGAACGACCATGGGGGGAGGCTAGGGCAGTCGGGCGCGCCGGCGTCGGGGCCTGTGCACAGGCCCGGGGCCCGGGACTAGAGTCATCCCGGGACCGCGGAGTGCCGGTTCCAGGTCACGTCACGGAACGAGGATGATTCACCCATGACCAGCCAGTCCGACATGTCGCCCCGGGGAGGGGCTTCGGCGGCCGAGAAGCAGTCGAAGCAGTCCGCACGGGCCCGCGAGGAACGCGTCGCCGAGGCGCGGACCCGGGCCGAGCAGGCGGACGGCCTCCTCACCGGTGACGTGCTGGACCACTACTGGAAGCGCGTCTACGACGCGGACGTCGCGAGCCGCTCGGTGGACGAGCTCGTCGACATCCCCACCCAGCACCTCGAGGCCGCGCACCGCCGCGCCGACGGCGAGGACGTGGTGGTGGTGCGCCACCTCCCGGAGAACCTCGGCGTGCAGGTGGTGACGGGCGACCGTCCCTTCCTGGTGGACTCCGTCATCCACGAGCTGCACCGCCTGGGCTGGGACGTCATGGGTGTGCTCCACCCGCAGCTGGTGGTGCGCCGCTCCGCCGAGGGCGTGCTCGAGGCCATGCAGGTCTGGACCCCGGAGCACGAGCTCGCCGACGGCGAGGTCGTGGAGTCGTGGATGAACGTCACCGTGCGCCCGGCCACCGCCTCGGCCGACGTGGACGCCATCGCCGAGAACCTGCAGCGCGTCCTGGAGGACGTGCGCGTGGCGGTGGAGGACTGGACGCCGATGCGGGCCGAGCTCGAGCGCCTGGCCGAGTCGTTCCGCTCCGCCCCGCCGGCGACCGTGGACCCGGCCGAGGCCACGCAGGCCGCCGAGCTGCTCAGCTGGCTGGCCGACGACCACTTCACCCTGCTGGGCATCCGCGAGTACGCGCTCGCCGAGGTCGACGGCGAGCTCGGCCTGCGTGCGGAGCCGGGCTCCGGCCTGGGCATCCTGCGCGGCGACCGTGCGCTCTCGCACGACGTCACCACGATGCGCCCCGAGGCCCGCGAGACCGCGCGCGAGCCCCGCCCGGTGACCGTCACCAAGGCCAACAGCCGCGCCACCGTGCACCGCGACGCCCACCTGGACTACGTGGGCGTGCGCACCTTCGACGAGGCCGGCACCGTGGTGGGCGAGATCCGCATCCTGGGCCTGCTCACCTCCTCGGCCTACTCCGCGTCGGTGCGCGACATCCCGGTGGTGCGCGACAAGGCCGAGGCGATCATGGAGCGCTCCGGCTTCGGCAGCACCAGCCACTCGGGCAAGGACCTGCTGGCCGTCCTGGAGAACCTGCCCCGCGACGACGTCTTCCAGGCGTCCGCCGGGGAGCTCGACGCCATCGCACACGAGGTCCTGTGGATCCGCTCGAGCCGTCGCCCGTCGGTCATCCTGCGCCGCGACGAGTTCGGCCGCTACGTCACCCTGCTGGTGTACGTGCCGCGCGACCGCTACAACACCCAGGTGCGCTCGGCCATGACCGACGCCCTGCGCACCTACTTCGACACCGAGCTCGTCGACTTCACCGCCACGGTGACCGGCGAGGCCATGGCGCGCCTGCGCTTCGTCGTGCGCCTGCCCTCCGGGCAGGACTTCGGCGACATCGACACCGAGACCCTGGAGCGAGACTTGCTGGAGGCCACCCAGACCTGGGACGAGAAGGTCACCCACATCAGCGAGACCAACGGCATCGACGACGGGGGCCTGCTGCACCGTCTGGCCGCCCTGCCGCAGTCCTACAAGGAGGACTTCGCCCCCGAGGTGGCGCTGGCCGACCTCGGGCGCCTGGAGGGCCTGGGCGAGGACGACGTGGCGGTGCACCTCTACCGTGACGAGTCCTCCGAGGCCGCCGACACCGACCGACGCCTCAAGGTGTACCGCAGCGGCCCGGCCACCCTGTCGGACCTGCTGCCGGTCTTCACCGACTTCGGCCTCGAGGTCATCGACGAGCGCCCCTACCACCTGCGCGACGACGCTGCCGCCACCCGCATCTACGACTTCGGCCTGCGGGCCGCGTCGGCCGAGTTGTGGGAGGGCGCCGAGGGCGACGCCGAGGCCGTGGCCCAGCGCTTCGAGGAGACCTTCAGCGCCACCTGGAGCGGTGCCGCGGAGTCCGACCTGCTCAACGCCCTGAGCCTCACCGCCGGCCTCTCCTGGCGCCAGGTGGTCATCCTGCGCACCTACGCCCGGTACCTGCGCCAGGCCGGCTCGCACTTCTCGCTGCCCTACATCGAGGGCGCGATGACGGCCAACCCGAAGGTGGCCCGCGCCTTCGTGGAGGCCTTCGAGGCCCGCTTCGACCCCGCCCGCGAGGGGAGCGTCGAGGAGCGCCGCGAGGTCTCCGAGGAGTCGCTCACCGAGCTCGGCCGCCTGCTGGACGACGTGGCCTCGCTCGACCACGACCGCATCATCCGCGGGCTGGTGGAGGTGCTGCGCGGCACCCTGCGCACCAACTTCTACGTCGCCGACGCCGAGGGCGAGCCCAAGCCGTTCGTCTCGCTCAAGCTGAGCCCGCGCGACATCGAGCTGCTGCCGCAGCCGCGCCCGATGTTCGAGATCTGGGTCTACGGACCGTCCGTCGAGGGCGTGCACCTGCGCTTCGGCACGGTGGCCCGTGGTGGCCTGCGCTGGTCGGACCGCCGGGAGGACTTCCGCACCGAGGTGCTCGGCCTGGTCAAGGCGCAGATGGTGAAGAACGCCGTCATCGTGCCCACCGGCTCCAAGGGCGGCTTCTTCGCCAAGCAGCTGCCGGACCCGGCCGTCGACCGCGGCGCCTGGGTGGAGGAGGGCAAGCGTGCCTACACGCGCTTCATCTCCGGCATGCTCGACGTGACCGACAACCTCGTCGAGGGCGAGGTCGTGCCGGCCCGCGACGTGGTGCGCCACGACGAGGACGACACCTACCTCGTGGTCGCCGCCGACAAGGGCACCGCGGCCTTCTCCGACCTGGCCAACTCGGTCTCCGAGGCCTACGGCTTCTGGCTGGGTGACGCCTTCGCCTCCGGTGGCTCCGCCGGCTACGACCACAAGGCCATGGGCATCACGGCCCGCGGTGCCTGGGAGTCGGTCAAGCGCCACTTCCGCGAGATGGGCCACGACACCCAGACCGAGGACTTCACGGTGGTGGGCATCGGCGACATGGGTGGTGACGTGTTCGGCAACGGCATGCTCCGCTCCGAGCACATCCGCCTCGTGGGTGCCTTCAACCACCTGCACGTCTTCGTGGACCCGACCCCGGACGCCGCGGCCACCTTCGCCGAGCGCAAGCGCCTCTTCGAGACGCCCGGCACCACGTGGATGGACTTCGACCCCGAGCTCATCAGCGAGGGCGGCGGCGTCTTCGAGCGCTCGGCCAAGAGCGTGCCGGTGAGCCCCCAGATGCGGGAGGCCCTGGGGCTGGACGAGGGCGTGGACCAGCTCACCCCCAACGAGCTCATCAGCGCCCTGCTCAAGGCGCCGGTCGACCTCATCTGGAACGGCGGCGTGGGCACCTACGTCAAGGCCACCGCCGAGACCGACCTCGAGGTGGGCGACCGCGCCAACGACGCGCTGCGCGTCAACGGTTCGGAGCTGCGCGCCAAGGTCGTGGGCGAGGGCGGCAACCTCGGCGCCACACAGCTGGGACGCATCGAGGCGGCCCAGCACGGGGTGCGCATCAACACCGACGCCATCGACAACTCCGCCGGTGTGGCCTCCTCCGACCAGGAGGTCAACATCAAGATCCCGCTCAACGAGCTGGTGCGCCGCGGCGACCTGGGTCTGGAGGAGCGCAACGCCTTCCTCGAGTCCATGACCGACGAGGTGGCCCGCATCGTGCTGCGGGACAACTACGAGCAGAACGTGCTGCTGGGCAACGCTCGCGCCCGTCAGGACTCCATGGCCCCGGTGCACCAGCGCCTCATGAAGTTCCTGGAGCAGAACGCCGGCCTGGACCGCCAGCTGGAGTTCCTGCCCTCCACCAAGGAGATGGCGCGCCGCATCGAGGCCGGGCAGGGCCTCACCTCGCCGGAGTTCTCCGTGCTGGTGGCCTACGCCAAGCTGCACCTCAAGGACGCCCTGCTGGACAGCTCGCTGCCCGACGAGGAGTGGTTCACCTCCACGCTGCTGGACTACCTGCCGGCGCCGATGAAGGAGCACTACGCCGACCAGCTGCTGGAGCACCCGCTGCGCCGCGAGATCATCGTCAACTCGGTGGTCAACTCGATGGTGAACCGCGGCGGCATCACGTTCGCCTTCCGAGCCCTCGAGGAGACCGGTGCCCAGCCCGACCACGTCGCCCGTGCCTACGTGGTGGCGCGCGAGGTCTTCGACCTCAAGGGCTTCGTGGAGCAGGTGGAGGCGCTGGACAACAAGGTGCCCACCGAGGCCCAGACCGCCATGTACCTGGAGTTCCGCCGCCTGCTGGACCGCGCCATGCGCTGGTTCGTCAGCTCGCGCCCGGCCTCCATGGACATCGGCGCCGAGATCGAGCGCTTCCGCGCGTCGGTGGCGGCCGTCGGTCCCAAGGTGCCCGAGATGCTCAAGGGCGAGGAGGCCGCCCGCTACGCGGCCTTCCGCGACCGCCTGGTGGAGCAGGGCGTTCCGGAGGAGCTCGCCGGCACCACCGCGGCCCTGCTGGACGTCTACTCGCTGCTGGACGTGGTGACCCTGGCCGATGAGAACGGCGGCGACGTGGAGGACCTCACCCGCGTCTACTTCGTGGCCAGCGAGCAGTTCGGCTTCGACCGCCTGCTCAACGAGGTGGCCGCCCTGCCGCAGGACGACCGGTGGGGCTCCTTGGCCCGCGGCGCGCTGCGCGACGACCTCTACGGCGTGCACCGCGACCTCGTCCGGGTCATCACGGCCGGTCAGCCCGACGGCACCCCCGAGGAGCGGGTGTCGGCCTGGGCGGAGCGCAACGCGCACACCATCGAGCGCACCGAGGCGATGCTGCAGGACGTGCGCGCCATCGACGAGCCGGGCGTGGCCCCGCTCAACGTGGCCGTGCGCACCCTGCGCTCGGTGGTCCACCTGGGCGCCAGCGCCTGACGGACGCACCACACAGCGGAACGCCCGCCACCGGGAGGTGGCGGGCGTTCCGCTGTGTTCGGCAGGGGCGGCGGGGGAGTGGTTCCCGGGGTCGGCCGCCCGGAGGGGCGTCAGCTGGCGCGGCGGGCGCGGGCGTTGCGGCGCTTCAGGGCGCGGCGCTCGTCCTCGGAGAGCCCACCCCAGACGCCGGCGTCCTGACCGGTCTCGAGGGCCCACTGCAGGCAGGTCTCGGTCACCTCGCAGCGTGCGCACACCTTCTTGGCCTTCTCGATCTGCTCGATGGCCGGGCCCGTGTTCCCGATGGGGAAGAACAGTTCCGGGTCCTCGTCGAGACAGGCCGCCTTGCTTCGCCAGTCCATGTCCAACCTTTCGAGAACACCGTGTGAGGGTGCGTGTCGCCGAATCGTCCGGGTGCGGGACCGAGCACGGACCGTGGGGGCCGTCCTGTGGGGCCGATCGCCGACAGTGCCGGATCACCTGGTGCCCATCCTCACAGCCGGATCGACGCGTGGCAAGGGATTCCGGGTCACGTCACACGATGCGACGGCTGCGGGTTCCTCATTCCGGCGATGCCGAAAAGACGGTGGGCGCACGAGAGCCCCGGCGTGAACCGGGGCTCTCGTGAAGTGGTGCGCCAACAGGGACTCGAACCCCGAACCCGCTGATTAAGAGTCAGCTGCTCTGCCAATTGAGCTATTGGCGCAACGGAGGAGTACATTACACACACCTCCCGTGAAACGCAAAATCGGCATGGTGGTGCGGAGTCTGCGGAGGGGAGTGGCGCAGTTCATGGCCCCCTGACCGGCGCTGCGGCCTGCACGCGGGCGCCCGGCGGGGCAGGATGGGAGGGCACCGTGACCGCACACTTCCCCGAGGACCCGCATGAGCCCTTCCGAAGACGACCTCTGGACCACCTCCCGGCCGGCGCACGAGCTGGAGGAGCAGGTGGCCCGTGACCGCGCGGCCCGTCGCCGTGAGCAGGTGGCCGACTGGACGCAGGACGACCCTGCGGGTGAGCGGGGCGGGGAGGGACGGACCTCCCGCCCCGAGGCCTCGACGGCCACCGGCGACGAGCCGCAGGCCGCCCCCGCCGGAGCCAGCCACGCCGTGCGCACCGCCGGCGAGGAGGGGCGGGCCGACACCCGCGGGCACGGCAACGCGGCCGACCGCCGCGGCGGCGAGGAGCTCAACACCCCGCTGGGCAGCCACGAGCCGGAGACCCGCAGCAAGGACCTCGGTGGCGACGGCTGGAAGCTCGTGGGGCGCCGGGCGCTGCACTCCTTCGGCGAGGACAAGTGCACCGACCTGGCCGCCGGTCTGACCTACTACGCGGTGCTCTCGATCTTCCCGGCCCTCATCGCACTGGTCTCCCTGCTCGGTGTGTTCGGCCAGGGCGAGACGACCACGCAGGAGTTCATCGGCATCGCCGAGCAGGTGGGCGCCCCGGAGAACGCCACCAGCTTCCTGGAGACCTTCATCAGCGAGCAGCAGAAGACCGCCGGGGCGGGCCTGGGCCTCGTCGTCGGTCTGCTGGGTGCCCTGTGGGCGGCCTCCAACTACGTCAACGCCTTCAGCCGCACCATGAACTCGATCCACGAGGTCAAGGAGGGCCGCCCGTTCTACGTGGTGCGCCCGCTGATGGTGGGCCTCACCGCCGTGGTGCTGCTCGGCATCGTGGCCATCGGCCTGTCGTTCGTGCTCACCGGCCCCCTGGCCGAGGCCGTCCTGGGCCGCGTGGGCCTGGGCGACACCGCCATCACGGTCTGGAACTGGGCCAAGTGGCCGGTGGCGGCCCTGGTGGTCATCCTGCTCATCCGCCTGCTCTTCTGGGCCACCCCCAACGTCAAGCTCCCCAACCGCCTGCTCACGCCCGGTGCCGTCCTGGCCTTCGTGGTGTGGGTGCTGGCCACCGCGGCCTTCGGCCTGTACATCGCCTTCGCCGGCAACTACGACGCCACCTACGGCGCCATGGCCGGTGTGATCATCTTCCTGCTGTGGCTCTGGCTCACCAACACGGTGGTCCTGCTCGGCGCCGAGGTGGACGCCGCGGTGATCCGGGTGCGCAACCTCGCCGACGGCGCGCAGGTGGAGGACGAGTTCGACCTGCCGGTGCGGTCCGAGAAGGCCATCGCCAAGGCCGAGAAGAAGTACGACGCCCTCATCGAGGACTCGCGCGAGTACCGCCTCGCGCACACCCGCTGAGCGAGCCCGCCCACGAGGGCCCGCCGTCCCGCACCGGGAGGGCGGGTCCTCGTCGTGCCGGGGGGGGTGGGGTGGCCAGGGCGCGCCGGTGCACGAGGAAGGCCCGGGATCCTGAGGATCCCGGGCCTTCCCGATGGGGTGAGCGACGGGACTTGAACCCGCGACCACCGCGACCACAACGCGGTGCTCTACCAGCTGAGCTACGCCCACCATCGCGTGATTCCGGCACCGCAGCGCCGGACAGCGGGGAACATCCTAACCCCTGTTGGGCAGTGCTCGTGCACCGAGGCCCCGTGGCGTCCTCCACGGCGCACCGGGCCGGGGTTCACGAGCCGAGGGCGTGGCGCGCGGCCACCTCCCGGGCCTCGTCGGTGGAGGGCCCGGGGGCGGCCACGAAGACGGCCTCCCGGTAGTAGGCCAGCTCGGCGATCGACTCGCGGATGTCGGCCAGGGCGCGGTGGCCGCCGGCCTTCTCCGGGGCGTTGAACCAGGCCCGCGGGTACCACCGGCGCGAGAGCTCCTTGATCGACGACACGTCGATGAGGCGGTAGTGCAGGAAGGCGTCCAGCTCGGGCATCTCGGCGGCGATGAAGCGGCGGTCGGTGGCGATGGAGTTGCCGGCCAGCGGGGCCTTGCCCGCCTCGGGCACCCAGGTGCGCACGTACTCCATGACCAGCCGCTCGGCCTCGGCGGCGGAGACACCGTGCTCGATCTCCTCCAGCAGGCCGCTGTCGGTGTGCATCCTGCGCACCACGGGGTTGAGCTCCTCGAGCACGCCGAGGTCCTCGGGGCGGATGACCACCTGCACGCCCTCCCCGAGCACGTTGAGCTCGAAGTCGGTGACCAGGGCGGCGATCTCCACCAGCACGTCGTGGCGCTCCAGGCCCGTCATCTCGCAGTCCACCCACACGATGCGGTCGGTGAGGGAACGGGGGTTGCCCGACGGGTTGGGGCGCTCGGCGGCGCCGGCCGCGGGGCCGGTGGGGGCGGGGGAGGTCGCGTCAGTGGTCACCCGTCCAGCGTAGCGAGGGGCTCCCGGCGGGCCGCCTAGCCTGTGCCCATGCCGTACACGCCGTACACCCAGCCCCCTGCCCGTGACTGGCCCGCCACCATCGCGCTGGGGAGTGTGCTGGTGGTGCTCTTCGGCATCGGGGCGCTGGTCATGGCGCTCACCCTCGGTCTGCAGTTCGGCGAGGTGGCGCTGCCGCTCATGGTGCTGCTGGCCGCCGTGCCGCTGTGCATCGTGGTGCCGGTGTTCCTGTGGCTGGACTCCTTCGAGCGCGAGCCCACGTGGCTGCTCCTGCTGGCCCTCGGGTGGGGGGCCGTGGTGGCCACCGGGTTCGCCCTGGTGGTCAACGAGATCGGCTACGCGGTGGCCTCGCTGCTGGCCCTGTCGGCCGACGCGGTGACGGCCGTGGTGGTGGCGCCGCTGGCCGAGGAGTCGCTCAAGGGCCTGTTCCTGCTGGGTCTGCTGTGGTTCCGGCCGCGGGCCATCGACGGCGTGCTCGACGGCATCGTCTATGCCGGGGTGGTCGCAGCCGGCTTCGCGTTCATGGAGAACATCGTCTACTTCGCCACCGCGGTGGCCGAGGAGGGCACGGCCGGGCTCACGGCCACCTTCGTGGTGCGTGGTCTGGTGAGCCCCTTCGCGCACCCGCTCTTCACCGCTTGCACCGGCGCGGCCGTGGGGCGCGCCGTGCTCTCCCGGGAGGAGGGCTGGCGTATCGCGTGGCCGGTCTTCGGCTGGTGCGCGGCGGTGCTGCTGCACGGCATCTGGAACCTCGCCATCGTCTTCCCGGCGGGGTGGGTCCTCGTCTACCTGTTCTTCGAGGTGCCGGTGTTCGTGGCCTTCCTCGTCTTCGTCCTCTGGCTGCGCCGCCGCGAGCTGCGCACCATCGCCACCCACCTGCAGCCCTACGTGGACCACCGGCAGGTGACCTCCTTCGAGGCCCGGATGGTGGGCGACCCGTCCGAGCGGGGGCGGGCGGTGGCCTGGGCCGGGGAGCGCGCCGGCGGCCAGGGCCGGCGGGCGATGAAGGACTTCCAGCGCACCGCCACCCGGCTGGCCCACGTCCGCGCACGCCTGGACCGGGCGCACCACCGCAGCGGTCCGCTGGGCACGCGGCCGACGCGCACCTGGGAGGCCCGGGAGCTCCACGAGCAGCGGGTGCTGTTGGAGCGGCTCGCCGAGCAGCGGCGGCGCTTCGCCGGGGCCTGAGGGGCGCCGGCGGCACGGCCTAGACTGACCGCCCGCACCGGCCGGGGACCCGCCTCGGGTGGGCCGGTGCGAGCCCCCGTAGCTCAATGGACAGAGCACCGGCCTTCTAATCCGATGGTTGCGCGTTCGAATCGCGCCGGGGGCGCCCGAGGGGGCCGCCGCGCCTAGTCTGTCCACCGTGACTGAGCGTGTGGACCCAGAACTGCTCGATGCCGTGACCGACCTGCGCGCGGCGGTGGCCGACGCCCGGTTCCCCGTGGAGGCACCGGGTGCGGTGGCGGCCCGCGACCAGCGGGGACAGCTGTTGCGCCAGCTGGACGACTACGCCCTGCCGCGCCTGCAGGCGCTGGACGCCCCGCTGCTGTGCGTGGTCGGCGGGTCCACCGGCGCCGGCAAGTCCACCCTGGTGAACTCCCTGCTGGGCGACACGGTGACCCGCAGCGGCGTGCTGCGTCCCACCACCCGGGCCTCCGTGCTCATCCACCACCCGAGTGACGCCGGCTGGTTCACCACCGACCGCGTGCTCCCGGAGCTGGCGCGCACCACCGGGGGCGAGGGCGGCGACGGGGACGCCGGTGCCGTGCGCCTCGTGGAGTCGCGCACGCTGCGCCCCGGCCTGGCGCTGCTGGACGCTCCCGATATCGACTCCGTGGTGCAGGCCAACCGCGACCTCGCCCGCCAGCTGCTGGGCGCGGCGGACCTGTGGGTCTTCGTCACCACCGCCGCGCGCTACGCCGACGCCGTGCCCTGGCAGATGCTGCTGCAGGCCGCTGAGCGCGGCACTTCGGTGGCCCTGGTGCTGGACCGTGTGCCCGAGGGGGTCATGGAGGAGGTGCGCACCGACTTCTCGGCGATGCTGCGCGAGCAGGGCCTGGGCGACGCGCCGGTGTTCTCCGTGCCCGAGGCGCACCTGACCGCCGAGGGGCTGCTGCCGGCCGAGGAGGTGCTGCCGCTGCGCTCCTGGCTCAACTCCCTGGCCGACGACGCCGACGCCCGCCAGGTGGTCATCCGACGCACCCTGGCCGGCACCCTGGCCTCGCTGCACCGGCGCACCCTGCAGGTGGCCGAGGGCGTGGACGAGCAGGTGGCCGTGGTCGAGGGACTGCGCGAGGACGCCCGTCGCGGCCACGAGGATGCCCGGGACCGGGTCTCCGAGGCGATGGACGACGGCACCCTGCTGCGCGGTGAGGTGCTGGCCCGGTGGCAGGAGCTCGTGGGCACCGGTGAGGTGTTCAAGCAGCTCGATGCCGGGGTGGGCCGCCTGCGCGACCGCATCACCGCCTTCGTCACCGGGCGTCCCCGTCCGGCGACCACCGACGACCTCGGGGAGGCCCTGGGGGACGGGGCGGCCCAGCTGCTGGAGTCCCAGCTGGAGGCCGCCGCGGCGGTCACCGCCCGGGCCTGGCGCGGCGACCCCGCCGGTGCGGCCCTGCTGGAGCGCCACCCGGAGCTCGCCCGTCCCGGCGCCGGGGCCCGGGAGCGCAGCCAGCAGCTGGTGCACGACTGGCAGGGTGACCTGCTGGAGCTCGTGCGCCGACAGGCCGGCAGCAAGCGCGCCACCGCCCGCTACCTGGCCTTCGGCATCAACGGCATCGGGGTGCTGCTCATGGTGCTGGTGTTCGCGTCCACCGGTGGTGCCCTGCTGGGCAGCGAGGTGGCCATCGTCGGCGGGTCGGCGGTGGTGGCCCAGCGCGTGCTCGAGGCGATCTTCGGCGACCAGGCGGTGCGTTCGCTGGCGGCGACCGCCCGGCGCAACCTGGAGGAGCGCGTGACCGCCCTCATGGCCGACGAGCGGGCGCGCTACGACGCCGTGCTGGACGAGGTGGGGGCCACCCCCGAGGTGGCCGCCCGCCTGCGGGCCGCGGCCGCCGAGGTGGAGGCCCAGCGATGAGCCGCTGGGGACGCCGCGAGGGGACCCACGGTGCGCCCGACCCGCAGGCCGACGGCGAGGCGCAGCGCACCCACCTGCGCGAGCGCGCCCTGGCCCTGCGCGAGGCCGTGTCCACCGGCGGGCGCGAGCTGGAGCCGCTGGCGGCGGGCCGGGCCGGCGAGGTGAGCCGGAAGGTTGACGAGCGCACCGCGCTGGCCGGGGACCACACCATCGTGGCGCTGGCCGGGGCGACGGGCTCGGGCAAGAGCACGCTCACCAACGCCCTCGCCGGGGTGCAGGTGACCGAGCCCGGCGTCCGCCGCCCCACCACGTCGACGACCACCGCCGTGGTGTGGGGCGACCAGCCGGCCGGGGAGGTGCTCGACTGGATCGGCGTGCACCACCGCCACCGGGCCGACGACGGCGACTCCGGCACCGCCCCGGGCGCCCTGGACGGGCTGGTGCTGCTGGACCTGCCGGACTTCGACTCCCGCGAGACCGCGCACCACGCCGAGGCCGACCGGGTGCTGGAGATGGCCGACCTCTTCGTGTGGGTCACCGACCCGCAGAAGTACGCCGACGCCCGCATGCACGACGACTACATCCGGGCCCGCCGCCACCACGACACGGTGATGGTGGTGGTGCTCAACCAGGCCGACCTGCTGCCGCCGGACGCCCGCGAGGCCGTGGTGGCCGACCTCTCCGGCCTGCTGGAGCGCGACGGGGTGCACGACGTGCGCGTGCTGCCCGTCTCGGCCCGCACCGGGCTGGGGCTGGACGCGCTGCGCGACGTGCTCGCCGGCATCGTGGCCGAGAAGCGGGCCGTGCGCGCCCGCCTGCTGGGCGACGTGCGCACCTCCGCGGAGTCGCTGCTGGACTCGGTGGGGGAGCGCGAGCCGGAGGTCTCCCTGCCCGGGGACGACCGCCTGGTGCCCGCCTTCGCCCGGGCCGCCGGTGTGCCCACCGTGCTGCGCGCCGTGGAGGCTGACCACCTGCGCCGGGCGACGGCCGCCACCGGGTGGCCGGTGACCCGCTGGGTGCGCCACCTCACGCCGGACCCGCTGAAGCGCCTGCGCCTCGGCGAGGGGACCCCGGGTGCGGCGGGCTACACGCCGGCGCAGGGCCGGTCGTCCATCCCGCGGGCCTCGCGCACCGCCACCTCGGCGGTGGACCTGGCCTGCCGCGAGGTGGGCGACGCCGCCTCGGTGGGCCTGCCGCGCCGTTGGGCCGAGGCCGTGATGGACGCCGCCGTGCCCCCGGCCGACCGGCTCTCCGACGAGCTCGACGCCGCCGTGCGCCGCACCGGGGTGCAGCAGCGCTCCAGCTGGTGGTGGCCGCTGGTGGGCGTGCTGCAGTGGCTGCTCCTCCTGGTCGCCGTGGTGGGCCTGGTCTGGCTGGCCGCGTTGAGCCTGGGCGAGGGCTTCCTCCACATCCCGCTGGGGGACCCGCCGATGTGGCGCTGGCTGCCGGTGCCCGTGTGGCTGCTCGGGGGCGGCCTCTCGCTGGGGCTGCTGCTGGGCCTGCTCGCGCGCTTCCTCGCCGGGTTCGGGGCGCGGGCACGGCGCCGGCAGGTCTCCCGCGAGCTCGAAACCGCCCTGGGCGAGGTGGCGCAGCAGCGCGTGCTCGACCCGGTCCAGGAAGTGCTCGACCGGCACCGCCGCACCCGCGAGCTGCTGGGGTCGGCCCTGGCCTGACGCCACTCGTCCACAGGGCCCCGCGCCGTGCGCCACGCACGGGGCGGGGCCCTTGCCACGGTGGGCGCACCGCCAGCCACCCCGGCTGGCCGACACCGGGAGAGACCATGAGCGAGACCTACCTGACCGTGACCGGCAACGTGGCCAGCCAGCCGGTGCTGAGGCAGGGGCGCAGCGGTACGCCCTTCCTCACCTTCCGCCTGGCCCAGAACGTCAACCGGGTGGACCGTTCCACCGGCGCGGTGGAGACCGTGGCCACCAACTGGATGACGGTGTGCGCCTTCCGCCAGCAGGCCGTCAACCTGTTCCGCTCCCTGGCCAAGGGGCAGCCCGTCATCGTGCACGGGCGGCTGCGCATCCAGGACTGGAGTACCGACGAGCGCTCGGGCACCACCGTGGAGCTCGAGGCGACCGCGGTGGGCCACGACCTGGCCCGCGGTCAGGCCTGCTTCGTGAAGGTGGCCAGCCCGCCGATGCCGCGGGCCGGGGACACCCAGGAGGAGCGGCGGGCGCTGCGCACGGCGGCCGTCACGGCCACCAGCGAGCTGCCCGAGGCCTCGCTGCCGGTGTTCGTGCCGCCGGAGCCGGGGGAGGCCCCGCAGGAGGGGGCCGCGCCGACCGCGGATCAGGCCGGGGAGCGTGAGGCCGCCGCCGCGGGGGCCGCAGCCTGAGGGGCCGGTGCAGGGCGGGCCGGTGGGACCGGTCGGGGTGGCCGCGGGGGCGCCCCGACCGGGGTCCGTCCTCGGCCCGTCACGGCCTAGATGTGATGTCCAGGGACGTTGTTGCGGGACTCGCTGACAGGTGAAGGCCTCCTGTTGCGAGAGTGGAGCTGTCTAAGAACCGCTGCACGCACCTAGGAGGCCTTCGTGTCCCACGCTAAC
>NZ_PKIZ01000020.1:22103-45841 GCF_002847825.1 Kytococcus schroeteri | reverse complement strand
GAGAGTAGGACACCGCCGAACTCAACGTTTGTTTCAGCCCCGCCCAACTGTTGTTGGGCGGGGCTGAAACCATTCCCGGGATTCTTTCCGTCTGGCGGGTCGCTGTTGGCGTGGGGCCCGGGGGTTCATCCGTGGGCGGGGACGCGCCGTGGGCCCGGGAGGCACCAGGTGGTGGTGCCCTGACGAGCAGCCACCCAAGTGGCCTGACGAGAACCCGGTACGCGGGGGTTCGGGGGTGGAATGGTCACCGGGCCAGGGGGGGGCCGCGGTGGGGAGCGGGGCCACCGGGGCCCGGTGGGTGCCCGCGTAGAATCGCGCCATGACGTCTGACCGACCTGACAGCCCCTCGACCCCTGAGCGTGACGGGGACTCCACGTGGGGGCGCCGTCCCCGTGACGAGCGTGGGGGCTCTCGCAGCGGCGGGCGCTCCGGTGGCTTCCCGGACCGTCGAGGTGGGGGACCTGGAGTGCGAGGAGGCCGCGACGGGGGACGACGGGGTGGTCGCGCCGGGGCAGGCCGGGGCCGCGACGAGCGGGGAGGCTTCCGGGGGCGTGACGGCGACCGTCGAGGCGGCCGGGGCGCCGGGGACCGTGGTGACTCCGCGACGCGCGGCGGACGCGGGGACCGTCCCGAGAACTTCTCGTCGGGTGCGCGCGCCCTGGCGCCCAAGCAGGGACGTCGCCCCGACCCCGCCATCCCGGACGGTGTGACCGGCCAGGCCCTCGGTCAGGTGGTGTGGGACGAGTTGAAGACGCTGTCGAAGGACAACATGAAGGGCGTGGCAGCCCACATCGAGTGCGCCTACTTGTTCCTCGACGAGGACCTCGACGCCGCCCTGGCCCACGCGGAGACCGCGTCACGTCGTGCCGGGCGTGTGCCGTCGGCCCGTGAGGCGCTGGGGACGGTGCACTACGCGCGCGGTGAGTGGTCCGACGCCCTGCGGGAGCTGCGGACCGCGATGCGTCTGGGTGGCACCACCCACCTGCTGCCGCTCGTTGCCGACTGCCAGCGGGGTCTGGGGCGCCCCGAGAAGGCGCTGGAGCTCGCGGAGTCGCGGGAGGCGCAGCACCTGTCGGCCGAGAGCCTGGTGGAGATGGCCATCGTGCTGGCCGGTGCGCACCGCGACCTGGGCAACCCGGCGGCGGCCGTCGCCATGCTGGAGACGCCCGCGGGCCGTGTGAAGTCGAGCGATCCCATGGCCGGGCGGCTGTGGTTCGCTCTGGCTGAGGCCCTCCAGGAGCAGGGCGACGACCGGGCCGCCCAGTGGTACGCGAAGGCCGAATCGGTGGGCGAGACCGGTGAGGCCCCCGTGCCCGAGCCCGAGGAGGGGGTCTTCTACGACCTCGAGGACTTCGCGCCCGCCGATGCGGGGGAGGCGCCCGTGGCGGCGCCCACGCCGTCCGAGGGGGAGGCCGCTTCTGCGGAGGCTGGGCGGCGGACCGTGGACGACAAGGACGCGGCGGAGGCCGACACGGTCGAGGCCGACGCACCTGAGCCGCACACGGAGGAGCCGGGCACTGAGCCGGACGGCGAGGAGGAGGCGGGCCGGGAGTGAGCGTCTCGCTCCCCACACGAGGTCCCGTGCGCCTGGAGGGTGTGCGGGGCCTCGTCTGCGACGTGGACGGGGTGGTGCACGCCGGTGACCGGGTCTTCGACTCGGCCGTGGAGTCGCTCAACGCGTGGATGCACGGCGGACTGCGCGTCGTGTTCCTCACGAACAACGCCTCCCGTGGGCCGGAGGAGCTGGCCGCGCGTCTGCAGCAGGACGGTGTCCGGATGACCCCGGACCAGGTGATCACCGGGGCCATGGCGGGAAGCCACGTGCTCGCCCGGACCGTGGACCCCGGGACCCGTGTGCTCGTGGCCGGGTCGGCTGCCCTGGACCGGGCCGTCCGGGACCAGGGCCTCGAGGTGACCAGCGACCCCATCGAGGCCGGGGCCGTCGTGCAGGGCTACGCCCCCACGGTCACCCTGCAGTTGCTGCACGACGCCGCGCACGCCGTCAGTCGGGGGGCCACCTGGGTGGCCACCAACCGGGACGCCGGCCTGCCGACCGCCTGGGGTGTGGCACCGGGCAACGGGGCGTACGTGGACGCCGTGGCCCGGGCCACGGGGCGCGAGCCGCTCGTGGCCGGCAAGCCCGAGACCGGCAGCTACACGCTGGCCCTGGAGCGGCTGGGGCTCACCGCCGGTGAGGTCGCCGGCATCGGGGACCGGCTGGAGACCGACGTGCTGGGGGCGAACCGGGCCGGGCTGCGCAGCGTGCTCGTGGCCACCGGCGTGCACGGGTGGCCCGAGGTCGAGCGGGCCGCCGGCGAGGGCGCCTCGGAGAAGGTGCCGGACCACGTGGTGGACGACCTCTCGCAGCTCACGTTCGGCTGAGGCCGGGGCGCTGCACCCAGTGGGCGAGCGGCGGCTCAGAGCGCCTCGGGGTCCTCCTCGACGAGGTCGAGGCGGTGGTCGACCCCGCGCGCGTCCTGACCGGGCTGCCGGCCGCGGAAGATGAAGAAGAGCACCACCACGCACGCCAGGCCGATGACCACCTGGCCGGCGCGGGCACCGGTGTCGAAGAGGCTGTAGGCCACGACGGCGTAGGTGAGCCAGAGGGTGACGCGCTCCACCTCCGGGCGCATGCCCGCCAGGGGGAGCAGCGGGAGGCCCCACAGCACGTACCAGGGGTGCACCGTCTGCCCGAGCAGGGCGACCGCCAGCAGGGTCCAGGCGGTGAAGGCCAGGCCGCCGATGCGCAGCACCCGCAGCGAGGCCAGCAGCACGATGCAGGCCGTGACGGCCGTGGCCGCGTACTTGAGCACGCCCTTGACGACCGGCCCCGCATCGGGCAGGCCCAGGGCAGTGGCCACCGAGGCGAGCAGCCCCCCGATGAGGCTGATGGGGGACAGGCCCGCGGCCATGCCGGGCACCGAGAGCGCCGGGATCCAGCCGTAGCCGAGCCCGGTGGCCCAGGTGATGGCGGCGAACGAGGCGGCGAAGACCACCGCGGCCACGACGGAGGGCACGAAGAGGCGCTTCACGTCGGGCCACGCCTTGGAGAGCCACGCCTCCCCGGGGGTGGGAAGGAGGCTCGAGCGACGTCCCCCGAGCAGGTGCGGGTGCATGCGGGCGGTGCACAGGGCGGTGGTGCCCAGCAGACCGACGGCTGCCGGCTGCTTGACGGCGGTGGCCGCCGCGATGAGGGCCGAGGCCAGCACCAGCGACCACCACGGGTGGCCCCGCGTGCTCACCCACAGGGCGAAGGCCAGCAGGCCCACCATCAGGGCGTCGTTGTGGGCGCCGCCCACGAAGTGCATGAGCGTCAGCGGGTTGGCCACGCCCCACCACAGGGCCACGTCGCCGCGCACGCCCACCCACCGGGCCAGGCGCGGGATGGCCCACAGCAGCAGCGCCATGCCGGCCAGGGCCATGAGGCGCATGGCCACGGCCGCCGGGTACGGACGCTCACCGACGAGGACCACCAGCCAGCGCTGCACCTCCAGGGCGAGCGGGCCGTAGGGGGTCGGCGTGAGCAGCCAGAAGGGGTCCACCTGTTGCCGGAAGTAGCCGCTGACGGCCCCCGGCCCCATCTCGTACGGGTTGAGGCCGATGCGGTGCATCCACCCGACGGCCGCGTAGGAGTACGCGTCGTGGCTGTACAGGGGCGGTGCCAGCACCATCGGCAGGGACCACCACACGATGGTGGCGCGCATCGGGGGCGCCGGGCGGTCGCTGCGCGGCCGGACCCGCAGCCAGGCCGTGGCCAGGCCGATGGTGCCGGCCAGGAGCACCACGGTGGCGCCCAGCGAGCCCTCGGGGGAGAGCAGCCAGCGCAGCCAGGCCACCCGCTCGACGGGGTTGATCCGCGGCAGGAAGAGCGGGGTGTGGGCACCCAGGGCCATGAGGAGCGAGGCCAGGAAGCCCCATCGGACTCGTCCGTCGCGCCACGCCGTCAGCATGGGTGTGCTCAGCTCGGACAAGCGCAACGGCGTGGACCTCCCCGCAGGTGGTGTGGATTCGGGCCCCATCGTAAGTGAGGGTGGCACCGGGGATCTCCGTCGACGGGTGGGTGGGACGATGGGCCGATGCACACCCATCCCGCCCCGGAGGGCCCCCGGGCACTCGTCGACAGCTCAGCGATCCGCGCCAACCTCACCCGGTGCGCCCAGTGGGCCGGTGACGCCGACGTGATGGGTGTGGTCAAGGCCGGTGGCTACGGGCACGGGGCGCTGGCCGCAGCCCGGGCAGCTCGTGCCGCGGGGGTCGCGATCGTGGGCGTCGCCCGGCCCGAGGAGGCCCTGGCCCTGCGCGAGGCCGGGGTGGGCGGGCCCGTCATCGCCTGGCTGCCCACTCCCGCCACCGCCTTCGGTCCGCTGGTGGAGCACGAGGTGACCGTGGGAGTGGGCAGTCGGTGGGTGCTCGACCGCGTGGTGGCGGCCGCCCGGGAGGCGGGCGTGCGGGCGACCGTGCACCTCGAGCTGGACACCGGCATGAGTCGTGGCGGCGTGGCCCCCGGCGACTGGCAGGACGTGGTGGCCGCCTCCCGCCGCGCCGAGCAGGAGGGCGTGCTGCGGGTGGAGGGCGTGTTCTCCCACCTCGCGTGCGCCGACGACCCCGGGCACCCGTCGGTGGACGTGCAACGTGACGCGTTCGAGGACGGGCTGGCCGTGGTGGCCCGTGCCGGACTGGACCCCCGGTGGCGCCACCTGGCCAACTCGGCCGCCGTGGTGACGCGCCCGGACCTGGCCTACGACCTGGTGCGGCCCGGGCTGTCCGCCTACGGGCTCTCGCCGGTGCCGCAGCTGCACACCGCTGCCGACCTCGGCCTCCGCCCGGCGATGACCCTGACCTCGCCCCTCTCGGCGGTACGCCGCGTGCCCGCCGGCAGCGGGGTGAGCTATTCGTTCACGCACGTCACGGCCACCGACCGGTGGCTCGGTGTGGTGCCGCTCGGCTACGGCGACGGGATCCCCCGGGCGGTCTCGGACGCCGCCCCGGTGCAGGTGCGCCCCGGCAGCGCCGAGGGCGGGTCGGGCTCGGTGCTGGCGGCCCGCATCGCCGGGCGGGTGTGCATGGACCAGTTCGTGGTGGACCTCGGGGAGGCCACGGGGGCCGAGCCGCCGGCGGCCGTGGGTGACGAGGTGGTCCTCTTCGGCGACGGCACCGACGGCGGCCCCACGGCGCAGGACTGGGCCGAGGTCGCCGGCACCATCAGCTACGAGGTGGTCACCCGCCTCGGGCCGCGGGTGCCGCGGGTGCTCGTGGGGGACGACGCGTGATCCACCACTGGATCACCCGCGAGGACCGCGAGCTGCACGCCGTGGAGCACGGGCCGTCGCAGGACGACGCGCCGGCCACCGTGGTGCTCGTGCACGGGTACGCGCTGGGCTCGGGCATCTTCGGTCCGATGGCCCGCATCCTGGCTGCCGGCGGCGTGCGCGTGGTGCGCCCGGACCTGGCCGGCCACGGGTGGTCGCGTGCGGGGGAGCAGCCCCTGGACCTGGACGTGCTGGCCGACGACCTGGCCGCCGTGCTGCGCTCCCTGCACGTGCCCGAGGGCCGGCCGCTGGTGCTCGTGGGGCACTCCATGGGCGGGATGGTGCTGATGCGGGTGCTGGCCCGGCACGAGGCCATCGCCCGCCGTGTGGACGCGATGGTGTGGCTCGCCACCTCGCCCGGTGGCATGGCCTCCTCCCCCTTCGGCCTGCCGGTTCGCGCCGGAGCCCTGGTGGGCCCCCTCGTGGGGCAGATCGCCCCGCGGGTCATGGCCCGTGCGGCCCGGTCGGGACCGGACGTGCGCCCCGCCCCCCGTGGCGGTGCCCGGGAGGTGGAGCTCGCCCACCTGGCGCGCTCGAACTTCCACCGCCGGCCCTCCCGGTCGACCCTGCGCCAGGTGCAGGCCATGCACCACCGGGTGCCCTACCGCGTTCTCGCCGAGCTGCTCACCTCGGTGCTGGCCCACGACGGGCGCGACGCGCTGCGCTCGCTGGACTGCCGGGGGTTGGTCCTCATCGGTGATGATGACCGCATGACGCCCCTGGCCCACTCCGAGGAGATCGCCGCCCTGCACCGGGGATCCACCCTGCAGGTGGTCCCCGCGGCGGGGCACCTGCTCATGGTGGAGCACCCCCACGACGTGGCCGGCGCGGTGCTGCAGCTGGTGAGGGAGTGCGCGTGAGCGTGGTGGAGGCCTCGACGGCCGAGCAGACGATGGAGCTGGGCCGCCGCCTGGGCCGGTGGGTGCGGGCCGGGGACGTGCTGGTGCTCACCGGGGAGCTGGGTGCGGGCAAGACCACCCTGACCCGCGGGCTGGGTGAGGGCATGGGCGTGGCCGGAGAGGTGACCTCGCCGACCTTCGTGATCTCCCGCGTGCACCCCTCGGCCGGGGAGGGCCCCGCCTTGGTGCACGTGGACACCTACCGCCTGGGCAGCCGCCACGAGGTGGACGAGATCGACCTCGACACCGACCTGGCCGGCGCCGTGCTGGTGGCCGAGTGGGGTGCCGGTCTCGTGGAGCAGCTCACCGACCGCTGGCTCGAGGTGACCGTGCGCCGGGCCACCGGGCGCGATGCCGACGACGCCGACCAGGTCACCCGCCAGGTGGAGGTGGCCGCGGTGGGGGAGTGGCAGGGCCACGAGGCGCGGCTCGCCGAGCTCTCGGCCCTGCTGCGCCGCGCACTGCCCTGAGGTCGGGGAAGGGGCCGGCAACTACGCTGGCCCCCATGCTGCTGGCCCTGGACACCTCGACCGCTGCCGTCACCGCCGCCGTGCACTCCGGGGCGCCCGCCGTCGAGGAGGCCGCGGGCGTGCCCGGCGAGGTGCTCGCCGTGCGCACCGTGGTGGACGCCCGCGCCGCCGGCGAGCAGCTGGCCCCGGTGGTGGAGCAGGCCCTCGCCGAGGCCGGGGTCGGCGTGGACGAGGTCACCGACGTGGTGGTGGGCACCGGGCCCGGGCCCTTCACCGGCCTGCGCGTCGGCATCGCCACCGCCCGCGTGCTGGCCCTGACCTCCGGGGCGCGCCTCCACGGGGTGTGCAGCCTGGACGCCCTGGCCGCCGCCGCCCGGGAGGCCGGCGGGGTGGCCGCCGACGAGCCGCTGCTGGTGGCCACCGACGCCCGCCGCAAGGAGGTCTACTGGGCCCACTACGCGAGCGGCCTGCAGCGGGTGGCCGGCCCCGAGGTGGGGCGCGCCGCGGACCTGCCGGCCGCGCTGCGGGCCCTGCCCGTGGTGGGGGCCGGCGCCGGCCTCTACCCGGAGGAGTTCACCGGGCGCCGCGTGGGCGCCGGACCCGACGTGGACGCCGCCGCGCTGGCCCGTCTCGCGGTGGACCACCCGGAGTGCCTCACCGGCACCGAGCCGCTCTACCTGCGCCGCCCCGACTCGCAGACGCCCGGCCAGCGCAAGCGGGTGCTGCTGTGAGCGCCCCGGCGGTGGAGATCGTCCCGGCCCACTGGCGCGACCTGGGCCAGCTCGTGGCGATGGAGGCCGAGGCCCACCCGCACGACGGCTGGACCGAGGCCACCTGGTGGGCCGAGCTGGCAGCGCCCCGCCGCGAGTACGTCGTGGCCGTGGACGCCGCGTCCACCGGGGCGGCCGTGCCGGGAACCCGCCGGGTGCTGGCCTACGCCGGGCTGGACCACGGCGGCAGCACCGCGGACGTCATGACCGTCACCGTGGACCCCACGGCGCGCGGTGCCGGCCTCGGCCGCCGGGTGATGGACCACCTCGTGCGCCGGGCGCGGCAGGAGGGCGCCGAGGCGCTGCTGCTGGAGGTGCGCTCGGACAACGTGGCCGCCCTGGCCCTCTACCGGCGCCTGGGCTTCACCGAGCTGACCGTCCGCCGCGGCTACTACCGCGGCCCCGACGGGCCGGTGGACGCGCACGTGCTGCGCCTGCTGCTCGACCAGGTCGCGGAGCCCGCCCCGGCGCCCCACGACCCGACCCCGCACGACCCCACCCACCCTCTGGAGGTGAGCGCCCGATGACGCGCCCCGACGAGCCCCTGGTGCTCGGCATCGAGACGAGCTGCGACGAGACGGGCGTGGGCATCGTCCGTGGCACCACCCTGCTGGCCGACGCCGTCGCCAGCAGCATGGACCAGCACGCCGCCTTCGGGGGCGTGGTGCCCGAGGTGGCCAGCCGCGCCCACCTGGAGGCGATGGTGCCCACCATCGAGCAGGCGTGCGCCGACGCCGGGGTGCGCCTGCAGGACGTGGATGCCGTGGCCGTGACGGCCGGGCCGGGCCTGGCCGGTGCACTGCTCGTGGGGGCCGCGAGCGCCAAGGCCCTGGCCATGGGGCTCGGGAAGCCGCTCTACGGCGTGAACCACCTGGCCGCGCACGTGGCCGTGGACGTCGTGGAGCACGGCCCGCTGCCCGAGCCGATGATGAGCCTGCTCGTGAGCGGGGGGCACTCCTCGTTGCTCATGGTGCCGGACATCACCTGCGACGTGCGGCCGATGGGGCAGACCATCGACGACGCGGCCGGTGAGGCATTCGACAAGGTGGCGCGGGTGCTCGGCCTGCCCTTCCCCGGCGGCCCCCACATCGACCGGGCGGCGCGCGAGGGCAACCGCATCGCCATCGACTTCCCGCGCGGGCTCACCTCCCGGCGCGACCTGGAGCGCCACGAGTTCGACTTCTCCTTCAGCGGCTTGAAGACCGCCGTGGCGCGCTGGGTGGAGACCCGGGAGCGCGACGGCGAGGCGGTGCCGGTGGCCGACGTGGCCGCGAGCTTCCAGGAGGCCGTGGTGGACGTTCTCACCCGCAAGGCCGTGGCCGCCTGCCGCGCCGAGGGGGTGCAGGACCTGATGCTGGGCGGTGGGGTGGCCGCGAACTCGCGTCTGCGTGCGCTGGCCACGGAGCGGTGCGAGGCCGCCGGCATCCGGCTGCGCGTGCCCCGGCCCGGGCTCTGCACGGACAACGGTGCCATGGTGGCGGCCCTCGGGGCCCAGATGGTGGCGCGCGGCCGCACGCCCTCGGGGCTCGACCTGCCGTCGAGCTCCTCCCAGCCGGTGACAGAGGTGCAGGTCTGATGCGCTGGGGCCACGTGGTCGCGCCCGTCCTGGCCGGTGCGCTCCTCGTGGGGTGCTCCGGGCCCGGGCCCGCGCCCTCCTCGGGGAGCGGCGCCCCGAGCAGCGAGGCCGCCGGCCCGACGCCGGGGGAGACTCCCTCGTCGTCCGGCTCGTCGTCCCCGTCGTCCTCGCCCCACGACCCCTCGTCGGACAGCAGCGGCGACCCCTCGCCGCAGGCCACCGGTCCCGACCTGGCCTGGGACGACGCGGTGGCGCGCGCCGAGGAGCTCGTGGCCGACCTGGACACCCGCGCCCTGGCCGGGCAGGTCATCGTGGCCGGGTACGAGGGCTCCTCGGGCCGCAACGCCGACCGGCTGGTGGGAGAGGGATTCGGCGGCGTCATCCTCTTCGACAGCAACGTGCCGGACGACCCCGCCGCCCTGCCCCGCGTGACCGCCCAGGTGCAGCGCGCCCAGGAGCGTTCCGGGCGCACCTGGCCGGCCGTGGTCGGGGTGGACCAGGAGGGCGGACCGGTCCGCCGCATCGAGGAACCGGTGACGCCCCTGCCCGCGGCGATGGCGCACGGCGCCGCCGCCGACGGCGAGCTCTCGCGCGAGATCGCCCGCCTCAGCGGCGAGCAGCTGCGCGCCCTGGGCTTCACGATGGTGTTCGCCCCCGACGCGGACGTGACCGCCGGGCCGCAGGACCCCACCATCGGCGTGCGCTCGCCGGGCGCGGACCCGCAGCGGGTGGCCCGGGTGGCCACCGCCCTGGCCGAGGGGTACCGGGCGGCCGGCATCGTGCCGGTGGCCAAGCACTTCCCCGGCCACGGCGGGCTGGAGAGCGACAGCCACCACGGGCTGCCCTCGACCGACGCCACCTGGCAGGAACTCACCGAGCGCGACCTCGTGCCCTTCCGGGCGCTCGCGGAGCACGACCTGCCGGTGATGACCGGCCACATCGCCGTGCCCGCGGTGGACCGGCTGCCAGCGAGCCTGAGCGCGGCGCTGCTCGGCCACCTGCGCGAGGACGGCGCCGACCCGCTGGTGGTGACCGACGCCCTGAACATGGGGGCGCTGGACACCGCCGAGGCGACCACCGGCCACGACCGCTCCGTGGCGGCGCTGCTGGCCGGCGCGGACCTGCTGCTCCTGCCGCCGGACCCGCAGGCCGCGCGGGCCGCCGTGGTGGAGGCCGTCCAGGACGGCACCCTGCCCGAGGAGCGGCTGCGCGAGGCGGCCGCCCACGTGGTGGCGGCGAGCCTGCAGGTGGGGGAGCAGCCTCCGGCCTCGGTACTGGACGCCGGCGAGGACCAGGCCCGACGGCTGGCCCGGGCCTCGCTCACGAGCCTGGGCTCCTGCGAGGTGCACGCGCTGGACGCCGGTGACCGTGCCCGCGTGGTGGGGGGAACCGCCTCCCAGCGGGCTGGCCTCACCGCCGCGCTCCGGCAGGTCGGCGTCCGGGAGGGCACCGGCGGGGCCACGGTGCGCCTCGTGGACGGCGGCGACTACGCCGCGGGCGAGGTGGAGGACGGTTCGATGCCGGAGGAGGCCGCCTCGGAGCGTGCCGGGGGCTCGTCGGCGGGGTCCGCCGACGCCGCGGTGGCGCTGGACACGCCCTACGCGCTGGCCGCCGTGGACGCCCCGGTGCGGCTCGCCGCCTTCGGCGACACCCCGGCCCAGCTGCAGGCCGTGGCCGAGGCGCTGGTCGGGCGGGTCACCCCCGCCGGCACTCTGCCGGTGGATGTGGGCGACCGCGTGACCGGGACCACCTGCGACACGGGCGGGTCCGGCGACGGGCAGGACTAGGCTGCCGGGTCGTGAGCCTCCGCCTGCGCCGCGCACCCGGCGCCTCGATCTGGGGTGTCCTGGTGAGCAACCCCGCTCGCCTCGTCCTGGCGGGCTTCGCCGCCGCCGCCGTGGCCGGCACCCTGCTGCTCATGCTGCCCGCGGCCACGCGGGAGCCGGGGTCCGCCCCGCTGCTCGTGGCCGCCTTCACCACCGTGTCCGCGGTCTGCGTGACCGGGCTGGTCACGGTCGACACCGCCACCTACTGGACCCCCTTCGGGCAGGCGGTCATCATCGGCCTCATCCAGGTGGGCGGCCTCGGTGTGATGACCCTGGCCACCCTGCTCACGCTCGTGGTGCGCGGCAAGATGCGGATGCGGGCCCGCCTGGGGGCGCAGACCGAGACGCACGCCCTGGACCCCGGTGACGTGCGCGGCGTGGTGCGCCGGGTCATCGGCATCTCCCTGCTCATCGAGGCGCTGGTGGCCGTGGCCCTCACGGTGCGCTTCCGCATCGCCTACGACGACTCGCTGCCCACCGCCGCGTGGCACGGGGTCTTCCACGCCGTCTCGGCGTTCAACAACGCCGGCTTCGCCCTGTGGTCCACCAACCTCGTGCCGGTGGTCACCGACCCCTGGCTGGTGCTGCCGATCACCGTGGCCGTGGTGCTCGGCGGCCTCGGCTTCCCCGTCATCGCCGAGGTGGTGCGCCACCTGGCCCGCACCCGTCCCGGCGCGCGCCGCGGCCCGGCCGGCGGGTACGGACCGCTGGAGTCCGAGGCCGACGGGTCGGTGCCGGGCACCTGGGCGCAGCGCACCTCCCGGGCGCCGGGCCATTGGTCCATCCACACCCGGCTCACCCTGGCCGGCACGGTGGGGCTGCTGCTCGTGGGCACTGTGGCGTTCACCGTCTTCGAGTGGCGCAACACCGGCACCCTCGCGGGCATGGAGCCCTCCCAGAAGCTGCTGGCCGCGTGGGCCAACGGGGGCGTCTTCCCGCGCACCGCCGGGTTCAACTCGGTGGACTACGGGCAGGTGCGTCCCGAGACCGAGGCCATCACCACGCTGCTCATGTTCATCGGTGGCGGGTCGGCGGGCACCGCCGGTGGTCTCAAGGTGACCACCTTCCTGCTGCTCTGGTTCGTCATGGTGGCCGAGGTGCGGGGTGACGAGGAGGTCGTCATCGCCCACCGCCGCGTGCCCCAGGCCGTGGTGCGCCAGGCGCTCTCGGTGGCCCTGCTGGCCGTGGGGCTGGTCACGGCGGCGACCATCGCCATCCTGATGCTCACCCGCTTCAGCTTCGACCAGGTGCTCTTCGAGGTGGTCTCCGCCTTCGCCACCGTGGGGCTCACGCTCGGCATCACCCCCTCGATGCCGCCGCCGGCCCAGCTCATCCTCATGGCCCTGATGTTCCTCGGCCGCGTGGGCCCCATCACCGCGGCCTCCGCGCTCGCGCTGCGGCGGCGCCGGCCCGTGGTGCGCCACCCCGAGGAACGCCCCATCGTGGGCTGACCGCCCGGTCGTCCCCGCCCGCACCCACCCCGCCCGCACCCACCCCGTCCGCACCGAAGGAGCCCCATGCTCGGCAGGAACCCCCGCCCCCGTCAGGTCTCGGTGGTCGTCATCGGCCTCGGCCGCTTCGGCGGCGCCGTGGCGGCCTCGCTCTCGCGCCAGGGCATCGACGTGCTCGGCGTGGACACCGACCCGGCCATCGTGCAGAAGTGGTCCGGTCAGATCGAGCACGTGGTGCAGGCCGACGCCACGGACGACGCCGCCCTGGCCCAGCTGGGCGTGGGGGAGTTCGACCGCGCGGTGGTGGCCATCGGCAACGACGTGGAGGCCAGCGTGCTCTCCGCGGTGGCCCTCGTCGAGGCGGGTGTGCCCGAGGTGTGGGCCAAGGCCATCACCCGCAAGCACGGGCGCATCCTGGGCAAGATCGGCGTGCAGCACGTCATCTACCCCGACTGGTCGATGGGGGAGCGCGTCGCCCACATCGTGGCCGGCGGGATGACCGACTACATGGGCTTCGAGGACGGCTTCGCCATCGCCCGCACGCGCTCGCCCCGGGAGACCTGGGACCTGCCGCTGGCGCAGTCGCTGCCGCGCAGCCGGCACGGCGTCACCATCGTGGGGCTCAAGCGCACCGGCGAGAACTTCACCTACGCCCAGGCTGACACGGTGGTGCGGCGGGGCGACGAGCTCATCGTCTCCGGCCCCACCGACCGGGTGGAGGCCTTCTGCAGCCTCACCGACCTGCCCGACTGAGGCCGCCACCCACGATGAGGGGCCTGCCCCGGGGCTCTCCCCGGGGCAGGCCCCTCGTCGTGGCGCGGGTCAGGCGCCGGCCGGTCGCCACCCGTCGAGCGCGGTGGCCCCGCCGCGCGCCGGACGGGCGGGGGCGGCCTGCGCCGACCCCTCCGCCCCGGGGGCCGGCAGGCCCTCGGCCTCCCCGGCCTCCTGCCCGCGGTCCCGGCCGAACCGGCGGCCGACGCGCTCCACGATGACGTACAGCGCCGGCACCAGCAGCAGCGTGAGCACCGTGCTGCTCAGCAGGCCGCCGATCACCACGATCGCCAGCGGCTGGCTGATGAAGGCCCCGCCGCCGGTGAGCGCGAACGCCATCGGGGTGAGCGCGCAGATGGTGGCCAGCGCCGTCATGAGGATGGGGCGCAGGCGGTGGCGGCCGCCCTCCACCACGGCGTCCTCGATCGACAGCCCGCGGGCGCGGTACTGGTTGACCAGGTCGATGAGCACGATGGCGTTGGTCACCACGATGCCCACCAGCATCAGGCCGCCGATCATGCCGGCCACGCCCAGCGGCACCCGGGTGAGCACCAGCATCGCGATGGCGCCGGTGGCCGCGAAGGGGATGGAGACCAGCAGGATGAGCGGCTGCACGATCGAGCGGAAGGCCGCCACCATGATCAGGTAGACGATGCCGATGGCCGCCAGCATGGCCAGCCCCAGCTGGGCGAAGGCCTCGGCCTGCTCCTCGCTCTCGCCGCCCACGGAGACCTCCACGCCCTCGGGCACGTCGACGCCGTCCACGGCCTGGGTGAGATCCCGGGTGAAGGCACCGAGGTCGTCGGTGTCGTTGACGGCGGTGATGGTGGCCGAGCGCTGGCCGTCGGTGCGCGTGATGCTCACCGGCGACTCCACCTTCCTGACGCTGGCCACGTCGGCCAGGGTGAGCGGGCCCTTCGGACCGGCGCCCACCGGCAGCTTCCTCAGCGCGGCCACGGAGGTCGGCTTCTCGCCCTGCACGACCACCACCGGGTGGGCGGCGTCCCGCAGGGTCACCTCGCCGACCGGGGCGCCGTGCAGCGCGCCGGCCACGAGCTGGCCGACGACCGCCTCGGAGAGCCCGGCGGCCTGAGCCTTCTGGCGGTCGACCTCCACGCGCACGGCGGGGATGGTGTCGGCCGCGTTGTTGGAGACGTCCGTGGCGCCCTGCACACCGGAGACGGCCTTCTCGACGGCACGCGCGGTCTCCTCCAGGGCCTTCTCGTCGTCGGAGCGCACCACCACCTGGGTGCGGCCCATCGACGGGTCCTCCGAGGCGCCGGTCACGCGGACGGTGCCGGGCACGTCCTGCAGCCGGTCCTCGATGGTGGTGCGCACCGCGTCGGCGTCGGCCTCGTCGTCCATGGCCACGAAGAACTGCGAGGAGCTCGAGCCGCCACCGGTCATGGCGGCCGCGCCGTCGCCGGTGTCACCCACGGTGGCGGTGACGGTCTTCACGCCGTCGATGCCGGCGAGGGCCTCCTCCACCTTCCGGGCGGCGGCGTCGGTGGCCTCCAGGGTGGTGCCGGCGGGCATCTCCTGGGTGACGTTCACCTGGGTGTCGCCGGCCGAGCCCATGAAGTCGGTCTTCACCAGGCCGGCGGAGGCCACGGTGCCGGCGAACACGAGCAGGCCCGCCAGGCAGGTGAGCAGGGGGCGGCGGATGACCGTGCGCAGCACGGGCAGGTAGCCGCGCTGCAGCCAGTCCGGGTCGTCGGAGTGCAGGGCGGCCAGGCGCTGCTCCTCGGTGAGGTCGCCGGCGTCGCGGCTGCGCAGGAACCAGTAGCCCAGCACCGGGATGATGGTGAGGGCCACCAGGAGGGAGGCCAGCAGGGCCACCACGACGGTGAGGGCGAAGGGGCGGAAGAGCTCGCCCACCTGTCCGCCCACGAGGCCCAGCGGCAGGAACACCGCCGCGGTGGCCAGCGTGGAGGAGGTCACGGCACCGGCCACCTCGGCCACGGCGCGCGGGATGGCCTGCGCCTTGGGCTCGCCGCCGTCCACGTGGCGTTTGATGTTCTCGATGACCACGATGGAGTCGTCCACCACGCGCCCCACGGCGATGGTGAGCGCACCGAGGGTGAGGATGTTCAGCGAGTAGCCGGCCAGGTGCAGGCCGATCATCGCCACGAGCAGCGAGAGCGGGATGGACACCGCGGTGACGAGCGTCAGGCGGATCGAGAGCAGGAAGAGCAGCACCACGAGGATGGCGAAGCCGAGGCCCAGCAGGCCCTCGGTGGTGAGGTCGTGGATGGACTGCTCCACGAACGGCGCCTGGTCGAACACGACGGTGAGGCGGCCGTCCTGGCCGAGGTCGTCCTGCAGCCCGGACAGGGCGTCGGACACGTCGTGGGAGATGCCCACGGTGTTCCCCTCGGGGGTCTTGACGATGCCGAGGGTGACGGCGGGTCGGCCGTCGGTGCGGGTGTGGCCGGTGGCCGGCGGGTCGGCGAGGGTGACCTTGGCGACGTCGCCGAGGGTCACCGGGGAGGACGGGGAGGAGGCCGCGGCGGTGGCGCCTGCCTGCTGCCCGTGGGCCACCTGCCCGGTCGGGTCCTGTGCGGTCGGGTCCTGCCCGCCCTCGCCACCGGTGGCCGGCTGGGCGGCCAGCGGCAGCGCGCGCAGCTCGGAGACGTCCTGGAAGCTCGCCCCCACCTGCACGGCCAGGGACTGGTCCCCGTCGTTGAGGGTGCCGCCGGGCACCACCACGCCGTTGGACTGCAGCGCGGCGGCCACGGCCTGCGGCGTCACGCCGGCCTTCGCGGCCTTCGCCGGGTCCAGGTCCACCCGCACCTGCTGGTCCTTCACGCCGCTGAGCTGCACCTCGCGGACGCCGTCGATCTTCTCCAGCGCGGGCACCACGCTGTCGTTGAGGCGCTCCACGAGCTGGTCGGTGCTCCCGCCGCCGGTGGCTGAGACCTGCATGATCGGGAAGGCGTCGAAGGCGCCCACGATCACCTGGGGCTCGGCCCCCTCGGGGAGGTCCATGCCCGAGACCTCGGCCTGGAGCGCGGCCTTCGCGTCGTCCAGGGAGGTGCCGTAGGTGAGCGTGGCCTGCACCACCGAGAGGCCGTTGGAGCTGGTGGACTCCACCTTCTCGATGCCGTCGAGCTGCTCGGCGGCGCGCTCCATCGGCACGGTGACGCGGGACTCCACCACCTGCGAGTCGGCGCCCTGCACGGGCGTCACGGCCACCACCAGGGGGAACTCCAGCGAGGGGAGCAGCTCCTGCTTGAGGGAGGACGTGGAGAACAGTCCGAGCACGAGGGTGAGCACCGTGGCCAGGGCCACCAACGCCCTGTTCCTCAGGCTCAGGCGGGCAAGGGCAGTCATGTGCGGGACCTCCGGGGCGGGTGCGGGACTCGGCTGGGTCGACCGCCCCGGGACGTCCCCCGGTCACCGTCACCCGCGCAGAGTCTAGGGCTCCGCCGGGGCCTCGATCTCGACGGCCACCTGCCGGTCCCCGATGCGGGTGAGCAGCAGCACCCGGCGCTGGTCGCCCCGGGTCCGGATCCGCTGGCGCACCACGGCCGGGTCCAGCGACGACCCGTGCTTGCGCAGCACCAGCTCGCCGACCTCCCGGCGGCGGGCCCACGCGGAGAGCACCTTGGGGCGGGGCGCCATCACCTCCACCACACGGTGGGTGCGCACCCACGCGGGGTCGCCCGGCAGGTCGGCCGTCATCCACCCCACGCCGGTACCCAGCTCGGCCGCCCGGGCCTCTGCGGCGCCGCCCGCCACCACGCCCACCAGCCCGGCCTGCGCCAGGGCGGGATCGGGCTCCCACAGGTGGGTGCCCAGCTCGTCCTCGCTGGTGAGCACGCGGTGGCCGGGCATGCCGGCGGGGGAGGGTGGCAGGGCGGTGGAGTCGGTGTGCGCCAGCACGGTGCCGTCGTGGTCCAGACGGGTGGCCGAGTGCGCCCCGGCCACCGGGCGCAGCGGGTCGGGGGCTCCGCCGGGGGAGGCGAGGGCCCGGCCCATCCAGAGCACGGCCTCCACGAGGTCGCCGTCGTGGCTCACCCACTGGGCGTGGGCCCCGGCGGGCACGTCACCGTGGCGCCAGCCGGGCCCCACCTTGCAACCGGTGAGGCCCACCCGCCCGGCCAGCGTCGTCACCAGCTCGAGGGAGGGCCGCAGACCGGTCGGTCCGCTGACGCGGCGGGCGCGTCCCCGGGCGTCGGCCACCCCGGTGCGGCGGGCGGGGTCGAACCACAGCGCGCAGCGGGCCGCCTCGGGGGCGGCGGGCGGCTGCCACGAGGCGTCCACCTCGCGGTGCTCCACCACGGCACCGGTGCCCGCCAGGTTGTGGGCCGCGGCGGCGGCGGTCTCGGTATCGGCCTCCAGGGCGGTCACCGCCGGCACGTGCCGGGTGAGCGCCCAGGTGTCGGCCCCCAGCCCGCACCCCACATCCGTCACCTGCTCGATGCCGGCGGCGGCCAGGACCCGCCCGTGCAGCTCGGCCACCTGCCAGCGCGTGGCCTGCTCCAGACCGGCCCGGGTGAGCAGCATCCCCGCGGCGCGTTCACCGAGCTTGGCGGTGCCGGTGGCGCGCAGCTCGGCCTGGGAGAGGGCGGCGGCGGCCCGCTCGGGGGCGAAGCCGGCGCCGCGCAGCAGGGCGGCCGCGGCGAACGCGTCCCCGGTGGCCCGGGCCTCGGCGACGAGGGCGTCCAGCGCGGGGTCGGATCCGGGGGCCACGCTCCGCAGCAGGTCGACGCCGGCCAGGGGGTCATCGGGGTCGGGGGCGTGGCTCATGGGCGGCAGTCTCCCACCGCCGGTGGCCCGCCCCGGGGGCCGGCCGCGCCGCCCTAGACTGGCCCAACGCCAGGAGCCGAGTCGAGGAGGGGACGTGCCGCACCGCACCGTCGCGAAGGTGGTGGCCTACGGGCTCGGGGCACAGGCGGTCGCGCAGGCGGCCGTCGTCGCGGGACTGGTGGTGAGCAACCGCCGCCGCAAGCGCCGCAGTCCCGAGGTCATCTCGTTCCCCACCGTGGAGCCGGTGGAGAGCTCGCTGGACCGCACCACCATCACCACCTACACCTTCGGGCGCGACGTCTTCGCCGACATGCTCGAGGCCATCCGCGGGGCGCGCCGCGAGATCTTCTTCGAGAGCTACATCCTCAAGGGCGACGCCGTGGGCCGGGCCTTCAAGGAGGCCCTCTGCGAGGCCGCCGAGCGCGGCGTGGCCGTGCACGTGGTCTTCGACGGGTTCGCCAACCTCGTGGTGCCGCGGGAGTTCAAGCGCTGGCCGCCGGGCGTGCACACGCTGGAGTACCCGGTGGTGACCCCGGACGTGCTGCTCGGTCCCCGCCACTGGGGGCGCGACCACCGCAAGATCCTCGTGGTGGACGAGGAGGTCGGCTTCGTGGGCGGCTACAACGTGGGCCAGGAGTACGCCACGCAGTGGCGCGACACCCACGTGCGGGTCACCGGGGCAGCGGTGGCCGAGCTGGTCAACGTCTTCATCGACTTCTGGAACCGCCACCGGCACGAGGACCAGCCCGAGCTCAGCGACGGCCGCAGCCGGGCCTGGGGGCTGCCGGTGCAGGCCCACCGCAACGCGCCCTCGCGGCTGCTCTTCCCCATCCGGGGCATGTACCTGGAGGCCATCGACCGGGCCGACGAGACGATCTGGATCACGCAGGCCTACTTCATCCCCGACAGGGAGATCCTCGAGGAGCTGCTCCGCGCCCGGCGGCGGGGGGTGGACGTGAAGGTGATCCTCCCGGAGCGCTCCAACCACGTGGTGGCCGACTGGGTGGCGCGCTACTACTTCGAGCAGCTGCTCTCCGGCGGGGTGGAGCTGTGGCTGTACCAGGACGCGATGGTGCACGCCAAGACCGCGGTGGTCGACGGCGTGTGGGTCACGGTGGGGACGGCCAACATCGACCGGCTCTCGCTGACCGGCAACTACGAGGTCAACCTGGAGATCCTCGACGCCGGGCAGGCCGCCCACATGCAGGAGATCTTCCGCCGCGACCTCACCAACTGCCGGCAGCTGACACTGGCCGAGTGGCGGGGCAGGGCCTGGTGGGCCCGCGGCATCGAGCGGCTCCTGCAGCCGCTCCAGCCCCTGCTCTGAGCGCCCCGGTGGCCTCTGGCACTCGAGTTGACCGAGTGCCAGAGGCCGCCCTAGATTTGGTGCTGGCACTCAGCGCCACCGGGTGCCAGCTCCGGGGCCACCGCGACGGACCCGGCAGCGACCACCCCGACGGCGCCGACTGAACACCGCACCCCGGCCCCGGGCCCCGCCCGGCGCCACTCCCAGAGAGAGGAAGGTCCCATGGCCACCATCAAGCCCCTCGAGGACCGCATCGTCGTCAAGGCCGTCGAGGCCGCCCAGACCACCGCCTCCGGCCTGGTCATCCCGGACACCGCCCAGGAGAAGCCGCAGGAGGGCGAGGTCATCGCCGTCGGCCCGGGCCGCTTCAACGAGGACGGCGACGAGCGCGTGCCGATGGACATCTCCGTCGGCGACCGCGTCATCTACTCCAAGTACGGCGGCACCGAGGTCAAGTACGACGGTCAGGAGGTGCTCATCCTGGGCGCCCGCGACGTGCTGGCCATCATCGAGCGCTGAGTTCCCCGGCGCCGCACCGACGGCGCCCACCCGCGAGCCACGCCCGAGCCCTGAGGGCGGGCGTGGCTCGCGCCGTACCCCCGACTTTTCCCGCGAGGAGGGCCATCCATGGCCAAGATGCTCGAGTTCAACGACAACGCACGCAAGGCGCTGGAGCGCGGCGTGAACCAGCTCGCCGACACCGTCAAGGTGACCCTGGGCCCGAAGGGCCGCAACGTCGTGGTGCAGCGCGCCTACGGCCAGCCGGTCATCACCAACGACGGCGTCACCATCGCCCGTGAGGTGGAGCTGGACGACCCCTACGAGAACCTCGGTGCCCAGCTGGTCAAGGAGGTCGCCTCCAAGACCAACGACGTCGCCGGCGACGGCACCACCACCGCCACCGTGCTGGCCCAGGCCATGGTGCGCGAGGGCCTGCGCAACGTGGCCGCCGGCGCCAGCCCGTCCGGCGTGAAGCGCGGCATGGAGAAGGCCGTCCAGGCCGTCGACGCGCACCTGACCGCCGCCGCCCGCCCGGTGCAGGGCAAGGACGAGATCGCCAAGGTCGCGGCCCTGTCCGCCCAGAACCCCGAGGTCGGCGAGCTGCTCTCCGAGGCCTTCGACAAGGTCGGCAAGGACGGCGTCATCACCGTGGAGGAGTCCTCCACCACCGAGCTGACCCTCGACTACACCGAGGGCATGCAGTTCGACAAGGGCTTCCTCTCGCCCTACTTCGTCACCGATGCCGAGCGCATGGAGGCCGTCCACGAGGACGCCCTGGTGCTGCTGCACGGCGGCAAGATCTCCAACATCGCCGACCTCATGCCGCTGCTGGAGAAGGTCGTCGAGACCGGCAAGCCGCTGGTCATCATCGCCGAGGACGTGGAGGGCGAGGCCCTGTCCACCCTGGTGGTCAACACCGTGCGCGGCAGCCTCAAGGTCGCCGCCGTGAAGGCCCCCGGCTTCGGTGACCGCCGCAAGGCGATGATGCAGGACATCGCCGTGCTCACCGGTGGTGAGGTCATCTCCGAGGAGGTCGGCCTGCAGCTGAGCTCCGCTGGTGTCGAGTCCCTCGGCCAGGCACGCCGCGTGCAGATCACCAAGGACAGCACCACCATCATCGACGGTGGCGGCGACGCCGCCGCGGTGGAGGAGCGCGTCACCCAGATCCGCAAGGAGATCGAGAACACCGACTCCGACTGGGACCGCGAGAAGCTGCAGGAGCGCCTGGCCAAGCTGGCCGGCGGCGTGTGCGTCATCAAGGTCGGCGCCCACACCGAGACCGAGCTCACCGAGAAGCAGCACCGCATCGAGGACGCCGTGGCGGCGACCCGTGCGGCCATGGAGGAGGGCATCGTCGCCGGTGGTGGCACCGCCCTCACCCAGGCCGCGACCTCCCTCGGGGAGCTGCTGTCCTCCACCTCCGGTGACGAGGCCGTGGGCGTGCGCACCGTGCAGGCCGCGCTCAACCAGCCGCTGCGCTGGATCGCCGAGAATGCCGGCCTCGAGGGCCACGTGGCCGCCGCCAAGGTGGCCGAGGCAAAGGCGGGCGAGGGCCTGGACGCCGCCACCGGCGAGTACGTCGACATGGTGGCCGCCGGCATCATCGACCCGGTCAAGGTGACCCGCTCCGCCCTGCGCAACGCGGCCTCCATCGCCGGCCTGGTGCTCACCACCGACACGCTGGTGGTGGACAAGCCCGCCGAGGAGGACGACGAGGACGGCCACGGGCACGGCCACAGCCACTGAGTCCCGCGGGTCGCGCGCCGCGTGACCCGTCGACCGGCCACGGGGCCGGGGTCCACCACGGACCCCGGCCCCGTCGCCGTGCCGGCCGGCGGGAGGGGGAGCCGGGCGCAGCCGATGGGGGAGACTGGCCCCATGAGCCAGGCAGACGCGCTGACCGTGACCATCACCGACGAGCACATCCAGCTGGGTCAGGTGCTCAAGCTGGCCAACGTGGTGGACGACGGCGCCATCGCGCGGGAGGTCATCCAGGCCGGCGACGTGACCCTGGACGGCGAGGTGTGCACGCAGCGGGGGCGCAAGGTGCGGCCCGGCCAGGTGGTGGGCACCCCCGTGGGGGAGATCCGGGTGGAGCGGGGCTGAGCCTCAGGCGCCCTTGAGCTCGGAGCGGTCGAGCAATTCCTCGCGCTCGCCCTCGGTGAGGCCGCCCCACACGCCGTAGGGCTCGCGGGCGGCCAGGGCGTGCTCGCGGCACTTCTCGATGACGGGGCAGCGCCGGCACACGCGCTTGGCGCGCTCGTCGCGGCGTCGGCGGCGCTCGCCCCGCTCACCCTCGGGGTGGAAGAACTCCTCGGGGTCGGTGGTCCGGCAGAGCCCCTCGTGCTGCCAGTCCCACAGGTCGGCGACCGGTCCGGGCTGGCGTGCCGTGCTGTCCAAGAAGGAACCTCGTCTGCGTCGCTGGTCTACGGGCGGTCGTCCGTGGTGGGGGGGGGATCCGCCCACGGGGAGGGGTCTACCCCGGGAGCCCCGGCACCATGCAGGCCCGGTGTGTGACATGTACCACAACCGTGGCGCGGATAAACTCGTGCCATGGAGAACCCGGACACCTTCGCGCCCATCGGACTCACCTACGACGACGTCCTGCTGCTCCCCCACGAGAGTGACGTGATCCCCAGCGAGGTGGCCACGTCCACCCGCATCAGCAAGCGCATCGAGGTCGCCGTGCCCCTCCTGTCGGCGGCCATGGACACCGTGACCGAGGCCCGCATGGCCATCGCGATGGCCCGGCAGGGCGGCATCGGCATCCTGCACCGCAACCTCTCCATCGCCGACCAGGCAGCCGCCGTCGACCGCGTGAAGCGCTCCGAGAACGGCATGATCTCCGACCCGGTGACCACCACCGAGGACGCGACCCTCGCCGAGGTCGACGAGCTGTGCGGCCGCTTCCGGGTCTCCGGCCTGCCGGTGGTCGACGAGGGCGGGCGCCTCGTGGGCATCATCACCAACCGCGACCTGCGCTTCGAGACCGACATGGGCCGCCGCGTGGGCGAGGTCATGACCCGCACCCCGCTGGTGACCGCCCCGGTGGGCGTGGACAAGCACGACGCCCTGGCCAGGCTGGCCGAGCACAAGATCGAGAAGCTCCCGCTGGTGGACGAGGCGGGCGTGCTCAAGGGCCTGTTCACCGTCAAGGACTTCACCAAGACCGAGCAGTACCCGCTGGCCACCAAGGACGACGCCGGGCGCCTGCGGGTGGGTGCGGCCGTCGGCTTCTGGGGCGACAGCTGGGAGCGCGCCATGGCCCTCGTGGAGGCCGGCGTGGACCTCCTCGTGGTCGACACCGCCCACGGCCACTCCCGCGGGGTGTGCGACATGGTCGCCCGCCTGAAGGCCGAGCCGTCGGCCGCGCACGTCGACGTGATGGCGGGCAACGTCGCCACCCGCGCCGGCGCGCAGGCCCTCGTCGAGGCCGGCGCGGACGCCGTCAAGGTGGGCGTGGGCCCGGGCTCCATCTGCACCACGCGCGTCGTCTCCGGCGTCGGCGTCCCCCAGATCACCGCGATCCACGAGGCGGCGCGGGCTGCCGGACCGGCCGGTGTCCCGGTCATCGCCGACGGTGGCCTGCAGTACTCCGGCGACATCGCCAAGGCGCTGGTGGCCGGGGCGGACGCGGTGATGGTGGGTTCGCTGCTGGCCGGCTGCGAGGAGTCGCCCGGCGAGATGATGTTCATCAACGGCAAGCAGTTCAAGAGCTATCGCGGCATGGGCTCGCTCGGGGCCATGCAGTCCCGCGGCCGCGGCGTGTCCTACTCCAAGGACCGCTACTTCCAGGGCGACGTGTCCGACGACGACAAGGTGATCGCCGAGGGCATCGAGGGCAAGGTGGCCTACCGCGGTCCGGTGGCCGCCGTGGTCTACCAGCTGGTGGGAGGCCTGCGTCAGTCGATGTTCTACGTGGGTGCGCGCACCATCGCCGAGGTCAAGACCAACGGGCAGTTCGTCCGCATCACCTCGGCGGGCCTCGTGGAGTCCCACCCGCACGACGTGCAGATGGTCATGGAGGCCCCCAACTACACCTCCCGCTGACCCCGCGCCCCCGCGCGATGACGAGGGCCTCGACCGGTGCACCGGTCGAGGCCCTCG
>NZ_PKIZ01000020.1:19094-22022 GCF_002847825.1 Kytococcus schroeteri | reverse complement strand
GGCCCTCGCCGGTAGGGTGGCTGGCGTGAACGAGATCGAGATCGGCCGTGGCAAGCGGGCGCGTCGCGCCTACTCCTTCGAGGACGTGGCGGTGCTCCCGAACCGTCGCACGCGGGACCCCGAGGAGGTGTCCACCGCGTGGCAGATCGACGCCTACCACTTCGACCTGCCGGTGATGGCGGCGCCGATGGACTCGGTGATGTCGCCCCAGACCGCGATCGAGTTCGGACGCCTGGGTGGCCTGCCGGTGCTCGACCTGGAGGGCCTGTGGACCCGCCACGAGGACCCGGAGCCGCTGCTGCGCCGCATCGCCGAGGCGCCGGATGCCGACGCGCGCGCCACGCTCCGTGAGGCCTACGCGGCGCCGATCCGCCCCGAGCTCATCGCCGCCCGCCTCACGCAGCTGCGCGAGGCCGGGGTGACGGTGGCCGGTGCGCTCTCGCCGCAGAACACCCAGCAGCACTGGAAGGCCGTGGTCGACGCCGGCGTCGACCTGTTCGTCATCCGCGGCACCACGGTCTCGGCCGAGCACGTCTCCAGCCAGGCCGAGCCGCTCAACCTCAAGCGCTTCATCTACGAGCTCGACGTGCCGGTGATCGTCGGCGGGGCCGGCTCGTACACCGCCGCCCTGCACCTCATGCGCACCGGTGCGGCGGGCGTGCTCGTCGGCTTCGGCGGCGGCGCCGCACACACCACCCGCCTCACGCTGGGCATCCACGCCCCGATGGCCACGGCGGTCTCCGACGTGGCCGCCGCCCGCCGCGACTACATGGACGAGTCCGGCGGCCGCTACGTGCACGTCATCGCCGACGGGTCGATGGGGCGCTCCGGCGACGTGGTGAAGGCCGTGGCCTGCGGCGCCGACGCCGTGATGCTCGGCGCGGCGCTGGCCCGCTCCCAGGACGCGCCCGGCGCCGGCTACCACTGGGGTGCCGAGGCGTGGCACGAGAAGCTGCCCCGCGGCGAGCGCGTCCAGGTGGGCACCGTGGGCACGATGGAGGAGATCCTGCTGGGCCCGGGCAACACCGCCGACGGCACCACGAACATGATCGGCGCCCTGCGCCGCGCCATGGCCACCACCGGCTACTCCGACCTCAAGGAGTTCCAGCGCGTCGAGGTGGTGCTGGCGCCCTACCAGGGCTCCTGAGCCCGCCGCGCACCCCACCCCGCGAGGCCCGCTGCCCCACCGGCAGCGGGCCTCCCGCTTCCGGCGGCCGGCAGGGCCGCGGGTACCCTCGGCGTCACGCGCCCAGTGACCGGGCGCGCCGGCGGGGAGCCGCCCTGGCCCGCCGGATCCCGCACCCTGGGGAGGACCCGTGACCACCACCCGCACCCGCCGCCGCGCGGCCCTGGCCGCCTCGACGGCGCTCCTGCTGACCACCGCCGCGTGCGGGGGCGAGGACGCCGGCCAGGACACCGCTGCGCCCTCCCCGAGCAGCCCGGCGCCCGAGCAGTCGGGGGGGACCCCCTCGGCGCCGGAGGGTGACGCGTCCTCTGGTGACGACACCGGCGGCACGTCGGACGGGCAGTCCCCGGCCCCCTCCCAGGGTGCCTCCGAGACCCCCGCGCCGAGCGAGCCGCTGGAGCCGAGCGACCCGGAGAAGCCCGCGAACACGACCTTCCTCAAGCAGGTCGACGTGATCAAGGGCGCGATCCGCCCCAAGTCCGTGGTCTCCAACGACCGTGGCCGGGTCATCGCCAACAACATGATGTACCAGCACACGATGACGGTGTACGACGCCACCAGCCACGACCTGGTGCACACCATCAGCGACGAGGTGGACCTGGGGGAGTTCGGGCTCGAGGGCGGCACGGTGCAGGGGGCGCCGGTCGAGGCGGCGTTCAGCCAGGACGGGCAGACCGCCTACGTCACCAACTACCAGATGTACGGCAAGGGTTTCACCCCGCACGGCGACGACCTGTGCGAGAAGGGCGAGGTCACCGACCACGGGTACGTCTACGAGGTCGACGTGGAGTCCGGGACGGTCACCGGCGCCATCGAGGCCGGAGCCGTGCCCAAGTACGCGGCGCTGAGCCCCGACGAGAAGACGATGCTCGTCTCCAACTGGTGCGACTACGACCTGTCCGTCATCGACATGGAGTCCGGCAAGGAGACCGGCCGCGTCCCGCTGGGCCGCTGGGCCCGCGGCATCGCCTACGCCCCCGACGGCACGGCCTTCGCCACCGCCATGGGCACGCCGAACCTCTACCGCATCGAGAAGGGGTCCACGAAGGCGGAGGTCTTCGCCACCCCCGGACAGCGCATCCGCCACGTCGTGGTCTCGCCCGACGGGAAGTACCTCTACGTGGTGGCCTCGGGTGCCTACAAGCAGTTCGAGACCAGCCGCGTGGTCAAGCTCGACGCCGAGACCGGCAAGGTGCTGGGGCAGGTGCACACCGGCAACGAGCCGCGCTCCATGGACGTCTCGGGCGACGGGACCGCGCTCTACGTCGTGAACTACTACAGCGACACCATGAGCAAGGTGGACACCGAGACGATGGAGGAGGTCCAGGAGGTGCCCGCGGGCCACCACCCCATCGGCGTCACCTATGACGACGCCACGCACAAGGTGTGGCTGGCCAACTACACCGGCTCCATCCAGGTGTTCGACGACACCGCCACCTCCCGATGACGGCGGGCGGGACCGCTGCCGGCCCCGGCCGGCACGCCCGCGCGTGGCGGTACTTCCGGTCCACCCCGCGGTGGTGGGGGCTGGCGCTGCTCGTCCTCGTGCTGCTGGTGGCCTTCTGGCGCCTGGGCCTGTGGCAGTTCCACAACGCCACGGCCGACGGCCGTGAGCAGGCGCTCCGGGAGGCGCAGGACCGGCCCGTCGTGGCCCTGGAGGAGGTGCTCCCGGTGGGCAGCTCCTTCCCGGCCCCTGAGCGCGGACGCACCGTGACCACCAGTGGGCGCTTCACCGGCGAGCA
>NZ_PKIZ01000020.1:0-18764 GCF_002847825.1 Kytococcus schroeteri | reverse complement strand
CTGTTCGGCGACCACGCGGACGCCGGGGGCCGGAAGCTGCCGCTGACCTCCCCGGGCATGCGGGCCGTGCCCCCGCCGCCCCCCGAGGTCTCCGGCATCGACTGGCAGAACGCCGGCTACGCCGTGCAGTGGTGGCTCTTCGCCGTCTTCGGCCTGTGGGTCGCCGTGCGCATGCTGTACGACGAGTCCCGGCAGGCGCAGGTAGCCTCGTCCCCCGAGACCCCAGACTCAGGAGAGTGACCGTGGCCCAGCCGATCATGCGACCGCACAGCGCGGACGACCCCACCATCCGCCCCAAGCTCACGGTGTGGCGGGTGCTGGCCTTCGTGGAGTCCGTCGCCCTGCTGATCCTCATCGGGGTGATGGTGGCCAAGTACGGCTTCGGCATGGACCGGCTCAGCCAGGTCTGGTCGCCCATCCACGGGTTCATCTTCATGGCCTACGCCGTGGCCACCGCCGTGCTCTGCTTCGGCCTGCACTGGGGCCTGGGCCGGATGCTGTGGATCATGCTCTCGGGCTGCATCCCCTTCTGGTCGTTCGTCATGGAGCGCACGGTCACCCGGGACGCGCGCCTGCAGGTCGACGGCCCCTTCCGCTCCACCCGCCGGGACCTGCGCGACTGAGCCCCGACACCCCGGCCAGCCACCAGCGCGAGCGCCCACCCGCACCGGGTGGGCGCTCGCGCTGCCAGTAGGCTGCGCCCCGTGACCGAGCTCCAAACGAACCCCGTCCTCGTCGTCGACTTCGGCGCCCAGTACGCGCAGCTCATCGCCCGCCGGGTGCGTGAGGCCGACGTGTACTCGGAGGTCGTCCCGCACGACATGCCCGCTGCGGAGGTGCTCGCCAAGGAGCCCGCCGCGCTGATCCTCTCCGGCGGCCCGTCGTCGGTGTACGCCGACGGCGCCCCGCGCCTGGCCGAGGGCCTGCTCGAGGCCGGGGTGCCGGTGTTCGGCATCTGCTATGGCTTCCAAGCCATGACCCAGGCGCTCGGCGGCACGGTGGCCCACACCGGCCAGCGCGAGTACGGCTCGACCCCCGCCACCGTGGTCCCGGGTGTGGACTCGGTGCTCTTCGCCGGCCAGCCCACCGAGCAGTCGGTGTGGATGTCCCACGGCGATGCGGTGAGCGAGGCCCCGCAGGGCATGACCACCACCGCCTCCACCCCGGGCGCGCCCGTCGCGGCCTTCGAGGACCGCGAGCGCCGCCTCTTCGGCGTGCAGTGGCACCCCGAGGTCATGCACTCCGCGCACGGGCAGGCGGTGCTGGAGAACTTCCTGCGCGAGGGGGCTGGCCTGGAGGGCCGCTGGACCAACGAGAACGTCATCGAGACGCTCGTGGAGGACATCCGCGCCCAGGTCGGCGAGGACCGCGTCATCTGCGCCCTGTCCGGCGGCGTGGACTCCTCGGTGGCCGCGGCCCTGGTGCAGAAGGCCGTCGGCGACCAGCTCACCTGCGTGTTCGTGGACCACGGCCTGCTGCGCTCCGGCGAGCGCGAGCAGGTGGAGCAGGACTTCGTCGCGGCCACCGGCGTCGACCTGGTGACCGTGGACGCGACCGCCCAGTTCCTCGACGCGCTGGCCGGCCAGACCGACCCGGAGACCAAGCGCAAGACCATCGGCCGGGAGTTCATCCGCACCTTCGAGCAGGCGGCGCGCGACGTGGTGGCCGGTCGGGCGGGGGAGCACGCCGACGACGAGCACCCGGTGAAGTGGCTGGTGCAGGGCACCCTCTACCCGGACGTCGTGGAGTCCGGGGGCGGTGCGGGCACGGCCACCATCAAGTCGCACCACAACGTGGGCGGCCTGCCCGACGACCTGCAGTTCGGCCTCGTGGAGCCGCTGCGCATGCTGTTCAAGGACGAGGTGCGCGCCATCGGCCGCGAGCTCGGCGTGCCCGAGGTGATCGTGGCCCGTCAGCCCTTCCCCGGCCCGGGCCTGGGCATCCGCATCATCGGCGAGGTGACGGCCGACCGCCTGGAGACCCTGCGGGCGGCGGACGCCATCGCGCGCGAGGAACTCACGGCCGCCGGCCTGGACGACACGATCTGGCAGTGCCCGGTGGTGCTGCTGGCCGACGTGCGCTCGGTGGGCGTGCAGGGCGACGGGCGGACCTACGGCCACCCGATCGTGCTGCGTCCGGTGAGCTCCGAGGACGCGATGACCGCCGACTGGACGCGTCTTCCCTACGAGGTGCTGGAGCGCATCTCCACCCGCATCACCAACGAGGTGGACGAGGTGAACCGGGTGGTGCTCGACGTGACGAGCAAGCCGCCGGGAACCATTGAGTGGGAGTGAGGCGGAGCCGAACTCGGTGAGGTGGGAGTGAGGCGGAGCCGAACTCGGTGAGGTGGGAGTGAGGCGCAGGTCCCCCTCCCCTGACCGCCCGGAGATCCGTCTGTGGTCCACGTGCCCGCCCGACGGGGCGCACCCTTGGACCGCGCAGGCGGATCTCTGTGTGCGAGGGGCTCCTCCGGGCTAGGGGGTGCCCGGGCGGTTGCCGGCCCGGCCGGCGGTGAGGATCCACACGACGCCGGCCACGAGGCCCGCGGGCACGTGCAGCACGTTGGTGAAGAGGCTGAACAGCAGCACCGCGGCCGAGGCACCGGCCGGTGAGGCCCCGCCGGCCACGAGGATCGCCAGGGCACCGGCCTCGGTGACCCCCATCGAGCCGGGGGTCACCGGGAAGGCCGTGAGCAGGCGCCCCACCGCGTAGGCGGCGAAGGCCTGCACGGGGGAGATGTCCACGCCCATGAAGCGCAGGCACAGCCAGAACACCACGCCGTAGAGGCCGAGGAATCCGGCCATCCCGGCGGTCATGGTCCACCCGCCGGTGCGGACGGTGGTGGCGATGCGTTCGCGGAGTTCCAGCGCCACCCGGCGGAAGTCGTCGCGCTCCACCTCGAGACGTCCGATGAAGGGGCTTGCCAGCCAGCCGATGGACGACCCCAGCGACCCGGCCACGGTCCGCGAGGCCACGGCCAGGACGAAGAAGAGGAGCAGTCCGCCGCCGGCCACACCGCCCACGGTGAGGGCGAAGACCACCTGGCGCGGCAGGGTGCCCACGGCCTCCCAGAGCATCCACGCTGCGGCGATGGCCGGCAGGGCGGCCCGCCCCAGGATGTTCCACACGCCGATCACGGTGAGGGCCGAGGAGACGTCCTTGCGGGCGAAGCCCCAGCTGCGGAACATTGCATACGTGGCGCCCACGCCCACCGCGCCGCCGAGGGGGAAGGTGGTGGAGATCATCGTGCCCACGAGGTTGCTGATGACGGCCTGCCCGGTGCGCAGCCCACGGATGGACCCGGTCATCACGAACGTGTAGCAGAGCACCGCTGCCGAGGTGAGGCCAGTGAGCCACGCGATGTCCGAGGTGCTCAGGCGGCGCAGCTGGGTGCCGATCTGGCTCCAGCTCGTGTCGGCGATCCAGGGCAGGCCCCACACGATGATGACGCCGGCCACGGCCAGCCCCACGAACGCGGAGGCGATGCGGGCCGGGGAGAGGGGGGCGCCCTGGGGGTCCAGGTCGTCCTCGACGGTGTCGGGGGCCGGGGTGGCGGGGTGCTCGCTCATCGCCCGCCATCCTCCCTCACGCCCGGGGCGGGGCGGTGGCACTCGGGCACCGCGGGGGCGTCGTGTCCCGGTGGGGGTGTCAGCCCGTGGTGGGATGGGGCGCATGAGCGACGTGACCTACCACCGGCCCGACCCGACGGGCGGGGTGCCGCTGTTCGTCCGGGTGGGGGAGGCCGTGCTGGCCGTGGGGCACGGCGTGGACCCCACCTGGTTGGCCGCCGAGCTGGGGGCGCCGGCCGTCGAGGGGGCGGCGCCGCGGGTGGCCGCCGGCGACCTGCGGGAGGCGCGCGGGGCCCTGGAGCGGCCGCTCGTGCTGGACCACACGGCGGGGTACGACCCGCGGGACCTTCCCGCCGCGAGCGCTCCGGGCATGGTGGTGGAGGCCGAGTCGACGGTGCGCCGGCAGCGGGTGGCCACGCACGCGGTGGTGTTCGACCCGGCGGGCACCCAGGTGCTGCTCACCGGTCTGTGGGACGCCCGCAGCGAGACCGAGTTCTGGAACTGGCCCGGTGGTGGGGTGGACCCGGGGGAGACCTTCGAGGAGGCGCTCGCCCGCGAGGTGTGGGAGGAGACCGGTCACGCGCTGGCCAGGGCCGAGCCGCTCGCGGTGCGCTCGTGGACCGGGCGCGGCACCACCGGTGAGGGCGAGCTGGAGGACTACCACGGCATCAGCCTGGTCTGGGTGGCGGAGGCCGACCGGGTGGCCGAGCCCGTGGTGCACGACGTGGGGGGCTCCACCACGAGTGCGGCATGGGTGGACCTGGACGACGAGCGGGTGGGCGGTCGCATCCGGCGCAACACCGAGGACCTTCGGCGGGCGGTGGCGGCCCGGGCGCGGCGGCTGGGGGAGCGACCGGCCGGCTGAGCCGGCGGGCCTCGTCAGGGGCCGCGCCGGCAGGGGGAGGGCGGGCGCCGCGTTCTCAGAGGAGGTGCCAGAGGCTGGCCACGAGCACGTCGAGCACGGCCAGCCCACCGGCGGCGTTGCGCACCGAGGGGGCCTCCTCGCCGCGGCGCTCCTTGCTGGCGGCCACCTCGGCGAGGGCCAGCACGAGCAGGGCGATGACGAGCTTCACACCGATCTTCACGTGGTCCAGCTCGCGGCCGTCGGCCTCGGCCAGGCCCACCAGGAGCACGCCGGTGAGCAGCTGGAGCCGGGCGCCCCAGACCATGACGGTGTTCATCACGTCCGCGCGCAGGGAGACGAGCCAGCCGCCCACCAGGGCCGCCATGCCCAGCAGGTGGAGGGAGGCCAGGAGCTCGTAGACGATGTGCATGCCGGCCATCGTAGGAGCGGCCGAGGTCGTCGGTGCAGCGACCTACGATGGGTCCACCATGAGCAACCCCTTCGCAGAACTCGACCTCTTCGGCACCACGGCACCGTCCGGGAGCGAGGGGGGGTCCCCCGCCGGGGCCGGGGAGCCGGGGGTGGGGGCCGACGGCGTGCCCGACTGGGCGCGGGCGGACGGCCCGCCGCCGTCCACCGGCTCGGCGCGGGTCCGGCGCCCCGGGGCGCCGGCGACCCCGGCCTCGGAGGAGGACCTGCTCGAGGGGCTCAACCCGCCGCAGCGTGAGGCGGTGCTCCACAGCGGCAGCCCGCTGCTCATCATCGCCGGGGCCGGGTCGGGCAAGACCCGCGTTCTGACCCACCGCATCGCCCACCTGCTGCGGCACCGCGGCGTGCACCCCGGGCAGGTGCTGGCCATCACGTTCACCAACAAGGCCGCCGCCGAGATGCGCGAGCGGGTGGAGTCCCTCGTGGGACCGGCCGCCCGTGCCATGTGGGTGTCCACCTTCCACTCGGCCTGCGTGCGCATCCTGCGGCGCGAGGCGAAGACCATCGGCCTGCGCTCCACCTTCTCCATCTACGACGCCGCGGACAGCACCCGCCTGCTCAGCCTGGTGGTCCGCGAGCTCGACCTGGACCCCAAGCGCTTCCCGCCCGGTGCGGTGGGGCACCGCATCTCCGCGGCCAAGAACGAGCTGGTCGACGCCGAGGCCTTTGCCGCGGCGGCCGGGGACAACCCGTACGACCGCGCCATCGCCGAGGTGTACACGCGCTACAGCCAGCGCCTGCGCGAGGCGAACGCGCTGGACTTCGACGACCTCATCATGACGACGGTCAACATCCTGCAGGCCTTCCCGGCCATCGCGGAGCACTACCGCCGCCGGTTCCGCCACATCCTGGTGGACGAGTACCAGGACACCAACCACGCTCAGTACGTGCTGGTGCGCGAGCTCACCGGCGGCGCCGGGGCGACCGGCGGCCTCGAGTCCGGACAGGAGCCCGGCGAGCACCAGGTGCCGCCGGCCGAGCTGTGCGTGGTGGGTGACGCCGACCAGTCCATCTACGCCTTCCGCGGCGCCACCATCCGCAACATCATCGAGTTCGAGACCGACTACCCGCAGGCGCGCACCATCCTGCTGGAGCAGAACTACCGCTCCACCCAGACCATCCTCACCGCGGCCAACACGCTCATCGAGCGCAACGAGCGCCGCCGTGCCAAGAACCTCTGGTCGCAGGCCGGGGACGGCGAGCAGATCGTGGCCTACGTGGCCGACAACGAGCACGACGAGGCGAGCTTCGTGGCCGAGCGCATCGACGACCTCGTCGACGCCGGCAAGGCCGTGCCCGGCGACGTGGCGGTGTTCTACCGCACCAACGCGCAGTCCCGTGCCCTGGAGGAGGTCTTCGTCCGCGTGGGCCTGCCCTACCGGGTGGTGGGCGGCACGCGCTTCTACGAGCGCCGCGAGATCAAGGACGCCCTGGCCTACCTGCGGGTGCTGGTCAACCCGCTCGACACGGTCAACCTGCGCCGCATCCTCAACGTGCCCAAGCGCGGCATCGGCGACCGGGCCGAGGGGGCGCTGGTGGCCCTGGCCGAGCGGGAGCGCATCCCCTTCGTCGCCGCGCTCGGCCGCGCCGAGGACGCCCCCGGGCTCGCGGTGCGCTCGCTGCGGGCCGTGCAGGGCTTCTCCGCGCTGCTGGAGGCGCTGCGCACCGTGGCCGAGGCCGGTGGCGGGGTGGCCGACGTCCTCGAGGCGGTGCTGGAACAGACCGGCTACGCCCAGCAGCTGCGCGACTCCGACGACCCGCAGGACGAGAGCCGGCTGGAGAACCTCGCCGAGCTGGTCTCCGTGGGGCGCGAGTTCGACGAGGCCGCGGCCGACCCCGACAGCCCCTCCGCCGGTACCGCCAGCGGTACCGAGCACCTGGCGGCCTTCCTCGAGCAGGTCTCGCTGGTGGCCGACACCGACGCCGGTGCCGAGGAGGACGACGGCAGGGGCGTGGTCACCCTCATGACCCTCCACAGTGCCAAGGGGCTGGAGTTCCCGGTGGTCTTCCTCACCGGCCTCGAGGACGGCACCTTCCCGCACATGCGCTCGCTCAACGACCCCGACGAGCTCGAAGAGGAGCGCCGGCTGGCCTACGTGGGCATCACCCGCGCCCGTGAGCGCCTGCACCTCTCGCGGGCCACGGTCCGCTCGGCCTACGGCTCGCCGCAGTACAACCCGCCCTCGCGCTTCCTCGCCGAGCTGCCCGAGCACCTGCTGCGCTGGGAGCGCGAGGGGGCCGCTGCCGCCCACGCCCCCACGAGCCAGCCCGGGGTCGCCCGCCTGGCCGGCCGCATCGCGCCGGAGCGCACGCGCACGGTCGTGGCGCTGGAGGCCGGGGACCGCGTCACCCACGACTCGTTCGGCCTGGGCACCGTGGTGCGCGTGGACGGTGCCGGCGACAAGGCGATGGCGCACGTGGACTTCGGGGGAGAGCTCGGCACCAAGCGCCTGCTGCTGCGCTACGCGCCGGTCGAGAAGCTCTGACCACGACGCGCCGGGGCGTGATCCAGGTCGCATCGACCGCCGGGAGCCGGTGCACGGTGAGGGACTAGAGTCACCGGAGGCAGGCCCGTGCACGCGGGCCGGCAACAACAGTCGAAATCGTGAGGACGGTGTCAACTCGTGGATCTCTTCGAGTACCAGGCCCGTGACATGTTCGAGAAGCACGGGGTTCCGGTGCTGGCCGGTGAGGTCGCCACCACCCCCGAGGACGCTCGGGCTGCCGCGGAGCGAATCGGGCAGAAGTCCGGTGGAGTCGTGGTCGTCAAGGCCCAGGTCAAGACCGGTGGTCGTGGCAAGGCCGGTGGTGTGAAGCTCGCCAAGTCCCCGGAGGAGGCCGAGGAGGCCGCCCGTCAGATCCTGGGCATGGACATCAAGGGCCACACCGTGCACAAGGTGATGATCGCCCAGGGCGCCAAGATCGCCGAGGAGTACTACTTCTCCATCCTGCTGGACCGCGCCAACCGCTCCTACCTGGCCATGTGCTCCAAGGAGGGCGGCGTCGAGATCGAGCAGCTCGCCGTCGAGCGCCCGGAGGCCCTGGCCCGCATCGAGATCGACCCGTCGGTGGGCCTGGACGACGCCAAGGCGAAGGAGATCGTGGAGGCCGCCGGCTTCACCGACTCCCAGGACAAGATCGCCGAGGTCCTCAAGACCCTGTACACGGTCTACACCGAGGAGGACGCCTCCTTGGTCGAGGTGAATCCGCTGGTCAAGACCGAGGACGGCGAGATCGTCGCCCTCGACGGCAAGGTCACCCTCGACGGCAACTCCGACTTCCGCCAGCCGCACCACGCCGAGCTGGAGGACAAGGACGCCGCCGACCCGCTGGAGGCCAAGGCCAAGGCCATGGACCTCAACTACGTGAAGCTCGACGGCAACGTCGGCATCATCGGCAACGGCGCCGGCCTCGTGATGTCCACCCTCGACGTCGTGGCCTACGCCGGCCAGGACAAGACCGGTGGCAAGGCCAAGCCGGCCAACTTCCTCGACATCGGCGGTGGCGCCTCGGCCGAGGTCATGGCCAACGGCCTGGACGTCATCCTGGGCGACGAGCAGGTCAAGTCCGTGTTCGTCAACGTCTTCGGTGGCATCACCGCGTGCGACGCCGTGGCCAACGGCATCGTCAAGGCCCTGGAGATGCTGGGCGACGACGCCACCAAGCCGCTGGTCGTGCGCCTCGACGGCAACAACGTCGAGGAGGGCCGCCGCATCCTCGCGGAGGCCAACCACCCGCTGGTGAGCATTGCCGACACGATGGACGGCGGCGCCGAGAAGGCTGCCGAGCTGGCCGCGAAGGAGAACTGAGCATGGCGATCTTCCTGAACAACGACTCCAAGGTCATCGTCCAGGGCATGACCGGCTCCGAGGGCATGAAGCACACCCAGCGCATGCTCGCCTCGGGCACGAACGTCGTCGGTGGCGTGAACCCGCGCAAGGCCGGCACCGAGGTCGAGTTCGAGGGTGGCCACAAGGTCCCCGTCTTCGGCTCGGTCAAGGAGGCCATGGAGGCCACCGGTGCGAACGTCTCCGTGCTGTTCGTCCCGCCGAAGTTCTCCAAGGACGCCGTGCTGGAGGCCGTGCAGGCCGAGATCGAGCTGGCCGTCGTCATCACCGAGGGCATCCCGGTGCAGGACTCCGCCGAGTTCTGGGCCGAGGCCAAGAAGGCGGGCAAGACCCGCATCATCGGCCCGAACTGCCCCGGCATCATCAGCCCCGGTCAGTCCAACGCGGGCATCATCCCGGCCGACATCGCCGGCCCGGGCCGCATCGGCCTGGTGTCCAAGTCGGGCACGCTGACCTACCAGATGATGTACGAGCTGGGTGAGTTCGGCTTCTCCACTGCCATCGGCATCGGCGGCGACCCGATCGTGGGCACCACCCACATCGACGCCCTCGAGGCCTTCCAGGCCGACCCCGACACCGACGCCATCGTGATGATCGGTGAGATCGGTGGCGACGCCGAGGAGCGCGCCGCGGAGTACATCAAGGCCAACGTCACCAAGCCGGTCGTCGGCTACGTGGCCGGCTTCACCGCCCCGGAGGGCAAGACCATGGGCCACGCCGGCGCCATCGTCTCCGGTTCCTCCGGCACGGCCGAGGCCAAGAAGGAGGCCCTCGAGGCCGCCGGCGTCAAGGTCGGCAAGACGCCGTCCGAGACCGCCGAGCGCATGCGCGAGATCATGAAGGGCCTGCAGGGCTGACGTCCTGCTGACCCTCGAAGGGGCCCGGTCCGCTGGACCGGGCCCCTTCCGCGTGCCCCGGCGGGTTCGCCCCGCCGGGTGCCCCGCCGGCCGGCATGATGGGTCCGATGCCCACCCCCTCCGCCGCCCCTGCCCGTCGTGGCGCCGCCCGTCGGCCCGCTGCCCCTGCCGCCTCCCCCCTGGCCTCCGGCCTCGTCGCCGGCGGGGGATGGGGCCTCCTCGTGGCCCTCGTGGTGCACCTGCTGGCCGTGCTGATGGTGCTGGTGGCCTGGGTGGTCTCGCCGTCCACGCAGTGGACGGCCGGCGACTCGATCGGCATCGGCCTGCGGGCCAGCGCCATGGCGCACGGTGCGGCGGTGGCCGTGGGCGCGAGCGGCCCCGAGGGCGAGACGCTCACCCTGCACGGCGGACCCACGGTGCTGGCGCTGGTCGGGGCCTGGGGCGTCTGGCGCTCGGTGCGCACCCTCGTGGGCTGCGTGGAGGCGGCGGCGGGCGAGGACGTGGGGGACGACGTCGTGCTGGTGCCGGCGGCCGGCGTGGCGGCGGGCTACCTCGTGGGGCACGCCCTGCCCCTGCTGCTGGCCGGCCGGCTGGGAACGGCCGGGTCCGCCGGCTCCTGGGTGCTGGGTCTGTTCCTGGTGGCGCTCCTCCCCGCCGTGGTGGGCCTGGTCACGGCCTGCTCGCCCGCGCGCCGGGACGTGTGGTTCTCCGACTGGCCGGGCGATGCCGGCGAGCTGCTCCAGGACGCACTCGTCCCGGCGGGCCGGGCGCTGCGGTGGCTGGCCGTGGCCGGTGCCCTCGTGGTGGTGGCCTGCCTCGTGGTGCGCTGGCCGCAGGTGGCGGCCGTGCACCGGGTGACCGGGGCCGATGGGGGAGCGGGTGTGGTGCTCACCGCCGTCCAGGGTGGGTGGCTGCCCACCGCCGTGGGGTGGGGCACGGCGTGGCTGGCCGGACCCGGGGTGGTCGTGCCGTCGGGGGCGTTCACGCCCGGGGGCGCCCCGCATCTGGCCCTCCCGGCCGTTCCCGTGCTCGGAGCGCTCCCGGGGCAGGGGACCTTCTCGCCGTGGTGGTGGGCGGTGCTGCTCGTGCCGATGGCGGTGGGAGCCTTCCTGCCGCCGGTCGCCCGGGCCCAGGCCGAGCAGTTCGTGCAGGAGGCCGGCACCCCGGGGGTCGCGGCCCGTGCCCTGCTGGCCTGCGCCCTCGTGGGGATCGGGGCCACCGCCCTGGGCCCGCTGCTGGGGGTGGGGGTCGCACCCGGTGCGTTGGAGCGCCTGCACCCGCATCCCCTCTGGGGACTCGCGCTGGCCGCGGAGCTCGCGGTGGGGGTGGGGCTGCGGTTGGCCATGGACCACCTGCGGCAGCGCGCCGGGGCGCAGCGCGCGGAGGCCGGACGCGTCAGCGCTGGGTGATCTGCTCCATCGTGGCCGGCAGCTGGGCCCGGCAGTCGTCCAGGGCCTGCAGCGTGTTGGCCGCGCTGGTGCACTCGTGGGCGCGCACCGTGGCGTCGAGGAAGAGCAGTGGCGCCAGCGCCCCGACGAGGAGCATGGAGGTGAGCACGAAGCCCAGCGCGGTCCACAGCACGGTGGGCAGCGGGGCACGCCCCGCCTGGGCCCGAAGCGTGCGGAAGAAGAAGAACAGGGCCGGCAGCAGCGCCACCACGGCCACGAGGTTGCGCGGGAAGTCCAGCATTCCCAGCAGCGCACCGGTGACCAGAAGCAGGCCGGCGCGCCGCGAGTCGCGGAGCACCTCGGGGTTGGGCGCGTCCGGCACGCGGCCGCGGGGGGACTGGGCGGGCTGGCTCACGGGTCTCCTGCAGGACGAGTGATCGGTGGAGGGCCGAGTCTAGGAGGTGCGGGGGCGCTCCACCGGGCCTTCCCGCGGGGGCGTCCCCCGGGGTGGTCGGGGCGCGCACAGTACACGACGGCCCCTCGTGACGGAGGGCACGTCTCGAGCCCGCTGCACGGGTTGCGCTCAGGTGTCAGGGGGCTAGGTTGATGAGTGAGGCCCCTCTCGAGGGGGAAACGACCACCGGTCCCTCGGGCCGGCTAGGAGGAACCATGATCAGCAAGGACCAGCTCCGTACCCTGCGCGACGGCGACCTCTACAGCGTCGACGGCGACAAGATCGGCTCCATCGGTGAGATCTACCTGGACGACCGCACCAACGAGCCCGAGTGGGTGACCGTCAACACGGGCCTCTTCGGCACCTCGCAGTCGTTCGTGCCGCTGGCCGGTGCCACCGTCACCGACAACGGCCTGACCGTCCAGTACTCCAAGGACAAGGTGAAGGACGCCCCCCGCGTGGACGGCGACGAGCACCTGGACGTGGAGCAGGAGCGCGAGCTCTACCGCTACTACGAGGTGTCCGGTGACTCCGCCGAGGTGACCGAGCGTCGCAGCGACGACGTGGCCGCCGGCACCGCTGCCGCCGGCACCGCTGCCGCCGGTGTCGCCGACCGCGACCGCGTGGACGCCGACCGCGACGTGGACGCCGACCGCGACCGCGTGGACGCCGACCGCGACGTGGCCGACCGCGTCGACACCGACGGCGACACCATGGTCCGCCACGAGGAGCGCCTCAACGTGGGCACCGAGCGCGTCGACGGTGGCGAGCTGCGTCTGCGCAAGTACGTGGACACCGAGGAGCAGACCGTGACCGTGCCGGTCACCACCGAGTCGGCCAAGGTCGTCTCCCGCCCGGTGGACGGCAACACCGTGGACAACGGTGAGGCCTTCCGCGAGGAGGAGATCGACGTGCACCTGGAGTCCGAGCGCCCCGTGGTCTCCAAGGAGACCGTCGCGGTGGAGGAGGTCGGCATCGAGACCGAGCGCCACACCGAGAACGTCGAGGTCTCCGACTCCGTCCGCAAGGAGCGCGTCGAGGTCGAGGGTGAGGACGTCGACGGCACCCGTCGCTGAGACCCCTCACCGGACGGTCGACGCCCGCCGCTGACGACCGGGACCCCCGCACCCCTCGGGTGCGGGGGTCCCGCCGTGTGCGGGGGCAGGGCGCGCGTCGGGGAGCCCCTCAGGTCGCGAGCCAGAGGCACCAGGTGACCCACGCGGAGACCACCATGGACGGCCCGAAGGGCAGGTGCGTGCGGCGGGTGGCACGCCCCAGGGCCATGAGCACCACGGCCCACAGCGCGCCCACCGCGAACGCTCCCCACGCCGCCAGGAGGAAGGGGCCCCATCCCATCCACCCGGTGAGCGTCCCCACGGCCAGCGCGAGCTTGACGTCACCCAGGCCGATGCCGCCGGCGGTGAGGAAGCTCAGCAGCAGGTAGACCCCGCCGAGCACGAGCCCGGCCGTGAGCGCCCGCACCAGGGACCCGACCGGCTCGCCGGTGGCGGTCGCCAGCGCCAGCAGGGCCGCCGCGGTGGTCGCAGCCGGCAGGGTGAGGCGGTCGGGGAGCCGGTGGACGTCGAGGTCCACCGCCGAGGCCACGGCCCCGGCCAGAACGGCCGCGGCCCCCACCAGGGCCAGCACCAGTAGTGGCACCCCGGGTCGCTCGCCGGAGAGCGCGTCCTGCCACGCCGGAGAGGCCAGGGCGCCGGGGACCGCCACCCCGAGGCCCACGGCGGCCGGCAGCCAGGCGAAGCGCGGCGGGGGAGCGGGGTCGTCGGTGGGGCGACGGTGGTGCCCGGCGGCCAGGGCCACGCGCACGCGGGCGCCGACGGCGAGGCCCAGCAGCGCCAAGGAGCAGGCCACGACGGCCGCGATCGGGGACATGCCGGCACCGTAGCGAGTGCCCTCGGTCCGCCACGTGCGTCGTCCACAGCCCACTACCCTGACGCCGTGACCACCCCCACCGCGTCCTCCCAGTCCACCGTCGCCCCGGACCGCCTGCGGGTGGTGGTGCTGCTCTCCGGGGCCGGCTCCACGGCCCAGGCCGTGTTCGACGCCGCCGCCGGTGACGCCCCGTTCACGGTGGTGGGCGTGGTGGCCGACCGGGAGGCCGAGGGCCTGCAGCGCGCCGCCGCGCACGGCATCGCCACGCAGGTGGTGGCTCCGCACGACCACGCCGACCGGGCCGCCTGGGACGCCGCCCTCGCCGACGCGGTGGACGCCCTGGCCCCGGACGTGGTGCTCTCCGCGGGCTTCATGCGCATCCTCGGCGCAGCCTTCCTGGACCGCTTCGGCGGGCGCACGCTCAACGCCCACCCGGCCCTGCTGCCGAGCTTCCCCGGCGCCCACGGCGTGCGCGACGCACTGGCCCACGGCGTACGGGTGACGGGCTGCACCCTCCACCTCGTCGACGCCGGTGTGGACACCGGCCCGATCGTGGCCCAGCGCGCCGTGGAGGTGCTCCCCGGCGACGACGAGGCGGGGCTCCACGAGCGCATCAAGGAGCGCGAGCGGGAGATGCTCGTGACCGAGCTGACCCGCATCGCCACCGAGGGGCTGCCGACCGGGCGCTGAGGGGGAGTGCGGCGCCCTAGACTGGGGCCACACGACTGGCGCAGGTGGGCCACCACCGGGAAGTGACGATTCGAGGGCATCGCCCGCCTGGGTGCCCCGGCAACCGACGAGACGGAGTCACCGTGAGCACCGAGTCCACCATCCGCCCCATCCGCCGCGCGCTGCTCAGCGTGTTCGACAAGACGGGCCTCGACGAGCTGGGTCGTGGCCTGGCCGAGGCCGGCGTCGAGATCGTCTCCTCCGGGGGGTCGGCCCAGCACCTGCGGTCCCTGGGCGTGCCGGTCACCCCGGTGGAGGAGGTCACCGGCTTCCCGGAGTGCCTCGACGGGCGCGTGAAGACGCTGCACCCCCACATCCACGCCGGGATCCTGGCCGACCGCACCCGCACCGACCACGCCCAGCAGCTCGAGGACCTCGGCGTGGCCGGCTTCGACCTCGTGGTGGTGAACCTCTACCCCTTCGCCGAGACCGTGGCCTCCGGCGCCGACCGTGACGCGATCATCGAGAAGATCGACATCGGTGGTCCGTCGATGGTGCGCGCCGCTGCCAAGAACCACGCCAGTGTGGCGGTGGTGGTGGACCCGGCGAGCTACCCCCGCGTACTCGAGGCCGTGCGCTCCGGCGGCCTGGACCTCGCCGCACGCCGCGAGCTGGCCGCCGCCGCCTTCGCCCACACCGCCGCCTACGACGTGGCGGTCTCCACGTGGATGGCGCAGGACACCGCCGCCGAGGGTGAGCAGTTCGGTGCCCACCGCTCGGCCGCCTGGGAGCTGGCCGACACGTTGCGCTACGGGGAGAACCCCCACCAGGCCGCGGCCCTGTACCGCGACGTGGTGGCCGGAGACGCCCCCGCCCCCGGCGTGGCCGGCGCCCAGCAGCTGCACGGCAAGGCCATGAGCTACAACAACTACGTGGACGCCGACGCCGCCTGGCGCGCCGCCCACGACCACGGCGACCAGCCGACCGTGGCCGTGGTCAAGCACGCCAACCCGTGCGGCATCGCCGTGGGGCCGGACGTCGCCACCGCCCACGCCCGCGCCCACGCCTGCGACCCGGTGAGCGCCTTCGGGGGGATCATCGCCGCCAACCGCGAGGTGACGCGCGAGATGGCCGAGACGGTCAAGGACGTCTTCACCGAGGTGGTCATCGCCCCGTCCTTCGCGCCCGAGGCCGTGGAGCTGCTCACCGCCAAGAAGAACATCCGCCTGCTCACCGCCCGGGCGCCGGAGCGGGCCGGCCAGGAGCTGCGCCCCATCAGCGGCGGCCTGCTCGTGCAGGAGCGCGACGTGCTCGACGCCCCCGGTGACGACGCCGCGGCTTGGGAGTTGGTGGCCGGCGAGGCCGCCGACGAGGCCACCCTGGCCGACCTGCAGTTCGCCTGGCGCGCGGTGCGGGCCACCAAGTCCAACGCCATCCTGCTGGCCAAGGACGGCGCGAGCGTCGGCATCGGCATGGGGCAGGTGAACCGCGTGGACTCCTGCCACCTGGCGGTCTCCCGCGCCGGCGAGGAGCGCGCCCGCGGCTCCGTGGCCGCCTCGGACGCGTTCTTCCCCTTCGCCGACGGCCTGCAGGTGCTGCTCGATGCCGGCGTGCGCGCCGTGGTGCAGCCCGGTGGGTCGATGCGCGACGAGGAGGTCGTGGCCGCCGCCCGCGAGGCCGGGGTCACGATGTACCTCACCGGTACCCGCCACTTCGCCCACTGAGTTCTGGGACGATGACGGACATGACCGCTCAGATCCTCGACGGACGCACGGTTCTCCAGGAGATCAAGGACGACCTCACGACCCGCGTGAAGGCCCTCCTGGACGCCGGCCACACCCCCGGCCTGGCCACCATCCTCGTGGGTGAGGACCCCGGCAGCCAGTGGTACGTGGGGGCCAAGCACAAGGACTGCGCCCAGATCGGCCTGCCCAGCTACCGCCACGACCTGCCGGCCAGCGCCAGCCAGGCCGAGGTGGAGGAGCTCATCGACGAGCTCAACGCCGACAACCGCGTGACGAGCTTCCTCGTGCAGCAGCCCACCGGCCTCGACGAGTTCGCGCTGCTCTCCCGCGTGGCCCCGCACAAGGACGTGGACGGGCTGCACCCCTACAACCTCGGCAGCCTGGTGCACGGGGTGGAGGCCCCGCGTGCCTGCACGCCGGCCGGCGTCATCGAGCTGCTGCGCCGCTACGAGGTGCCGTTGGAGGGCGCCGAGGTGGTGGTGGTGGGCCGCGGTCTCACCGTGGGGCGCCCGCTGGCGCTGATGCTCGCCGAGCGCTCGGTGAACGCCACCACCACGGTGGTGCACACCGGCACCCGCGACCTCGCCTCCCACCTGCGCCGCGCCGACGTGGTGGTGGCCGCCTCCGGCGTGCCCGGCATGGTGACCGCCGACATGGTGAAGCCCGGTGCCGCGGTGCTCGACGTGGGCGTCTCCCGGGTGGACGGGAAGATCGTGGGTGACGTGGCCGAGGACGTGGCCGAGGTGGCGGGCTGGGTCAGCCCCAACCCCGGCGGCGTGGGCCCGATGACGCGCGCCATGCTGCTGCGCAACGTGGTGGAGGCCGCGGAGCGTGACGCCGCCGCCTGAGCGCCGCGCCGGGTGGTCGGGGCCGCTGGCGGACAAGCGTGGCCCCTCCATCCGCCCCCTGGACCGGCTCGTGGACCTCGGGGCGTGGTGGCTGACCCTCGCCCTCCTGGCCGCCGGCACAGTGATGGTGGTGCTGCACGAGGTGCGTCCGGCCGTGATGGTGCTGGCCACCGGGGCGGCCCTGGGGGCGCTCCTGCGTGCGGTGCTGCCCGAGCGCCTCGCCGGCGGGCTGGTCACGCGCAGTCGGTGGGCGGACGTGCTCATGTGGCTGCTCATGTCCGGTCTGCTGTGGACGATGGCGCGCCTCATCCGCCTCTGAGGCGCTGCCGAGGCTCGACCAGCTGGCCTCACGCGACGAAGGGCCGACCCCGCACGGGGTCGGCCCTTCGTCGCGTGAGGGGGTGTCAGCCCTGGATGAGGCCCTTCTCGCGCACGGTGTCGCGCTCCTCGGCCAGCTCGGCCACGGAGGCGTCGATCCTGCCGCGGGAGAACTCGTCGATCTCCAGGCCCTGCACGATCTCCCAGGTGCCGTTCTTGGTGGTCACCGGGAAGGAGGAGATGAGGCCCTCGGGCACGCCGTAGGAGCCGTCGGAGCACACGGCCATGGACGTCCAGTCGCCCTCGGCGGTGCCCTGCAGCCAGGTACGGGTGTGGTCCATGGTGGCGGTGGCGGCGGAGGCGGCCGAGGACGAGCCGCGGGCCTCGATGATGGCCGCGCCGCGCTGCGCCACGGTGGGGATGAAGTCGTTCTCCAGCCACGCCTGGTCGTCCACGACCTCGGCGGCCGGCTTGCCGTTGATGGTGGCGTGGAAGATGTCCGGGTACTGGGTGGCCGAGTGGTTGCCCCAGATGGTCATGCGCTGGATGTCGGTGGTGCGCACGCCGGCCTTGGTGGCCAGCTGGGCCTTGGCGCGGTTGTGGTCCAGGCGGGTGAGGGCCGAGAACCGCTCGGTGGGGATGTCGGGCGCGTTGTTCATGGCGATGAGCGCGTTGGTGTTGGCCGGGTTGCCGGTGACGGTGATGCGGATGTCGTCGGCGGCCACCTCGTTGAGGGCCTGGCCCTGGCCGGTGAAGATCTGGCCGTTGGCCTCGAGCAGGTCCGAGCGCTCCATGCCCTTGCCGCGCGGGCGGGCGCCCACCAGCATCGCGACGTTGGCGCCGTCGAACACCTTCTTGGCGTCGTCGCCGATCTCCACGCCCGACAGCAGCGGGAAGGCGCTGTCCTCGAGCTCCATCACGACGCCCTCGAGGGCGGGGAGAGCCGGGGTGATCTCGAGCAGGCGGAGCTGGACGGGGGTGTCCGGGCCGAGCAGCTCGCCCGCGGCGATGCGGAAGAGCAGGGAGTAGCAGATCTGGCCGGCGGCGCCGGTCACGGCGACCTTGACGGGCTGGGTCACGAGAACCTCCTGTGTCAGACGTGGAACCGGTCACAACCGTACTGCCCGGGCCGGGGGGTCACCGCACCGGTGGTGGGCGGAGGACGTGCGAGCCGGTGGGTGGGGAGGACTGGGCCGGCTCGGCTGGCGGGGCTGTGGACGGGGCGGGGTGGGCGCTGCTCGTCCACATGTCCGATGGTGGGGTTGCTTTGAGTAGGTTGTGTGTACTATTCTGGGGGTAGTTGATCGGACGGGGGTCCGGTCACGGGGCACGTCGGAAGGGGGCGTGGTGGGCGACAGGTTCGAGTACGTGGGGTCCGGGGCGGGGCAGGCCCCGGCGGTGGGTGTTGGCTCGCCGGCCCCCGAGGCGACGGGCCCGGACCCGTTGGGCGCAGTGGATGCTGCGTTCGACCGGGTCGACGCGGCCCTGGACACCCTGATGGGGGCACTCGCGGCGGTGGAGTCCACCCCGGCTGGCGCGTTGGCGTGGTCGGCCGACCGGGCCCGCGGCCTGGCATCCCGCGCCGCGGTGGTGACCAACCGGGCCGCCAGGGTGCGCTCCCGGGTGGTGTCCGTGGTCGGGTCCGCCCGGCAGGACGGTGGCCTGCACCACCTGGACGACGCCCAACTGGTCGCCGGCGCCGGGCACCGCGAGAAGGGCGAGGCCCGCCGCGACCAGGCCCTGGCCGACGCCCTGGGCAACAGTGCCCCCACCCCCACGCCCGGGGCCGGGGCCGGGGCCGGGCGTGGGGAGGACGGTGACCGGGCCGGCAGACACGGTGTGGCC